>JBFMDT010000028.1:0-1002 GCA_040753775.1 Nanobdellota archaeon | reverse complement strand
GATTACAACCAATTATACCTCTATGGATGTCCTCCTATGAAAAAGCATATTGCACAAAAATACCAGAACCGGTAAAGAAAAAATTATTGACCATATCACCGGCAACTATTGACCGATTGCTTAGTAAAGAAAGAAAAAAGTTAGGTAAGCTTGGTCTTTCTACAACCAAGCCTGGTTCGTTAATAAAAAAACACGTCCCAATCAAAACAAACCAGTGGGACGAAACAAGACCGGGTTTTATTGAAGCCGATACTGTTGCTCATTGTGGTAACTCTGTTGCAGGCAGCTTTGTTTATACTGTAAATATTGTCGATATAGCTACCGGTTGGACTGAGCCACGTGCCATATGGGGTAAGGGTGAAAAATCCTCTTTGGAAGCTATTAAAAGCATTGAAGAAGCTCTCCCTTTCAAAATACTTGGATTTGATTCTGATAATGGTTCTGAATTTCTTAATTGGCACTTGTTCAAATACTTCACCCACAGAAAATTGCCCGTAGAGTATACTCGTTCAAGAAGTTATCATAAAAATGATAACGCGCATATTGAGGGAAAAAACTGGACTCATATTAGACAGTACCTTGGGTATCAACGATTTGATAATCCTAAGATTGTTGATATGCTTAATGATATTTATAAAAATTACTGGTCTTTATTTTTTAACTTCTTCATCCCTTCTAGTAAGATTATTTCCAAACAGAGACTTGGCTCTAAAATTATTAAGAAGCATGACAAACCCAAAACTCCTGTGCAAAGATTACTAGAGTCATATACGATACCTTACAAAACAAAGAAAAAACTTTTAGTACTTAAAGATACTTTGGACCCTTTTGAACTACAAAGTATTATTCAAATGAAAATTTATGATATACTTAATCTTGTAAAGTGATGTCCAATTATTCAGCAGTGTTGATTTATTCTCTGAGCTTACTTTATTTTGTTCTACACAATATTTAATCGTCTATTGTTCTTTTTAATATTACAATAGTCAGATTTTATTTTGA
>JBFMDT010000027.1:0-1082 GCA_040753775.1 Nanobdellota archaeon | reverse complement strand
GGTTCAGTAAGTTCATATTCTTCTTTGAATTTTTTAGGATTTATACGCATAAAGTATTTTGGTGGTTTACCCCATAGTATGGCTAATTCCTCTAAGTCAAATATTCCATAGTATGGCTCAGCAATTATTACCACCTTATTCATCGTTTGTGCAAAAGTTTGTCTCCTAAATTTCCTTATACCTTGTTCTGTCCTCTCTTTTCCTAATTGGCTCCTGTAGGCTTTACACATATTAAACATACATACAGTCAAAAAAACATGTGTTCTGACTGCTGGTTCTGTTTTCTTGGGTATACTGTCTATCAGCCAGCCGGTCTTTAATTCCCTGAATGTTGTATTCTCTATTAAACTTCTTAACTTGTATTTCTTTATCACGGATATTGGTTTGTCTACTCTCAAAGTTGTTAAAAATACTTTTTCTTTTCCACGAGGATATTCTTTTCTATCCCATTTAGTAACCATTACTACATTCAGCGGATTTCCTACAAAATTTTTACTGTATCTGTTTTTCTTATTATGTTCTTCATCTCCATACTGGTCGTAACTGGTCAATCCTCTTATTCCTAAAGCAGTTATTTCTGTTGTTTCTTCTCGCCAGATACCATCTTCATTACCTCTATTCCTTAAACCCCGGGCATCTTTGGTTATATCCATTGTTGTTGTGGCTGGTATTATAAAATCAATCTTAAAACTATGCTTGATTATCCATAGTGTTATACCGTTTATAAACCCTCGATCTAAAACTAACACTTTTATCTTTTTACCAATATTTTTCTCGGCTTGTTTTATTAACTTCAATGTCCAATTCTTTTCACTCTCTTGTATCTTGGCAAACTTGGCCGATACCACTATCCCACTCCGGACACCTCTTATTACCAACAACTTAAACCCATAAGTTGTTTTTTCTGTTTTTATTATTTCTCCAGTCTTTTTGTCTAAATGTTCTTCTTCTACTGTTTTTCTGCCACAACCTTTACATTTTTCTGTCGTCTCTATATCAGTAGGGTCACAAATATATATATCATCGTCAATAAATCCCTCTTTATTCAATATCTTTATACTATCGTTAAGTATTTTTTCTAC
>JBFMDT010000026.1:0-1133 GCA_040753775.1 Nanobdellota archaeon | reverse complement strand
GCTTATACCATTCTCCTTGTTTTTTCCAAAAGACGATATAATTAACTTTTAGCTCTCTGAGCTTAAAGATTTCACCCCATCCAAATCCCCTATCAAATAATACACATTCAATATTGATATAATTTTTTACATTTTTAATCATCTCATAGACATAATCCTCGACAAAATCCCCTCGTCTAATCATTACCCCGTCAAGGATATACCTTGTTTCATTACTGCAAGTTATTGCAAGAGTAAGATATTTGTAAGCGTATTTCGCACCCTTTGTTTGATAAGTAATGTCATGCAAATAGAGATTGTCTTCAGCCTTATCAAGTTCTCCATAGAAGGGTTCTTCTGTTGTATCAAATGAAACAATTAGCTTCCTATTCCTTGAGAAAGTCTTTGTCAGCTTAAGGAATCTTTTTGCATTCTCCTCAAATGCAAACCTAATGCCTTCCTTATCTTTCTTTAATTTTCTGTATATTATCTGGCTTTTGCTTATCTTTTCTGTCGATTTGCATGACTCATTTACAAATGCAGAGCCCACTGCTGATTCTATTAATGCTGTACTTATGTTCCTGATAGTTACAGCGTTCTTTCGTTTATACTCGTCAAATACGTCTTTGTTTAGTTCCGTTATAAATTGTTCCCTCTCCATACTTATTAATATTAATAAGTAACTATTTAAATATATGCTTTCCCTTTAAATATGTATGAAAGCAAGAATTATAGTGTATGATTTATCCAAATTAAGCCATTACCAAAAAGTGCTGTTTAACAGAGAGATTTATGGCTATAAAGATAATTCTAATAACAATACCTATCATTACAAGAGAGAAGGCATTTTATCAAAAATACCCCATCTACGGCTCTTAAGAGGGGCTTTGGTATTAAAAAAGGAGGATATAGGCATGGTAGAGCCCATATTAAAGAGGCATAAAGTGAAGTATGACATATACGAGATTATAATCCCTGCTTCTAAGCTTTCTTAAAATGTTCATCTACTGGCCGGTAGTTTGGGAAGGTACTTATTCAGTATCCTGAAGGGTTTTTAAGGGCATTCTCTAACTCTACGAATACGTTCTTCTGTTGCACCCTTAATGTCTGGATAACTGAAAGGAGGATAGCAGTTATATTCGCTCCTTTTCTGC
>JBFMDT010000025.1:0-1152 GCA_040753775.1 Nanobdellota archaeon | reverse complement strand
CTAATAGCCGCTTGTCTTTCTGTGGTTCAGATGCGGTTTTCATAATTATTTTGCTTGAAGAAGAACACCCCATAATAAAAGTTAAGAAAATTAAAATGATTTTTTTCATAGATGCAACCCCCCTTATATGAAAGCCAAATGCAAGTGTTTTTTTAATAATGCATTAGCTTTCCAGATTTTTATTACATTTATAATTTTTGTCATCCTTATATTCGTACTATTTATTAGCACACATCGTAAAATTTGATGTAGGACCCTCTAACCTTTTTAAGAACGCCTCCAAAAATCCGGAGCGTTAGGAGGGAACAAGAGCGGTCCGTAATGTTCGTATTCTATAAAATCTATTTTCTTTCCAAACCTGAAATACTATCTTTAACAATCTCCGGGCTGTTGCCACTTTGGCTGAATTGGACCCTTTCTTTGCTTTCATTGAATAATAATAATTCCTTATTTCTGTATCTGCTCTTATCGCCGGAACCACTGCCTCAATTAATGCCCACCTTATGTACTTATTACCCTGTTTTACTATCCTACCATGATAAGTTTTCCCACCAGACGAATAAGTAGCTGGTACTAAACCAGCATATGAACATAACTTGTCAGATGTAGAAAATCGTCCTATCTTGTCTATCTCGTGTCTAAGTAACATTGCAAAATGCTTTCCTATTCCAGGTATTGTTTTTAATCGCTCTACTATTTCATCGTTCTCTTGTAACTGTTCTAATATGCTTTCTACATAACTTATTCGCGTCCTTAATTCTTCTAATAACTCTATTTGTCCATCTAAAAGTTTCCTCTCCAATATAGGTATCTCTACACTCCTTAAAAATTGAAACCCTCTTGCCCCAAATAAATCTGTATAATTCTGAACTTCTTGTCTCGCGTTTTCTTGCCTGTCTATAAGATTGTGAATCTTATTCTTTACCATTGTCTGTAACCTTACTAAAAACATCCTTTGTCTCAACACCTGTTGTATTCGCTGGCTGTCATTATTCCTAACATAACACTCAGGAATTAAATCTGTTCTTAAAAGGTGCGCTAATATATCTGCTGATATTTTATCTGTTTTTATTCTCGCTTCTGCTATCATCTTTACCTTTAATGGATGGGCCACTTTTACTTCTTCTATACAATCACTTACCATATCGTATA
>JBFMDT010000024.1:0-1234 GCA_040753775.1 Nanobdellota archaeon | reverse complement strand
TACCCTCATACCAAATGGCAAGCATGTAGTATCTATTAAACAACCATTGCATTCTTTTACAGGTACTGGCAGTTCTATGTAAGAAGATATATTCCTTGTAATATTTTCTCCAGTTTGATTTGTTTCTAATTCTCCAGTTTGATTTGTTTCTGATGTTATATATTTTGGTAAAGGTCCAGAATTAAAAGCACCAACATATCTGACAACTTGTGTTGAAGATACATTACCTGGATACGTTTCATATGCATCAACTAAAATCCTCAAACCAGACATAGCTTCTTTAGATAAATCTGAAGGTATAGTAAAAAATGCCATATAATAGTTTGTTGCATAATCATAAGCCATATTATTATAAATTAGGGGTTTCCAACCACCATCTTTAGACTGTATAGCATCAGAAACAAGCATATAACTTACGGTTCTTGTTCCTATTCCCGGTTGATATGGATTACCATCTTTATCTAGTATCTTTGCCAATATTGTAACCTCCTGACCCGGAACATACTTTTCTGGTGCATTATTTGTCCTTACATCTGCAATATTATGAACATCAGTAGGCAACGGTTGTGGACTTAAATTAGGGTTATAAAATTTATAGGTGATTTGTGTACTGGCATTATAGGTGATTTGTGTACCGGCATTAAAAGCACCAACATATCCGACAAAAAAGTATGGACTCATATTATTAAGATATCTTGCATCAAAATCAACTAAAATCCTTAAACCACTTAACTCTTCTTTATTTAGATTAGAAGGGACAACAAACTTAGATGTATAAAGACTTACGTCCGGATCAAATCTCATATCTTGATAGGGAATAAGAAGTTTCCAACCACCACCAGGTTCTGTTATGCCATCAGAAACTAAACTATATGTCATCTTACCATAAATTTTATTATCTTTAGGAACAACCATATCAATTTTTGCCCATAACATACCAGAATCCCCAACATTATAGCTCTCTGGTGGTTTGTTAGTCCATACATCCATACCGAGAAGAGCAGTAGAAAAAGGTTTTGGACTTAAATCAGGCTGATAAAATGTATAGATAGGATCATAAATTGCGCTTCCGCTTACCCATTTCCAGCCATAATTAGTCTCTACCCAGGCAGAGCTAACAATAGAAACAGATAGCAAGAGGATTAGACCGAAAAATAATAAATTTATTTTGTTCTTCATCAAAAACACCTACTTTAAGCAAAACTTCTTTATTTATAAACTTTTTGGTAATTTA
>JBFMDT010000023.1:0-1601 GCA_040753775.1 Nanobdellota archaeon | reverse complement strand
AGCCCTTTGATGATATCTGGTTTTGCATAGATGCTGCTAAAAATGGGTTTAAACTCTATTGCGACACTAGTGTGAAATGCATGCATATGATTGGGGGAAGATGGGGATGGAACGATATTAAAAAATACAGTAGATAGGAAAGTGAATGGATTTAATGGACAGGTTGGCTCTATTTATAATATTTTATGCTTGGTTCTCACCAGATTTTAAGAAAATTTTAGAGAAATTCTTAACACTAAAGCCAGATTGAGAAGGCAGGATAATCCAGAACCAGAAAGGCAAAGTAAAAGGCTATGGAGAGCTAATAACTTAAATCAGATGAGAATCTATGGCATGATTCAGCATTACAGAAGAAAGCAAAAGGCTCTCGCACTACAATACATTAAAACAGGATTAACTTACTCTTCTGATGGGGAAATTGATATAGTCAAATTTACTGGAAAATTGAGATAAGAATTTATAGTTTTATTGAAAGTTTTATTTTCCCCATGATCTATATACTTAGCAAATACTCTTGCATCAAAAAAACAAATCCCACAGCCTGTAGAGGTGGAGGTATAATTTTCACCCTGATTGATTTTCCAAGGATTAAAAGCAAATGAAGCATAACTTCTTTCCTTACCTGCGAAAGGATAACAGTTACCTTTTTTAAATGATTCAATAACCTTCTTATTGCCAAAAGGAATAGTTCTTTCTGAATGTGAAGGTAATAAAGGCATATTATAATGTTCGTAATAAGCGTCTTGCATCTCACATGAATTAATAAAGATATGAATATCCTCAAAAGTATAATCTCCTGTATTAGTTATTATTAGTGGAAGATATTCGCCGAAAGCTTCTTGAAATAAAAAGGGCGAGATTTCGACTTCAACATCTGGTTTTAATTTTAGATTGTCTAAGATTTGGTTATATTGGTAATTTGCATACCCTTGAATTAAAAAAATGACTAAAGCGAACAATATAAACCACAGTAAGAATCTTCTCTTTACCCCCAATAAGTTTGCTAAAAAGAATGTTATTTTGTTCCAAATTCCATTTATATGTTGATAACAATATTCTGATCCTTCAGAGGCATCTCTACTACATTCATTTCCATCCTTCTTCTTTCCTTTACATCTCATATTTATTATAAATTATAGATTCTATATAAATTTAGTTATATAAAGGCCTAAACACTACAATCCCCCAAGAATAGGACTTACAGCCATTCTAATGAGGAGATTTTTCATTCAGTTCCCACTTTTGCACTTTCCTATCTACTGAAAATAAACAAAAGTTTTAAAAATCTATAAATTACTTTTTTAAATAAGCCGACGTCGCATAACCTGGTAGTGCGCAGATTATACAAAACATAAGCGTAAGTCTTGAAACAAGCTTTTAGGAAAAGCTTGAGCAAAAATCAGGTTAACCTGTTCCCGCAAGGGTGTGGGGGTTCAAAAGAGCTTTTCAGAAAAATATTTGAAAAGACTGAAATTCCCTCCGTCGGCGTTTGACACTTAGAGGAATCATTTGACGTAAGATTTAAATATATAATTATCTTAACATAGAAGATGGAATATAAACTCATATGGAAGCTTTCCGGGGCAGTAGTAGGTTCAATT
>JBFMDT010000022.1:0-1657 GCA_040753775.1 Nanobdellota archaeon | reverse complement strand
AGGGCACTACATTTTTCCAGTATGTAAGGGGTTGTATTAAGCGGAATTTCAAGAATTTTATAGATCTTTTTAGCCTCTTGAGGGATTTTTGATGGTAAAGCATAGCGTATATTCTTTTCTTTATTGTAATGAATACTTGTTTGGACCCTAATTAAAGTCTGTCTGATTTTTTCTGGACTCATTTTTACATACTGAAGCCCAACCCTGTATTCAAGATACTTTACCAATGAATAAGCTACAAAAGATATTACAAAATGAGCCTTTACTCTCTCAGGTTTCCAGTGAAATACCGGTCTGATTTTTAAATCATGCTTAGTCACTCTGAAAGCATTTTCTACTTGCCATAAATCAGTATACTTAGCCAATATTTCTTCGTTGGTTAGTTCTTTACAATTAGATATTACCCCATGTAATCCGTCCCACCTGGCATCAGCTTCTATTCTCTCATTATCTAAGCTAATGCTTGCTTCACCTTCCAACTTTAAATATTTCTTAAATGGCTGATTTTTCAAATGTTCCTTTGGCTTTTGATTCTTAGAAAGCTTGGATTTTAGCTTGTCAACAGATTTTAATCTGTCATGGTAATCCTTTTTAGCTCTTTTTTTGCTATAACTGATTATCAAATTCCTTCCGTTGTAATCAAATTTACCAATTTTGTATTCTTCATCTCCATTATAGTTGTTATAGTCCAAAACTTGCTCTGTTAAAACCTTTGGAAGATTTTTTATCCTTGCTCCTACTATATATTCAAATCCTTCCTGCTCTAGTTCTTCTAACTTATTCAAATTATCTTTGCTTAGCATTCCAGCGTCAGCCACAAAGATTATATTGTCTAAATTGTACTTTGTTCTTAATTCTTTTAATGCTGGTGCTAGCGTATCTCCTTCCCATTTTGATCCATTGAAAATTTGATAACCAATAGGCAAGCCTTCTTTAGTTACCATTAATGCCATTAATACTTGTGGTTGGCCAAATTTATGATCCTTACTGTAGCCAGGCTCTTTTAAATAATCTTCCTTGAATGATTCAAAGTATATTGTTGTGCAATCATAAAATATTACGTCTATTTTATTGTTAAAAAGCTCCAAGGTATTGTTATATGCAATATCATTAACTCTTTCTATGCTAACATCATTAAGTTTATCCATCATTTTGTAAACTCTATCCAGATTTAGAGAGATTCCAAAATCCTTTTCAAGCATGTCTACGCTGGCATTCTTGCTTATTGGATTGGCAATACGTGCTAAAACTATTTCTTTAAAGATATTTACACTAGATTTATTCCTGGCTGGATTTTGAATAACATTTCTAAATCCTAATTGTTCAAAAAGGTTTCCGTATATATCATGAATCCCTTTGGTTAGTCTACTTTCCTCTTCCAAATCCCTTATATCAACCTGATAATCTTCTTCTGTTATCTGTATATGTTTTGCAACATTATCCATTTTTGAAAACTCTTCTGGAGCAAATATGTTAAGTTGTCCGTTGTCTTCAAGTTTTTGTTTAATCGACTCAGCTAGAAGCTTTAATTTTTCCAGTTCATCATCATCTATTGCTACACCAACATGACGAACTATCTTTTGGGATACTTTACTGCCTTTCCGAACAGATTCAACAATCTGAACTTTCTTTTTTGGGTTATTTGGTGCTTCTTTAA
>JBFMDT010000021.1:0-1718 GCA_040753775.1 Nanobdellota archaeon | reverse complement strand
CTTTGCGCTGACAATAATGGAGAGATAGTTATTTTAACTCCTCTTAAAGAAGTTAAAATCGGTGGAATAGTAAAATAATCGATAATGTCAATAGTTTTGTGTAAATTTTTAAAACCATCTACAGATGTAATTCTTCCATAATTTTATTTATCTTTAAAATCCATTTAAACCACAATTTTTCTTTAAAAACAAATTTTCATAAATTTCTATTCCAAAAATCGCACGCAATTGCCCATATTTTCAACGATCTAATCAACGTATATATCTTACCACACCTGTTTTTTCTTTTATTCCATAAATCCTTTCAAAGGTTTATTCTTCCATTTATCGTTTAAAGAACAAAATATTGCATATATAATCCTTTCACAACTATCATCATTAGTAAATACATTCATAGTTCTTATCCTTCGTCTTACTTCTCTGAAATTTCTTTCTATGGCGTTCGTTGTCCTTATCTTTTTCCAATGCTCTTTGGGATAATCAAAAAATCTTAATAAATCATCTATATCCATTTCTAAACAATTAACTGCATTAGGTACTTCACCTTCCCATTTACTTTTCCATTTTTTAAATGTTTTTATTGCTTCTCTTTTATTTTTAGCCATATATATTAGTTTTGCCTCAAATAAACAACTTCCATGCAGTTTCTTAGGCATCTTATCAGCGACATTCCTTAATTTATGTACCCAACACCTCTGTCTGCGTACATTTGGATATACAAAGTCCAAGGCGGACAATAATCCTCTGTGTCCATCTGTTATTATTAACTTTACGTTTTTTCCTGTTATTCCCCTGCGATATAGATCATTGAAAAATATCGTCCAATTACTTTCATCTTCTTTCTTGACTATTTTAAAACTTATCAATTCTTTTATCCCTTGATTTGTTATTCCATATGCAACCAATACCAATTTTTTTTCACTTTTTATACAATTCTTTATTTTGACGGTTATTCCATCAAATATTAAATAATCATAATGGTCGTTTAATTCCCTATTGTGAAATTTCCTCACTTCTATGTCTAATGCCTTCGTTATATTCGATATTGTTGTTGCTGATAGAGAGACACCACTGATTCCCTCTGCTATCGGTCCTACTTCTCTGGTTGAAACACCTTTTAGAAACATTCCTAAAAGAACTTCTTCAACTGTTTTTTGTCTCCTTTTATACCTTTCAAATACTTTTGTCTTAAAAGATATATTTCTTGCTCTTGGTACTATTATTTCTGGAATAAATCCATACCTGGTTTCAAGAGTTCTGGTATAGTATCCATTACGATAACCTTTCCTTGTTTCCGGTGTATGTTTATAGTATGATGCTCCTACTATTTCTTCTAATTCTTCTTCCAAACAATTTTCCATTAATCTTTTAACCATTTCAGGTATTCTTTCTTGGGTGTCTTCCCAAAAAATATTCTTTACTTCTTTCCATCTTTCTGATAAATCTTTATCTGTAAAATACAAATACTTTAAACTCATGGGGTGTATTCCTCCTTTCTGGAGTTTTACTCCAGTTTACCAATTGGAAGAATACACCTTTTTTATTTCTCTTTCAAAACCAATTTACACAACTTATTTTATATCACCTTAATCCTTTTTTTATTGTGTATTTATGAGTTAAGTGTTATAATATGTGACAAATTGTTGTAAATATAGGAGAGGATGGCCGTATTTAGTGAAACTTATACCGTGGATGAAGTTGGTGCATTCTTTAAATCT
>JBFMDT010000020.1:0-2072 GCA_040753775.1 Nanobdellota archaeon | reverse complement strand
TAAATAGCGAATTTCTTCTTTCATTATAATTTTATCATCTCTCATTTCTATGGGAAATGTTTTTACATAAAATTTTGCTTCTTTCCATAGACAACTCTGACATAATCTTCTTTTCCTTTTCCTTTCCTTTTCAGCTAAGTCAAGAAGGGCGAAGAAAAGTTTAAGGTTATCATATCCCATTTATTTTACCCCCTTAAACTCAAAACTTCCTTGCCCTGAATTGAGCAGGTCTTATATTGCTATTTTCGATAGCTCTCCCAGTCAAAAACTATTACCTTGCCTCCTTCTCTAAACCTATCTATTACTCTCTCCCCTAAAATTTCTTGCAACTCTTTTATTGTCAAGTTAGCAATCAAAACAGTCGGTCTCATCCAATTATATCTATCATTAATAATTTCCGTCAAATACATTCGTTCTGTTTCTGAACCATATTGCACTCCTATCTCATCAATTACTAATAAGCCTACATTACTATATTCCTTTATTTTCATATCCTCGTTTTCTTCATTATTTTTCCAGATTGATTTTATATCTCGAATAACTTTTAATGCCTCTGTTAACTTAACAAAAACATTATATCTTTGAATTATTCCCTTTATCATTGCTATTGCAAGATGATTTTTCCCGGTCCCAGTGTTACCAATTAGGATTATCCCTGTGCTATTATTATAATTAGCAATAAACCATTGCACTTCTTCAACTACCTTTTTCTGTTTATCATTTTGAATAATATAATTATCGAATGTTTTATCTTTAAATCGTAATGGTATATTCACTTGCTGTAATTTAAATTTTTTATCATATTCTAATGATTCTAATTCCCTTTGTCTTATTTCTTCGTCAATTTCTTTACTGCAAGCAATACATTTTTTTATCTTTCTATATCCTAAATCAACTAATTCCAAAGGAATATTATGTTTTGGGCATAATTCCTCTAATTGTGTCATTGTAGGTTCTTTAAGTAATTCTTGTGCAGAAATCCAATTACCATGCTCCTTCTTGGTAATTTTTCTCTGCAAGTCCTGTATATTTTCCATTTGTACCTCCTTTAATTTCATAAACATCCGTCCAACTATTACGGATAGATTGTTCAAGCATTTGCATTGCTTTTTCTTTGCTATATTTATGTAAAGTTTTCAATACTAATTCTTCTGCCTTAATAGTTGCTGGTTTTTTCTTCTTTTTTCTCATATCGAGATAATCTTCGTATGTTTTTCTAAAATCTTCTTCTTTAAGAAAAGGAAATTTATTTATATCTAATTTCTCTTTTTTGCTTACTCCTGAGTTACTCTGGAATAACTCAGGAGTTACCTTATTATTATCTTTATTTAAATTTATATTATCTTTACTTAACTTATCTTTACTTAGCAATGAGTTCTCAGGAGTTACTCCAGAGTTCTCAGGAGTTACTCCAGAGTTCTCAGGAGTTACTCCAGAGTTCTCAGGAGTTGAAGGAGGAATTTGAGATTTTCCTTCCCTGTCCCGATTAAGAGTTTGATGTTTTTCAAAAACTGTAAATTGTAGATATTTATCTCCATCTACTTCATACCAAATTATAAGACCAATATTAGCCATATCTTGTAAATAATTTTTAATTTTTTCAGGAGTAAAGGATTTTAAACGAGGGACGATAGAACCTTTAATGACATCCTCATCTCCATAAAATCGTCCCTCTACATCAAGATGAGGAATTAACCATGTATAAAGTAGGCGGGCAGAATCTGTTTTTAATTCAGCTAATTTTTTGCTGGTTGAAATAGCTTTTTTTAACATTCTTCCTTCTGGCATCTTTTCCCCTCCCAGTTTTTAGATTTTACAAGTCTACATATTTTCCAAATTTTGTTAATTCTTTTTTCAACTTTTTATGAAAAGTTTCTTCATGATCATCTCCACTTACTAAACAATCTATTCTTTTAACATAGATATACATTAGTCCTATTATTTATTCTTTTTTATACTTCCCATCTTAATTTTTTATAGGCATATATCTTTTGCTCTTTTCTATACCTGTTTTTTCTATTCCAAGATTGTCCTTTTACTTCAGAGGACATAACTGCGCCAATTGCTCTTAA
>JBFMDT010000019.1:0-2821 GCA_040753775.1 Nanobdellota archaeon | reverse complement strand
CTAAAAGGTACGGCAACCGCTGTAAAAATAAGGCCATTTTTTCTGGAAAACAAAGTTGAAAAGCCAGACAGAACTGCCGTTGCTGCTTATGTAGTGCCGGGTGCAGAAATTGAATTGAATGCAATAGACGGGCTCACAGGCACAATCTACGGAGCAAACTTCAGGCCAACCTATTTGAAAATAACTGCTGTTACAGGTGGTTCGGATGCAGATAATTCTGCAAGTGTAGACATAACAGGATTGAGGGATTAATTATGAAGAAAATATTATCTTTATATTTAGCCATTTTGTTATTTATACCTCTGTCAGTATTTGGGCAGGGTGCGAATGTTCCGGGTGGCGGTTTTGCTGTACCCGGGAAGAAACTCACTACGGGCAGCACCGCCGCCAGCGGTGTCACTACTGATACGACTAATTTTGATGGCAACCTAAGTTCAGCTGATAACACAATACAGTCAGCGCTAGAGACTCTGGATGAATTATCAAGTAATATAAAGCTAAATGATAGCATAGAATGGGCTTATAATATTGGCAGCTCATATTCAATGAATGATATCATTGAATATAATAATACAACATATATTACAGGCTCTAATGCAACTTATTATACCAGTACAATTAATCTTGATACGCAATCGATGGTTAAGGTTGACAATTATATTGGTTATAAATTTCAAAAATTTGACAATAAGCTTTATGTTGGTTCAAACAACAGTGATTATTCTGTTTTTGATGGTAGCAGCTGGACACGAATTGAAGAGGCTACTTCTGGTTTCCCTAGCAGTAGATCGTTGGTTGATTTTGGAATAGAACCAACTGCAAACAAATTATTTGTAGCACTCAATAACGGCGATATATATAAGATGACAGGCGATAATACATGGGCACTCAGCGCAACACCTGCAAACGGGTATTCTTGTAAATTTGTCAACGACAGCACATATCTATACGCTGGATGTGGTAGCTATATATATAAACTAACCAATTATAACAATGACACATGGACACAGGTTCGTAGTGTTGGTACATATATTACAGATTTAGAGCTGGGTGATGATTATTTTTATGCAATATTAAGCGGTGGGAATATATACAAAGTGCCAAAAGACGGTAGTGCTCAAGAAAATTTAACTATTTTTAGTAATATCGATTACGCTACGACAGGCCTTTCTTTGTATTACGACTCTGCGCAAAAAATGTTATATGCAGGGTTTTCGGATTTTGTAGTCAAAATAAACCCTTTTGCTGGCGGTTATGATTTTGCAAGTTTTTATCCGGGTGCTACTTATTCAATAGTTTACTTCGACGAAGGTGTTCAGCCAGCTAATTTTTATAAGCATACGAATGGAAATATATACCTAGCAAGTAACTATGGTGGGATGGGTAAATTTGTAACTACTGGAAATGGCTCACAGTGGCAGGGCTACAATAGCCCAGCATATTTTGTAAAAGCCAATGTCGGCAATATAGAAATGTTTGAACGTTACATACAGGTTGAAGATAACGCAACCCTACAATTCAAAAGCCCTATCGAAACATACGGGCAATATGCCAAGCTGGGTATTGCCTATTATAATTGCAATGTAACAAGCTCACCTTTTACTATTACTGCTTCTGGTCAGTACTGGGGTCAGTATTCAATTAATGCAACATCAGCTGATAGAGTTGTAAATTTACCTGCTGCACAAGCAGGTTATACATTCTGCTTTGTGCGAACTGACGCAACAGCTAATAACGTTTATGTTGATACTGCAAGCGGAGATTATCTTGACCAAACAAACAATACCAGAGCCACATTTCCGGGGCAGTACGATAACATGTGCGTTTGGGCCCTAGATAGTACATATTGGAAGGTCACAAGTTATGAAGACGTTATTTTTAGCGCTCCTTAGTTTTTTCTTAAGCACAACAGCCTGCGCTGCTGATATTAATAAATGCGTTGATATGATCAATGATAAAGATTATAAAATTGCCGAAGATTGCATTAGTAAAATAAAAAAAGATGCCTATAGAAACTATTGGCTATCACTACTATATCTTGAAAAGCAAGAATATAAAAAAGCTCTTGAATATGCAGAAAAAGCTTATCGATCAGAACCAGATAATAATTATTATCAGCTTTCGTATGGTAACTTATTGATTATAGTTTCTAAAAACAACAAATCAATAAAGGAATACCTGATAAAAGATAATATATCAAGTGATGCAGCACCATATAAATTAACGAGGGGCAGAATATATCAAAAGACAGACAAACTTGAAGCGAAAGGTGTCATAGTAAAAATAGATAAATAGAAAGAATAATACAGATTAAGAGGTTGCAATTAGTGAATATTAATTATAAAGAGCTTGAATCTACATTGATAGAAGTTAAAAAGCATTCAGAATTATTCGAGAAGGCAGATATAAAAGAGCTATACAAGCACTGGAATAATCTTAATTATTCTATTCAGCAATTGTTTAAAAAAATTGGATTTAAAACAACAGAATCTATTTTAATATGGCCAATGATAGGCCGTATAAGTGCCCCTTATAATGAGAGGCGTGCTAGAGCTGATGGTACACCATATTATCATACCGGCCTTGATATTGCAGACAATCCGGCAAATAAAACAGAAATCAAAGCAGCAGCAGAAGGCACTGTTGCCAGATCAAGCCTTTATGGCGGCTATGGTTTATGTGTTGACATAAAACACACTAACAGCCTTGCAACACGATATGCGCATTGTAGTGTCTTAAAGGTTAAAGTAGGCGAAAGGGTTAAGCAAGGTCAGATAATAGCTATAGTAGGTAGCACAGGCCACAGCACAGGCCCGCATTT
>JBFMDT010000018.1:0-4920 GCA_040753775.1 Nanobdellota archaeon | reverse complement strand
CCACAATCGAGACCTCATTTCCTGTGGAACCCCAACAGCAAGCTTTATACCAGTAAAATTCTGCATTTCCGAAAAATCCTATCTTATTCAAAACCTTCTCAGAATCGAGGCCTATTTCGAGACCTAGACGAGACCTAAACTTCTCACAATCGAGACCTGACCCTCTCACAATCGAGACCTAATCTTCTCAGAATCGAGACCTTAAGAACACAAGATTTCCAAGTTTTTATGGATTTTGAAATAAGCAATTATCCTTTATCAATGCATTCATCACAAATAAATTTGCCATTAATATCATGCAATAAAGTAAAGGTGTTGCAATTCTCACATTCGCCTTCAACAGAGCCAGCCCTAAAGATAGGCTTTCTCTCAGCCTCCCTTATATTCATTATGTTCATATGCTCCATAAATATCTCAAACAAGTGCGGCTGAACCTTCAAAATATCCCTGTGAGTCAAAAAGCCTATCATCTTTCCATTCTCAACTACAGGCAACCTCCTTATTCTTTCCTTATTCATCTTGACCATTGCATCAAATATATCTGTATTAGGGTCTATTGTAATAACATCCCTTCTCATTATGTCTTCAGCAGAAACATTTTTTGGATCAAGTCCTTTTGCAATTAATTTATTCACAAAATCCTTTTCTGTAATAATCCCAACAAGCCCGTCTTTGTCTTTAACAACCAAGCTGCCAACATTGTCCTTAAGCATTATCTTGGCGCATTCTTCTGCACTTATATCAGGCTTGATTACTATAGGTTTAGTTGTCATGGCGTCCCTTACGCTTATTCCTGTTCTCATATTAAGATTACAATATTTTTAATTAATAAATATTGTGTATATTCAATATATAGCATAGATAAATATTTAAGACAGATATTACTGCATTTTTTATGGACTTAGCAAAATTAAGGGAGCTTAACATAAAGCTGACAAAAAACAAGCTAAAGGAAAGCATAACTGCAGATTTTTTAGTTATACAGGCAATTCATACAATAGATGAACTAATAAAGATAATTAACAGATTGGTTGAAAACCTCAGGGAGCGCTACAGCTATTATTCCATAACCGCATCAAAAAAAGAAGAGCTTAAGGAATTTCTTGCAGCAATAAAAGAAAAACAAATTGACAAAGATATATCTGTATTCAATAAGGAAGACTTTGATGCAATATTTTCCTTGATTTCAGCTGTTGAGAGTTTGATAAAGGCAAAGGAAAGGAATGAAGAATGGCTTGAAAAATTAATGAATAACTATCATAATTTAAAAAATACAGCAGGGACATTCATAGGGGCAAGGCTAATTGCAATAGCCGGAAGCATGAAAAGACTAGCTGAACTGCCATCATCAACAATTCAGGTTTTGGGGGCGGAAAAGGCGTTGTTCAGGCATCTTCGCACAGGAGCCAAGCCACCGCGCTTTGGGGTGATCTTTTCCCATGAAGCAATAACAAAGGCTGAAAAAAAAGGCAAAGCAGCGAGGCAGTTAGCAAGCAAAATCTCTATTGCTGCAAAAAAGGATTATTTTAAAAAATGAACAACCTTAATTTAACCAGGCTGGTAGGCGATTTATTGCTGGAGACAAAGGTGGCAACATTCAAGGATGGCTTAGCATTTTTCAAAGTGATTGCAGGCAAGGCATTTGAAGACATGAACTTAAACTTAATGACCCATGCAACTTCATTTGAGTACACTTGTAATATGCTTAATGAATTCATAAAGCCAAATAAAAAGTTAGGTTATTTTAGTGACTTAAAAAATGATACTACAAAAGTTAAAGAGTTTGCAGACAGCTATTGCTTCATTAATGGAATATTTCCGGAGGCCTTGGAAAACAAGCTAAAAAGTAGGGCATTTTATATAGATTGCACAAAAAGGGCATATTCTTTATTGTCAATTAGAAAGAATGACAGCTTTTATTTATTATCAAAAAACATTGCAGATTACATAAAGGCCCTTAATACCATGAAGAATAAATACCTAAATGGGAATTATGTTAAGCATGTACTTAGCAAGGATAGGGTGCTGCACTAATGGAAATAGAAAAAACAAAATACAAAGGCATATATTTTGCATGGAAGGGAAAGAGAAAAATTTTGCTTACAAAAAGCCTTGACAATAAAAGTTATTTTGGCGAAAGGCTGATTGATGGCTACAGGGAGTTTATACCAAACAGGAGCAAACTGGCTGCTTCAATTGTAAAGGGCATAGCAGTTATACCAATAAAAGAAAGGGATATAGTGCTTTATTTAGGCGCTGCGCAGGGCCAGACTGCCAGTTACATAAGCGATATTGTCGGGAGAGATGGCTTTGTTTTCTGTGTTGAGATTTCTCCAAGGGCATGCAGGGAATTGCTGTACTTAGTTGAGCAGAGAAAAAATATGACAGCAATGCTAGCAGATGCAGCTCATCCTGAATCCTATAAAAATAATATTGCAAGGGCTGATGTACTCTACCAGGATATTGCCCAGAAAAACCAGGTTGAAATATTTCTTAAGAATATAGAATTATTCCTGAAGCCAAAGGGCTATGCGATAGTAGCAATCAAGACAAGAAGCATTGATGTCACCAAAAGCCCAAAGGCAATATTTAATGATGTTAAAACTACATTGGAGAAAAAATTGAAAATAATTGATGTAAAGGATTTAAGTCCATTGCAGAAAGACCATTATTTCCTTGTGTGCCAAAAAAAATAATTATAGTTTATTCTTCGGCGCTTACTCAACTACTGTCTAAATCATGAGCTGTTAAGTTAAAGTCAGGTAAATTGTCTGTTTGGTAAATATACATTTTCTTAGCAAACAAAAAGCATTTAAATATTAAAATATTCTAATATCCATCTATGAGAGAACTTTATGAAATCCATGCTGAAATGTGTAAAGTATTCTCAAATTCCACAAGGTTGGAAATTCTGAATCTTTTAAGAGCTAAAGAAATGTCAGTAACAGAATTGATAGAAAAAACTAAATTGAGTCAAGCCAATATTTCTCAGCATTTGTCAATTATGAAAGCTAAAGGAATTGTTATTTCAAACAGGAAAGGCAAGAATGTCTATTACAAAAT
Organism: Nanobdellota archaeon; assembly: GCA_040753775.1. Taxonomy (GTDB): domain Archaea; phylum Nanobdellota; class Nanobdellia; order SCGC-AAA011-G17; family JAFCDX01; genus JBFMDT01. The sequence goes on along the minus strand of JBFMDT010000018.1, from coordinate 1,857 downwards.
TACAAATCCGAAGATTATCAAAGCTTTTGATATAATCAGAGATGTTTTGGCTGAAAAACTAAATAAAAAAGGGAAAATCATATGAAAACGAAACAAATCAATTTGAAGGAATTAGATAATGTCTCAAAAGTGGTGCTAATTATTTTAGTTGTCATAATAGGATATTTTCTGATGTTTTTAGTTACGGGATTTATATTAAGACCAGCCCAAAGCCCTATGGCGCAAATGATGAACGAAATGATGGGGACAAGTATAATGAACTTTTCCACGACCAACTCCGTTATTACCAACCTTTTTTCATTGATCTTTGCTTTAGGATTGGGATTTTTAATCTCTTTATATTTATTTGCGACAAAAACAGAAGATAGAAAAGACAAAGAGTATTCTATTTTAAGGAGGGCTTTATCTGAAGATGAAAAAAGAATTTTGGATGAGATAAAAAAGGCTGGCGAAATTACTCAAGATTCATTAAGATTTAGATTAGATTGGAGTAAAGCCAAGATTTCAACGATTTTGACAAATCTAGACAAAAAGGAATTAATACAAAGAGAAAGACTTGGTAAAACTTATAAGGTATATTTACAAAAATGATTAATAGGAGAGAAAATGAGAGATTTAGTTTTATTTAGTCATATTATATTGGGGCTTGTTATTGTCGTTTTAACAATAATAATCCTAATCAAATTAAAAGGGCATTCGCGCTTAATTAAACCTCTTGCATTTGTAACTGCCGCTGTAAGCTGGCTCCTGCTTTTGCCAGCAGGCAGGCTCTACATAACTTTTTATCCAGCAACAAAAATGGTTATAAAAGCAGGAACCAAATCCTGGGCTCACTCTGTTGTTATGGAAACAAAAGAGCATTGGGGCTTATTGCTCCCTTTTATAGCAACACTTGCCACAGCTCTTGTTTTTAGGAATGAAATAAAAGAAAGTAAAAAATGGTGGGCTCTTCTTTTAATAATTTCATTATTGCTTGGGTTAATGGGAAGAATTGTTAAATTCGGAGCTATGCCATGACAAAAAAATTTAATTTTTATATCGGAACATCAGCAAGTTCATTATTGCTTGCAATTTTAGTTGTTATAGCAGAGTTATCGGAATTTTTCAAAGGTGCATTAAATTATCTTTTTATTCATCATTGGATCGGCAAGGCAGTTTTAATGGCTCTGGCTTTGTTCATATTTGGTTTTGCATTTAGAAGAGATATCGAGAGAGATATCGACCTCAAAATTGCATGGCGCAGTATTCTTGCCAGCTTGATAATCATAGTTTTATTTAACATAATAAATTTTCTACCGAGGTTAAAATGAAAAAAGAAAATGTAGTCATTTTAATACTCATAACCCTTGTTGTAGGAGGAATAGCCTATTATTTCATCTCCCCAAAGACCCTTGCAACAGGAGAAATTCCTTCTTATGTAACAGGGGAAACACGTGCAATATATGAGTGGGCAAAAACAGCAGAAGGAAAAGCTTTGTTAGAACAAATCCCTTGTTATTGTGGTTGTGATTATGATAAGCATAAACATGCTGGACATTGTTTTTGGAGGGATGATGGGTTTTTTGATGATCATGGAGCAACATGCTCAACTTGTTTAAATATAGGCAAAAAGACAATGGAAATGAGCAAAGAAAGGAAGAATATATGTGAGATAAGAAATGAAATAGACGACTTTTATAAAGACCTAAAACATCTTGCTACAGAAACTCCAATGCCTAATGGTTGTGATTAAAAACAGTTTAAAACGGTTTAAGTAGCAAGATACTTATTCCAGCTAAGCTAATCAGATAATGGTGATGTTAAAATGAATAAAACGAAAGTAACAATACTAATGTTTGGAATATTACTTGTGTTAGC
>JBFMDT010000017.1:0-5635 GCA_040753775.1 Nanobdellota archaeon | reverse complement strand
GGTAATTTAATATGTACTATTTAATAACTTTATTTTTAATTATCATTAGATTTACAATAAATTATGGTAAATTTTTGGGAGAATTACAGCTTTATTTTAAGAGGAAACAGAAGAAAAAGAGTCCTTCTTTATTTATCAGACCCAAAAATACCAAAACAAATTGCCCAAGAATGCAATATGAGCTTATCTAACGTCAAAGCTTCCTTAATAGACTTAGAAAAAAGAGATCTAATTAAATGTTTAACACCAAAACAAAGGATAGGTAGAGTTTATAAATTAACTGAAGAAGGTAAAAAATTGAAAGATTATTTGCTTAAGACTAAAAAATAATGATTAATTAGATCTCTCTCAACTCTTTTTATTTTCTTTGCTATATTTTGCCATGCTATCTCATATTTATTGCTTAATTCCCTAAAAGAATTTTCTGTATAATATAAAACTAACATCTCTTTTTCTTCTTTTGTTATCCAATTAGAATGTACATTTTTTAATAATTCTTCCAGCGCTTTTCTTTTTTCTTTTATACTGTAATACTTACAGCTCCCCATAAAATATTTCAAATTGCCTAATGCTAGATGGTACAATATATCCTTTTTAAATTCTTTCATTTTATCTAATAACAAATCTCAATATAGCAGCTATTCCTCCTAAATCCCTTAATTGTATACCCTCTCTTGTATCAACGCTTATCATTTGTATATTCGCCCCGCTTTTGTCAGCTAATTCCTCAAACAAAGCAATATCCTCATCACTTAAACTCTCAGATAAAAGCAAAGTTTCAACAGCACCCATTTCAAGAGCCTCTTTTACTTTCTCTTTTCCATAAGCTGTCTTTCCAGATTCTTTGGCTAATAACTTGAAAAATTCCTGCATTATCTGTTTTTCCTTTGTAACCTCTTCTTCATGCAGTACATCCTGGCTTCTTTCAACTAAATCATGCAATCCAGATTCACCAGTGTAGCTTATATCCTTAACAGCAATTACTTTCTTTTTTAAATCATTAGTTAAATAAGCTCCATCAATAAAAGTCTCTTTAGTAGGTCCAGGCCCCCCAATTAAAATTCCTTTTAGTTCTTTTAATTTTGGCAAGAACTCTTTGTTAGCAATCTCGCCTATTCTCTTATAAAATTCATGGGCAGCAATCTCTCTCAACCTAGCAAACCTTACTGAACTATTGTGCACTAAAATCCCATTTGCTATAAAATTTTGATTCTTAACTTCAATATCAACCATTCTTGTAGGTTTTTTAACTACCATGATATGATCTATTTTAACAGGAATTAACCGAGAATTATAAATTCTAACTAATTTATTGTATAGTGTCTTATTTTTAATTTTTTTTAGTATAGACTTCATAAAAACCTTTTTGCTCATCATGCCTTTATTATTTAAAAACTTTGAGCATCTAAAAGGCTCTAAACTACAGTTATAGTCTTTTAAAGCTTTCTTAACATTTAAACCTGCAGGCAACCTTTGTCTAATTAATGTTTTATCAGTTTTATTTTTTATTAAGCTATTAAGATATTTAGTCTTTTTCTGTGATGTAAACCCAATAAACTTTTTAAAATTTAGAATAGATTCTTTATCATTTATTTGCAATTTAAAAATATGTTTTTTAGAGTAGGGATTTCTTTTATTATCATACTCGATAAAAGAAGAGATTATAGAAAATCTCAACAACAAAAGTTGAAGCTGCCCTATAAGCAACTTATTAATAGACGCTATTCCTATCGCACGATTCTTGCTAACATACCCTTCTGCATCAAATAAGCCACCCAAAAATCCAGCTACAACATCATCCTTTGATTTTAATATTTTGGGGGGTATTCTTTGATTTAATCCTTTAGCTTCTGGAAATTCTTCTTTAATAAACCTAACAAGAGATCTGCTTGTAAATCTAACTTGGTGATAATTTTTCTTTCTTCTAAATCTATAATTTGGCTTTAAATTAAAAAAATTTCCAAATTTATTTCTATAGTATAAAACAACACTCTTATCTTGTTCAGAAAATGTTATTCTATCTTTTTCAAAGTTACCATCGCCTATAAAATAACCCAAAAATTGAGCTAAAGAAGGGTTTAAAATTGAATGGAGTTTAACTCTGACTTCTTTATAAAATGATGGCTCTGTATATTTTTTTAAGAAAAATTTGTAATCTATTCCATACCTATCGCATAATCTTTTAAGCATAAGAGGTCTAAAATTTTCTTTGCCTCTTTCAATAGAAGAAATATGCGCTTGATGGAATCCAATAATTTTTTGGAATTTTTCTTGCGATAATCCTTTAGCTAACCTTATTCCTTTTAAATACCTTAAACCTTGGCTTTTAATGTGATAAAAATTATAATAATTAGTATTTAATTTTTGTACTTTACCTTTGATGTCAATTCTCTCCGGCATTAACAAGTAATCCCCTACTTTTAATTCTTCTGCAGGCTTTTCAATAATTGCATCGGAAGTAAAAACATAAAATAAATGATCCTTGGAAGCTTCATTTACCAATTGAGGATAAGCAGTAATTATTTTATACATTTCTTTCTTATTTGTAATGCATTTATCAATAATAGGTGAATCATTTAAAGATAAATCTTCAAGAACAGCACTTTTTAAGATATGTGGATTATGACAATCTTCAATCTTTAATATATCTCCATCTGCAAGTTGAACTAGAGTCCCAAAATTTTCACATTGTCCTCCTGCGCGTGCTTTTCCAGGAACTCCAGATGTCATATCAGCAACCTCTTCAATAAAAGTTCCCTTAAGCAGTGCAATATTAGCCTCTCTATTGTCTAACACAATCAATCCATAAACCTCTCTAACCTCAAGCATCTCTCTTAAAGGATCAAGCATAAAAGTCTGGTCGCATCTGTAAGATCTAAATTTTAGTTCTTGAGGAGGCTCAACACTCCATACTTTAATATCACTTTTACCCTCTTGTGCAGCAATATTTCCAGCAAAAATAGCAAGTCCATTTTCAGGAGTTCTTTTATACAATCTCAAATGCCTAACCATTCTCTCTAAAGAGTCGATAACATGCATTCTTGTAGTCTTATCCTTGATGTTTTCAGCTGTTCCCTGTTCTTGTTGTAGATGCTGAATAATCTTGTTCATATCATAGCCAGCTGGAATATAAACAGAAACCAATTCTGTATGCCTTCCTCTTATCTTTGCTAGTTCATTGACGAACTTTCTTATCTGATATCTTTGCTTTGTATTCATACAAATTTTACCTCGAAATTATTACCCTCATTTATTTCTTTAGCATTAGCAGTTGCTTTTAGATCAGCTAAAACTGGTTCTAATTTTTCCTTATCTTTTTTGTCTAGAGTTAAAATAACTTGCTCCTTTAAAGACTTATTGTTTTTAGTTTTAAACTGCCTTACCTCTGAAAGTATTTTAACAAATAAGTCTCCAATCTCTTCGCTTTTGTTGTCGATCATCTTGGCATCGTATCTAGGCCAGCTAGTTATATGTATGCTCTTTTGTTTTTCTTTTTTTATGAAATAGCTCTGGTAAATTTCCTCAGTTATGTATGGGGTAATCGGAGCGATCAGTTTTAATATTGTTAGTAATGAGTTATACAAAGTATATTGTGCTGATTTTTTTGCTTCATTTCCTCTTTTATCAGGATTGTATATTCTATCTTTGATTATCTCAAGGTAATTATCGCAGAAGGTATGCCAGAAGAAATTCTCAACCTCCAATTTAGTTTTTGAATATTCATGGCTCTCAAAGCTGTCAGTTGATTCCTTAATAATTCTATTTAATTTGCTTAACAGCCATATATCCATTACTTCAAGCTTTGCTTTTTTTCCATCGAAATCTTTTAGGTGCATTATGCTGAACTTTGAAGCATTCCATAACTTCGTAATAAATCTCTGTCCAGTTATGATATCTTTTTCCTGATAGGCCATATCCTCTCCAAGCTTGCTTCCAGCAGCCCAGAATCTCAGGGTATCAGCTCCATAAATTTCAATAACAGTTTGTGGTTCAACAATATTCCCTTTACTCTTGCTCATCTTCTCTCTATTTGGGTCTAAAACAAATCCAGAAATCATAATGTCTTTCCATGGATTTTTATTATAATGCAACTGGCTTTTAACTAGAGTATTAAATAGCCAGAATGTGATGATATCATGTGCATTTGCCCTTAAGCTCATAGGAAATAATTTATTAAATAGCTTAGGAAACAAACTTGCAGCTATCTCTGGAGTCAGTGAGCTAGTTGCCCATGTATCCAATACATCCTTTTCTGGAATAAATTCCTTGCTTCCGCATTTGCATTTTTTCTTTAGCTTATCTTTTAGTGGATCAACTGGCAAATCCTTTTCATCAGCTAGCATAACCTCATCGCATCTCTTGCAATACCATACTGGAAATGGAACTCCAAAAAATCTCTGCCTTGATATGCACCAATCCCACTGCAGTCCCTTTACCCAGTTATTGTATCTATTTATCATAAAATCTGGATGCCAATCTAATTTCTTTGCAGCCTGCAGGAATTTTTCTTTTAAATCTAAATATTTAATAAACCATTGTTTTGTATTTAGTATCTCTATCTCAGTTCCGCATCTCTCATGTGTATTAACAACATGCCTTATTTTTTTCTGGCTTATCAATAAATGCTCCTTTTTTAAATCTTCAATAACTCTTTCCCTAGCCTCTTTTATTGTTAATCCACTATATTTTCCAGCATTCTCATTCATTTTTCCAGTCTTGTCTATTGACATTACAAGTGGAAGCTTATGCGCCTTATACCATTCAATATCTGTCTGGTCTCCAAAAGTACAGCACATTACAATTCCAGTTCCCCTTTCAGGGTCAGCCCTCTCATCAGAAAGTATAGGAACATAATAATTAAATAAAGGAACTTTTGCCTTTTTTCCAATTAAATTTTGGTATCTTGCATCATCTGGGTGCACAAAAATAGCAACGCAGCTTCCAAGCATTTCTGGCCTCGTTGTCGATATTATTAAGTCAGTTCCATCTTCCAGCTTAAATATTATATCATTAAAAGAGCTCTCTAACTCTTTATCTTTTAGCTCAACCTGCGCAATAGCTGTCTCGCAATGAGTGCACCATATTGTAGGAGCCTCTTTCCTGTACTCTCTCCCTATTTTATATAAATCAATAAAGCTCTTTTGGGAAACTTTTCTGCAATGCTCATCTATGGTTGAATAAAAAACATTATAATCAGCGCTAAATCCGATATTTTTCCAGTCCTGCACAAAACCAGGCCTTATATTTTTTAAAGCTTCTAGACATAGCTTAATGAACTTTTCTCTGTCCATCTGGTTTCCCTTTACTCCTTTTAGTCTTTCAATTAATCTTTCTGTTGCTAATCCATTATCATCTGTTCCAAAAGGAAAAAACATATTAAATTCATTCATTCTTTTGTATCTAGCAACAAAATCAAGCTGTGAATAAGAAAAAGCATGGCCAATATGCATCTTTCCAGAAACAGTAGGTGGTGGTGTGTCTATAGAATAAATTTTTTTATTGCTCTTGCTATCAAAAGCATATATTTTATTAGTTTCCCAAAAATTTTGCCATCTTGGTTCTGATTCCTTGAAATTGTACTGTTTTGGCAAATCCATAAGCCATAGTCCTAAACTAAATTTAAATAACTTTCTGT
>JBFMDT010000016.1:0-7520 GCA_040753775.1 Nanobdellota archaeon | reverse complement strand
AAAATAAACAAAAGCTTTATATAACTCTTTTATTTTATAATTATGATGAAACTTTCAAGAAATAAAAGGGGTGTTGAGCTTTCTATGAACGTTATTATCATTGCAATATTAGTCATACTTGTTTTAGTCATCTTGGCAGTGTTTTTTACAGGGGGAATAGCAAACTTATTTAATAAAATCAAGCTTCTTTATGGAGCTCAATTAACAGATGTGTCAGCAAAAATAGCCTCGTGCAATACGCTCTGCCAGCAATATATAACCACTGGTTCTCCTTTATACAAAGACAGGTTCTGCGAGGGTACAAAGGTTGACATTAATGGCGATGGAGCTATTAAGGGCGATGAAGAAGGTGTTAATTGCATAGATCCAAATATAAATGTGCAGTGTAGCGAAATACCTGCATGCTAGTTCTTAAAATGAACAAAAAAGGAATTGAACTAACTTTTAACACAATAATCACAGCAATTCTTGCAATAATAGTCTTGGTAATTCTTGTATTAATCTTCACAGGAACAGCAGGAAAAGTATTGTCTTATTTCAGCAGCATAGCAAAAGATGTCCTAGGCCTTGCTGAAGCAACGCAGGTAAAATGAAGGCAGCAGTTAAGATGCAGATTGGAATTATTACAGGTTTGGTAGTCGGCATTATAATCTTGCTCGCCTTTCTGAATCCAATCAAATCCTTTGCAAATATACTCTCGTCTAAAAATGAATGCGAAGATATAATTACAAAAGGCTCCTTAAATAGAATAGCAGAAGAAGCCAATGCACTTAAAGATGAGCCAAAAATAGATATTCTCCAAATAAGGGATGAAGCATGTACTTTAGTTGCATTCAGCAAAGGCGTAACAAGAGAAATTGTTCCTCCTGATGAATATTCTGAAACCTCTGCCTTATGCTTGTGTAGGGGTATAGACTTAAACTCATGCCTTGCTAATTATTATTGCAAGGAAATAAATGCAGATTCAATTACGTTTAAGGGGTTTTTAGGAAATGAGTACTACATAACCCATGAGGACAACTTTATCACAGACTTAACACTTCAGAGAGATGGAAATAACTTAATACTATTTAAGGGAAAAGCAGTTGAAGAGCCACTGCAAGAACAAAAATTAATACCCCAAGAAGAAATAATTGCATCCCAGCAAGTAAGGGATAATATAAAATTGTATCTGTCTTATATAGAAGAGGCTCATGAAAAATATCCGGATGTTCCAGCCACGCTTTTGCAGGCATTAATCGCCCAAGAGTCCCAGGGAATTTACTATGCTATATCTTACTTCAAGGATAAAGATGGGGTAGTAAAGCCATGTGGGGCACTAGGTCTTCTTCAGCTCATGCCTGGTACAGCAAAGGACAACGGGATTAAACACACCTTTTTAGAATCCACTAATAACAAATGTGATTCTGAGTATGCTGCCAATCTAAAAGAACAGAGGGATTATACATTGAAAAATTATTGGGATGAAGACTTAAAAAAGAAGAAACTTTATGAGCTAGACAACCGTTTTGATCCAAGGGAAAACCTAATTGCTGCAGCATCCTATCTAAACAAGCTTTTAAAGGATCCTTTGGTTAATGGCGATGTAAACCTTGCACTAGCGGCATATAACGGAGGTACTTGCAACAAGGAAACAGGAAACGGCGCATTATGCCAAAGTGTAAAATGTCCGGGTAAATTAGCCTACGAATGTGAGTTAAACAAGGACTATCAGCAAACAAGAGATTACGTATCAAAAGTTGTTGCATATAAGCAGGACTTTGAAACAACAGCTGTAGCATAAATAATATAAATAAACACTTCTTCAGGAATTTATGAATAAAAGAGGCATTACTGAAAGGCAGATTTTATACATCTTCTCCATATTCATTGCGATTTCCATATTAATTGCATTCTTTATGCTGGCAAAGAACATAAGGGAAGACAGGCTGTTTAACCAGAAATTCATGGCTATAGAAACAGCTTACCTTGTTGATGTAATTTCAATGGCTCCAAATGATGTTGAGGTTGTTTATGACACAAGGGGTTTTGACTTTGCCTTTTCCCAGCCATGCTCAGTTACTGTTACCCCGAATCTCGAGACTGTTGGTTCATCAAAACAATGCCTTGCAGATTTAAACGAGGATTACAAAATATCAAATTCACAAAAACTTTACTTTAAAAAGGAAAACAACAATATAATAATTAAAAATGGATAAAAAAGCCCAATTTGATATAGGCCATGAAGTTATAACATGGTTTCCGAGAATTTTCATACTGTCTATAGTCCTCCTTGTCCTGATTGTTGGTATAGTTTTTCATACTTCAAGAGAAATAAAAACAACTGATTTTGAGGGCTTTTTGCTAAGCAGCTATTTTCTTTATTCAAACTGTTTGGCTTATAACAACCAGCCCGGAATAATTGACATGGCAAAATTCAACAGCGAATGCCAGCTTAATCATGATACAGCTGCAAAACTTACTTTGTCTTATGAAGGAAAAGAGTTTACAAAGCTAATAAACAAGGAAATGTACGAAGATAAGGCAGCATTATGCATAAATAAAAAGTTTTCATGTTATTCAAAAAAAGAATATGTCTTAGCTATGGATAATAAGCTGAAGGGAGCAACGCTTGTCATAGACAGCATAACTAAAAATGGATAAAAAGGCCCAAGAGGAATGGATAACAACAATACCCTCTTTAATATTTATCTTTATAGTCCTGGTTATTTATATTCTCTCTTTTGTTGGATGTTCAAAAGAACCCCGGAAAATTTCAGCATATTCAGCAGAAGAATCCTCTCTGGTGTTGTTAAACTTTCTCAAAACACCCATGTACGATTTAGCAATGTCCGACTTAATAATAAAAAAGCAGAATACAGGAGACATCGAAATAGACAAAAAGATTTATGAAAAAGCAAAGGAAGTGTTTGATAATCTTTATGGAAACTGCTATGAATTATCAATAGACTCTGACAGGATAGTGTCTTCATCAATAACAAGGCTTGAGCCAGAGCCGATAACTGTTACGCTTCCAAATTTCAATAATCCTATTACGATAACTCTTAAGCCTTATTACCTTGCATTGCTTAAAGAAAATGAAAAAGCAGCAAAGGAGGAGTGCCAAGTTGGATAGGGCAAATATTTTTTATTCAGCGCTTGCAGTTGTGGTAGTTGTATTGGTTGGCATATTCTCCTATACCTTCCTGGCAAATATAGAAAAGTCAAATAAGATGATTGCAGGAAGCTCCTCTTTAGAGCTTATACATTCCTATGAAACTGCAGAAAAGGCAAAATTTTACATTCATGAATCAGCAAAGATAGCAGCATGGCAGTCAATAGAGGAAATATCACAAAACTTAAATGATTTTGATTCAAAGTTTTTAGATATGTTCAACAAAAACCTCAACAGCAATCTTAAATCTTATCAGGAAATAAGCCTTTTGCAGGATAATTATAATTACATTATTGACACAACAGGCAAGCTCAAAGTAATAGGAAAAGCAAAACAGCAAATTGAACCAACAAAGAGCAATAATTTATCTATAAAATACTCCTTTGAGCCCAACTTTGAAGTAGAAATTCCTTACAACATAGATTATTACCTAACTCTAACCAAAGACCTTAGCTCGTGCATAAAAGATATAGTTGATGAGCAGTGCCTGAATTCTTTAAAAGAAAAAAATGATTTCAATTATAAAACAGATGACTTAAACAAAAACTTAATAAACTTTGAAATATCTGCAGGAACCAATGTCTATACAAATAAGTTAATAACAATAAAATTCAACAAAAAAATCAACCCCTTACTATCATGATAAGCTTAACCTACAACCAAATAATAGAAAGGATACTCAGGGAAAAGGATATTAATAAGCAGGAGCTCGAGAATAAGGTAGAGGCAAAGTTAAGCGAGCTTTCCAACCTTATAAGCAAAGAAGGAGCAGCCCATATAGTTGCAAACGAGCTTAATGTAAAACTCTTTGAACCATTGTCTACTTTAATGAAAATCTCAGACATAATGAGCGGCATGAGGTCCATAAACATTCTCGGAAAAGTCATTACGCTATACCCTGTAAGGGAATACAAAAAGGAACTTAGATCTGGAAGAATTGCATCAATGCTCATAGGTGATGAAACAGGTGTTATAAGGCTTGTAATCTGGGATGAAAACCTAATACAAAATATAAAAGACATCAAAGTCAATGACATAATCAAAATAAATAATGCTTATTGCAAGGAAAATAATAATTATAAAGAGCTTCACTTAGGCAGCAAAGGCCAGTTGCTCATAAACCCTGAAGGCCAGACAGTAGGTGATGTTGTTATTACTTATGTTCTTGCTCAAAAATGCATAAAAGACCTTAAGGAAAATGAGCAGGCAAAAATAATTGGGACAATAGTGCAGTTGTTCGAGCCAAGGTTTTATGAAGTCTGTCCAATATGCGGGAAAAGGACCAGGCTTGAAAACCAGGATTATGTTTGCGATGAGCATAATAAAATAAAGCCAAGGCTTGTTCCTGTTGTAAATCTCTACCTTGATGATGGAACTTCAAATATAAGGGTTATTTTCTTTAGAAACACCGCATACTCTCTTTTTAACATTCCAGAAGAGAAAATTGAAAGCCTTAGGGATACGAATAACTTTGATGCAATAAGAAAGGAAATTTTGGGGAAACAGGTTGTGCTCAAAGGCAGGGTTGTCAGGAACACTATGTTTAACAACTTGGAGTTTGTAGCAAAAAATATAACAGAATTAAAGCCGGAAGAATTGATAGCAATGAGACAATGATGTTTAAAACTCATCTTGCATTTGGATTTCTCATAGCTATGTTTGCACTACAGTACCTTCATCCATCCAACCAAATACTCTTCCTTGCCCTTGTCTTGTTCTCGAGCATATTTCCAGACATAGACCATCCTAAATCAAAGCTCGGCAAGTATGTTCCATTTAATTCAATACTGTTAGAGCATCGCGGCTTTTTTCACAGCTTTTTGATTCTACCTTTAATATCTCTTTTATTGGTTTTATTTTCAAAAACAGGCTATGCCATTCCAGTAATAATAGGTTACGGCTCTCACTTATTTTCAGATGCAGTAACAAAAGAGGGCATCATGCCTTTGCATCCATTATCAAAATACAAGATTAAGGGATTTATTGAAACAGGAAAATCCCTGGAGTATGTTTTATTTCTTGCTATAACATCTATAAGCATTTGGAAGCTTTTTAATTTCTGACCTTGGCACCTGGGCACATGCGCGCGTAAGGTATTTAAATACTGTCTTTTTATTATAGTTTATTCTCTTATTAGGGAAGAAATATAAAAATGCGAAAGAACGCAATGGAGGTGTTCTAAAATGGTAGCTAATCTACCAATAAAATCATTCAGAGCTGGAAATATGCAGGGCGCTGTCTGGCTTAACAAGAGAAAAACAGCAAATGGTGAAATAATGTTTAAGACAGCATCCTTAAGGAGGAGCTGGAAGCAAGATGATGGAATCTGGAGGGATGAGGTAATTAACCTGAGAAAAAATGATGTTCCAAAGACAATCATAATTCTTAATAAATTAATGGAAGAGTTAATGCTCTCAGAAGAAGAAAAAGAGGATGATGAAAATGAGTAAGAAACAAGAGGAAAAAAAGATTAGCTGCATAGAGGAATTGCCCGGCGTTGGAGCAGCAACAGCAGAGAAGCTGAAAGAAGCAGGATTTACTGACTTGATAAGCATTGCAGTAGCAAGTCCAGGTACTTTAGCAGAGGTAGCCGGTGTTGGGGAAGCAGTTGCAAGAAAGATAATTAATACTACCAGAAATGCTCTTGATATGGGTTTTGTTTCTGGTGAAGAGCTCTTGCAAAAAAGAGAAAATATCACTAAAATTACAACATGCAGCAAAGCTCTTGATGCATTGTTTGGTGGGGGGATAGAAACAAATGGTATAACAGAAGTATATGGCGAGTTTGGCAGTAGCAAGACTCAGATAGGACATCAATTAGCTGTAAATGCCCAATTGCCAAAAGAGCAAGGCGGAGCAGAGGGTATGGTCGTTTATATAGACACAGAGGGTACAGCTCGTCCAGAAAGAATTAAGCAAATGGCAGAAGCCCTTAACTTAGATCCAGTAAATGTTTTAAAAAATATCAAATTTATAAGGGCTTTCAATAGTGATCATCAGATGTTGATAGTTCAGAAAATAGAGGATTTGATAAAAAAAGAGAATTTACCAATAAAATTAGTTGTTGTTGACTCTCTAATGTCTCATTTTAGAAGTGATTTTCAGGGCCGTGGTATGCTCGCAGATAGGCAACAAAAACTCAATAAGCATATGCATGATTTATTAAAGTTAGCTGAAACATATAACTTGGCAGTGTACGTAACAAATCAAGTAATGGCACGCCCCGATGTATTTTTTGGAGACCCAACAGCCCCAATTGGAGGTCATGTATTGGCTCATGCAAGTTCAGTTAGGGTTTATTTAAGGAAGGGAAAGAAAGGGACAAGGGTAGCAAGAGTTGTTGATGCCCCAAGTTTGCCAGATTCAGAATGTATATTTCAAGTAACAGAGCAAGGGGTAAGGGACGTAAAAGAGGCTTAAAATGGCTCTAATTGAACTGATGAAAAAAGAGATGTTAAGAAGAAATTACAGCTTAAAAACAATTGAAAGCTATAAATTTTGCATAAGTAAGTTTCTTAAGCAAATAAAAAAAGAGCCAAAACAAGTAACTAAGAAAGACATAAAAGATTTTTTGGATGAATTAATAGAAAAAGGAAAATCTGGAAATACAATTAACGTTTACCTTAATGCCTTAAAATTTGTTTTTGAAAAACTGCTTGGGAAAAAAATGAAGGTTAATATAAAATATGCCAAAAAACCCTTAAGACTACCATCTGTTCTCGAAAAAGAGGAAGTAATAAGATTATTTGGTTTTGTTAATAATAAAAAACACAAGCTTATGCTGCAACTAATGTATTCAGCTGGCTTAAGGGTTTCTGAACTACTAAACCTGAAAGTTGAGGACATAAGGCTATATGACAGATGGAAAGCTTTCGAAAAAAGGCAGGGAGGTTTTGGTTTTGTTAGGCAAGGCAAAGGCAGGAAAGATAGGATTTTTATCATAGCAGAAAGGCTAAACCCGGAAATTAAGGAACTAATAGGAAAAGAGAGGCTGAATGAAAATGCCTTTTTGTTTCAGAGTAACAGGAAAAAGCAGTATAGTACAAGGACTGTGCAGGAAATAATAAAAAAGGCTAAAATAAGGGCTAAAATAGACAAGAAAATATCCCCCCATACTTTAAGGCATAGTTTTGCTACGCATTTGATTGAAAATGGCTATGATCTCTTCTCTGTTCAATCGCTATTAGGCCATAAAAGCCCTGAAACTACTATGGTTTATATACATCTTGCAGCCCCAAATTTAATAAACATAAAAAGCCCATTTGACAGCCTATAAATAAAGAAAAATGGAACTACGACATACACAAAACAGCCTTAATAGCCTATTAGTCAGTAAAATTTAAGGAATTTCCCATATACTCTGTTA
>JBFMDT010000015.1:0-8022 GCA_040753775.1 Nanobdellota archaeon | reverse complement strand
CGATTCTGAGAAGGTTTTGAATAAGATAGGATTTTTCGGAAATGCAGAATTTTACTGGTATAAAGCTTGCTGTTGGGGTTCCACAGGAAATGAGGTCTCGATTGTGGGAAAGGGTGGGGAAACAGAAGATGTGGTTTGTGAGAGGGGGAAGGAGAAGAGGGGGCAACTGGAGATGTTTGGATTAGTTATAATTGTTGTATTGATAGCTGTTATTGGTTTATTTGCCATTAAATTTGTATTTTTAAGAGGGGAAGAGGGATTTACAGCTGAAACAAAGCTTGGAATTGAGGCTTCTAATATAGTTAATGCTGTTTTAAAGGCGAATATATGCGAGAATAAGGATGGGAGGAGCATAATTATAGGATGCTGTGAAAATGTGGATAATTGCAACAGGAATAGCTGTGATATTATTAAAAGCGAAATTAAGGGCATTTTAGGCAGCATAGAGCAGGAAAACAAGGAATACAGGCTTAAAATAGGCAACTGCTTTGAAGTTAAGTCAGGCAAGTTTAATGAATGCAAGACTATTGTCAACAGCAATTACCCTATTAAAGGGGCTAATAGACTTTATAACCTTGAATTAGCTTTGTGCAAGTTATAAAATAATTTAGGGTTATAAAACAACATAATCTTAAACTACATTTTAAATTGTATCTTAAAAGTATTATTTTATAGTAGTAACAGAAATGAGGTAAGTTTTAGGCTTATTTTGAATTTATAAGGCTTAAAAATGTAGATAATGCTGAAAAGAGGCATTAAATATCTTATTTAGTAGCGAAATCTTTATAAAGGATTATTTGGTGGTTAGTTTATACTTTAGTCAGACGCGTCTAAAATAAGCTTTTTAGAAAAAAGCTTAAGCAAAAAATATAATTTCTGACTTAAGGGAGCTTTTCTTAAAAGGAAAAGTTCACAAAAGAAGAATCCTTAAAAGAGGGTTCGAGCTTTTCAGGGAAAACCCTTTGAAAAGACAAAAGAGCTTTTTAGAAAAAAGCTCGCAAAGAAGCTTTTTAAAAAGGCTTCAGCAAAATAAAACATAAAAATCTCGTTTACCGAGACAAAAACAAACATGGAGGTGTTTGATAAATGGGAAATTTTGCTTTAAGAGCAAAGAGAGCTGTTAGGACAGTTGCAGCTGTTTCCATTAGTGCAGCAATGCTTGGAGCAACTTTAGCTGGTGCTTTTGCAGCAGACCTAAGCGAGTATCCAAAGCCTTTTACAGGCAGTGATGCTGCTATTATCATAGGAAGCAGTGCAGACAGTGCAGCAGCTTCAGACATAGCCCTTGGATTGCCAAAGACCACTACAGATGGGGGCAAGGAAGGGGGACAAGTCAGCGAGGAAGTACCTCTTGGTATGGGTATTGCCAATAGTACAACCTCTGGATTTGACTGGGAAGTAGATGACAGTGATGTGTCTAGCTTCCAGGATACAAAAATAAGCTTCCAGAGCAAGGATTACGACATCCATGATGAAATTGTGTTAGCTAAAGATACCCCTAATGTAGCTACAAGTTTGTCTTCAAAAGGATCTACACAGGATGACTATGAGGACAATGTCTTTTTAGAAGTAGCTAAAAGAGGAGCTATCGGATACTATATTGTATTTGATGACGCACTAAATGCCAGTAAGGCTACAACTTCTAACGCATTAGAAGTAAAATTCCTTGGCAAGACATTAAAAATAACGAACGTAGACACTTCTGATACATCAAAATTTACAGCTTACGTAGGAAATAATTATTTCATGAACGTAGGCGACAGCATAACTATTGATGGAAAGAAGGTCAAGCTTGAGAACGTTGGAAGCGGTGGAGCCATACTTATAAGCGTTGATGGAGTAATGGACACCATTGCTTCGTCAAACAGCAAGGTTGTAAATGGAATAGAGATCAGCAATGATCAGACATTCTACGAAGACAACAAGGCCCAAAGAGCAGCTTCATTAATTCTAGGCAAAAATTCGCAAGATACCTATAAGGATGGAGATGCTTATACAGGAGAGGATGAAAACGATCCTGACTGGGTATGGGATACAAGCAACTTGGCTAACAGCAGCACGACATCTGTTACACAAACTACGCCTGGTACTCTTGTAGTTATAGGACCAAGGATTGGTATTGTCAATGAGTTTGTCAGAGACAGTGCATCAGACAATCCGGCAGGCATGGGTGAATGTGTAGCATTGCCAAACAAGTATGCACAGATTTGTTTGGACAGCCTAACTGTTCCAGCAGACAATTACCTTACTGTGACAATAGAGATGGATTCATCAGCTGATACAGCAAAGTCAGGAAATGCAGTTGGAGGAAGCAACCAGGGAGCAATATACATTAAAGCCCCAGGTGATGAAAGATTCCTTATTAGGGGTGGAGACTATGATATCGACGCTAACTCTACAACAGACAGAAAGACAAGTGAAATATGGATAGCTTCAACAGGAGACGTGCCTGTCGATGGTGCTGGTCAGAATTTCAGTATCTATTACAAAGATGCAGACAAAAATCCAAACATGCGGTATGCTGGTGTGGTTAGAATAGGGACAGTGGCAGCCCCTAGTGGAGCAGGACCTGATGATAAGAGAATTTTTGAGCTAAACTACGGAAAGTCAAAAGAGAAGAACATTAATGTATCTTTAGGGTACTTTAATTATAGTACAAATCTTACCCAGTTGTACATCGATGTAAATGCAGATTCAACAAGCGACTTAGAGAATGTGAATGATGACATAGTAATAAACTTCTCTTTAACTAATCATAACATCAGTGCACTTGGTTTATCCAAAAACACAGAGGAAGAGGGAGAAATTGCTTGGAACCCTAACTCAATCGTGCAATTAGGTAAGAAGGATGAGAACCATAGGTCAAGATATGGTATCATCATAGTTGATCCTAAGAGCAATGGAGCTAGCGACAAGGTAATCCTGAAGATACCAGATGACCAAGTAAAGGCTAATGTAGTGATCAAGGGAGTTGCTACAACGTCTGGAGGAAGCTCAACTTCATCTGTTGCAACATTGAATGCACAAGATGTAAGTGATGTGAAACAGTACAATGCCATATTAGTTGGCGGACCATGCGCTAACCCATTAACCGCACAGGTTATGGATGCGAGCAAGGACTGGCCAGCATGCGCCAGTGGATATACTACTGGAGAAGCCATTATTGAATTAAGGAACAATGGCGACAAGATGGCGTTAATAGTAGCTGGTTACAATGCAGATGACACCAGAAGAGCCGGTATAGTCTTGAGAGAAGCTGGGACTGGGGCAAGTACAGCCGCATTTTTATTTGACGGCAAGTTACCACCTGGAACAAGCAAGACCGTAAAGGGTACAAGCTTGGAAGTTAGCGGAATAGACGTAGTTTAAAAAGGCTAAAAACCTTTTTTTCTTTTTCTTTTTTATTTTAAAAATGATAGATAATTATGATTAATGCAGAAATAGAAAATAATAAATAGTAGTTTGTTCTTTATTAATTATGAATAAAATTGGAAAATCCAAATTAAGTCTGGCTTTTGATATTTCAGGATTAACTTTGGTAATTGTTGCTATTGTAATCGTAAAACTTGCAAACCATCCTCTTGTTGAAATACTTGCAGGTGTTTTAGCTACAATAGGGTTTGGTTTAATTGCAGGAGCGAAATATGTTTGAAATAATAAGCACACAATCTTTAATTTTGTTGCTTGAGTCAATTATACTCCTTATATCATCAAAAAAGAAGGTATTAATATATTTTTTATTAGCCCTATTTACTGTTATAATTTTCTTCTTTTTATAAGTAATTTTATGCCTATAATTTATTTAAAATATTTAAAATAATTTTTTTAATTCTTTTTGGGTATAATTTTAGATAATTATTTAATTTCTTTTTATTTATTTTTTTAATTAAGTTTTTAATAGTTTCTTCATCTAATTTTTCTTTAAAATAAATCATGTCTATAAACGTTTTTTCTATATCTGAATAAGGAAAATAGAAATTATCTTGTTGCTGATAATCAAAACCAAAGAAATATTTTTTATTTAACCTTCTTATTAAAATATTATTATCCATTATTTTTCTTATTCCAGGTCTTACTTTTTTTATTGTTATCACTATTGGAATTGTTTCTTGTTCCCATAGATTATGAAAACTTAAAGCATCCTGTAATCCTAAATAAGCAGGTTTAAAACAGAATACAGCCAATGAATTATCATTATGAAGAGTATAGTAACCTTTAGTTAATTTTTTTATTTTTCTTTTTAATAATAAATTTCTTATCAATTGCTTAGTATAATTTTTAACATTTTTTTTATTTTTTATTATTCTTTCTATAGATTTAAAATCAGCTATTGGGCTTTTTTTAAAAAGTTCTTCTATTTCCTTTTGATATTTTATTTTTCCCATTTTTTGATATACTCCAACATTTTATCATAATTAGGGATTAAACCTTCAAATATTAAAATTTTTAATTCTTTTTCATCAATTGGCTTTTTAAAATTATCAATAAGCTTTATAATTTTACTTTTTATTTTATTTTTATCCTCAATATATCTTAATAAGAAAAATATATCATAGAGGTCTCTTATTTTTTGTCTTTTTATGTAAGCATCTATCTTTTCATTTATAATGTCTTCAGGGGTTAAAGTATAGACAGTAATTAGGTTACCCTCTGCTGTTTCATACTCTTTTAATATACCTTTAATTCTTTTGAATATTGCTTCAAATTTTATGATTGTTCTATTAAATCTTAAACTTGAAAATAAGCTATTATCACCTATTTTTTCCTTTTCTATAACAAATCCTTTCTTTTTCAGATTCTTAAAGAATAAATTGATCTTTTTAATATCCTTGCTTATATAAACATCTATATCCTCTGAAAATCTATTCCCCCTGTAGCATCGCCATATTGCTGTTCCGCCATGTAAAACTGCACTATCAAGAATAGTTGCCATTTCATCGATTATTAAATCTTGAGCTTTGGCTAAATCTCTATGCATTCCTTTTTTTAACCTTAGCATAATTGGTATCATTTTAAAATCAATATAGGTTATAGATATATATAACTTTTGTTTATTTATAAATTTTTCCTTTTATAATATAGGTTTTTAGATATCTGATGAGTGGTTTAATTTAGAAAGTTTTATTTAGTAGTAGAATCCTTTTAGAAAGAGCGTTTATGGAAAAAACCTAAAAAAGGCTAAAAACCTTTTTTTCTTTTTGTTGTTTTACAATTTAACAGATAAATTTAAATAGTATAAAATCTTGCTGCAAATATGAGTAATTCTCTAAGACCACAAGATTTATTAGCAATTATAGTTATAGTTGTTGGGGCTATAGGTTTTATTATATGGGGTATTGGGTTATCTAGTATAGGGACAGTTACATTAAGGTGGCTTGGAGGAAGTATTGTTGCTCTTGTTGGTTTTATAATTGCATTTTTATCGAGGTGGTTAAAATGATTAAGGAAATATTATTTATCTTGGCACTATTAAACTTAATTGCAGTATCTATTTCTATTTATAAAAAGAAAAGCAATCTTGCCTTGGCATTAGGAATACTTGAAGCAGTTCTTGTTTATTTTTATTTTCTTTTATAGGATTTATGTTGCATATCTAAAACCTGATTTAGTTTAGAAAGTTTTATTTAGTAGTAGAACCCTTTAAAAAAGCATTCACGGAAAAATAAAATGAATTTTCATAGAAAAGAAGAGAAGCTTAAGTGGTATAAAAACAAGAAGATTCTTACATCTTTGGTTGGAATATTTATAATACTAATCATGGTTGGATCTTACCTCAATGTAAAGGATAATAGCGAGCAGAGGTTAAATTATAATGGCTATAATTTTGTTAAAACAGATAAGGGATGGCTGGCTTACATAGGAAATAATGCATTTTTATTCAGCTTTACACCTTCGGAATTAGAAGAACTTAATATGCCACAATTTAACTTAGGCAGTAAAATTTATGTCTTATTTAATCCAGAAGAAAGGAGCGAGGCAAGCTATGAGGTGCAGAGATTGAGTTATATACTTAGTTATAAGGGGATAAAGACTTTTCCAGCTTGTATAAAAGAGGAAGGATGCGGGAATATACCTATAATGAATTGTGAGAGCCAAAACAATATGATGTATCTTAAAAGTGGGAATAACAAAGTGTATATAGATAAGAACTGCCTTGTTTTTGAAGGTGATAAGGAATATCAGGCAAGAGCAATAGACAGATTTAGCTATAGTATTTTAGGGGTAATGTAAATGATCTTTTTTGGGAAAAATTTATTAAAGAAGAAAGTTTTAAGAAAGGTAACGAAATATTTATAAAGCAACCAGGCTTCTTTTTATTATGATTAAAAAAGGTAGAATAGACGCCCTTTCAGTTGTAGTTATTATTTTACTTTTAACTTTAATAATATGGTTTTTAATTATGTTGTTTAAAGGAGGAGCATAAATATTATGGAAATATGGAAAAAGATTTTATACTGGTTATTAACACTTTTTATGATTTATTTAATTATAGAAATAATAAGAAAAATAATCGGGGGAAGCTTAGGTTTTGAAGAGTTGGTTATAGCATTATTGGTTGCTAACCTTGGTTATTCTTTCTATATAAATTCAAAGATTTCTGGACATATTGGCTGGCATAGAGGTAAAGATAATCATAAAAAGAGAAAATGATTTTTAATTTTTTAATAGCCTTGACTAATACCCCAAGATTCATAAAAAATGAAAAAGAATGAAATAAAAAGAGTGAGCGTAGTAGTGATTGTTGTTGTCTTAGTACTAATGTTTTCCATAGGTTTTATTGTGTACAGGAATTATTTAAATGTAACAAAGGATGTTTATATTTACAAGGGAATTAATGGAGAAACTTATACATTTCAAAGGTTTATTCTTGAGAACAATACTTTTCATGCTATAAGAGTATATGCTGAAGTTAATGGAGAGACAAAGGAATACAAATACCCCCTACATTACGGCCCCTATGAGGTTGAAGATATTCCTATAGAGAGCAATTTAGATGAAAAAATTTTAAAGAAATGGATCTATTTGACACAGGACCCTGAGCTTGTTAATAAAAGCAATGGAAGATCTATGTTGGCTGTGCTTGAAATAGGAAGAATTACGGGGACAGCAGATTATGGGCTGTATCAGATAAATACACAAGCTGCTTATACAATGGAAAGCGATGTTAAGGTTCCTGTCAAAACATGCAAGGATGCAAGTGATAAAGTAGGTATTATTGAGATAAGGATGGGAAGTAAGGATGCTGTTTATTCTGAGAATGAATGTGTTATTGTTGAGGGCAAGGATGAACAAGGGCTGATCAAGGCTGCTGATAAGCTGACGTTGCATTTGCTTGGAGTATTTTAAGGTGAAGGATATTAAAGTTCTAGTTGGGTGTCCTGTATCAAATCATAAGTCCTATTGCTTTGAGCAATATGCAGATGCAGTCAAGAATTTGAGCTATAAAAATTATGATATTTTATTAGTTGACAATTCCAAGACAGAGCATTATTTTAATTTTATAAAAGGAAAAATGAATGCAGTAAGGGGGAAATATTTTGAAGGTGCAAAAGAGAGGATTGTTTACAGCAGAAATATTTTAAGGCAGAAAGTTTTAGATGAGGATTATGATTACTTTTTGAGCTTGGAGCAGGATGTCATTCCTCCAGTTGATGTTATTGAAAGATTACTTAAGCATAAAAAGAAGATAATCAGCGGGGTTTATTTTGTTAGTTTTGAAGAGCATTTAGCTCCTGTATTGTACAAAAGAGTGAAGGGGGATGAAGTGAGATACTTAACTTTTGAAGAGGTTAAGGATGATGAGTTAATAGAGGTTGATGCTTGCGGTTTAGGCTGCATTTTAATTCATAAAGATGTGCTGAAAAAGGTTAAGTTTAGGTATGATAAAACTAAAGAGCCCTTTGATGATATCTGGTTTTGCATAGATGCTGCTAAAAATGGGTTTAAACTCTATTGCGACACTAGTGTGAAATGCATGCATATGATTGGGGGAAGATGGGGATGGAACGATATTAAAAAATA
>JBFMDT010000014.1:0-8814 GCA_040753775.1 Nanobdellota archaeon | reverse complement strand
CTTTAAATTAATTATAGTTTTCAGGTATTTATGGGGCGGGTGTTTTTCGGTGCTGTGCACCTAAAAACACCCTGTAGTAAATTTAAAGCATATATAATTTACTTACGTGGATTGGTATAAAACAAATAGATTCCAAAAACAGGGAAATTGAGCGTTTTTTATTACATAGCAACAAAAACCACTTTAAAAATTTTTATTTATTAAATCATTTAATATATACATTAATATAGATTACTATCTATAAGCCCTGAACCATTAAAAAAAATTCAGAATATATAAGTCAGCCGGTAGTTTTTTACTACCGGCTTTTTTGTTGAATAAAACAAACACAAAACAATACTCTACATATACGTGAATTGACAAGCAATACCATTTAGCACTAGGCATCTTAAGCGCAATATTAACAAATATGAAAAAATGTTAAAGTTTTTTAAGACACTGCCGATAATAATAACGTGGGCTAGAAAACCGAATATGAAAAGGGTTTAAACACTACCCACAAAATCTCAAAAAAAAATGTTAAAAAATATTAAAGTTTAAAAAAAATCTGCCGATAACAAAAATAAGAGGAAAAAACACAAACGACTCGGTTAATAAAAAATCCAATTCAAGGAGACGGAGCCATGAGGAAATCATCAGGAATATGAAAGTTTATTAATTACTAATTACTTATTTATTTAAAACCTCACTTCCATAACGCATCAGTTATATAAGGTTTTTATTAATCATTTGATAGCTAAAATCACTACATCAGGGAACTAAAAGATTTTTAACTGAATTAAACTATTATGGCACAATTGTGCCAGGGACTAATACGACCACAAACACTGCTAAACATGTAGTATTTATGCTCATCTTACAAGGATGTAAGAACTAGTTAAGGAGAACTAGAGATGAGTTTAAACATTAATACAAATATAGCTTCAATGCTTGCACAATATAATTTAAGTAAAAACTCCAGAAGTTTAGAAAAAACAACTGAACGTCTATCTTCAGGATTAAAGATAAATCACGCTTCTGACGATGCTGCAGGTCTGAGTATTTCTGAATCACTAAAAACACAAATTAGAGGAACACAAAAAGCTAACGAGAACGCACAAGACGGAATTAATTTACTGCAAATTGCTGACGGAGCCTATAGCGTTATATCCGATAATTTACAAAGAATAAGAGAATTAACTGTTCAAGCTGCTAACGACACTAACTCAACAATTGAAAGAAACGCTATCAAACTGGAAGTCTCTACAAGGATCGATGACATTCAAATGATCAAAAACTCTACAAGGTTTAACCAGGTCATTTTACTGGACGGATCTGTATCAAGCTTTTACCTGAGAATTGGTCCTAATAGCACTGTAAGCACTAACGCACTGGATATCTCTGGAGCACTGGGAAATATTTTAGCAAACTTTCTTTCTGTTGAAACAACTGCTGCTGCACTAAGCAATGCTTACTCTAACCACACCAACGCTAGAAACTTCTTAAACAATATTGAAAATGCGCTTGATGAAATAGTTACTAATAGAGCAACTCTAGGCGCACTTCAAAATAGGCTAGAAAGTGTCATAACTACTCTACAAGTATCTAAAGAAAATCTGACCTCTACTGAAGGAAGAATCCGAAGTCTGGATATTGCTGATGCTACTGCCAAGTTTACAACACAACAAATACTGAGAGAAGCTTCTGTAAATGTACTGGGTTATGCAAACAAAATGCCAACAGCTGCAATAACTTTACTAAACAATTCCGCGATTTAGACAAACAGTCTTACCATCAAGGGGTTAAAAGTTTCAAAAACTAAACAAAGACTAAACACCCGCAATTAATTGCGGCACGGAGAAACTCACCCAAATTTAACAAGGAAGTTAAAAAAAAAACGATAAGGAGATCCTAAGTATGGGTTTAATCATTAACACAAATATCTCAGCGCTGGTAGCGCAGAGGAACTTAAAGGCTAACACAGTCAATTTAAACAAATCTTTAGAACGTTTAGCATCAGGTTACAAAATTAACAGGGCATCAGATGACGCAGCAGGTCTAAGTATTTCAGAAAATTTAAGAGGCCAGATTCGTGGTACTCAAAAGGCTGCAGCTAATGCTCAAGACGGTATTAACATATTAAACATCGGTGAAGCCGCTCTTTCAACAGTTGGTGAAAACTTACAACGTATTCGTGAATTAACAATTCAAGCAGCGAACGATACCAACTCCACAACTGAAAGATCCGCTATCGCATTAGAAGTTCAAGCAAGATTAGAAGATATTAACCGTATAGCATTAACAACAAAAGGTAACAATGTTTATTTATTAGATGGAAGTTCAAGCCAATTTACTCTTCAAGTAGGCGCTAACTCCACAGCCACACAAAATACTATCAACATCGGTGTTGTATTTGCAGATTCAAGATATAGTGCATTAAGTATCAGCACCACAGTTACAGTAGGAGCAGGTGGAGCTTATGAAAGCGGTGGTACTTGTAGAGCTTTCTTAAACGAAATCGATGCTGCTATTAACAACGTATTCACCAGAAGAGCACAACTCGGTGCATACATGAACAGACTGGAATCTACTGTCCAGAGCTTGACAATTCAGATAGAAAACTTAAAGGCTTCTGAATCTAGAATTAGAGACGTAGATATTGCTTCTGAAACAGGGGAACTAACGAAAAACCAGATACTACAACAATCCGCAACAGCGATATTAGCACAGGCTAACCAGGCACCCGCACTAGCATTACAACTTCTTCAATAATAGCCATAGCTAAAATAACTGTAAAAACAAATTTAATTAAGCTACGCTAGTCTAATTCAAGCAAGCCAAGTTATCTACCAAATTGTTACACACTGATATTTAGTATTTCGAAAGGAGATAGTAATGAACTTGAACGCAGCTATGAGACAATGCACACCTGACTTAACTGTTAGAGCAAACCTTATCAAAAAAGAAGAAAAATTATTAGCCGTAGAAAAATATTTAGTTCAACATTTCGCTAAAAATAAATCAAATAAATCAAAAGTTGCCTAATTAAAGCTTATACAGGAAATGTTATAAAGACCATTAACAACAAGTTACAGAAATATATAAACTAAACACTCTGATAGTAACTACTTAAGACTGATAACAACCTAATAACTATAAGGATATAGTTATCAAACAAAAAGCAAGGAGCACTTAAATGGACTTTAACCTAAATATCAACGGACTGCATAAAGATAAATTCTGGAATGACCAAGGAAAACCTAAAAAATGTTCTAAAAAGAAACATTCCGATATAGATCAGGACATACCACAAGATTTAATTGATAAAGAGAATCAAGACTTAAAAGGCAAATTAATAGATTTACAAGACTATGTCACAAGCGCTCAGGGCAAAATTAATTTTCTAGATTTAGCCAGCGAAGCACTGGATGACATATCAGGAAGTTTATCACAAATCAGGTCAAAAGCTTTAAAAACTATCGATCTATTAGATAGCTATGAACTAAGCGAAGAAATTAAACAAGAACTCAATAATGTTGAGAAACTTGAAAAATTTCACCTTAATTTTGAATCATTCGGAGAAGATAAAGATAAAGAATACTTAAGCTTTATTGAAGAGCTTAAAAATACAACAGAAGCAACGTTAAGCCTGGCCAAAATACAGGAATTCAGGAGCAGGCTAAATAATAATCCTCACGTAGAGAAAGTTCTGGATGATCTTAACAGCACCATAAATAGTATCACCTCTACGAAAGAACATCTACGTGAAGTAAAAAGCTCATTAATCAGCAATATTATAAATCTCAGTATAACACTGGAAAACATGGTGTCTTCATACAGCAAAATTAGAAACATTGAACTGGCATCTGAAACTATCAAACTGACACAAAACCAGATCATTAACGAAGCACTAAAAAGCATTACACTGCAGGCACCTAATACTAACATAACTGTTAATAAGCTGGTTAATTAAGGAGGGTAAATATGAGAAGAGAAACATTTGATAAAAATTTCATAACACAAAAAAGAGCTAGTCATAGCAGCTATAGAGCCCTCCAACAGATCATAACAGGTTTTACTATCATCAATAATACCAATAATACCCGAGAAAAGAAAAGAAATACTGCGCTAACTGAACTACAAATAAAGAATTATCTGCAAAACAATAGAATTAAAATACCATTCTGGACAAAATTTAAGGATCTAATCAATAACTTTAAGAAGTTAATTAAAAGTGAACGAGAAACCATTAACGATAATACAAAGATAGTTAACGAATTAGAAAAGGCTGTAAATATTCAAAAGCCATATGCAGCAGGAAGCAATAGGTATATCAGTTACCTGGAGAAGCTAAAGTTCATTGAATAGAGTGGGTCTGTCAGTGAGCTAAGGCCAAAAACCATCATCTGTCACACCAAATTTATAAGGAGATAATAAATGGCTCTTGTAATCAACACAAACGTTTCATCACTTATCGCTCAAAGGAACTTACAGTTCAATACGATGAATTTAAACAGGTCCTTCGAGAAACTAGCATCAGGTTACAGAATTAACAAAGCCGCAGACGACGCCGCAGGGTTGAGTATTTCCGAAACATTAAGAACTCAAATAAGAGGTACCCGGCAGGCTATTGCCAATACTCAAGACGGCGTAAATATGCTGGCCATTGGTGAAGGTGCTTTCACCACTATATCAGAAAACTTACAGCGTATTCGTGAGTTAACTATTCAAGCAGCGAACGATACCAACGCCACAGTTGAAAGATCAGCTATAGCACTTGAAGTCTCAGAACGACTAAAAGATATTAACAGGATTGCATATACAACCAGAGGTAGTAACGTTTTCCTCCTTGACGGTAATTTGAATAGTTTCTACCTGCAAATAGGTGCGAATTCAACATTAAGTACAAATGCTTTAGATATAAGTGACGTATTTTCAAGCTCTTACTGTACAGCACTGGGAATCTCTCAAAACATTACAACGTCCGTTCACGCCACTGGAGGCGGTATTTATGAGAGCGGAGGCAGTTGTAGATCGTTTCTGGATGTTATCGACTTTGCAATATCACAGGTAGCAGACAGAAGGGCTAAATTAGGTGCGCTACAAAACAGGCTTGAATCTACAGTACAAAACCTCAGCATATCAGTTGAAAACCTCTTAACAACAGAATCCAGGATCCGTAACCTCGACATTGCATCAGAAAGTGCGGAATTAACGAAAAATCAGATATTACAGCAATCAGCTATAAGTGTATTAGCACAGGCTAACCAGGCACCAACACTCGCACTTCAACTACTTCAATAAATAATTAAAGGATTAATATTTGCTCAAAAAAATGTAAGGAGAGAATAAAATGGCTCTTGTAATCAACACAAACGTTTCATCACTTATCGCTCAACGTAACTTACAATTCAACACAATGAATTTAAACAGGTCCTTTGAGAAATTAGCATCAGGTTACAGAATTAACAAAGCCGCCGATGACGCCGCAGGGTTGAGTATTTCCGAAACATTAAGAACTCAAATAAGAGGTACCAAACAGGCTATTGCCAACACTCAAGACGGAGTAAACATTCTGGCCATCGGAGAAGGTGCTTTCACAACAATATCTGAAAACTTACAACGTATTCGTGAGCTAACTATCCAGGCAGCGAACGATACCAACGCCACAGTTGAAAGATCAGCTATAGCACTTGAAGTCTCAGAACGACTAAAAGATATTAACAGGATTGCATATACAACTAGAGGTAGTAACGTTTTCCTCCTTGACGGTAATTTGAATAGTTTCTACCTGCAAATAGGTGCGAATTCAACATTAAGTACAAATGCTTTAGATATAAGTGACGTATTTTCAAGCTCTTACTGTACAGCACTGGGAATCTCTCAAAACATTACTACATCTGTTCACGCCACTGGAGGCGGTATTTATGAAAGCGGAGGCAGTTGTAGAGCTTTTTTAGATATTATAGATTACGCAATATCACAGGTAGCCGACAGAAGAGCTAAATTAGGTGCACTACAAAACAGGCTTGAATCTACAGTACAAAACCTTAGTATATCGGTTGAAAACCTTTTAACAACAGAATCCAGGATCCGTAACCTCGATATTGCATCAGAAAGCGCAGAGTTGACTAAAAACCAAATATTACAGCAATCAGCCATAAGCGTATTAGCACAGGCTAACCAGGCACCAACACTCGCACTTCAATTACTTCAATAAATAATAAATACATTTTGCCAAATGCAAAATTTACATCGCCAAACAAGAAATAACATAATTTCGCCAAACCCAAAAAACACTTTGCCAAATACAAATTGATTACAAGAGCAAATCTCCTCACACCCACACACTACCCACACACAAAAAGAGCAAATCTCCTCACTCACCCACACACTACCCACACACAAAAAGAGCAAATCTCCTCACTCACCCACACACTACCCACACACACAAAGAGCAAATCTCCTCACTCACCCACACACAGAGTTACTTAAAAAAGAAAGGGGGTAAAAACAAAAAAAACAAATTTTGCCAAACACAAAACAAAATTCTGAATCGGCAAAAATAGAACCTAACACTACCCACAAGCTCAAAATCACACACAAAAGAAGAAAGGTCAAAGATGTTCTTTAAACAAGCAGAAAATATTTATTCAAGTCTAAAACCTAAATAACATAACTGGCCAATACAACATCAAAACTTATTCAATAAAAATATTACAAACCAAAACTATAACAAACTATAAATTCTGCAAATATTGAACACACCTATACTAACAAGCTATTTAAAATCTTATAACACACCAGGAGTAATTAGAAATGTTAAACACTCACAAAAATAAAAATGTAATACCACTAAAACCACTTAAAAAATATTCTAAAGAAGTTGATACAAGACAAATAACTTCACTAATGAATACTATACTGGATAAAAAATCTGAAAATAACGTTGATAACGAAATATTAAAAAACACAAGAGAAAAATTAGACTCTATAATTGAAAGTTTTAACACTACTTACAAAGAATTAGTCACTATTGAAATAAAAACAATGAACTTAAATATCGCTGCAGACGCTATAAAAAGCAGAGATGACCTTGTAGACAGAATTTACGATACTGTAATTGAAGAAATCAACCATCAAATTTGCAAATAAGCTAACACTAATGTTTTAAAGATTTATTAGTAAAGGTTAAAACAATGAGAAGAGAGCTACAAGAAAAAGATTCCAAGAAAACTGCTAATTACAGAAAAAATACAACCATATATCATTCTCTTACTGATATTTCTGAAGATAACTTTGGTAGCTATCTCACCATAAAGGGTATTAACAATGCTTCTCAATTAATTAAAATACACAAAAGTAATATTTTAAGAGATAAAAGAGATTCATATTTATCACAAATCTTCTCAAATAACAATTTTAACAACATAGCTGTAAGTATAAACACTATATTAAGCCAAACTAAAAAACTTTCAACCATAGAGCCAGAAAAAATAAAAGCTAAAAAATAAGTAAAAGCAGGAAAAAACAAATGAGCAGAGAAAAACATACAGAAAAAGGAAAAATAATTCTATTCAAACCAGCTGAAAGCCTGGCTGAAATAAGAAAACGTAAATTAAAAAAGCTAAATAATGCAACGAATATTATAAACCTGAGTTTTGAAAAAATTCTAGAGATTAAATTAAACAAATTAAATTAAGCAAATTAAATACATAAAGGAGTTTTAAAATGAGTTTAGTACTTAATACCAACGTAGCATCATTAATAGCACAAAGAAATTTAACCAAAAATTCACTGGCTGTAAGAGGTTCCTTCGAAAAACTATCTTCAGGTTTAAGAATAAACAGGGCAGCCGATGATGCCGCAGGGTTAAGTATTTCAGAAACATTAAAAACTCAGATCAGAGGTAACCAAAAATGCGTTGCCAACGCACAAGACGGTGTAAATATATTACAGATTGCAGAAGGTGCACTCGGTGTAATAGCTGATAACTTACAACGTATTCGTGAGTTAACCATTCAGGGTGCTAACGACACTAACTCAACCACTGAAAGAACTGCTATTAAATTAGAAGTGCAATCACGACTAGATGATATCAACCGTATAGCAAGATCCACAAGAAGTAGCAATATATACTTATTAGATGGTAGCAGAAGTACTTACATGCTTCAGGTAGGGCCAAACTCAACAGCAACACAAAATACTATAGATGTCGGAAGAGTTTTAGCCACTGCAACTGCAGGAGCTCTCAGTCTGACCAGCACAGTAACAGTAGGTGCAGGGGGTGTATTTGAAAATAACACAAGTTGTAGAAACTTCTTAGACGATCTTGATGTTGCTTTAATAAGAATTGCAGATAGACGAGCTCAATTAGGAGCATTACAAAACAGGCTGGAATCAACTATTGAAAGTATATCTATAGCACTTGAAAACCTTAAATCAACCAATTCAAGAATTAGAGATCTGGATATTGCATCTGAAAGTGCAGAAATGACGAAAAATCAAATATTGCAGCAATCAGCTCTAAGTGTATTAGCACAGGCCAACCAGGCACCGACACTTGCATTACAGTTATTACAGTAAATAAAAAGCTATTAACAAGCTCTAAAGACTAACACCAGAGACAAACAAGAAACACTTATAAATCTATTACTATTAAAAGCATTTCAACTGTATTCATACGAATTTACTAACTATTAAAAGCATTTTAACTGTACCCATACTAATCTACTAACTATTAAAAGCATTTTAACTGTATTCACACCAATTTATTAACTATTAAAAACATTTTAACTGTACCCATACTAACCTACTAACTATTAAAAGGAATCT
>JBFMDT010000013.1:1643-10443 GCA_040753775.1 Nanobdellota archaeon | reverse complement strand
AAAGCAAATGTTTAAATATCCCTAAAATATTCCCATATTAGATTCAAAAAAGGGTGAGTTAATGGACAAAATACTAAAGGAAGCTGCTGCAAAGCTTGGGCCTAAAGGGGCAGGGCAGAGAAAAAGCAATGTGATGGACGAGGAGCTTGAAAGGCTTCTTGCAACACAGCGCTCAAAAATCAAGCTTATTGGCGTGGGCGGCGGAGGAAATAATTCAATCAGCAGGATGTCTGAGGTAGGGGTTGAAGGCTGCGAAACAGTTGCAGTGAACACAGACGCGCAGGACCTGCTTTACACAAACGCTGATGTAAAAATCCTTATCGGCCGTGAAACAACAAAAGGATTGGGCGCAGGAAGTATCCCGCAGATAGGAGAGCAGTCTGCAAGGGAAACAGAAGGCGAGTTGAAAGATGCATTAAAAGGCTGCGACATGGTTTTCATCACATGCGGATTAGGGGGAGGCACAGGAACAGGAGCAGCTCCTGTAATTGCTGAGATTGCAAGAAAGCAGGGGGCGCTGGCAATAGCTGTTGTCACAATACCTTTTGAAATGGAAGGACAGAGAAGATATGAGAATGCAATGCTGGGATTGGAGAAGCTTGAGAATAATGTGGACACATTGATAGTAATTCCAAATGACAAATTATTGGAGTTAGCGCCTGACCTGCCGATGTACACCGCGTTCAAAGTTGCTGATGAAATACTCACTAATTCTGTAAAGGGAATTGCAGAGCTTGTGACAAAGGCAGGATTAGTAAATCTGGATTTTGCAGACATCAAGACAGTGATGAGCGGCGGCGGAGTTGCAATGATTGGCATCGGGGAAGGAGAAGGCAAAGACAGGGCGATGGATGCTGTTGAAAAGGCAATAAGCAACCCATTACTGGATGTTGACATACACGGCGCGAATGGCGCATTAGTGAATGTGGCAGGCGGCTCTGACATGACTTTGGAAGAGGCAAGGAAGGTTGTTGAGACTGTGTCTTCAAAGCTTGCGGATGACGCAAGAGTGATTTGGGGCGCGCAGATTTCAGAGGATTTGGAAGGCTCAATACGGGCTATGCTGATTGTAACCGGAGTTTCATCGCCGCAGATATTTGGCAAAGACAATAAGATGAAAGGCACTACAAGGAAAGCCATCCAGAAAGAATTGGGCATTGAGTTTGTTGACTGATTATCCGCAATATTTATAAGATATTCCTAAAGCTGTATATGCCATGCTTGTTAAAATGTTCGGCATAATGGACATAATTGCAGCCGCTGTATTATTGTTATTAAAGTGGGATATCGGGAAGATAGCAGGCATCATATTGGCTGTGTATATAATAGGCAAGGCAATATACTTTATCGCTGATGTTGCAAGCATCGTGGATATTGCAGCAGGCGCTTTTTTAATACTTGCTGTTTTCGGGTTTTATCATGTATTGACTTATGTGTTTATTTTATGGCTATTACAGAAAGGGGTTTCAAGCCTGTTTGGGCATTAGCTGACGGCGGGCAGCGATTGGCGGTTAGCGGGTAGCTCACGGCAAGCAGCCACAAAAACCTTATTAAGCAGGGAGCACATTTAAAATAATAAAAGCGAGGTGATTTGCATGAACGGAGCGCTTATACAGCCGTCTGAGGAAAGAAGATTGTTTGAAAGGCTTATAGAGTATTACAGGAAGCTGTATCCCGGGATTGGCTTCAAGAAAATAGAGGCTGTCTTAAAGCCGGAGGAGATTGGGGAGATTGTATATACATACCCGGGCGAGGAGACAGAAGCCACTTTTAATGAGGAAGTTGCATTGATTAAAGAGTCCATCAAATACGGCTATGACACGCCTTTGATAATATTAAGAAAGCCGAAAGAGAAAAAAGACATACTTCTTGACGGGCACAGGAGAGTGAAGGTTGCTTTTTCAAGAAAAATGCCGTGGAAAGCTCTGCTCATGGTGCCTGACAAGGAGATTGAGTTCGGCATAGAGAAGATGGCTGAGGGGAAGGTGAAGGAGAGGTTCTGAAGTGATAATAAGGCTTAAGAATTGATACTTCTATTCAGGCAAGTTATATTAATCTTTCCCAGCTACAGTGAAACAAATTATTTCGTTAACTATTTCTTTTTTAGATTTATCCTTAACATAAACTACTAAATCACAAGTGTTTAAAAAAGCAGGCTGAAAATACTTTTTACAATCTTTGGACACCATTAATCTTAGCCGGTCAGCATTCATATTTTTAAAATGTTCGCGCATTTTTTCTCTTGAAAATAGGAATTCAATGGAATCTTTAATGCTAGGTGATGGAATTAGTCCAATTACAAATGAATTTTCTTGTATTAAACGCCCTATTTTTCTGGCAATTATTGGAAATCTTCTTGAAGTCACTGCTCCACCAGCCAAGTCATAAATAAATTTATTCTTGCTGAGAATTTCTGTTATGCAAGGGATCGCTTGTTTTATCAGTTCATTCATTTTTCTTGATTTGATTGTCTTATCCAAGCCGCCCAAATGTGAAGTTTTTATATTCATAAGCTCATCTGAAGAAAAGTAAGGGGCATTTAATTTTTTAGCCAGTTCTTTTGCAACAGTAGACTTGCCAACAGATCTAGGACCAATAATGGTTAATTTTATACTTTTTTTAAAGAAATATTCTTTAATAGACTTCTTAATAAAGCCTCTTAAGGAAAGGTAGATATTTTTCCTTTCTAAAAAGCTCATCTCACTCCATGACTTGCCGGTTTTATCGAATATGAACTCATAAGGAAGAATAAAGTGCTGTTTTCTATAGGCTTTTAATGCGTTTAATCGTTTTATATCGATTCTTCCATGGATTTTCTCATTTGCTACTCGCACAAACCCATTGCCATCGGCTATCGCTACAGAAGTTTCAAAATATCCTTTAGGAACAGAGATACCCTTAACTTTTGATTTAAGATGTTTTATCCAAACATCCATGAGTGTGTCTTCCGGCAATTCTCCGCCCCACCTTTTAGCCGCAATCCCCGGTTCTCCGCCCAGATCCTCAATAAAAAATCCCGTATCTTCACTAATAGTCAATATACCTGCCTCTCTAGCATACGCTTCCGCTTTTTTGATGGCATTTTCATTTAGAGATTTTTTCCCCTCTTCGATATGGAGGATAATCCCTAAATCTGCAGGGAGGATTACTTCATAACCCACTAATGAATTTTTCCAATCCTTTATTTTTTCCTTATTCCCAGTCCCAAGCATTACTTTCATTTTAGTGCCTCAGTTTGTTTGGATTATCTAATACCTCATTTGCAAATTCTTGTATAGCTTTATAGCCGTCCGGTGAGATATATTCTGTCAGGGATCTTCTTCCAAGATAAGGATAATCTATAACAATCCTACTCTCAGAATAGCTTTCGTTAAATGGTGAAAAGTTTACTCTTATAAATTCATTCTCCAAGATATGCCTAAGAAGTTCATCAAATGATTTAAGTTCCAGGATCATCAATTCACAGCTGATGCCTTTGATTTGTTTATAAATTCCGATTCTACTAAAAAACTCTTTAGCTAAAATTACATTTTCAGTATGGCCCGTTTCTCTCCTTTCATTTATAAAATCAGGATGATGATATGCATCTTCCGGATATGTAGAGATTTCTCCTTTAGGTTTCTTAATGGGCACTAAGACAAATTCGTAATCTTTCCAAATTCCAGAAAATCTGCTGTAGCCATATATTTCATCATGGCTTATTCTAAGGATATTAAGTCCTGAATTTTCCAAGCGAGCCTTGATTTCTCCTATTGAAGGGCTAAATGCAAATCCAA
This sequence comes from Nanobdellota archaeon, assembly GCA_040753775.1. GTDB lineage: Archaea > Nanobdellota > Nanobdellia > SCGC-AAA011-G17 > JAFCDX01 > JBFMDT01. The sequence goes on along the minus strand of JBFMDT010000013.1, from coordinate 6,667 downwards.
TAAAATAATCCAAATCTCGGGAATTGGCCCTCATGGTGCCCGTCATAGACGAGCCTATTCTTTTTGTTTCCAATAGGGACATATCTGAGAAAACCCCCCTTATCCTTTCTTCCAACTCTGCGCACCTTAGCCTAAGCTCGGAATAATTTGTAAATCGTACTCCTTCTACAATCTCACGGTAGATTTCATTTATCATAGTCCTCAATCTCCATCTTGTTTAAGCCCGCACCAATAGTTTCTTTCAATTCTCTTTCTGATAATTGCCTCATCGTTAGTTTAATTTTTTCCAATAATCTCTGTCTTACTAATGGATAGCTCTCTTCTTGTTCCCCCCCTACCGACTCTACACCCGCCATAATGGGATTTTCTTCAAACAGCCTGCAGCCATAAATGTTTAATAATGAATCCGGCAAAAAAAATTCAATCCCCCCGAATCTTCTCTGATAGATTTCTAATGGGAGAGTAGCATCAAGGCAAGCAAAGGAAATTTTTCCATAGTTCAATGTTCCCAATAAACTCTCAAGCGTTCTGCCTGTTCCAATACAATCGTCTATTATTAAACAGGCGTCCCCGGAATATTTAGGTGTATCTTTGCTATGTTTTCCTCCAATAAGTTTCCATCTGGACATATCGCTTGTTCCGTTTAATAGATCGCGTATAAATCTCCCTCCCCTCAGAATAAAGAAAATATCATCATAATGGTCTTCCGCCAAAACCTTTCTTATTCTTAAAGTATCATAAGAGAGCTTTAGCGGCAGTATTGTTGCTATCATCTCCCTAAAGTTTCGGATTTCTTTGGGTAATTCATCACAATTACAGCCAAGGAATTTTTCTCTTACTAATGGATATCCTTCCTCTGCTAATAGCTTCTTAATATCGCTTAAATCAGAAGATGTAATCTCATTAGATATTATGAATTCTAAACGGCGCGAGCAATATTCTTTTCTAGGCAATAACGGCTCTATCCACCAATCCCATGCAGGCACCGTAAAGATATAATCTGATGGCCCAATATAATTAATTCTCTCATCGTTCCAAAGCCTCCCCCTATAAACAGGATTGTTATTCTTATCCACTACTAGCAATCTCGTGCCTTTCTCAGCACTTTTGCATATTGTATTCCCTTTATCTTTTCGAGAATAGTCCTGCCCCCCCATAAAAATTTCAAGGAATCTTAAATAGACATCTAAGAAACTCCCATCTAATGAAGCAGAATTTATTCTTTCAAGGCAGCTTCTTGGCAAAAAGTATTTATTGCTCATGCAGTTCATCTTCTATTTTAGAAATGACCTCCCTTAGATTTAAGACCCTACCAGTTATTTGCGGATATCGATTGTTTCTGTCTACCAAGATGCATATTATTCCTTTTGCTGCCGGAATCGAATAATCCCTTACGGGATCGTTGCCTATCATAAATATCCTTTTATTTGGCGTGACGCAAATTGCCTTATCATATAAGCCGTCTTCCTTAACACACCCATAACTATATGAAAAATGGACATCATCAAAGCAATGGATTAGCCCTAATTCCTCTAATTTGTCTTTTGTGTCCCGCCCTGTATCGGAGATTATTCCCAGTTTATATCCTCTTGCCCTTAATTCCCCTAAAGTATCCACGACTTCCGGATAAACTTTGACATCCTTAAAATATAAATCAATGGCTCTTTCAATATCATTCCTGCTCTCTTGGAGCAGAGGAAGCACATTAACAATGTGCCCAATAAACTCCTGCCTTGTTTTTTCCTTCTTGAACCAATAGTTTTTCCATTCGCCGAAAAAACTTCCTTTTGCATATGGGCTTTTTTCAACGATTCCCTCAAGGATTCTACTGCATTCAACAGAGTTTGGCGGATAAATAATTGTATCCCAAACATCAAAATAAAGAGAGGCGTTATTCACTTTTGTTCCCTCCATTTTTCAACAGGCGTTCCAATAAAAAAGCAAAGAACTTTTCCTTATCCGTTTTTATCGCCACTTTAATTTTTTTTCCTTTTTCAGATTCTATAAGTTTTCCTTCTTCATTCACCTCTAATCTATTTAGTTTATAAGCGCAAAAATCACTGTTTATTGCCAATGCAAGCACCAAAGGGTCATGAAAGACTATATTCTTTGTTAGATTGTATTTCTCAAATAAAAATTTTTGAAGGTTCCGGACCATTATATATAAATAATTACAAATCTGGTTTTTACTTTTTTCAAATTTTAACAATGTTTCTTCGTCCAATTCCAGATTATAAGTTGCATCTAACGGAACTAATGTAATGTCTGCCCCGCAGCCTATAACCTCCCTGGATGCAGGTATATTATTCTTTATATTCCATTCAGCAATCTTGTTATTTTTTCCATTATAATCAAGATTAATCGAACCGCCCATAATAATAAATTTAAAGCGCCTTTTGATTTCAGGTATTTTATTGACCAAATAACTGATATTGGATAGATTCCCGATAGAAATATAATAAATCTCTTGTCCGGCCAAATTTCTAAAAAAGTCAAGATTATTTATCAATTTCTTAGGGGTAAATGATTCTTCTAAAACTGTTTTTTCAACAACCTTGCCGCTCCCGTCAGACAATCCTTCAAAAATCATTATATCTCTCTCTTTGATTGAAACAAGCTTTTTTGCTATTTTAGCCCTTATATCAGAATACCTGTCATTTGTCAGTATGGCTTTTATATCCAATTCGGGGGAATTAAGTGCCAATGACAATGCAAATGCATCGTCCGCATCCGCCCCGATGTCTGTGTCAATTATTACTGATTTTTTGTTCATTTTTTCATCTCCTAAATAATTTTCGGGTCAGTTCAATATTTTCTATACTATAGTTATCAAATGTATACCTATAGCCAGCAAGGTCGGGGAATTTTGCCCTTTCAAGGCATAATTGAAGGTTCAGTTCACTTAGCCTTATCCTGTCTTCCCTATTGAATGAAGCAATCATTCGTGAAACTAACCTTTCAATATTTGCTCTTTCAGTATTTAAAGTATATGCCCCATACAAAAAATATAGGCTTAATCCCCCATCAAGTTCTTCTACTGAAAGCCCTGTATTTAACAGGTTTGCCGGGTCCATCGCCAAGCATCTATCTCCACATTTCAAAAAATTCTTTAATTTCGGGTCAGAATGCAAATAATCAGAATCCTTTTTTTGCAATGCTGATTCCCTTGTTTTTAAATACGTCTCGCACAACCGGCCGATATCTCGCTCATTCATCCCCTTTTCAAGCAGAACACGATAATCTGTCCCTTCCATGAATACTGTAGATATAAGCTCAGAATTTGCGCAAAATAGTTGGGGAGAGTCTATATTTGATTCGTTCCATAATCGCAATGTTCTAGCCTCTTTGGCTATTAAATCTTTTATTGAATCTGCTTTTTTTCTCCATCTAAATGCAGGAAACGTTTTTGACACATAATCCACCCACCTCCTTTCTTTGCTGTCTAATCCAATTGTAGGGTCTGATAAATATGGTATTTTTACAAATAATGTTTTATCTTTATCTTGAAGAACCCAATAGCAGGATAAATCATTTTCAAAAAAATCAATTATCCTGCAGTCCCCCATTCCAAAAGATTCCTTGATATTATTTATATCTATCATTTTAATTCAAAGGAAAACCCTCCTTGTCTGGTTTTTGGTTATTTTCGGGCCAAAATACACATTATAGGCTGAAAATTTTCCGTCAATGAACATTTCTTCTATAAGGCATTTATCTATAGACTGCATCATAGCTGCCCTACTAAACGGTGAAATTTTAAATACAATCTGCTGTTTAGGAAAAATCTCTCTTAGGATTTTATATAACTTATCAATCGGGGGTGTTGTTCTTAAAGGATTCAAACTGTGATTCTTTAACGGCTGCCCCATATTTTCTCTCCAATCTGCGTCTATTATGATGCTGTCAATATTTTTTATACTTTTTAATAGACTCTTATTTAGAGCATCCCCAACAATAAATCTTACATTTTTCCGTTTAAACAATCTCGCATTAGATACAGCATCATTAATTCTTCTTTGATTTATATCAATGGCAATTAAATTATGCTTCTCAGATATTATTGCTGTTCTCCCGCCGATTCCGCAACACAGATCTAATACGTTTCCCTTTAGTTTACGAGAAAGATACCTTCCTTCTTTTTCCCACGAACACATAAATTTAGCTTCTTTATCTCCCTTGAACTGGCGGATCAGGGCTCTAAAACTTGGAAACTTATCCTCCATTAATTTTTGCAGATCCTTATTCGTAAAAGATGCAATTGAATACCTTTTCTTTGAGATTATAACCCCATTCTCTCTTAAGGACTGTTTGGGAAATTTCAATATTTCATTTATTGCTTCATCCGCCCGCAGTATAGTCACCGCTCGTTCGTTTGGATACCTTGAAATTATCCTAAATACATATTTTATATTCTCCCCCAATTCTATCCATTTCTGGAGATTTGCTTTTCCCCTAAAATAAACTAATTTATTATTCTGCAATTCTTTGAAGGTTCTTATTAATTGGAAATAATCCTCTGCAATAAAGGATTTGTCCTTAAAAAGAGAATTGTGAATTTTGTAAATAACATCCTTTTTAGACCATAATGTTGTAATAATCAGCCCGCCTTCAGACAAGTTTCTTATTATTCTTTTTAGCGCTTTTCTTTTATTTTTGAGATAATAGAAAGATTGGCAAATATTGATTACGTCATATCTCTTATCAAATTTAAAATTCTCAAATTGTTGATTTAAAATAGTTGCGCCGTTTAATATTTTTTTAGCGTTCTGATAAGATAGCGCATCCGGCTCGATTCCGGTAAGCTCAATTAAAAATCCTTTATTTGTTAATCCATCAATTATTTTTTTAGTATATTTGCCATTGCCCACCCCTATATCTAGCCATCTAATCCTGTTTGTAGGTGTCTTGGATATTATCGCATCCGTTATTATTTTATATTCGCTTCCGCCAATCAAGCTCTCTTTAAATATTTTTAAACATTTGTCATAACTTTCATTTTCTGGTTTGTCCATTCCTGCCTCTTA
>JBFMDT010000013.1:0-1543 GCA_040753775.1 Nanobdellota archaeon | reverse complement strand
AAGATAAAAGATGTGTTTGGATAGGAAGCAGCATTTGGAATTTAAATCCAAATTATTTAATTTTATTTGGAATTGTATTCCGAAAGATTTAAATAGCAGAATGCCGTAAAAGTAACTATGGATTACAGCCAGCTGCTTGAACAAAACGTGTGGTGGAAAGGCAAAGAAGAAATCAGCAAGGATATAACCCTGCGAAGGCTGGAAGAAAAGAGCGTATTCTGGAACCCCAAATTGAAAGAAAAAATATCTCTCAGGCCCTTCTCGCTTAATATATTAATAGGCCCAAGACAGGCAGGCAAGACAACAGCGATTAAACTTCTGATAAAAGACCTGCTGCATGACTACGAGCCAAAGCAAATATTTTATTTCAGCTGTGATGAGCTAACCGGCCAAAATGAGGTGGTAGAGCTTATAGAAACCTACCTCAATATAAAGAAGGTAGAAGGATTCAAGACTTCAATAATACTCCTTGACGAAATAACATCCCCGCAAAACTGGACAAAGGCAATTAAATCGCTTATTGACAAAGGAAGGCTTGAAGATGATGTCCTTATTGCTACTGGCTCTAATTCAGTAAGAGTAAAACGCGAAGCTGAATATTTTCCAGGCAGGAGAGGGGCAGGGAAAGATGCAGTGATGCTGCCCCTTAGTTTTAGGAAGTTTGTTGAAGTGCTTTATCCAGATATTATCGCAAAAATCCCTATGACCAAAGATTTTTCTAAAAAAAGCATACATAAAACATTAAGCATTGCGGCAAATTACAGTAAAGAATTAAATGCCTGCCTTGAGCAGTATTTTGAAACAGGAGGCTTCCCGCTGGCAATAAATGCGCTAAAAACCAAAAATAGTTTCTATGATGCAAAAAAAAGCTATCAGGATGGATTTATTTCAGACATTCTCAAGGTAGGAGCAAACATAAAGACAGCAAGAGACACTATTTCCGCAATAATGGACAAAATGCCTTCGCACTTCAGCTATGCTAATGTAGGCAATGATATTGGAAAGTCTTCAAAAACCATAGATGCATATGCCAAGCTATTTGTAGACCTTTTCTCGATTGTTATCTTAAACAATATTGACATAAGTGCAAAAACACCAAAAATAGGGAAAAATAAGAAGGTTCATTTTCTTGATCCATTAATAGCAAAGGCATTTAAAGACTGGGCATTAAGCGAAAAGAGCATGGATAAGCCGCTTCTTGCCGAAACGTCCTTAGTAGCCAACATGGCAATGCTTGATTTCAGAAATTTCTCAATAGGAGAAACGCTATGCTACTGGAGCAACAGCAACGAGATAGATCTTGTAGCAAGAGGCAAGGGATTGATGGGTATAGAAGTGAAGTGGAGCAGCAAAATAGATGTTGGAGCTTACATGAAGCATTCAGGCCATTTTAAGGAGATTTATTTCCTAAGCAAAGACTCATACATGCCAGAGAAGAATATTTTTCCCCTTGCCTGCTTTCTTGCCGTATTAGGCGCAGAAACCAAGCTTAGATTTTAAGGAAGTTAAGCGATAAGCTATTGCCGCCGGATACCCGAAAGCC
>JBFMDT010000012.1:0-16957 GCA_040753775.1 Nanobdellota archaeon | reverse complement strand
AGCCAAGCGAATAAGGTTAAGTAACTTTAATTGTGTTTTCAATTTTTGATTACTTTAAAACATCTAAAAACGGGGGTTATACAGAGAACGGATTTTAGCAACACAGATAAGGTTACATTACCAGCGAATAACAAAGTTTATAAAGGATTCATTTTTATAAAATCTTGTTAAGGAAGCTATTTCTTAACAATTAACTATAGTGGAGGAAAAATAAATTGGCATTCAGACAAAGAAGGGACAGTTTTAATAGGGGCCCAAGGGAAATGCATAAGGTCATATGTTCAGAATGTGGTGCTGAAGCAGAAGTACCATTCAAGCCAACAGAAGGAAAGCCCGTCTATTGTAAAGATTGTTATTCAAAACATAAGAGATTCTAATTCTTTAGATCTTTTATAATGAGGCAAAGGATTATCTTCTTAGGTAAAACTATAAATTCTATATAATTAAAAAAGTCCTTATCTCTATCATAGTACAATGGAGAAGGAAGATTTCAGATAGCAGGTTTCTTTAGTTATAAGAATATTGAAAATATTTAAATATCAATGCCAGACAATACACCTTTTATAGGACCTAACCATTCCTCGCTTAAATTTAATTTTAATCCTTTTATAACATCTCCATCAATAAAAAATATTAAATTAGTAGATCTAAATTTTAATTCTCATTATTGGTTTTAATTGAATCTATTTCTAATTTTCTTATAACCTTTTATAATTTCTCTAGCATAAGCAATAGTTAGTAATCCATCTAAAATAGAAATAGAACCCAAAATAAGCCCCAATCCAAAATTGGGCTCATCCTTGCTCAACAAATAATAAGTTGCTATAGAACCAATAATTGTACCTAATCCACCAATTATTCCATATTTTATATTCTTTTTTAAAAAATAAGTTTGGCTTTCAAGCTCTTTTTGTGTTATATCTTCAAGTGCCATCTTGCTAATAAAACACCAAAACTTATAAACCTTTCTATCTATTACTTCTTTAAAGTAGTCAAAATAGAAACATTTAAATAATACTTTATAACATAAGCTATACGAAAAAGCAATTAATAGCATTTGGTTTATCTGCTTTATTAAATTTATCGTGCTGCAAAACAAGCACCTTCTTTTACGATAGAATAGGGAAGCGTACAATAGAGCTAGAGGTGTCTTGTGATGGCCAAAAAGCGCATTTAACCTATTATAAAGGAAGGATATGACCCCTTTACAAGTTTTTTGGAGGAAAAGGATTATTATGCGAAAATCAACACTAATTCTGTCGCAGATTTAAAGGAAATAGGTCTTAATGAATTTGAATTAAATGGGTTTTATCAGGATAATGGTCTTTTTTCCTCAGAACTTAAATATTCAAGGAAAAATTTAAGAGACAGAGGGATGCTCAACCTTGTCAAATGGAAATTCAGGCAGTATTATAATGAAGCAATAAACAAAATTAAAGAAAAGCATTTAGATCCTTAATCTTTCAATTCAAAAGTTTTTTATATGCAGCATACTTTTAAAAAACAGGTAAAATGGCATTAACAGCAATTGAAATTACGGCTTTGATAATTTCCCTGCTTGCGCTTATAAAAATAATAGTTATTCTTATAAGGCCAAGGTCGTGGTTGGGGGTTGTTCATTTAATTTACGCAAAGCCAAATGTAACAATGATTTCGGCACTTGTGCTTGCATTAATAGTGTTATCTTATCTCCTTCAAGAACTGACAATAGTGCAGGTTTTTGCATCCATGCTATTCCTGGCTTTATTAACCATTTTTTCAGTTGCAATCTATTACACGGAAATTAAAACCCTTGCAGATAAGCTTTACAAAGACAAAAATCTTTTAAGAAAATCATGGCTTCCAATACTTGTATGGCTTATCTTGATATTTTGGACATTCTTTGAGATATTTTCAACCAACTAAGGGCATAAGAATGATTCCGGCTAAAGTCTTTTTCAAATGCGCGAAATGCAGTGATGTGCACTTTGGAATTAATGCAGAAAATATTTGTCCTAGCTGTAATTCAAAAAATTTCTATGTAAAAATAAATATAAAAGAGGCTAAAAAATTCTTTCAAAAAGAAAGAAAAAGTTCTGGAAATGCAATATTTGTGATGATATTCAATATGGCCTCAATCCACCAAAGGTATGCCCGACATGCAAGGCAGTTAACTCTTACATAAAAATAGGCTGGAATGAAGCCAGGCAATTTATGGGTTTTTGACCATATACCCATCTTCAAGTTTATAGCCTAATTCTTTATAATATTCTCTAACACCAACACCGCTTATTACTTTAATTTTTTTACAACTATTCTCTTTGGCAATTGTTTCTGCTTCATTCATAAGCAATCTTCCAAAGCCAATATGCTGAAACTTATTTTTTTCTTTCTTAGCCAATTCAACAGCAGGGCCATAAACATGCAATTCCCTAACGAGAAGCTCTTTGCTATTGTCAGGAATTCTCAACCTTATCAAACCAAAAATTATATTATCTGAATTAATAATCTCCAAAAAAATTTCTTTTCCCTTAGATGCCTTATACTCTACCTTGTTTAGTCTCAAATCCCTTTTTATTTCCTTTCCCTTAAGCATAGCAAATCCAATTTCTCTGCACCTTATACAACTGCATTTTTCCCCTCTTTTCCCTATTTCATCTTCTATAACCTTTCTTAGGTCAATTCTTTTTGTCCCTGCAACAAGAAAGTCAGGTGGTATCTCCCTCATAACCCTCATGATTCTGCAATACCCTGGCGTAATTTTCTTTAATTTAATAATCAAGTCAATTAGTTCTTTTTCTGAGTAAGGTTTATATTTTCCTTTTTCATAAATTTTTTCAAGTTCAGCACCCCTAATAACCTGTGTAGGATAAATTTTTAATTGGTCAGGCTTAAATTTTTCATCAGCAAAGATTTTTCTGAACATTTGGATATCTTTTTTTAAATTTGATCCAGGTAATCCAGGCATCCAATGGTAACCCACCTTAAAACCAGCATCTTTCAACCTTTTCGTTGCACTAATAACACCTTTAACAGTATGTCCCCTATTTATCTTTTTGTAGATTTTGTCATCAATACACTGTACCCCTAGTTCAATCCTTGTGCAACCAAACTCCAGCATTCTTTTAATATCCTTTTCAGAACAAACATCTGGCCTTGTTTCGATGCACAAAGCAACACACCTATGCCTTGCAGTTTCATTTATTTTTTTAGCCTTTTCTAAATTTTTACTTTTCTTATTGTTTAGAGCATCATAACAACTCTTAATAAAATTATGCTGGTATTCTAAAGGGTAATCTAAAAAAGTCCCGCCAAGTATTATCAATTCTATCTTGTCAGTTGGATGTTTCATTGCTTTAAATGCCTTGATTCTTGCTTCAACTTGCTTGTATGGATCATAATTAAGGAGCATGGCTCTCATTATTGCAGGGCTTTTTGGAGTGTAGGATTGCGGAACATCCAAACTTGGGCAATATAAACAAACACCATGCCTGCAGCTTCTTGGTTTAATAACAACAGCTATTGGTGTTACTCCACTTATTGTTTTTGTTGGTTTTCTCATGCACTTAGGTAAAAATAAATGTTTATAAATCTTGATATTAATTACTTAAAATGCAGAACCAAATAAGAGTCTGGAATGCAGTAGCAGAGCAATGGCATCATTTCAGACAGAAACCTTATTCTGAATGGCAATTTCTTGCAAAAACATGGAAAAAAGGAAAGATTCTTGAAGTGGGTTGCGGCAATTGCAGGAATTTATTAATATTTGCTAAAAATGGTTTTGATTGTTATGGTATAGACTTTAGCGATGAAATGTTAAAATATGCCAAAAAGTACTGCAAAAAATATGCTTTTAAAGTTAAACTAAAGAAAGCCAGAGCTGAAAAATTACCCTTTAAGAATGAAAGTTTTGATTATGTTTTGAGCATAGCTGTTTTACACCATCTTAATTCAAAGGAAAAAAGGATTAAAAGTTTAAAAGAAATAAAAAGAGTTTTAAAAAATGAAGGAGAAGCTTTAATACTTGTATGGAATAAGTTGATTCCGAGGTTCTTTTTTAAGCCAAAGGATTATTTTGTCCCCTGGCGTGTTAAAGGCAAGGCATACTTAAGGTACTACTATTTTTTTACGTATTGGGAGCTTAAGAAATTGTTAAAAAAATCCGGATTCAAAATCATAAGCTCTTCAGGCATGTTTAATAAAAATTTACTCTTTCTTGTTAAAAAATGATTACCTTATGTCAATAATCGTGCTGCTAAGGTCATGAAATTTCCCCATATAATCTGAGCTGTATTTTGTTCTTTTAAAGTCATTCATCTTCATTTTTATCTTTTCTATGCTCTTTACTAACTTTTCTTCTGTTTCTCCAATCTCGCTTTCATCAAAAATAACATTAACTACTCCTTCAGTAATGTCATCAGAATATCTGCCATACTTTTCCTTTGTCCGCTTCTTCAACTCATCCATCACGCCTCTAATAAAATTAATCACCCCACTTTCTAAATCAAATCTATCTGCCTTTTTACCAAGAACAAGCCCCCTTTTCATAACTTTACTGTATTTTTATTATATTTAAATCTTAGTAAATTATTTAAATTCCTAAGACTCAACCTAAATATGGCAGCTGTGTTAGCTATACTGGCATTAGTTATTATTTGGAGTATAATCTGGAAGGGAATTGCGTTATGGAAATCTGCAAGAAACAACCAAAAAGCCTGGTATGTTGTTTTGTTGATTGTAAATACAGCAGGCATACTTGAAATAATATACTTGTTGCTTTTCCAAAAAAAGAGATAAACTTCAAAAAGATTTATAAAGTGCATTTAATTAGTTATTTTTAGATTTTAAATGAATAAAAAAGAGTTTTATAATAGCCATTCCTTTGATGAAATATTAGCAGGAATTATTTGTAATTATCCAAAAAATAAAATTTCATTCAAAAAGGACTATGCTTTGATTCATAAAACCTTTTTTGATTTAAAGAAAAAATATGATATTCTGGATTTTTTAGTCTTTGATTTGTCTAGTAATTTTCCAAGATCAGAAGCAATAGACCGGGGATTTTGTTATTTGCAGAACGAGGGTTTTCTTTTAGTAAACAATCACTCTAAAGAACCAGTTTATATCTTTAAGCTAGAAATAATACCATACTTTAATTATTATCTGAGAAAAAAGTTTACCTATCAGCAGCTTGAAAATTTGATTTACTTATCTTTAGATGTTCAAAAAATATTACAGCCTTTAACTATTCCAAAAAATAATAAAAATGCTAAAAAAGCTTGAGACAGAATTGAAAATAAGGGGATTTACTAATAAAACTATACAGGCTTATCTCTACCACAACAAAAAATTTCTTGATTTCATAAAAAAAGATGTTGCAGTTATAACAACAGACGATATCAAATCTTATTTGGCATTCTTGATGTCAGAAAAGAGGCTAAAGCCAAGCTCAATATGTTTAATAATTTCAGCACTAAAGTTTTTTTACGAGGAAATCTTAAAGAAAAAAGAATTATTCCTGGATGTTAAGTCGCCAAAGCTTGAAAAAAAACTTCCAGAAGCATTGACAAAAGAAGAAGTCAAAAGCCTTATAGATGCAATAGAGAATCCAAAACACAAGCTCCTTGTTGAATTTATGTATGCATCAGGCCTTAGAGTAAGTGAATGTGTCAATCTTAAGGTAAATGATCTGCTTCTTGACGAAAAAATAGGAATAGTAAAGCAAGGCAAGGGCAAGAAGGACCGCAACATAATTCTTTCAGAAAAATTAATCGCTCATTTAAAAGAATACCTTGCATCAAGGCCAAACTTTCAATATATCTTTCAAAGTGTATCAAACAACCCTATCACAATAAGGCAGGCCCAAAAAATAGTAAAAGCAGCAGCCCTAAAAGCTGGAATAAAAAAAAGAGTTTACTGCCATATCTTAAGAAGTAGCTTTGCAACTCATCTTCTGGAATCAGGAATAGATATAAGATTTATACAGGAATTATTAGGTCATTCAAATATAGCTACAACCCAGCGTTATACAAAAGTTTCAACAGAACAATTGAAAAAGATAAAGAGCCCATTGGATACATTCTGAAATTTATTTAAACTCCAGTAAATAAAAGTAAACCAAAGCAATTACTAATCCGCCAATCACACCTATAATCAAACTTGAAAATGCGCTTGTGACAAAAAGCAATACACTAAACAATATTGTGAATGCTAATGATATTACATACAATGTTCTTGAGCCGAAAAATATTTTTGTTCCATCAAGCTTACCAAAAGGCACAAAGCTGAACAAGGCCATCCACAAGTTTATGGTTACCAGCTGGCTGAAAAATTCCTTTCCTATTACGCTGAATACAAATGCCAAAAATAAGCTTGCCATAGCTCCGCTTAATGCAATAACCCCTGTTTCAAGCTCAGTAATATGCAAAAATTTCCTTCCTACTCTCTTGTTTTTATTTTCCTTAATACTAACATCGTTTGTCGAGGGAACATAAACTCTGCCAAAAGAGAATAAACTAATCAATAAAGGAAGCACTACACCAACAGGAAATTTTTTAACTTGCTTTTTTCCAACTACAAACAAGAACTTTGCCTCCTTTGTAAACCAGAACCTTTCTATACTCCACAGCTTAACCTCTGTTTCAGCCCCGTATCTTCTTGCAATAAACTTCCTGGCATATTCCCTGAACAGCAAAGAGAAAGAAACTACTACAATAACCCCCAATAAATTTATGCTCCAGGCTCCAAATTCAAAAGTCTCTCTCTTATCGTTCAGCCCAAAGACAACTGCAAGGACAATTATGGAAATCAAAATTGCCTTTATTTCCTGCTTTGTAAAGATTCCCATTTTTTAATCTCGCTTATTATTTCAGCTTCATGGCCTATTCCAACAACAGCAATTATCTTATTATATCCCTGCATTAGTCCATATAAATATCTTCCCATTACATAATTTCTTTCTTCAATCAATACTTTGTATATGGTTGGGTACCTTTTTTTGACAGTGTTGGTTAGCTTGGCTACAACCTCTTTCCCCGGAACCTTTTTAATATCAAAAGGTATTTTTTCCCCCACAAAAAGACTTTTAAGGACATCTAAAACAAATCTAAGCTTCTCCCTTGTGCTTAGCTTATTGCTTAACCTCCTTAGGGTTACAGTTATGTCCTGGTCAATTAATGCAATCTTTGCTTTTATTTTATAGGCAGATTTGACAGCCATCCTCATTTCGCTTCCAGGCTTTACATTGACAAGTTTTCCAAGCTTATTTTCAATAAAGCTTCCAATCAAATTAAAAAGAAATCCCTTTAGGCCTATGCTTTTAATGTCCCTTATTCTGAACTTTGTCTTTTTATTGTAAACTAGGCTGTTAAATCTCTTTCTGTCAAGCTCAATTGCAACAACTTCCGGCCTTACTTCAAGTATATTCCTCTCTACTTCCTGTATGCTTTCCCCGGAAATGTGCGATGTTCCGATAATAGTTAAATTTTTATACTTCCTCATATAAAAAGAAAAGTATATAAACTTAAAAAGATTTGGATACAATATAAAAATGAAAAAAGAAGGAAAAGGCGGTGGATGATATGGCATTAAAAACAAAAAACATAACTGAAATGGAAGACATGCATGTTTATACAGATGAAGGGACTTTCTTTGGCATTGTTGAGGAAGGACAGATAAAGGGCAACAAGGTTCATGGCTGGCGCATAAGGGCAACAAAAGGCTCTTACTTGAGCAATGTCCTTGGTGGAGCAAAAGGAGTAATAGTCCCCCATCAATTTGTAAAGGCCATAGACAATATAATGATAATATCAAAATCAGCTGTTCCTTCATTTGAGCCAGAAAAAGAAGAATTAGCAGAATAAAAACCTTTAAATATTAACTGTATCTTAGTAATTTATGGCATCGCCTTTAGCCAATGCAATAGAGTTTTTCAAGAACTTTGGCCTATTTGATGTTGTACTGCCATTTCTTCTTGTTTTTACAATAGTCTTTGCCATACTTGAAAAGTCCAAAATTCTTGGTACAGAGGATGGCAAGTCAAAGAAAAATCTTGATTCAACAGTAGCCTTTGTAGTTGCTCTTCTTGTAGTTGCCACAAACAGAATTGTAACTGCCTTAAATCTGGCGCTTCCAAACATAGTGTTGCTTCTTGTCATAGGTGTTTCCTTTCTTCTTTTGCTTGGTGTATTTTCAAAGTCAGAAGAAATGGAATTCAGGAAAATGCATAAAGGATGGTATGCTACCTTTGTTGCAATCCTTTTCATTGGTGTTGTGTTGATATTTCTTAATTCAATTATACTTGATTCAGGAGAGAGCTGGCTTTCCTATGCATGGAATTATATGCTGACAAAATGGGAAGGCTCTGTCGTTGCCTCTATAATCTTTCTCCTTATCGTAGTATTGGCAATAATCTTTATAACAATGTCCCCAAAATCATCTTCAAAACAAGGAGGAGAATAAAATGCCAATTGACTTTGCAGGAGGAATAGCAAAGCTGCAGGAAACCGGCATGTTTGAGGTTGTACTGCCTTTCCTTCTTGTATTTGCCATAGTCTTTGCCATACTTGAAAAGACAAAAATCCTAGGTACAGATGAAACTGCGAAAAAACCAAAAACAAACATCAACGTAGTTGTTTCTTTAGTTATAGGCTTGTTGCTTGTTTTGCAGACAGAAATAGTCCAGATAATCAACAACTTTCTTCCAAAAATCTCTTTAGTAATAATAGTTGTATTAATGTTTCTTATTGTTCTAGGCATATTCAATCCAGAAGCCGTCGGTACTTGGGGTGGGATTCCTCTATTCTTTGCAGTAATATTAACCATACTTGCAGTTGCTTGGTCCTTAACTCCGGTAGCTGGTTGGCAATGGCCGTATTGGTTTACTCCGACTGATCAGGATCTTGCAATCATAATTTTATTGGCTGTTATAATAGCAGTAATCTATCTTATAGTCAGGCAGCCAAAAACACAGGGTAAAGGGCTTATTGAATTATTGGACGAAGGTTTAAGAGGAAAAGGAAGGGGTCATTAAATGGCAACACCCTTAGACATCGGATTATTGCAGTACTTTATGCCTATGTTCAGCTGGCTCTTTGTCTTTGTTTTGCTTTATGCTATACTTGAAAAGACAGGCATTATGGGTGAAAATAAGGCGCTGTCTGTTGTTGCAGCAGTTTCAATAGCAACTATAACTATGCTTTATACACAAATAGCAGAAATCATAAGCTTCGTAGCTCCATGGATGGCCTTTATTTTTATATTTCTTCTTTTGTTGTTTGGCGGCTTGATGTTCTTTGGAGTCAAGCAGGAAGAGCTTTGGAAAGAGCTAAGTGTATGGACTGTATTTGTCATCTCATTTTTTATAATATTGATTGCTTTAACACAAACCTACAGTGAAATCTTTAATCCATATGGCCCGGCAAATGCAACAAAAACAATACAAAGTGAAACCCTAAGAACTTTGTTTCATCCAAGAGTTTTAGGAGCAATCTTCATGTTAATAATCTCAGCACTGGCAATCAAGTTTATTTCTTCAAAAGTAAAAACACCATAACTACCTCTTCTTTTTCTTTAGTTCCTGCGTTATTCTGTTGAGATCCTTTATATTCTGTGTTAAAGGCTCAATTATTTTTGACATAACCTTTTCTAACGCTCTCACTTCACTTCCAACATCAAGCATGTGTTTGTCATACTCTCCTATTTTTCCTAAAACAGCCCTTTGCAAGCTTTCAAACCTTTCCTCCACTCTTACTATCTCCTGCTTTATGCTTCTTATGTCAGTCTGCATATTTTCTTTCCATACTACTATATTCCCAAGGCTTGACATAAGATCCTGCCATTTTTCATTAACTATGCTTTCAGCAATCTCCTCGACCATCTCTATTGTTTCTCTGCCTCTTGTTGTTGCGCTTGGTGTCGGCATAGAAACAGATGGCATAGCTGGAGGCCCGCTTATCTCTGGCCCCCCCATCATAGAAGGCTGAATTTCACCAGGTGCAGGTGCTTCTGGAATTTCTTCTATATTCTCTTTAATAGCAGCCTGGTTTAAAGCATCATCTATCTGCTGAGGATTAAACTTTTTATTTTTTAAATTCCTTATTATCTCGTCCTCACCAATACCCTGCCTTCTTAAATTTAAGACCTCTTCAGTTGGAGGCTCTTCGTTATTTGGTATTTTTCCTCCCCCCCTTTTCTTCTTTTATCATCTGTCTTACTTCCCTTTCTGTTACAAAGTTCATAGGGTTCCACATGTTAATATACTTTTCTAAAATCTTAAGATTGTCTTTTCTTGCAAATGCCTCCATCTCAGTTATCATCTCCTTGATAGTTTCTTTTATGCGAACAAGCTCTTCTTTAAGCTCCCTTATATCACTGTTCATTGCCTTTATATCTTGTAATACCTTTTTATACTCCTCCACCATATTCTGGTTTACCACTAAAAGCCTTTCCCTGAGCAGGTTGTACCTTTCTTCAAGTACTCTTGCCCTGTTGTTAAGGTCTACTATTACATTGGTTAAAGAAGGCTCTTCATCCATTTTTTCTCCAAACGAAAACTATTTTAATATACTAACACTATCTAAAATAATCATTTATAATAAAAGTTATGTGAGTATATTAGAGTGGTAATATGTTATTCAGCAAGAAAATAAAGCCAGGTGATTATGAAATAGCCAAAGAAGGCGAAGAAGAGGTGATGAAAGTAAATTACAACAATTACCCTTATTCCCCGTCTGTTGAAGACAGTGATTTTTGCATGGCTAAAATAATAGACTTTTTGTCTCAAGCCCCTTCTGTTGCAAGAATAATCTTCAATCAGAGAAAAAACTATGAATATCCCTATGCGCAGACGCAAATGCTTATAGAAATAGCAAATATTTATAACTATTTTATCAAGCAAAAAAAGATTATTACTTCTTTGGCTTTAGTTGAAGATGCTTCTTCCTATATTCCTGAAGCAGTAAATACTCTGCAGTACATTATCTTTAACTTGCTTAGAACAGACCCTATAGGAGCTTATGTCGAGCTGAAAAGAATAATCAGGGAAGAAACAATTAAAATGAAAAGAATAACATCAGCAAAGCATATTAGGGCTATGCAAAGATATATCACTGTTCTTTCATCAATTTACAGCTTTTTGGACAAAACAAAATTAATAGCCTTAGCAAAGCCATATATCCTTGGCTATAAGCTTGGAGACAGGTCTTTGTACAGGCAGTTCTTCAGGCCAGTAATAACCCCCGACTTTATGTTTACAAGGCTTATGTCAGAGCCGCCAATAAATGGGGAGGAAATTGATGCCTATTCTCTTGACCTAAAAACAGATGTTGCAATCTTCAAGATTCCAGGAGACATAAAAATCTTATACCACCTCAACCCACCAGAATTTAAGATATCTGAAGACAAATATGAACTGCTTGACTTGGCAAAGGGGGTTCTTGCTGAGCACAAGCCAAAGGCAGAAGAGTTCACAGACCCAGAAAGAATAAGGAAAACCTTCTTTAATATAGGCAGGGACCTTATAACAGAGCTCGCTGATCATAAAAGAATTGAAATAAGCTACAAGGAGATTGAAGAGCTTGCCGAAATTCTTGTAAGATACACTGTTGGTTTTGGTCTTATTGAAATTCTTCTTCAGGACCCAAAAATACAGGACATTTATATTAATGGCCCTATTGGTCAGGCCCCTATTTTTATAGTTCATTCAGATTATGAGGAATGCAGGACAAACATAGTTCCAAGCTCTGAAGATGGTGAATCCTGGGCAACAAAATTTAGGATAATAAGTGGAAGGCCTTTGGATGAAGCAAACCCAATACTCGACACAGAACTCCTGCTTCCATCCTCAAGAACAAGAGTTGCAATTATTACCAAACCTTTAAACCCCTATGGTCTTGCCTTTTCCTTTAGAAGACACAGGGACAAGCCATGGACCTTGCCCTTGTTTATTAACAATAGAATGCTCAACCCGCTTGCAGCAGGTTTGCTAAGCTTTTTGATAGATGGTTCAAGAACATTGCTTGTTGCAGGTACGCGTGGAACAGGTAAAACAAGCTTGCTCGATTCATGCCTGCTCGAGATAATGAGGAAATATAGAATAATCTCTGTAGAAGATACCTTAGAATTAAGCACAGGAGCATTAAAAAATCTTGGTTATAACATACAGCCAATGAAAGTAAGGGCAGCCTTGTTGACAGGCAGCTCCGAAGTACCGGCTGATGAAGGTGTAAGAGCAAGCTTAAGGTTGGGGGATTCTGCCTTGATTGTAGGTGAAATCAGAAGCAAAGAAGCACTTGCATTGTACGAAGCAATGAGAGTAGGAGCATTAGCTAATGTTGTAGCAGGAACTATTCATGGAGACAGCCCTTATGGTGTTTTTGACAGGGTTGTTAATGATTTAGGGGTTCCAAGAACATCCTTCAAAGCCACAGACATTATTGTAATAGCTAACCAAATAAAAAGTCCTGATGGTATGCATAAATGGAGGCGTATAACACAAATCACAGAAGTAAGGAAGGAATGGGAAGAAGATCCGTTAAGAGAGGGTGCCTTCGTTGATTTAATGAAGTACGACAGTGTTACAGATACCTTGCAGCCAACCCCAGCCCTGATAAATGGTGAATCTGTTATTGTAAAGGCAATAGCTGGCAATGTAAAGGAATGGGCAGGAAACTGGGATGCAGTCTGGGATAATATACTCCTTAGGTCAAAAATTAAAGATACTTTAGTAAAATATGCAAACCAGTCAAAAATGCCGGAGCTCCTTGAGGCGCCATCAACAATCTACTTTAATGACATCTTTCATAAAATATCTGAATCTGTAAAGGAAAGAACAGGTATTTTGGATAGCAAGAAGATATATTTTGAATGGGAGCATGAGCTAAAAAGATACATAAAAACAAAATTGTTGCAAATTCAAAAATAAAAAAGAGGTAATATGCCTGAAACAGAAAAAGACATTCTTAGCAAGTACGAGGCAAGGTTAAAGGGAAGTGTCAGCTTAGAGGGTGCAGAAATAAAATCAGATAAAGAGTTCTCCAGGGAATACGTAAAGTTTAGGGAAGAATCCTTGTCAACAGAAACTACTCTTTATGAAAGGTTTTGCAATTCAATAGAAAGGATAATCCAAATAAGGCCAAAGCAGGAAAAACTCGAAGTCCTCACAAAAGCAATAGAGACCTCTCATCTAAAAATATCGCCTACGGGAGCAGCCAGTTTTGCAATGTTCGTTGCTGTTCTCTTAGTTTTGTTTGCAATATTCTTAGGAGTCTTTTCCTATCTGATTAATCCAGACAATCCAAGCATATTCTTTCCATTAATCCTCATAATTCTAGCTGCAGTTTCAATAAATCCACTTACAAATATTCCAATATACATAGCTAATAGGTGGCGCTTAAAGGCAAGCAACCAGATGGTGTTATGCATTCTGTATATTGTAATGTATATGCGTCATACTTCCAATTTAGAGCATGCAATAAAATTCTCAGCAGAACACATAGGTTCTCCCTTGTCTCTTGACCTGAGAAAGATATTTTGGGATGTTGAAACAGGAAAATATTCAACAATAAAAGAGTCTTTAGAAAGTTACTTGGAAACTTGGCGAGGTCTTAACCAGGAGTTCATTACATCCCTGCATTTGGTTGAATCCTCTTTGTTTGAACCTTCAGAAGAAAGAAGAATGCAGCTTTTGGACAAATCAATTGAAGTCATGCTTGAGGGAACTTATGAAAAGATGCTTCACTATGCCCAAGAACTAAAAAACCCAATAACAATGCTTCATATGCTTGGTGTTATTCTACCTATCCTTGGCCTTGTAATTTTTCCCTTAATAGGTTCATTCTTGGGTGGGTTGATCAAATGGTACCATCTTGCAATCCTTTACAACATCATCCTTCCCATAGTTGTTTTTTCAATGGGCTCCAATATGCTTGCCAAAAGATCTACTGGTTATGGGGAGTCAGAAATAGCAAAATCTCTTGAAGTAAAAAAACCTTATGCAATAGCAATATTCCTTGCATCCATTATAATAATCCTCGGCTTGTTTCCATTTATCTTAAAAATTACTGATCCATCTTTTGATATAGACCTTGGAAGATTTGGAAAATTGCTTGATTACAGGAATCCGTCAGGCAACCAATGTTCTTTAGGCGAATCCTGCAGTGGTCCTTACGGCTTGGGTGCTTTGCTGCTTAGCTTATTTATACCCTTGGGGTTGGCAGTAGGCTTTGGGCTATACTACAAAATAAAAACAAAGAACTTAATAAAAATAAGAAATGAGACAAAGCAGCTTGAAAAAGAATTTGCAAGCTCTTTATTCCAGCTAGGTACAAGGATAGGGGATGGTGTTCCTGCAGAGCTTGCCTTCAGCACAGTTGCAAAGAACATGGAAGGAACTCCAACAGGAAACTTTTTCAGGCTGGTAAGTGTTAATATTCAAAATCTTGGAATGAGTCTTAAAGAAGCAATCTTCAATTCGCGAGTTGGTGCAATCCTTTCTTATCCCTCTTCCCTGATACAAAGCTCAATGGAAGTCCTTCTTGAAAGCTCCAAAAAAGGCCCAAAAATTGTTTCCCAGTCCCTGATAAGCATTTCAGTTTACATAGACAGGATTCATACTGTTAATGAAAGGCTCAAAGACTTATTGTCTGAAATAGTTTCTTCAATGAAATCACAAGTATCCTTCCTAACTCCAATAATAGCAGGCATAGTTGTTGGAATAGCATCAATGATAGTTAACATAATAGGCAATCTTGGGCTTATGTTTCAAAAATTGACAATAGCCCAACCAGGATCTGAATTTGGCGGATTGTCAGCAATAACATCAATCTTCAAAATCCAGGATATAATACCATCTTACTTTTTCCAGGCAGTGGTTGGAATTTACGTTGTTGAGCTTGTATTTATACTGACCATACTTGCAAATGGCATAGAAAATGGCCCTGACAAGCTTAACCAAGACCACGAGCTTGGTAAAAATATGTTCAGGGGGACTTTTCTTTATGTCCTCATTTCGTTTGCAGTAATAATCCTCTTCAACCTGTTGGCATCAGGAATCCTGGCAGCAACTCAACTTTAAGAATATTTATAAAGATTAAACAATACTTTTAAAACATGAACAAAAAGGGTGTTTCAGAAACAGCAAAAATAATAGTAATCCTTATCCTGCTCATACTCCTTGGTTTTGTAATGTATGAAATAATAATAAAAAATATTGTTGGGAGGCTCATTCAAAGTGTTACATAAAAAGGCAGTATCCATGCATGTTGTTGAACTTATTTTAATAGTCCTTGTACTTTCTCTAGTTATATTCTTTGTAGTTTACATCTTCAAGCCGGGCATAGAAACAACTTCATCAAAATCAGCATGCGAGCAAAGTGTTTTACTAAAAGCAAAAGCTAAGGCTGTTCCAGGCGTAAGTTCAAAAGTTGATTTGCAGTGCGAGACAACAAAAATTGAAATAGATGAGATAAATGAAAAAAGCACAAAAAAAATAGCAGATGCAATGTACGACTGTTGGGGTCAGTTTGGAGAGGGTAAGGTTGATTTCTTGAGCGACTGGGATTTTGGGGGGGTAGACACCTTCTGTTTTATCTGCTCAAAAATAGAGTTTGATGCTTCAATAAAGGAAAATAAAATTGACCTTGGAATATACTTAAATGAAAACAACCCCCCGCTTCATAATGTGTCTTATAGTGTATATCTTACTGGAACCAAAGGCGCTTTTACAAATATACCTGAAATTAAGGAAATAACAGCAGACAAACCCTTGTATGTTTTATTCTTTGCAAATAAAGGAAGTGATTTGATGACAAGGTTAAAAGTAATAGGTGGCGGAACAGCAACAGGAACATTTTTAGGTTGTGCAGGTGGTTTAATTGTAGGTAGTGCCTTTGGTGGTATTGGGGTGATTCCTGGGTTCGTAATTGGCTGCAAGTCGGGGGCAGCAGTTGGAGCAGTTATATCTTCAGTAGTATCTCTAGGAGAAGAAACAAAATACTATCCTGGATTGTATGTAACTAATGATGAAAAGGATGTTGTAGGTATTTGTGGCAAAAGCTAAAAATGAAAAAAGGTGACATAACCTGGGATGAGATTGCAAAGCTTATAATAGCCTTGACTGTCTTAATCTTCCTTGTAATAGCTGTATGGCTGTTGAAGGATAAAATAGTTGATCTATTTGATAAGTTCCTTGCTGTTTTGAGGTTTGGATAATGGAGTTCAAGCAAATAATTTATGCTATACTTGTTGTAATCGTGATAATTTTTGCAGTCTTTTTTTTAACAAAAGGATCTCCGTTAATAAAGTCTGTTTTGAATCTTGGCGATGAATTTGGTTTTGAAACTGGAGACACAATAACAATAAAAGAAAAGTTTGATAGCCTGACAAATAGCTACAAAGAATGCGCTGAATCAGAAAAGGCTGATTGCATATGCAGGAGGAATTTCCCAAGATTCCCTTCAGGCTATATTTTGTCCTATTCATCAAGCCAAGATAATTCAATCATAAGCATTTCAAAAGAAGCAGAAGTAACACCAATATACAAAGAGCTGTTGGAAGGCTTGATAATCAACTGTTTTGCTGTGCTTGAAAAGGATGAAAAAGGCAATTACAAATATTCCCTGCCGCCTACAACAACTATTTTAATAGAGCAAAGTAAATCAGGAGAATTAACTATAGCAGGAGTATTGGGTGAAGAAAAATTTGATGACAAGCTTATACCTGGCTTAGAATATATCTATAAGTATGACAAGCAACATTTATGTCTATTATTAGAAAAGGGCCTGGGCAAGGGCATATTTAAAAAGCCTGATGAAACTGCAATTAACTACTTTAAGAACCTTCCCTTATGTGCTTAAAATAAACAAAAGCTTTATATAACTCTTTTATTTTATAATTATGATGAAACTTTCAAGAAATAAAAGGGGTGTTGAGCTTTCTATGAACGTTATTATCATTGCAATATTAGTCATACTTGTTTTAG
>JBFMDT010000011.1:0-21050 GCA_040753775.1 Nanobdellota archaeon | reverse complement strand
GAATATGAAAAAAATCCTGTACAAGATGAAACAACAAAATTTAGCTGATTTTTAAAATGTCTAAAATAATAGTAGATTACAGGGAAAGAAATTCAGGTGTTATAGAAGAACTAAATAAAAAAGGGATAAACACAGAGGAAAGGCATTTGGTGTCTGCCGATTTTATAATTCAGGGAAAAAATCTTGAAGGTAAAGATATAGGGATTGGTATAGAAAAAAAGACCCAACATGATTTCCTAAACTCAATAATAGATAAAAGAATCCTAAATCAGTTAGCGTTGCTTAAAGAAAATTTTGAAATTCCCTTGTTGGTAATAGAAGGAGCAACTAACATATATGAGATTAGAAACTTTCACCCAAACTCAATACGTGGCATGATTGCTTCAATAATAATAGACTACCAAATACCAATAATTTACACCAAGAACTACAGAGATACAGCATCTTTTCTAGAAATAATTGCAAAACGCCTGGAAAAAACAAAAAAACCCATAAGCTTGCTCAAAAAAAGAAAGCCACAAACTGTAAAGCAACAGCAAGAGTTAGTTATAGAAACGCTTCCAGGTATTGGCCCAAAAATTGCTAAATCCTTACTAAAGAAATTTAAAACTGTTAAAAAAATAATTAATGCATCAGAAGAAAAATTAAAGGATATTAGAAAAATAGGCCCAAAAAAGGTAAGGGAAATAAAGAAAGTTATAGACAGCAAATATTAAAATTCAAGACATTCGTCAACATCTATTCTATAACACATAGATCTGTATTCATTGCATATAGACTTGTGTTTATTTTTAATTCTAGAGAGTGAATCAAGTATAATAAACAAAATTTTTGGGTTTTCTTTTTTCTTAAATGTTATATAATCAAATAGGTCTTTGGGGTTTGGGTAATATACAATATCATAATTGATTATTTTATATTCCTTATCCAAAACCATTAATTTGTCTATTAAAGATTTTCTGATTTTGGATGCATGTGGAACAAGAGTACAGTTTTCAAGTAATATGCAATATCTTTCTAGAAAATTATTATGTATAACCCCTACTGCTTCCTTTACTATATTATCAATAGAAATTATACCTTCATCATCAGAAGGAATAAGCCCAAAGATAGAAATAGTCCCTTTAACGTCAGAGGAATTGTCCATTCTAAAATATTTATTCAATTTTTATGATTAATAAGTTTTATCAATCTAAAATATATTCTTTCAAAGCATTATATGTCGGTCCATTCCTGGTTAAAATGCTTTTCATAAGCTTAAAATTGTCAACCTTAAACTCCATATCCCTTATTTTTATCTTTTTTAATAAATCCAGAAATTTTTCCTTATCCTTAACAAACTTGATTCTGCCTAAAGTTAAGTGCGTCTCAAACCTTTGCTCACTCTTAAACAAATCTAACAATGAAGAGTCTATAATCTCTTGTAATGTTATCATGTCTTTATCTGGTTCGATGCCCACCCAAATAACCCTTATATAATTCTCGCTTGGAAACACACCTATTTTACCTAATCTTACTTTAAAGGAATTGAATTTTATTTTACTAAGTTTATCTTGAACAATTTTAATATTTTCTTCGCTAACCTCTCCTAAAAACTTAAGAGTAAGATGCAAATTTTTCTTGGCAACCCACCTAATTTTTATAAGATCATTGCCTAGTTCCTTCTGTAGATTAAGCAAATGGGCCTTAACTTCTTCAGGCAAGTCTACTGCAATAAAGCATCTCATGAAACCAGCTCATCAAGCAATCTTGCAGCAAGCTTTACAGTCATATTGTTAAAATCTTTTTTGGGATTAACCTCAACTAAATCAACCCACTTCAAGTTCTCCAGCCTTTTGAATCTCTTTAAAAGAAAGAATATTTCCCTCGGATGTAGACCTATGGGCTCAATATAGCCTGTACCGGGGGCAAAAGCAGGGTCTATAACATCTATGTCTATGCTTAAGTATAACTTGTCAAAATTTCTGCTCATGCCAATGATAACATCGCAATTCTCTACAAAGTTAGTTGAAAGTTGCTCAGCAGTGAAAAATCTTATGTTATTAGCCCTCAAAAATTCAAATTCTTCCTTGCTCCATTTTCTTATCCCTATTAAAATAATATTCTGTGGCCTAACTAGCCTCTCCTTAATCAAGCTTGTAATAACATCCTCATGGCTTATATAAAAATCACTCTGGCAATCAGGATGCGCATCAAATATCACCAGCCCGGGGTTTTTATACTTCCTTGCAAAAGCCTTGAATACGGGGTAAGTTACAGAATGGTCCCCGCCAACAAATACAACATTTTCATCAACCAACAGCTTTGCTTTATTAAAAATATTTTTGTTAGTCTCATCTATATTACCACCAACAATCTTAACATCCTCAAAGTAGCATTTCTTATTAAGGTGTTTTATAATTTCATTTGGCGCTTCTTCTGTGCCTATATTTTCTCCCAAACTCCCTTGTGAACTGGAAATTTTTATGATTTTCATTCTGGGTACGCTTTCTCAATAAGTTTCTGTTTTGTTTTAAACCTTTTTCTTATCGGTTCTAACAGCTCATTTATTTCTTCTGCAACAGAACTCTTCAAATCCATGGGATGCAATTTTCTTGCAACAAAATCCCTTTCTACATCAGAATACTTATTGTATATTAAATCTCTGCCAAATTTCTTGTCCCTTTTCACAACAAACTTATCATTCAAGGAGAATATAACATGCTGGATAAATGTCAAAAAACTATTATCAGTTTTGCCTGCTTCGCAATAGGCACTATTTACTTTTTTTATGACCTTTTCTTTGGAATCAAGCAGGTCTATCTTGCTTTTTTCCTCGCTTGAACCCATCTTTTCTCCAGTAAGCCCGGGCAACATTGGTGTAAAAACACACGAGGGTATTTTATGCTCTAATTTTGGTAACAGTTCCCTTCCAAGCATGT
The DNA here is from genome assembly GCA_040753775.1 of Nanobdellota archaeon. Taxonomy (GTDB): domain Archaea; phylum Nanobdellota; class Nanobdellia; order SCGC-AAA011-G17; family JAFCDX01; genus JBFMDT01. The sequence goes on along the minus strand of JBFMDT010000011.1, from coordinate 18,129 downwards.
AAATATGCCTCTGGTCAACTCCCGAGTAAGTGACATCAACGCCTAAGGCGGGGATGTCAGCTATCTGCATCAAAGGATAAATAAAACTCCCAACCCTTGGCTTTTCAGTAAACCTAACAACCTCAGCAGCAGCCCTTTTTGCCCTGTTTATGCTAACCTCTGCACTCATCCTGAGAACATCAAGTATATACTCTGTACCAAGCTGAAAATCAGAGCCGGTAACAAACTCTATATTGTCACATTTAATCTTTAAAGCATCAAACATAGCTATGATAATCTCTTTGTAATATTCTGCCCTTGCATCAAGCAAAGCCCAAGGTGTCTTTTGATCATCCAAATAAGCATGCAGATCAGCTATTAAAACTTTAAATTTAAAATTTGCTTTTAAAAAATCACCTATTTTCAAGATAGGAATAAAATAACCTATGTGTGGTCTTCCGGTGGGTGCAGTCCCCCAATATGCAACAGGGTTCTTTTTCTCTAAAACCCCCATTAGTTCGTTCTCTGTTACAATTTCCTGTGTACTTTTTTTAATAAGCTCAAACTTGTCTGCGATATCCATAATCTACCAATAAATTTTTAAGATATAAAGTTATCTATTCTATTGTGAAAGAATCAAAGCTGCTTAAAATAGCAATAATAGGCTCGTTGATAGGCATAATAATTTTATCCTATATCTCTGAAAAAAGTAGTTTAAACAACTCTAACATAAGAGAAATTACAGATAAAACAATAAATGAAAAGGTAAAAATTAAGGGTTATATCACTTCTTTAGCAGAAAGTTCAGGCCTGTATATTATAACAGTAAAGGATGATACTGGCTCGATAAGGGTGGTAGTTTTCAAGGAAGAGAAAATTAACATTAGCAAAAGTGATTTAATTGAAGTAGAAGGCAAAATAACAAAATATAAGGAAGAAACAGAAGTTGTTGCAGATATTATAAGGTTAATAAAATGATTTCTATACTATTTGTAATCTTGCTTGGTTGTATTGCTGGAACTATTACGGGAATAATCCCTGGCATTCATATCAACCTTGTAGCAACGATTATACTTGCAGGTTCTCCGTTTTTGGCAACATTTGTATCACCCTTATTAATAGCAATATTCATAATATCCATGGCAATAACCCATACCTTTACAGATTTTTTACCTAGTTGTTTTCTTGGCGCTCCTGATTCAGACACAGTTCTCTCTGTTCTCCCTGGCCATAAATACTTGCTTTCTGGAAAGGGTTATGAAGCAGTATTTCTTACTGTTGTAGGCAGCATTTTTGGATTGCTTCTAACAATACTTTTTACACCCATAATTATTCCCTTTCTCAGATTTATTTATCCAATACTTCAAAATTATATTGGTTATATTCTCATAGTAGTAGTGCTCCTTATGGTCCTAAGGGAAAAGACCAAAATTTGGCCGCTTATAACGTTCCTTCTTTCAGGTGCTCTTGGAATTATTGTTTTTAATATAGCAACCTTAAAAGACCCCCTGCTGCCCATGTTATCCGGTCTCTTTGGTGTAAGCGTGCTCTTTTTAAGTTACAAAGACAATGTAAAAATACCACAACAAAAAATTACTCGGCCAGAAATAGACAAAAGAACAGGAATAAAAGCAATAAGTTCTAGCGTAGCTGTCGGAAGTATTGCAAGCTTTTTCCCTGGAATAAGTCCTGCTCATGCTGCAATAATAGCAACACAAATAGTAAGAAGGCTTAGCACAGCAGGCTTCCTGATTTTAGTTGGTTCTTTAAATACAGTTAATATGGTCGTAAGCATGATAACCCTTTACACAATAGACAAAGCAAGGAATGGGGCAATAGTAATAATGTCCGAAATATTGGAAACATTTAACCTGGATACTTTAATTTTATTGATTGGTGTTTCATTAGTGGCTGGTTTGCTTGCAACAATAATAACTCTAAAACTTTCAAAAATATTTTCCAGTTTGATAACGAGGGTTAATTACCAAAAACTATGCATAGCTGTCATGGTAATTATTATGCTGGTTGTTGCAGCACTGACTGGTTTTATGGGTATTTTTGTATTGGTAGTTTCAACCCTAATAGGAATTATCCCTGCATTAAAAGGCATTGGCAGAAATCATTTGATGGGTTGCCTGCTTCTACCAGTTATTTTGTATTATATTTTATAAAACAAAAAATTACTGTAAACCATTTCTCTTTTAAAGCAAAGGGGTTGTGCAGAAAAAAATTGAACAGATAATTAGAAGTGGCTTAATCTACCCAAACCATTTACCCAATCCTTCCTGCTTTTCTTTATCTATCCCAAAAACACTTTCTATTCTTCTTTTGGTTAAATCCAAAACCTGTCTTAAAAATGGGGATAGCTTATATCTTTTTGATAAATTAATGCTTTGTTCAAGATATTTTATGACACTTCCTTCAGAAACAGTAAACAGGAGCTTGCTGCCACACTTTGTACACTGCCCTATTAAAGGTGGCCTCCTAAATTTTTCATTGCACTTAACACATCTAAATTCTTGGGTTGAAAACTTTCTTAAATTTCCCTGAATGTCTCTTATAAAATGCCTTTCAACAACAAGCCTTGCAACATCAGCATCATCAACAGCCCTTATTTTCTCAGCTAAAGACATTTGGCCAAACACCTTCTCATCCATAGTGGGCAATGATTTGTAAGCAGAACATCTTACCCCCCCATTTATATCGCTCGTATTATGGGTAAAGCCATAACCTTCATACTGGGTTTCCTTCTCAAGCCTGTCCCTTACCTTCTCAACCCTAACTTCACCTGGTTGTTTATATTTCATTGCAGCTTCGTACAACTCCAAAGGATACTCAAAAGCAGTATCCATGTCAAAAACCATGTCATCAACCTCAGAGGCTATTATTGTAGAAGTAATAACCAAAGGGGCATCCTGAACCGCCCCCCTGTGCTGCGGAAGGTATTTTCTGGAAAAATTAAGCAAAACATCCATTAAAAGAACAGCACATAACTCATCACCATCTGCATCCCTCCTACAAGCAGAATGAAATAAAGGATGAGCATAAAACGCCTGTGTCTTTGAAAAACCAATTATTCTTCCTATGATGCCTGCTGAAATATGTGGTGCCAAAGAAACAACATAATGTCCAACAAGATCCTTTTTATTTTTCAAATTATAAAATCTTTCTCTATTGTAGTATTTAACAAGCAGGTCGTCTATGAAACTTGCAACCCTGTAAAGTGCTATGTCCGCCCCTTCATCTAAAGAAACATCGCAACTTGGCAGTATCACATCCTGTGGTTTAAGCTCCAACAATTGGTCTTCCCTATCAAGCTTTTTTCCATATACATCTTCTTTGTAGCCCAATTCATTTAATTTTTCTATGGAAGTTCCTATTTCCTTTGGCTTAAAGCAGGTTATAGGTAGTTCAGTCATGTCATACCTTACAGTGCCATCTTTGTTAACGTAAAGGTTGTGTAATGCTCTTAAAATTCCTTTTATCAAATGTTCTGGGATATGCTCGCTGTTTGAAGTTCCCCTTACCCCCTTTATTAGTGGAGGTATCTCTTGTAAATTCAGTTTCTCCATCGCCCTCTTAAAATAATGTCTAATATCTATTTCCTTAAAATCATAGGTTATGCCGCTGCCATGCTCTTCGCAAACCCCATTTTCAAGCAACCTTTTACATGACTTGCAATAATACACTTTCTTGGTTGCCTTGTTACAGTTCTCGCAAATAGGGTAAATTGTTTCATGATTGCATCCCTCACAAAAGTATAAGGGAAAATCTGCGCCTATTTTTCCAATATCTAAGGCACTATTAAAATCCCTAAGTCTTCCACCTTCGTCTCCAACTGGAAAAAGGCCATGCGGGCTTCCCTTCATCTTTCTCATTTTAGCCTTTTCTGGCCTGCCCATCCTTGCCCCTATATAAGTTCCTGATTTATCCCTTACCTCAACATCAGAGAGGCTATTTACAATACTAAGAGGATCTCCTTGAACTGTGTTTGGATTAAATTTCTTAAAATCAATTAACAATAAAGCCTTTGCCCAATCCCCTTCTATAGTAATTGAATCTCTTATTTTATGAGGTATGCCTAAGAGCTCTAGTGTCCTTTTTGAATTTTCAATTAAAGGTAAAGTAATTGTATTATCTTTAATCACGCCCTTATTAAACCATCTGAATAAAGTGGTTAACTCCTCTTTTGAAATATCAGCCCAATGAAAAGTATACTTTGGGTGTAATGGAATTCCAAGTTTTTTTGATATTGCTAAAGCCTCATCAAAAGAATAGTTTTTCATTACAAAATTTTTATCCTTTTGTTTAGCTTCCTGACACCACCATTCTTCACAATATCCGACAGGGACTAAAGAATGCGCCCTATTTAAAAAATCACCATAACTGATTAAAATGTCTCCTAGAAAAAGAATTTCAGCAATATCATTAGCGTATTTCGTAGCTTCATCAACATTATCTAAAAAAATTACATCCCCATTCTTAAGTTTAACAACAGGTCCTTCAATAGAATCGCAAATGCTTAAAGCAGTTCCCTTGCTTGGCCTTTCAATCTTAAGCTGGGTTCCAATAGCAATATAATTATTTAAGGCTATTGTGGTTATTGGATTGATTGCTGTACTGCTTAATCCAGTATTTCTGCATCTTCCGTACCTTAACCTGAAACCGCCCTTCCTTAAAGGATAGGTTAAAACAGGTCTTCCCCCAACCAGATCCTTTATGTAGGTATAATCTGGCTCTATTCCAAAAATAGGCTTTTTTTCTTCACGCCTTTCACCTTGTGCCTTTAACTCCTTTTGAATCTTGATAAACTCTTCCAAAAAAAACCAATGCTCAAGCCCAAAATCCCCACCCCATTTTAAAATCTGTTTCCACAACTTCGGTGCTTTTTGGCATATTCCTTCTGCCAGCACAAGGCATGGACCATTTCTTAGTTTGTTCGTATTGATCCTTGGGAGGTCCTTGTAATTGCTTACTTCAATCTCTTCAGAAGGATCTCCATCTATTTGTATTGGTAAATGCTTTAATACAAACTCAAGTTCTTCTTCGCTGGGAAAATACTGTAGATTAGTCACTCTGTCATGATAGTCTTGTATTTCTGTAAGCATTCTCTTTATTTCATCTTCAGTAATATCATACTCTTTATACCCCAGCCTTTTCCTTAAATAATCAGCAATTAACACAGAAACAGAAGCTGCAGTTCCGCCAGCGCTCCTTATGGGCCCCGAATAATAAACACAAAAATAATTTTCATTATCCCTTCTCTTCTTTAACTCTAATTTCACAAAACCCTCCAAAGGAGATGCAACTATCCCTATTGTGACATAAGCTATGCCTACCCTTATCCCCACCTCAATAGCCTCAAGTTTATTTTTAAATTTGCAAAACTTCTCATTTGCAACCTCCTCAGCTATAACTAATGCGACTCTCCAATCAAGCTTTCCATAATTTTTTTCAAGCTCGTAAATCCTTTCAACAACACCACTATTCTTTATTTGTGGAGCAACAACGCTTATCAAACCTTCAACCCTCTCTGCCATGTTTCTAGTTAAAGGAATGTCAACAAAATTATCGACATCACAGCTATTTTTTTTTGCCTTATTTGCAAATTCGTAGGCTTTCTTGACATCAGTTTCTATAGTGGTAAAATAATTTTGCATATCTTTGCTTTTTTCCATTTTATTTGCCAAAATTAAGTATTTTAAACTCCCTTGTTTTTAAGCTAGCTAATACTACTTTTGATGGCTCTGGAATTATGCCTCTTCTCTCTTGGTAAGGTGTGCCACTAACCCAGCATCCAGCGCATATCAGGCTTATATTTTTATAATTTGTAGCTACTACTTTATGTATGTGGCCTGTAACAAAAAAGTCGGGCACCTTATCTATAAGTAATGGGTCATCTTCGTTGCCAGGAATATAAAGTGTTGACATATATGTTGGGGCTAAATGTCTTCTTTGCAATAAAAATTTCATTATGCTATCTATTTTGTTCTGTCCGCCGCTCATCCTTATGGAGTCTATACTATTTGCAAAGTAAGGTATGCTAAAACCATGGTATATTAAAACATCAAAGCCTGGAAATTCCTTCGAGCTGTGTATTCTGACTAGGGCAGGGTTAGTAGTTATAGTAACATTTGGTAAATTCCATAATGGTGCTGCTATGTCTTTGTACAAAATTGGTTGTGGCTCTGCAATCCTCAAGGCATCATGGTTTCCACCGCAAACTATTATCTTTATGTGTTTTGGGATAAGCTTAAGGTAGTCTGCAAGCCTTTTGTATTGCTCATAAATGTCTTTAATGACCAAATCCCTTTCGTGATTTGGATAAACCCCAACACCCTCCACCAAATCACCGACAATAAAAAGGTATTTCACTTTCTTGGCCAGTTCTTTTTGCCTTTCATCTCCTGTGTCTCCATTAAGCCAATTCAAAAATCTTGAAAAATCCTCGGAAAGAAAAGCATAAAGGCCCATATGTATATCAGAAATAAATGCAACATAAACATCATCATTGCATTTTTTAAGGTCCTTATTTGTCGGAACATCTGGAAAATAAATTTCATTGATAAAAACTATCCTATTTCCAACAATGCCCTTAACACCAATAACCTCATCTAAAACTAAATCTTTTGCCAAATTATAAAGTTCTGGTTTATTTTTATTAATTAAGATTGGTATAACCCCAGTAACATCCTCCAAAATGATGGATATATTGTTGTTTTTTGTATACTCTTTTTTGGTAATAAGCCCCACTAAAGAAACAGTTTCCCTTTCCCTCTTGTTTACGACCTTGCTTATCGAAATAGCCTCTTGTAACTCTGGTCTGTTTAATAGTATTTTTTTTAAAACAAAATACCTAGACCTAAAATAGTTTACAAAACCCTGCACATCCTTTTTACCTAAATTTTCCTGATAAGACTTAATAATTTCTACATTTTGGGTTTCGGATGAAATCTTACCATCGATAAGTCCAAAAATGCTTCCATCAAGGACTCTGGGTCTTCCTTCTAAATTATACAGCTTGCTTAGAAAAGTTTCTTTATCGAAGTTCTCGTTAATATTATTAATAAAACTTGGATTGACTAAAAATCCCTTTTCTAAAAAGAATTGTATTATCTCCTCTTTCTTATTCATAAGTTTAGCCCTTCTCTCAATATATCATCCATCTGTGATAAGGTTGAAGAAGGAATGGACAGATTAATCTCCCTCGTCCTGCCATATCTCCCCTTGCTAATAACCCTTGCATTAATTATACCAAGCATATCAAACTCTGCAATAATATCACTTACTCTTCTTTGGGTTAGCGGCTTAAGTCCAACCCCTTTGCACAGCTCTTTATAAATTTCATAAACATCTCCTGTAAACAAAGGCCCATTTTTATGCTCAACCATTAGTATAGCAAGCAAGGTTAACTGAAACTGTTTTGGTTGTACTTTTATAATGTCTAAAACCCTGTCACTTTCTATTTTTTCCTCAGCGTCATCCAAATCTCCAATTGTAATTTTTGTTTTATTCTTTCTTTCTGCTAGTTCACCGGCAACTCTTAGCAAATCCAATGCCCTTCTTGCATCGCCATGTTCCCTTGCAGCATAAGCAGCGCATTTTTCTATAACGCCATCTTCAATAACCCCTACCCTAAAAGCCAGTTTAGATCTCTGCCTTAAGATATCTTGTATTTGTAAGGCATTATAAGGTGGGAAAATTAGCTCTTCTTCTGATAAAGAACTTTTTACTCTCGAATCTAAATTCTCTGTAAACCTTAGGTCATTAGATATTCCTATTAAAGATATTTCACTATTTTTTAATTCAGAATTAAGCCTTGTCAAATTGTAAAGCACCCCGTCCCCTATCTTTTTAACAAGCTGGTCTATTTCATCCAGGACTATTACAATAAGGCACTTGCTGTTATCTATAGCCTTTACAAATAATTTATATACCTCATCAGTTGGTAAACCTGTAGCTGGTATCTCCTTCCCAAATTCTCTAGCCAACTGTGCAATAAGCCTGTATTCTGTATCAGCAACCCTCTTTAGCTTACAATTAAGATAAATAACTTCCAAATTTAATTTTTTTTCTTTGACTATGTCCAATATCTGGTTTATTACATATTTAACAGTAAGTGTTTTTCCTGTGCCCGTCTTACCATATAAAAATAAGTTGGATGGCTTTTCAAGTTTTAAACATGGTGCCAATATTCCAGCAATAACTTCAATTTGCTCTTTCCTGTGTAATATATCATTTGGGGTATAATTTGCCTGTAAAACCTTTTTATCAATAATTAATGGATCTTTTTTTAAGAAATCTTCAAAGAAATTTTTTAAGTGACCCTCAACCATAGAAAGTATTTATCACTAATCTAATATTTAAAAATTATTATTCCAGAAAATAGATACCTACACCTATATTTCCTATGCAAGCAATTTAAAATATATTTTGTTTTAAAATTTGTTACTACACAAAAATAGACCCCTTTATTTCATATAGAACTTTATAATGATAACACTATACATAACATATCTTATAAAACAGATAAAGGATATTATATATTAAACATTAGAAAAATTTAAATATAAAATAAAGAAGAACCCTAAAAACTGTCTACTTAACATTTAAAAACCTTAAAAAAAGAAAATAAAAATTAAGTAAAATTAACTTTAAAAAATAAAAATAGCCCGGTCTTCTATTTTAATATAAATAAAAGCGCTTATTATTAAAAATTTAAAACACCTAATCTAAAAATCTCCACAAGAAACTAAGGTGTCAGGGTCTTGTTTAACAAAAAACCTTATAAACAAGCATCCTTTCTAAATGAAATAATGGTTAAGTTTATAATCCTTTTAATAATATTTTTAGTTATTTTATATCTTTCCTATAGATTCCTTAAAAAATTAGTAAAAATAGTTTTTTTCTTCATATTACTGTTGCTAATAATCTCCTTAATCTTTACTTTTTTGAATTATAAAGAATCAAAAATTAGTACAACTACAAATACAACCCTTACAAATATATCTCCTGAATCAACTCCCACCAATAACACACAAAATACGGCAGAAGGTAATACCAGCCCGATAAATTTAAACACCAAAATTCAAAATAACTAATCCAAATTTATATGTTAACTAACTATGAAAACATTCAGAAACATTTATAAATAAGTTATTATTCCTACTAATGATGGTTGAAGATAAGAGATCAGTAAAAGCATTGGTTGGTAAGACCATTGTTAGCAAAGCAGGAAAGCGTTTTGGTGAAGTAGGTAACTTAAGCTTCGAAACCAGGACAGGTGAATTATTACAATTAGTTCTCAAAAATCCAACAAGTTATTGTGATGCTCTTGATTTAGACAGAGATAAAAATGGAAATTTGCTGATTCCTTATAGTGCAGTAATAGCTATAGGCGACTTTGTAGTTGTTGCTGAAGAAGATATAATGTAAAAATTTAAAAATACCTTCTAATATAACTAACCTATGTCAGAACTAAAATATAAAACAACAGCTGATATTAAAGTGCCTAAACATATCTCTGAACAGGTAATTGGCCAAGATTCAGCTTTGAATATCATAAAAAAGGCAGCTAAACAAAGAAGGCACGTCTTACTCATAGGTGAAAGTGGTACTGGTAAAAGTATGTTGGGCCAGTCGCTTGCAGAACTATTGCCTAAAGAAAACCCAATAGATGTTCTTAGTTTAGATAATCCCCAAGATGAAAACTCCCCTTTAATAAGAATAGTTACTAAAGGTCAGGGGAAAAAAATAGTTACAAAAGCCAGACTGCAATCCTTTACCTCAATAAGAAACCAGAACATTTTATTTTTTATTTTAGTTATTATTACAATATTAGCCCCGTGGTGGATAAGAAAGGAATATGGTGATGTAATGGCAGCAGCATCTTTGATAGGCAGCATGATATTCCTGGCAGCATTTGTTCTCTTTATCAACCTCGGAAGAAAGGTAAAATTAAATAACTTTAAAATTCCAAAACTTTTAATAGATAATTCAGACAAAAAGCAAGCGCCCTTTTTTGATGGAACAGGAGCGCATGCAGGGGCTTTGCTTGGTGATATATTGCACGATCCCTTGCAGTCAGGTGGCTTAGGAACTCCTGCATATGAAAGAATAATTCCGGGTTTAATTCATAAAGCAAGCGGTGGTGTTTTGTTTATAGATGAGATTGGTTTGCTTAACCCACACTCACAACAAGAGTTACTGACAGCCATGCAGGAAAAAAGATACCAAATTACAGGCCAAAGTGAAAGAAGTTCCGGAGCAATGGTTAGGACAGAACCGGTTCCAACAGATTTTGTATTAGTAGCAGCAGGAACTTTAGACACAATAAAGAGAATGCATCCTGCTTTGCGCTCCAGAATCCGCGGTTATGGTTATGAAGTTTATATGAATCACGATATAATAGACAATTTGGAAAATAGGGATAAAATAGTAAAGTTTGTTGCTCAAGAGGTTATTAAAGATAAAAAAATACCGCACTTTACAAAGGAAGCAGTAGAAGAAATAATAATTGAAGCAAGAAGAAGGGCAAGTGCAGCAGGTAAGTTAACTCTACACTTAAGAGAGCTTGGTGGTTTAGTAAGGGCAGCAGGAGATTTAGCCTTAGAAGACAAGTCTAAATTTGTTGAAAGAAAGCATGTTATAAAAGCAAAAACATTGGCAAGAACTTTAGAGCAGCAGATAGCCGATAAATTTATTGAACAAAAAAAAGAATATGAAGTCATAATCACAAAAGGAACTAAAATTGGAAGAGTAAATGGTTTGGCTGTCCTAGGTTCTGGCACTTCATTTTCAGGAATAGTGTTGCCTATAGAAGCAGAAGTTACCCCAGGTGGAAAAAAGGCAGAATTCGTTGCAACAGGAAGACTAGGAGAAATAGCAAAAGAAGCTGTTAAAAATGTTTCAGCTATTGTTTTGAAGTATTTTGGTGAAGATATTAAGGAAAAGCATGATATTTTTATACAATTCCTTCAAACCATGGAATCTGGTGTAGAAGGAGATTCAGCATCAATAGCAGTTGCAACAGCAATCATCTCAGCATTAAAACAAGTTCCAGTAAGGCAAGATACAGCAATGACTGGTTCTTTATCTATACGTGGAGAAGTTTTAGCTATTGGTGGCGTAACTTCAAAAATAGAAGCAGCAATAGAAGCAGGGATTTCTAAAGTTATAATACCAAAAGCAAATGAAAAGGATGTTCTATTAACAAAAGACAAAAAAGATAAAATAAAAATAATTTCTATTTCAACCATAGAAGAAGTCTTGAAATATGCTTTGGACTGGAAAGGCAAAGAAAAATTATTAAGACAAATAGCCAATAAATAATCAAAATATTTTTAAATGGGATGATTTTAAAGTCTTTATGCCAGGTGCTTTGATTCACATTGGTGTTGGTTTGTTAAGTGCAATAATTGTTTATTTTATAATCACAAATTAGAATTTAGTCTGACGATTTTTATTGGAAATCTTCTTCCAGATGTTTTCAAAATTGCATATCTCGCTTTTTATTACAATAGTATCAACATACCTTATTTAAGAAAAGTTATTTGCATTTGTCAACAACGCAAGTTATAAACAGCTTAGACTTTATAATATTCTTTTTCTTTTTCTTCTTTGCACTAGGTTAGTTACTATATCACTATCACTGGATTAAAAAGAAGAAATTAAAGGAATGGGATGAATTAGTCTTATATTTCTTAATTGGTTATGTAACTCATGTAATAATGGATGCAACATTATCCAGAACAGGAATATGGATTTAAACTTAAGAACTAATTATAAAACCAAATGATTCTTCCCCATATTTATTTTCTTCAATATATTTTTTAGCAGCACTATAAAACTCCCCATGGGTATAACTATTTTGGTTCTTATGCGTATAACCCATTGTCATAGTAAATGTTAAGAGACTAAAAGGTAATAAAATAGCACTAGCCACACCTATATACACCCCAACTCCAAATCCCCAATATGCAAGAGAACTACCAATTGATAAACCAGCTAATGAACCAAGAAGCCCCAACATTCCCCCTATTTCAGTATAGGTCCCAATCTTATGTTCTTTTAAACAATCATATACTTCTATTACATTCTTAAATTCTTTTGTAACCCCCAATCTAACCTAAGTTCATTTTTCATAATTCTTTAATAAACAAAAAACTATTTAAAACTTTCCAAATTACATTCTTTCACTAACCTGTATTCCTAATAAATTCAAACTGTTTTTTATAACATACCTAAAAGCAGTAACTAAACCCAACCTAGCATTCTGCAAGTCCTTCTCAACACCAATGCATTTACACACATGATAGAATTCATTGAAGGTCTTTGCAAGCTCAAAAGCATAGTTAGCAACTAAATGAGGCTCCAAACTTTCTTTAGCCTTCAAAACAACTTCTGGAAATTTCTCTAGCTTACTAATCAAATTAATTTCTTCCTTAGTATTTAATAGGCTAAAATCAATTTTCTTTAAACCATTCTTTACCTTCCTTAATATGCTAGAAGCCCTTGCATAGGAATATTGTAAATAAGGCCCAGTTTCTCCTTCAAAATCCAAAGCCTTTGCCCAGTCAAAAATAACATTCTTCTCGTTGCTTACCTTTAATATTCCATACTTAATTGCACCATAACCAATTACCTTGGCAAGCTTATCATCTTTTTTATTATACCTTTTAACTATTTCCTTATTTGCCTTATTAACAGCCTCTTTCATAAAATCTTCCAGTAAAACTACATTTCCCTTCCTAGTGCTCATCTTTCCATCTGCAAGCAAAACAAAAGAATAATGCACAGCTTTTGGGGTTTTGTACCCAAGTATTTTCAAAGCAGCAGCTATTTGTTCAAAATACAGTTTCTGGTCTTCCCCAAGAACAATTATATTTTCTCCTTCTTTTACCTTGCCAATTGTATAAGCAATATCTCTTAATGGATACAAACTAGTTCCATCAGCCCTTGTTAAAACTAAAACAGGGCTTTTCATAGCAAAATTAAACTCTTTCTGGTCTAGTACTTTTCTTCCCTCTTCATCTGTGAATAATCTTCCACTTTCCTCTAATTTTTTTAGCATTCCATTTAGCTGTTTATTCCGCAAGTATTTGCTTTCATAATCAAATTCATCATATCTTATTCCAAGCCCGTTTAGTATTTTCAATTGCCCCCTTAAACACAGCCCAACAGTTTTTTTAAATAAGTTGATGGTCTCTTTATTTCCACTTTCTAAACTGTTTATCAATTTAAAGATCTTTTTCTCTAGATTTTTATCAATCTCAACCCTCTTGCTAATCCTAACATAAATCTTTAATAAATCATCAAAATTGACTTTCTTACCTTTGCTTCCATAAACAAGCATTGCAACTTGCTTTCCAACATCATTAACCCAATATTTTACCCTAACCTTATAGCCTAAAAACCTGTGAATCCTGACTAAAGCATCTCCAATCAATGCATTTCTGGCTCTTCCAACATGTGGGCTTGCATTTGGATTAATGCTCGTATGTTCAATAATTAACCTTTTATTTGTCTTTAAATCCCCATAACTCTCTTTTTCCTTCAATATCTTCCCAAGCACATTTTTCACTAAACTTTCCTTATTAATAAAAAAATTGATATACGGCCCTTTGGCTTCTATTCTTTCTATGCTTCCTGGTTTTTTTAATAATGCTGCAATCCTCTTCGCTATACCTATTGGGTTTTCCCTAAACTTCTCAGCCAAACCAAAACAGGGAAAAGAATAATCTCCAAATTCAGGATTTTTTGGAGATTCTAAATTTATCTTCACCCCCTTTATCTCCCTACTTAATATCCTAATAATTTCTTTTTTAAAATCCATAAATCCTATTGAATTCTATTATTTTTAAAGTTTTGTAACAATCTAAATTAGCAAATCTCATCTTTAATCATAAATTCTTTTAACCGCAAAAACGATAAGGTTTATATATTTTAAATTATTTAAGATTATTATGTCAAAATTATCACAAAAAACAATAGAAAAAGTACAAGAGCAGGTACTCTCTGTTTTATACGAAAATAATCCTAATGCCTTATTTGCAAATACAATAGCAAAGGAAATAGCTCGGGATAATGAATTTGTTTATGCTTTACTGAAAGATCTAAAAAAGAAGGGTCTTGTAACCTCTATTAATAAATCCAAGAAGGGTTATAGCTACATTAAAAGAGAAAGATGGGTGCTTACGCCAGCTGTCTACGATACTTATAGAAATCTTTAAATAGTAACCAAATTTATCTAAATCATGCCAATTGTAGGTTTTAACATAAATAGAATATTAGCAGAAAAAACTGCTCAAATAAAGGATAAATTAAACATAAGCAGCAATTTGAATATCAAGAACATAGAACAGGAAAAAGTAACAATACAAAAGTCTGAAGATATTCTAAGATTTGATTTTGAGTTTACGACAAAATACGAGCCAAATATAGGTAACATACTTATAGAAGGTAACATCCTTTATTTAGACGAACCCAAAAACGTGAAAGATATATTAAAAAAGTGGAAGAAAAATAAAGAGATTCCGCCAAAGCTTATGCAACAAATTTTTAATACAATCCTTATACGCTGTAATATCAAGGCATTAGAGCTTTCCCAGGAAATAGCCCTGCCACCCCATTTAAGACTTCCAAAAGTTGAAACAAAAAAGCCGGAAAATTATATTAGTTAAAGAATTCCCTTAAGGTTTTTCTTTCCTTTTCGCGCATAAAAGCTTTTTCCCATTCACACCTTTCTTTTTTCATTATTTTAAGAATATTAATATGTTTATTCATCCTCTTTTTCCCTCTTCAAATACAAAAACAATTTTATTTATATATATTTTTAAGGTTAAATAAATAAATCAGAATACACTAAATTCAAATATAGATAATCTATTGAGACATTACTCCAAAATTAAAAAATATTTTCTAGTTTCAAAGTGATAACTATTATTATAAACTACTTATTTTATAATCATTTTTAAATTATTATTTTGAAATTGTGTATATCTTTATATTTAAACACATCTTTAATATCTAAACACATACTTAAACACATCGAAATAATATAATTTTGAAAAATGGAAGAAAATGACTTAGAATTCAAAAATAACATAAAATTATCTTTTTTTAAGGTAAAAGAGCATATTAATAAGCTAGAAAACGAAATAAACGATTTAAAAAAATTACTTTTAAACCAAACAAAAGAAATAAACGATTTAAAAGAAAAGATAATCAATTTAACAAATAAAAATGATTTAGAACTAGTTTTAAACACAAAAAAAAATGATTCCACAGGAAATAATGGGGTCTGTGCAAATATGCAGACAGTTATGCAGACACTTGTGCACATTCCTAAACACATAAATACAATAAAAAATATAGAAAAAGACATTAATTCTTTGTTTCAAATCCTCACTAAGAAAGAATTTTTGGTTTTTTTGACAATATATCAATTAGAAGATGAAAAGCAACCAGTAACTTATAAGCTTATTTCTAACTATCTTAAACTCTCACCAGGATGTATAAGAACACATATTACTAACCTAATACAAAAGGGGGCCCCAATTATTAAATCAAAAATAAATAATAAACTCACTCTTTTAGCAATAAACTACGATTTTAAAGCTTTAAACCTCAAACAAAAGCTTATACAAATATATTATCAAAAAGATCCTTACCAAACAACTCTCACTTTTTGAGAATTTACCTTTAAAATAGTTATTTTTACAACAAAATAATCTATTTTAAAGTTGCCTTTTCTCACTTTTTAATTTTTTAGTTGCTTTTTTTCCCTCACAAACCTATCTCCTGATTAAATCATTGCACTAACTACTTCCTATAAAGAAAGTTCGTTTTAAATGCGTCGTAGAACTGTCGACGACACGTCTATAGACGTCTCCGACAGTTCTACGAACAATTAGAAAACTTAATATACAAGCTTTAACTTCTTATTATATGGTCTTTGAATGGCTTTTTGGTAGGAATAATAAAAAAATAGAGAATAGGATAAATTTACTTGATCAAACACTACAAAAATCATTCTCAAACATAAAAAAGGATATCTCTTTTGTGGGCAATTGGATAGAAAAGTTTAATTTTGAAAATAAAGAACAGGACCTTAAGATAAATGATCTCCAAAATAGAATCAACTTTATATTAAAACTTTTAGAGCAAAAAACAATATTAAGTCAGGAAGAAAAAAAAGAAATTCCAGAAATACAGATACAAACAAATATATTAGACACTTTAACAGATACACAAAAATTAATTTTTTTAAGATTAAATACCTTACAAAAAGAAGTTGAAGATAATTGGATTACTTTGAAATATTTAGCCCAAGAACTTTATCCAGATAAATCTTATAATTCTATTAGATCAACTTTATCTGAATATACTGATATTTTAATAGACGTTGGTCTTGTAACAAAAAAGAGAAAAGGCAAACAAACACTTATTTCACTAACAGAAAAAGGCCAAAAACTATTAGAACAGATAAAAACTAATAAAAAACAAAAACTTTTAAGCAAAAATAAAATAATTCAAGCATAGAAATAAATATAAAACATAAAAACAATATTAAAATACTATGTTACAATTATTAAAACAAGATATAGATTTCGCAAGGGATGATATCTTTTTTTCTAAAGGATTAAAATTAGCAGATTTTAGGACACAAATAGGAAATGCAAGAATATTAAAAAAGCTCATTATGCGTCCAGAAAGCTTAAAAAAGCAAATTAAGCAGGTTGCAATCCCCCTAACCGAAAATTTATTTAAGCATTTACCCAAAGCAAATCCAGATAAAGAAAAAAATAGGTTATATTCAATATTAGCATTGCAATTATCTCTTTTAAATATTATGTTGCTTAATTTAAATGATCCAGATAAACTTAAAATAATTATAAAAGAATATGAAGAATCTTTAAATTATGAGCAAATGCTTGTTGAAAGTGTATTTTAAAAAGCTTTATATATAAGTTACAACCCAATAATAGTGATAAAAATGGCCAATTTATTAACATTATTAGATATACATAGAGATAATCAGGACATAAACATTGATAATAACATAACAGTGCATAGTAAGCCAATTTTTCATTTTGATCCAATAGAAGTATATAATCAAAATGAATTGAATAAAGAGGCCAAAGTCCTATATCGTTATAATTTTGATACTAAAAGAGGGAATTGTTTTCCAACAGATGCTTTTTATATGACTTATAAGGTTACTGGCCCAAGGCAAGTTTTAAATGAAATAGTAAACAACTCTGAAATCAGGGGGTTTAATCCAGAAAAAGACCAAATGACCCTTCTTTTTAATGAACATTTTTTATATGTCTTTTATAGCATATCTAAGGGTTGGTTAGGTAATATAATTAAAATACCTGCATCGGATAAGTCAGTTCTTTATGTTTTGTCCCAGGTAATATTCCGTAGAGATATGCTGGAAGATACTTTGAATACCAAAGTTAATGTTAAAGATGCAAATAATAATAATGTTGATTTTGATAATTTAACAAAACTACACTTTAATTACACATGTAAAAAATATAAAGATGAGCTTGAAGTATTGGTTAATGCTAAAAAGGAAGGGATTGGGTATGAACCACTTTTAATAATAGGGACAAAAGAGATAAATACAGGCAAAAGCACACTAATAACTACAGAAGATATAGCCACAATTCATTGATAAAAACATTTTAGCAAATATTAAAAAATTATAGCAAATTCTAAAATGCATTTAAAAGCCGTATAAACACCAATTTAATTTAAACGTTCGCCTAAATACCATTACACGAAGAGTGTATATAAGTTAAAACCTTCTAATCAGAATGGAGCAAAAAGCTGCTAAAAAAGTTTAGAATAAGAACTTACCATAGAAGAGAGTTAATTGAATCTGGATTTCATAGCATAGAATCCAAGTATGGCTCTAATGTAAATTCTAAAACTGCTAAGACTATAAGGGCTGAAGTATTTTGTCGGTTACTATGCCACAATTTATTGGGTGCATTTACTGAGATTTAGGACAAAGCCAAGCGAATAAGGTTAAGTAACTTTAATTGTGTTTTCAATTTTTGATTACTTTAAAACATCTAAAAACGGGGGTTATACAGAGAACGGATTTTAGCAACACAGATAAGGTTACATTACCAGCGA
>JBFMDT010000010.1:0-27427 GCA_040753775.1 Nanobdellota archaeon | reverse complement strand
TCCCACAATCGAGACCTCATTTCCTGTGGAACCCCAACAGCAAGCCTTATACCAGTAAAATTCTGCATTTCCGAAAAATCCTACCTTATTCAAAACCTTCTCAGAATCGAGGCCTATTTCGAGACCTAGCTTACTGCCCCTACTATAAACTTTCTTATCTCTCTTACCTCTCTTATCTCTCTTACCTCTCTTATCTCTCTTACCTCTCTTATCTCTCTTATTCCTAACATCCCATAAAAATGCATGATTTACATGACTCATGTGTACATCTCCAATACAAGCTTCCCTACCTTATACCTTTCTTCTTCAGGATAATATAAGCTTACTAAAGTGCTTGTCCTATATACACTTTTAGCTTCTTTAGGCTTATTAGTATAGACCTTAAAGCTATTGCACTCATTCAAGCTAACTCTGCTACATTCCTTATCCCTATCAATCCTAGGATAAACAACAAATATAGTAACATTGTTGGCTATAAAATCCCTTTTAGCATTGCTATTGACCAAACTATTAGCAAAAGCAAGCATCTTTAAAACATCCATGCACTCATTTTCTTGCCCTAAACTGCTGCATTTAACCTCCGGAATATTAGGAAAATATCCCGTCATGTCATAAAACTTTATCAGCCTGTCCTTAAACTCCTCATTTTTTATGCCCTCAACATTAGCCCTGTAAAACATAATTAGTCCTATAAGCAGCATTATGATAAACACAAATATTACAAGTATTGTCTCCTGTATCTGCATTTGTGCTCTTTTGTTCCACCCTCTCTTATTCCAAATATTTTTCATCCTTCTTATCCTTCCACCTTCTTACCCTTATTTTTTATCCTTTAAACTAAAATACAGGTATGCACCCCTTATTATACAATTCCTTATTCTGTTGCCCTATTTGTTCTGTTAAGTCACTTATTTTTCCATAATCCCTTTTTCTTACAGCATCCCTTAGCTTGTCTAAAGTGCTTTTAATTCCTATATAACTACAACCTTGCTGCTTAATGTACAAAGCCTTATTCCCATAGAGCTCAGCCATCTCTCCTGTCTTTTCTATTACCTTGTCAAGTATGCATTCATAATCAGAGCTGAATATGGCAGCATAAAGCATTGGTAAATTAAAGTAAGGATACTCTTTGCCATTCACCTTAACAATGCCCTTTTCCCTGCCTTTTATCACAACCCCATCATCGCTGTCAGTAAAATAAATTGCATTTCCAGCCTCTTCATCGGTCTTCTCAATATTAAATATTTCAGGAATTTCTAAGCCTTTAACAAACTCAAAGCTGTTGCTGTCATAAACAAATATATACTTCCTCTTGGCATCAGCTACGTAAAATATATTTCCTATTTTAAAAGGCATGTACACCTCTTGAGTCCATAACAATAAGTCCTTTGTCTCAATAACCTTGTCAGAAGCAATGATCTTGTCAGAAAGCCCTTTGCTGGCGTAATCATTTACCTTGAAATTATCACAATTAAATTCTATTTTTGTATTGATGCCAAGCGGCAGTTCCGTATAAAGCTGCACTGTCTTCAAATTATCCAGCTCATTCTCTATGCCTCTTGCAACCTCAACACCAAGCTTCTTATTCTGCAATTCAATGTACTTCATCCCAAAATTAATAAAAAATGCTAAAATAATAGCTCCCGCTACAATGACAAATATCCAATTGAATTGTATTTGGGATTTCTTCATTTATTTCTAACCTCAACATAATCCCCTTTATTTTCTAATTTGAAAACAACCTTGTTTGACTTTGAAAAAATGCATAATGGATTTTCTGCAGCCTTAACATGCTCAATCCTATATTGCTCTATCTTGTTTCCTTCCTTGGGTATTAGAAATATATTTTTGTCTGTATTCTTTGCAAGGTTTCTAAGAATCGTGTCTTGCTCAGGAAATTCATTTAACACTCCTAGATTAATAAAGCATAAGTATTTTACATTCGCTGGAGCATTCAAAGTAACCTCCCCCATACTTCCTGTATCTAAGTTATAGAAATGCTCTACATTCTCTTTAAGCTTTGTTGTAAACTCTACAGCCTCAACGCTGCTTCCAAGCTTCATCACTTTGCTTACTGCCATGAACCCAAAAATAAAAATAAAGGCTATAACAATCAATGCAAAAATGTAAATGAATGGCTGCTCAAGCAATTGCCCTCTTTTCATAAATTTATCAAAAAAGATTAGTTTAAATACATTTCTTATAAATATAGAAAGCTTTATATATAAATTATACACACTTATACACATGATAACTGAAAGTGGTTTAGTAGAAATAAACAAGAAATTTGACAAAGGAATTATAAGTAATAGAAGTAGTTTGAACTTTGCTCTGTCTTCCTTGAATAATACTAAAGATTGGATAAAGCAGCTTTCCTATCTTGTTAGGGCAATACTAGTAGACCATATATTCCAAGAAGGCAATAAAAGAACAGCGGCTGCAGTTATAATATACTTCTTTGAAGCCAATAAGGTTGCTTATGATGGGTATAAAATAGATAAAATAATATTTGAAATAGCTAAAAAGAATATTAAAAATATAGAAGGGATAAGGAGGAAACTAAAAGATGCTATCAGATGAAGGATTAATAAAAACAACAGAAAGATTATTGAAAGAGCAGCCAGAAATATTTGATGCCTTATTAGAAGCTGAAAAACTTAAAAGAGTTCCCAAGTTCACTTATAAAAAAAGAGTTAATTTTACTCTAGATCCAATGCTTTTTAAAAAATTTAGAGAATATTGCGAGAAGCATGGAATAAAAATGTCTACAAGAATAGAGCAGCATATAAAAGAAGATATAAAATAACTTAAGTGTAAACAATTGTCAATGGCATGTAATTATTGTACAAGTCCTTGCATCTTATGTAGTACTTTGAATTGTCATTGAACAAGGCATCATGCTCCTTGCTGTTATCTTCAGGCATCTTGTTTCCTTTGCCAAACTCAAAATCACCGAATGCATACTCGCATATGCTTGCTTCATTCAATACAATTTTCAAATGCGATGGAGTATAGCTTGTATCTTCATATATTCTAATAATTTTTGGAGCTTCCATGTCAACAGCTATCTTGAACTGGGTCTGGTTGACTGCTATATTCCCGCCGCCATCAACGCAGTATATATAATAAATATAGCTTCCTGGATCAAGCAGTAATGTCTGCCTGTGTATGCTTTCATTAGTCTCTGCAAACTCTATCATGCCATTGTAATCACTACTCTTGTCATTGTATCCACATCTTGCTGTTCCATCTTTGTAGGCCCCGCCATAAGTTTCAACCTTCAATGTAACATTATTTGTAAATATGTCTCCGCTTGGCTCAATGCTTCTTATCTCTAATGGCACTGTTCCCTTTAAGCTGAATTCATAGCTCTTTTCCATGACATTCCTTTTCTCTTCTGGACTGCCTGGCTGATCTTTGCATCTGAAGTAAAACTTGTTTTCTATATCATCTATTAATGGCTTAAGAACTGTACTGCGCTCATATAGAAGGAGTGAATTAGGATTTTTGTCAGCTACAACAGCGAACTCATTCTCCATACTATCATATTCCTTGTCTAAATTGCTCCATTTGCAATCTGCTGGCTCATTAATGTAAATCGTTAGAGACTGCTCATTTGCCTTATTTGTAAAGTAACTCCCGCTTATTATGCTTGTTCCCTCAATGCTTGGTGGAGTTAAATCAGGCCCCTTCTCAATTTCAAATTGTATTACATAATCCCTTTCATTTGCATTTCCTAAACTATCTTGGCATCTTACATACAATTTATAGCTTCCTCCAGAGCTGACTTCTATCTTTCCCTCTGCTGTCAGCTTTTCTTGCGTTGGGAAATCAAGTATCATGTAATGGTTGTACTCGTATAAAGGCCCCCCAAAGTAATAAGGCTGCATCTCATCATACTTGACACTATGGTTAAAGCTTATCTTGCATTGGCTGGGCTCATCTGTCTTTATTGCAATTGGAAACTTTGTAAATGCTGGTATTTGTGTATCATATCTATATCCGTAGTTTAACAAAGTAATTGCTTTATAATCCCCCAAAGCATCCTTCCAGTCGCTTATCACAGGAGCATTAACATCATTTGGATTCTGGCTTACGCACGTTTCATTCCCAGTTCCTTGGTTTATTAAAGCGCAGCTCTGTCCTAGGCTCTTGCATATGTATTCTGTGCACTTTCTTCCAGTGCTATCTTCAAATACGTAATTTTTGTCATCAGGGTTGCATTTGCTGCAATCCTCGCTTCCTACAGGAGCCACCCATGGATTGCATGTTGTTTGTATTTTAGTAGTATACTTTTCAGAAAATACCATATCCGCTATAGAAGCAAATGAAGCAATAGTCATATAAAGATTAGCAGCATAGATAATATTAGTCAAAAGATTAGAGCCAAGTTTTGAAGCTACTTCTTTAACCCCCTCTTCCCCTATTGCATCTTTAAGTTCTTTTATAGTAACATCTTTAACAGGTTTACCCCCAATTTTTGTTATAAGCTCAGGTTTAGTTTCTTTAAATAGAGCTTCTTTTACTATAGCTTTTTTTAATAGATTTTCTTTTAACATTTCATCAGTTACATAATTCATTCCTAACTTTGCTAAATCAGTTCTTCCATAACCAAGTACAGCAGCCGACATTGTGCTTTTTACACCAGCCCACGCCCCAGCCTTCCACACTTGGCCTAACCATATGCCGCCAATAGCATTAAATAAAGCCCTCCCACCATAGACAGTCAGTATTAATCCTCCCCTCTCCCAAAACATTACTTGATCACTTCCACCAGGTATTCCAGAACCAAGCCAATTTGTTAAATCCTCTTCATTAAGGCCTTCTGGTGCTTTATACTTAAACCTCTCCATAAATTCTTCAATTTTATCTGTGCTACTGAAACCTTCTAAATTACTTTTTCCAACAATATTAAAATCAGCTCCACAGTCTCCTTGTGCCCTGCAAAAATTGTTCATACCAACAATGTAACTATGCTTCAAACAATCAGCTCCACTTATTATTTTAGGATATTCGGCAGCGCCAGCACTTATTGCTTCACTTAAAAATCCTGCAAGATTAGTATCCTTAGTAAGTTTACCTATAAAATTTCTTAATCCCCCAATTCTCCAAACAACTTCACACTCGCTATTAGCCACTGCACACTTATCGCTTCCCTCTCCAGCCCAGAACTTGCTTCCAGGAGGAATATTGGAAACACATTTCTTATTTCCTTCCTGCCAACTGCAATCCCTAACATCAGTATTTGTACAACAATTTACTCTATCTTCCTCATTCAGGTATTTAGTCTGATCATTACAACTGTTGCAGTCTTGATATCTATTTGGCCTGCATGCAGCTTCATGATATTTTGTACCATCTGCAACCTCAACCTTCCCACTTACACACCTCTCCTGCCTGAAATCCTTGCAAGGCTCTGTAAATATTTTATTATTTACGCACAATCTATTGTAATATCTGCTTCCAGGAATATCTCTTCCAAAACTAACCCTATTTTTAATATCTGACTTATCTTCGCCTCCACCTAAAATACCAGAATCAGACTCGCACCAAGACTCGCCATTTTTAATTTTACCATCAGGTCTCCACCTATTCACAGGCTTAAAATCATTTTCAGGAATGCTGCAGTCTAAAGGCAAGCATTTGTATTCTCCCTTATCCTCTCCACATATAGTGCCTTGAGTATAATCACAATCCTTAGCTACGCCTTCAGGGTTCCCGCAGCTGTCAAAATAATAAACATCTTCCTCATTTCCTAAGCACCCTTTTCTTTTTCCTTCACCACCCAGCTCTGGATTGCTTGGAGTACAAATAGTTCCCAACTCAGAATTACTGCAGTATATACCATTAAAAAATCCTGTTCCTTTGAAATCAGTAGCTGTTGGCAAATTGCATTCAGCTCTTGTTGTATACTTGCATTCATCATTGCTTATTTTGCACGCCCCTTTGTCTTGGCTTCTTGCAGTATTCAAGCAAGTTAATTCGTCCTTTACATCTGGTTTAAAAATAGGCTCTAAATCAGGATAATTTTTAGCTGCTGCTTTGCATGCTGTCTGTGTTGCCAAGCTTGCCTCTGTACCCAAAATGCAGCAGCCAACATCACACTGCGGCAAATTACAGCTTGGGTCATTACCAAAAGATTCCTTATTTGCATCAGCAAGTGCATAAGGTCTGTTTTTGTAGCATTTTCCATCATCTAAATTAAATCCACATCCCAACTTGCAAAAGCTTGTGAACTCGCAGTTTGCAGCTGCTCTCTTGCTGTTAGCTGCGCATTGGCTTTCATCAGCGTATTGGCAATAAAGGTTATCAACAGTCTTCTCGCAACATACACTTGCTGCATTTGTATCTTTTGCAGTAAAAACAAGAATGCTTAAGCTAATGAAAATAAGTATTAAAATCTGCAATGTTAAATTAATTTTTAATTCTTTCATTTCTTGTCCTTTAATTGTGATAGTATGTTCTTAATCTTTTCCTTTAAGTTTGGTAAATCTTTCTTAATAATGCCCCAAGTAATAGTTAGATCAATACCAAAATATTCATGAATTAATACATCCCTTAAACCAGCAATTTTACGCCAAGGTATTTCTGCATGCTTTTCCCTAAAATCTTTTGTTATATTTTTAGTTGCTTCTCCTACAATTTCTAACTTTCTTGCAACTGCTTCATGTAACTGCTCATCATTAAAAAAATCTTCTTTAGATTTATTTTCTAAAAACTCCTCTATCTTTTCTATGCTATTTAAAATATGCTCAATAAAGATACGGTTGTCTTTTTTCATAATATTCTCACTTCCTCACCAAGAATCCTGTCTCTTAATAAGGGGTGTAAGGAGTTATAAGTCAAAATATCAACCTTCCTCTTTAGATTGTCCTCTAACTCAAGTTTTAACCCAACTAAATCTAGTAAGCTTTTATCGCCTTTAAACTGCACTAAAATATCAACATCACTATTTTTTCTGGCTTCCCCTCTAACAAAAGACCCAAATATTCCTGCTTTAACTACACCATAATGCTTTAATATTGGAATTATTTTTTTCTTTATATTTTTTAATTTTTTCATTCTCCCTCTACAGCAAACTGGAATACATAACTTACTTTCATATTTCAATGCCCTCTTCTAAAGCCTGGCTAATAATTGTTATCTGTTTGCTTAATTTATTAAATTCTTCAGGTGTATAGCATAAAAAGTCTACTGGATAATCCAAGTCCCAATAATCATGAAATCCAACAGCCCTCTCAAAACTTGGTTTATCCTTAAAATTTTCACTTACTATTATTAAATCAAAATCGCTCCATTTTTTTGGATTCCCTTTAGCTCTTGATCCAAATAGATACATTTTTTGTATGGATATATGCCTTGAAAGGCGCCTTTTAAATCTTTTTAAATATTCTAAATGTTTTTTTTCAACCATTTTATTATCTCCTTTGCATCATTTAAAAATTTCAAGCTAACTCCTTTAGTAAATTTCTCAGAGGGGAGCTCACCATTAATATCCCCATATCTTGTATCCATGTAAGTACCATTAAGTTTATCGCAAGCCTTTAAAAGTTCTTTTGGCATGCCTACTTTTGTTCCAAGTATGACTAAATCATGTATTTTTATTAATTTATTTGTCTTTTTTATTAATAATGCCTTTAAGGCCTTCTCAACGCTTTGTTGGCAAAGAAAAACACATACATAGTACTGGCCATTATTAAAATTAGACTCTGCACTCTTTATATCATCTTCCGCTAATTTAAGCCATCTCTTAGTTTCTTCTTTCATTCTCCCTCTACAGCAAACTGAAATATGTAATTGTCATTCTTTTTATTTAATATATACACTTTGTCAGGATAAGGCTTGTCCACATTTATTTCAACGCTTCCTCTCTTGGCAAGCATGTAAGGCAATTGCAAAAACTGCCCTGAACTTGCCTCTGAGTCAACAATGTCATAAACAGTATTGTATAAATCACCCAATGGCCTGCTTATAGCCTGTGAAAAATCCTCTTGGCTGAGTGCAGCGCTTCCCTTGCTTATTGTTATAGGATATTTTACATTAACAACAACGTTATCTCTTAGTATCTTTGTATCAACGCTAAGCCTTCCAACAGTAACCTTGTAAAACAACTTCTTCGCCAATGCTCTTGTATCAACGCAATTAGCCAATTCAAACTGCAGATAATCATTAAGTTCTTTTTCCATGTTGCTTAGCAAAACCATTCTGTTGCTGCACCTCTCATCTCCAATTAGGTTATAGCAAAGATAATTCACCTTGTTCCCATTATATAATCTGTATTTGATAGGCTTCAAAGTTCCGCCTTGTTTTCCAATTAAAACTATTCCATTATTTGCCTTTTCCTTTATGCACTTATTCAAATCATCTGCTAAAGGCCCCATTTTCAGGCTAAGAAATCTGTCATCGCCTATGCCTATACCCATAATGTTCCTTAACCCAAATATCAAAGCAATAACAACTAATATTACTATTCCAAGAATTATGAACAATGTTACTTGCCCTCTTTTCATTATTTTAAACAATATAAATATACTTATAAATGTTTTTGTTAGTATAAAAAGAACCTTTAAATAGGTAAAATACCCCTAAAACCCATGGAAAGAAGCATAAAAGATAGAAACATTTTAGACAAAATTTGCATAAAATTTTGTAATATTATCGATAAGCATTGCAAGTACATAGTAGTTTCTGGTTTTGTTGCAATATCATCGGGAAGGGCGAGAGGAACAGAAGATATTGACATAATAATAGAAAGGTTATCAGAAAAGGATTTCATAAAATTGCATAAAGACCTAGTTAAAAATAAATTTGTTTGCATTCAAAGTGATGATGCAAAAGAAATATATAATGAATATTTAAAGAATAATACTGGTGTCAGGTACATATTAAAAAATTACTTATTGCCAGAGGTGGAACTAAAATTTGTAAAAGATATACTTGATGAATACCAGTTGAATAATAGAGTAAAACTTAAGCTAACTGGATTGAATGTATGGTTTGCCTCTGTAAACTCAAATATCGCTTTCAAAGAAGAATTACTAAAATCTGATAAGGACCTAGAAGATGCAAGGCACTTAAGAATTGTGTACTCTGACGTTATTGATGAAGAAGAAATAAATAAGATAAAAAACCTGATAAGGAGATTTAGATTATGAGAAAAGAACAACTAGAACAAATAGAAAGATGGGCAAATTTTATTAAAAGTGGTAATGAGTGGAAGAAAATACATACAAAATTTATTGATTCACAGTTTGAAAAGCATAAATTATTTATTAAAAGGCTTTTAAAGCAAGATGGTGGTAAAGAAAAGATCATAAAACTCTATAATATAAAAAATCTTAAAATAATTTAAATCACGTATAAACAATAATAGGTAGAATTTTTCCAAAGTCATCCCTGCATTTTATGAAGTAAGTTCCAAGGCCATAGTCTCCATAATGGCTAAGCAAAGGAGCATTCCCAACAGTCTGCATGTCCTTTCCGTTATCAAAGCTGAAATCGTTTGTATCATATTTGCATTTTACTTTTGTCTCATCATTTGTAACAAGCTTGATCTTATCCCCATATGCCGAATCCCTACTTATGCTTACTAGCTTTGGTACGCTTGTATCAGTCTTGACATAAACCTTGCTCTGCGCCCTTGCAATATTTTCAGCAGAATCCTTGCAGTAAATGTAATAAGTATAACCTCCCTTTACCAAGCTCTGCTCTTGCTTATGTGTATTGCTGTTAGTTTCTTGCATTTCCCCGCCTTCATAAATGTCGGTTAATCCGTATTCGCACTTAGCCTTTCCTTGCTCAGCCCCACCGCTTGTTGTAACAGTTAGGTTGAATTTACTAACAAAGATATTTCCCTTTGGCTCAATGTTCACTATGCTTAACTTGTCCGTCTTGATTAAGGTGTACAATTTTCCTATAACAGCAGAATTTTCTTCCTGGTCCTTGCATCTGAAGTAAAATTTATTTTCCCCTTTAACCAGATTATTTAGTGTAATTGATGTAAAGGTGGATTTTCCTGGCTCACCAACTTCTGTTGTTACTCCATTTTCAGGAGGCATTTGCTCAAAGGATAAATCTTGATTGCTCCATCTACACTTTAGTTCTTCTCCATCCATATCATTTCTTTCATTTATTTCCAAAGATACAGATTCGTTGTTGTTATCATATGCTATTTTAGTTCCGGATTTAGGTACAAAGGCATCTATAATAGGATAACTTTTGTCAGGGGCCTTGTTTACTGTAAACCTCACTGCATACAATTTTGGATAAATATTTCCAGCACTATCCTTGCATGAAATATAATATGTATATGTCTTGTCTTCCTCCCCACCTAAATTAGTTAAAGTAATTGTATGTGCTGCACTAAACACATCAGGCTTAGGCTCAATGTGCTCATCAGTCATACTGTTGAATCTTTCTTCCTTATTAATAATGTTAGAAATGCCTGGATCCATTGTATATTTGCAGATAGATAGCTCTGGCTGCCTTTTCTTTGCTGGATCCGTATTAATAGTCTTTATTCCAAATTTCACTTTTGTAAATTCTTTTATCTTCCCGTCTATTTGATAGCCATCACCAATCGCAGCATCATTTACTGTGCACGTGCCTGAAACACATTTTGAATCTTCTATAGCATCATAATCAGGAATAATGTCTGGAAAATCTTTATCAGTCTCAAGATCAACACATTTTTTGCCTTCAGGAACATCGACTAAACCACAGCTGCTCCCCAAGCTCTTGCACTTATAGTCTGTGCATTGATAATTTTCCTTTAATTCATCAGGAACATCAGGCAATATTCCTCCTTTTGATTTTGGTAAGTTACACTTCTCGCAATTCGCTCCTCCACTGACAGGATTCCATGGCATACACTCAAATTCTATTTGTCTTTTTTCAGCATAGCTTGGACCTCTATCTAACCCAACCCAACCAGGCTTCCAATTACCCCCACCAACAAAAAGAGAATCACCTATTTGTAGTTTTTTATCTTTAATCTCGGAATCAGTTCCATATAACCCTTCAGTTTCGGCAGTATAAAACGGTTTCAAATATTCATCAGCCATTTCTGGCAGTATATATTTGGGGATTATTATACTTTCGCAATCTGTTTGTTCAATTGCATTTTCAAGCTCTTCTTTGGCTTTTTGTAAATCCTTATCATCCTGATTAAGATTTAATTTTTTATTTATTTTACTTAATTCCTCTTTATATATTTTTGATTCATTGTAACATTTAGATATTCTTTTCTGTTGGTTATCTGTAACATCCTTACCAAGAGTTTCTAAATTAAGATCGTGCCTTTCTCTTTTAAAACCTTCATTTCTAAAATTTGTTATTGGATCATACGCAGCACCGCAATCACCCTGTGCCCTGCAGAAATTATTTGCATTTATTAAAGAATCATCACTGTATACCCAACAATTGGTAATACAATCATACGTATGATCTACACCAACCTCAACAGCAGGATTAGCAAGATTATATTCCTTTATATCACCACGACCAGTATATTTTTCCTCTCCACCCTCGCACGCCTTAAATTCTTCAGCCTTTCTAAAATCAGGATTTCCAGGAGGCACTAAAGGAATGCATGCCCCATTCTCAACACTACTATCGTCACCAATGCTCCAGGCACACATTTTACTGGCATCCTTACAACACTTCTCTCTCTTCTGCAATGTATCATATTTCTCATTGTCATTACATAAACTACAGCCATCCGCTTCATTCTTTTCACATTTCGCTTCAGAAAATCCACCCACTTTATTATAAATACAAATAGAACTCCTTGCATCCCCACAACTCTCAACAACCTCTTTGCCATTAATGCAGGAATGTTTGTAATGCTCAGTTCCTGGTAAGTCTAATCCGGGGCCAACTGCACTTTCATACTCGCACCATTGCTCAAAATTTTGCCTTGCTCCTCCATCACCCTCAACTATAGGATTGTCCCAAGTGCCTTCGCAATTTAACTTTTGCTCGCATTTCCCATTATTACAAATTTCTCCATTAACATAATCGCATTCTTCAACCTTCTCAACGCCACATGAATCAGAATAAGCAACACTAAACCTATCATCCGAACAATCCCTATTATCTTCAAAATCTTCTCCTTTGCATTGGCAATCACTAACCTGATTGCATTTAATACCCTTAGCAAAGCTTCCTCCCAAATCATTGCACGCCTCTCTCGTTACGCTGGCCTGGCACTCTGTCTCCTCCCCAGACCCAACCTTGCAACACCCTTTATCAGCAGAGCCATAAGCACTCTCGCATGCATCAGAACTAACTGAGGGGTCCCAATTGAAAGATCTTATTCCTTCTTCCTCTGTTTGTTGTTCACAATTCTCCTCAGATGTATAAACATAACTAAAGCTAAGCTTGCAGCATCCCAACTTGCACTTTTCATAAGAATCCTTGCTCAATGTCCCTAAAAATTCGCCAACACTCTCGCAATATGCTTTATCAACGTTCTCGCTGCATTTGTTTTCAGCATAACAAGTCCCAGTAACAGCAGAAGCATTTTTATTCAACCCTACTAAAGCAATTACAAACATTAACATAAACAAAATATACAATTTCTTCATGCCCCACCCCCTATTGCAAACTGGAATCTGTAATAAATATTCCTAAAATCACAATATTTATATATGCAAACTACGTGTAATAAAATTATGAAAAAGCTAAATAAATATGAAAGGTTAATCAAAGAACTGAAGGGGTACCAAAAAGATCCTCGATTCATTAGAGAAATAAGAAAATTTATCAAAGCAACCACCTCTTAAAATCCCCATAATTTATAAATTTAGGTGTTTTTTTCTTTATAATGCTGTTTACTAAATAATAAGCCTTTATTGAAATTTCTGATAGCATGCTTTTTTCATCCTCAGAAACAACAATGTCCAAGTTATTAAGAGTCGCACATGAAACAATTAAAAAATCTTTCAATATACTTTTTTTGTCTTTAATTCCACCAAAAGACTTGTAAGCTAAAAAATATTGCTCTGCAAGATCATAAATCTGTTTATCTATACTATATGTATTTTTAGATATCAAATCGTAAACCGTTAAAAGTAACATTCTTAAACTCCTCTTTCCTATTTTCATACTCTTCGGCGTATTACGTAACTCATCTCTTATTACCTTACTCCCATAAATCCTGATAGAATCAGAAGTTTTTATCTTTTTAATAATAGCTTCAAAATTTTGGTCAATAACTAACTCCCCATATATATTTGTATCTAACAAAAGCCTTTTCATGCCCCACCCTCTATTGCAAACTGAAGCTTATATTCATCGCCATAAACATTTACAATATACACCTTGTCAGGAGATGGCTGCCTTACAGATATGTCATACAGGCTTTTCTTTGCTTTAACATAACCGACAATATCAAAACCTCTTCCACTAGCTTCGTCATTAAGTATATCATTAACAGCAACAACTATTTTTCCCAAAGGAATATCAACCTGCTTAGAAAATTCACTAATGCTCTGCGTAATCTCTTTTTTCTTTATTGTTATAGGGTAATCAACATTGACAAGAACACCATCATCACCTATCTCACTATTAATTTTAAATTCTCCTGTTGTTATCTCAGTTGTACCAGCAAATGAACTTATGTCTATGCATGAAAATATTTCTCTGCTTAAATAGGTATTAAGTTCTGCCTCAAGCTTGCTTTTCAAGAGCATCTGGTTTAAGCACTTGTTATCATTAGGAATATTATAGCAAAGATAATTCACCTTATTTCCATTGTAGAGCCTATATTTTTGAGGATTAAAGCTTCCGCCCTGCTTGCCTAAGATCTCTAATGCTGGCCTTGCCTTTTCATCTATGCACTTAACAATTTCATCCTTTATGTTGTCAGCCTCATTTGAAATAATCCTTTTAGTTCCGCTAGGCCCCAATGCCTTCTCAACAATGGTGTCCCTTAAAAAAAATACGAGAACAATAACAGTTAATATAACTATTCCAAGAATTATAAATAAGGTAACCTGCCCTCTTTTTTCCATAATATCAATCAGTTCTATACTTTTATAAATATTTCCCTTTAAGGTAATGCAATAAATCAATCCTTATTCTTGTACCTGTAAAGCCAGCCCTCTATTGTGCTTATTGGTATAAAATTAAACTTATTAATAATATCTGTATAACTCATCACACTCCTTAATTTTAAAACTTGTTCTCTATAAGGATGCCATTTGCTAAGGCTTGGAAGATAAGATTTAATTAGATTATTTAATCTTTTCTGCTTTCTTTTTATAGAAAACCCTAATCGGAAATTAATCAGAATTTTGAATGCGTGGGGCTAATACAAATGATAACTGCATCTTGTCCTTAACCAAAAAATCCAGTTTCAAAGGATAATCATTGTCAAACTGCAAAAGAGCATTATTTGCAAGCTTGGCCCCTTTCATAAACTTCTTTAAATATTCTATTGCATACTTTGCCTTGGCATTTCCACTGCTTATGGTATTTTCCTTGTCCTCTTTGATTTCTATAAAAGCATCGCTCACGCTTCCATCAGCCTTAGCTATAAACATCTTATTATCAACAACAAAATTAACAGCATCAGAAACAATACCAGCATCTTCTATAGCCTCATTTAGCAATAAAGTGTTAATATTTACTTTGACAGGGAATTTTAAATTAGGTATTTTTTGTTCTACTTTGCTTATGTCTATCAAAGCGAGATTAAAAACCCTTCTTGTTTCCCCCTTTATCACAACCTTAAGCTTATTCTTATCCAATTCCAAGCTAAGGTTATCGCTTGGCTTAACTCTTTTTAGTATTTGCTTGAAATGATCCAAATTGACTGCAATCTTCTCCTCTTTTTTAACATCATATTCCACAAAAGAGCTGCTGAGTAAGTTGAATATTACCATCGCAACATTGGCAGGGTCCATTGCTACAAGCTCAATCTTGTCCTTTGTTACATTAAACTGCACCTCATTGACAAGCTCAGAAATTATATTTATTGGCTCTTTCAAATACATTGGCTCTGCTAAAACTAATTTCATAAAATTTTATCATCAAAAGAATATATAAACCTTTCTTATGCAGCTCCGCCCAACCAAGTTGGAACAATAGGCTCAACCAAAGGCCATATGTAAGGCGCTATGATAACCAAAACAGAAACTATTATAGTATGCATCCAGTGTTCAGCTAGTCCTCTCGCAGCAATTCCTCCTCCGCCCCTTGCCAAGCTGCTCTGTGCATGTATCTTAAAATTTAAAATAAGACCAACAACAATTCTTAAAATTAATGGATTGCTCAAGTAAGGATAAGTTATCCCAACAGCCTCAATAAAATATTCTGTATTCATGGTGATAAACAAGGCAATAGCAATGCTTATAATAGCACCCAAGCCATGCCCAAGCCAATGACTTCCCCTGAAGCTCATATCAGAATGAATGGCAATTAACTCATACAGCCCAATAATTATAGCCAATGGTATGATTGGTAATAAAATAAGTTCAGCCATCTTGCCTCTTTTTATGACCAGCCAAATGCTCGTCCAATTTTCCTTTTGTTTCTTTTATATCTCCATGAATTTTTATAACAAAACTCAGTAACAAGGCTAATAAGGTTTGTTCTAGTGTCGGGGAGCTTCCAAAAATTAACCATAAGAATAAGACTATAACGACTATTAAAAATATCCAAAATAGTATATCTTCTATTTTCATTTGTTACCTCATAAAAGAAATTATCAATAGTATAATTCCAATAATAACTAAAACCCAAAATGCAGTTTCTTTCCAATCCATCTTGCCTCTTTTTGTTTAATTACTTAAGAATAGTTTAGTATATAAACCTTACCAATCTAAATCCCTTACCAGTCTTTTCTTAATTTTTATATAATCAATAATATTAAGATTCAGGTGCTTTAAATCCCTAAATGAGTTTATTATTTCCTTAAGCCTTTGTTTATATTTCTCTAATTTATATTTAATCAGAATGTCTTTATATTTTTTGAAATTAATTTCCACATAACACAATAATGTCATTATATCTATCCTGTCTTTTTGCCCTTTAATGCTGTCTTTTCTATCAAACTCTGCTCCTTGTTTTAATATCAACAAAATCTCTGGTTTAATCACCTCAAAACCCTCAACATTCGTAGTCTCATTTATAAGCTCTTGTATAGGCAAAGTCGTTCTTGAATAATATGGAATATAAATATCAACATCAATTTCATCTATTTTTATTTCATATTTTTTTAGATTATCATTCTTCCTTAAGTCATATTTTTTCTTAAGCACTTCTAAGCTTTTAAAATCAGGAATTATTATATCTATGCCTCTTGATTTATGCTGCTTAGTCCATAAATATGCAGCCCATCCCCCAATAACTATAAATCTAAAACCTTCTTTTCTTAATCCTTGCATTATTTTCCAGCTTTTCTCTGTAAGCAGACTATTCCAGAACTCCATATAATCTTTCCTCCAAGGCTTTTAAAAAATCTTTTGCATACCATTCCCTTAGATTCCATAAATCAACAAAGGTATTTGCTATCGTAGTAGTCTTTCCATAACTTTCCATTTTATCATCCTTTTTTAAAACAAATAAATTAGGAATACCCTTGCTTTTAGGAAACCTTTCTTCAAGTTCCTTATTGCCATAAACATACACTTCACTATAATCAGCAGGAACATCCTTGAATAAATATTTATAAGCTGAATATGCGCCAAAAATGACAGTATCGGGCATTAACTTCTCAATTTCAACAACTGGTTTTTCAATTCTTGTTGAGTATATTATATCCTTACTAATATTTCTGATACTAGCCCAGTAATACAATATTTTTTTAATGTCTAAAATATGGAAATTTCTTGGCCTTACTTCTACTGCGCCCAATCTCTCTATGCTTTTTATTGCACCATTGACTATGCTTAAGGAAATCCTGAGTTTTCTAGCTAGCTCTGCCTGTGTTAATACTCTATTTTTCTTTTCAATAGCTTGGTAAAGTATTTCCCTGTAAATTAATTCAGCGTTTTTCATATTTCTAATATAACGGATAGATATTTATAAATCTTTCTATTTATTTAGAAACATTAATAAAAGTACTTGCTATCACTTATACTCGCGCCAACGATGCCCACATTTAACGCACTCAAAAAATCTTGTTTCAGGCTCATCCGAACTTCTTGTCTGCACTGTCCAATAATAAGCCTCTTTATTCCCGCACTTCTCGCAAGTAGCTTTTGTTTTTGGTAAAGGCATTTTCTTCTGTGAAATTTCTATCTTCTTAACATTGACCTTTTCCTTTAAGATTACATCCCTGCTCTTAGCCTCATAACCGCAACTGCAAGCCATCTTTACTCTATTCCCGACGTTCTTAGGCACAAGTATAGAACTGCATTTTGGGCAGAAAATTGTATCATTTGCCATTTTAGACCATACTCCTTATGCCATTTATAAGCTCAACAGCGATTATTTTTATCCACCCTAAAAATGGTACTCTAAATACAGCCTTGCCAAGTACCCTC
Source organism: Nanobdellota archaeon (assembly GCA_040753775.1). Lineage (GTDB taxonomy): Archaea > Nanobdellota > Nanobdellia > SCGC-AAA011-G17 > JAFCDX01 > JBFMDT01. The sequence continues at coordinate 9,935 of JBFMDT010000010.1, read as the reverse complement.
TCTTCACCAATACTTAATTCATCAGCTCTCGAATTCAAGTTGTTATCACCCTTTGTCTGAAAATAATATATGCTATTATTCCACTTTTTTATCACTCTATGTATTATTGGGTCTCTTAAGCTGCCCCTAAAAACAACTACATCACCTATATTTATATTTTCTGATTTTTTACCTATAACTACCATTATGTCCCCTTTGTTAAAGCCATTATTAAAACTATAATCCTTAAATTCCTCCTTGGTTATATTATAAGCACTGTAAAAATCTCTATTATTTATCCACCATTGCTCAAAATTGTATTTGTGCTCCATGCTGCTGCTAACAACAGCAACAATAGGATAGCCAGTTCCAAATAAAAAACCAATACCCGGATAAAATATGAATTTGACAATTATAAAAGCCAATATTATATTAACAATCCAGGAGGCAAAGCTATCCTCATACCATATGAAATGCCATACCCTTCCAAGCAATGAACTGGGCTTTTTCTTATCTTTTTCCCTATTTTTCATCTGATACCAATAAACAACTTAAATAAAAAAGTTTTGTTTTTATTTTATGCTTTTAAATGCTTCATTAATCTGTTCTTCCTTCCAGCCACTTAATTTCAGGGATTGTATTATCGCCTCTTTTTTCATCCCTTGGTTAAGTTTTGTTAATATGTAGTTGCTTAAGCTGACTATGTTCAACTCATCCTCAACAACATCCCTGTCCCAGCCAGCTTTGACTAATCCCTCCTTAATAGCAGAAATTGGCTTATTTTCGCCCATAGCCCTTTTTATATAACTTCTTAACTCACTTATATTGACAGGCTCTATCTTCAGAGATTCAGGCTTTCTTTCTTCTAATTTTATTTCCTCAACCTCTTCAACTTTTTTTTCAGCAGGAACCTCCAAATTTATCAAAGGTCTTTTTCCCTTTTTTAAGTATTTATACAGGAAAAATCCCCCAACAGCCAATCCACATATAAGTGCCAATATTCCAAAGCTTATCAGCAAAGTCTTTCCAATATTGCTTTCTTCCTTGCCCAATGTTGCTTGTTGGCTTGGTACAGTAACCGTTGTTATATTATCCTGCGGTGGTTGCTCTTGTTGTGGTTGCTGTTGTGCTGCAGTACACGTCTGGTTTTCTGTCTTTGTTAGCTCGTCAGGATCGCAGCTGTTTGTGTCCATACAACTCTTAAATTGAAGATTATCTGTACACTCGCTCCAGTCCTCGCAGCTCCAGTTAGCAACGCATTGAGCTTTTGGATAAACAGTAAGGTTTATCGAATTGCTTACAGCAGTTGAATAGCCATCGCTTGCATTAAAAGTGACAAACTCCGTTCCAGTAAAATTCTTTAGCCCTCCAACAAAACTTACGTAGCTGTCGCTTCCAATAGTCACATTAATAGAACTATTCCCCTTAACAATATAACTCAAAGTGCTGTCAGGGTCATAAAAGCCATCCCCTGTAATAGAAGTTGTTTCAAGTTTGAACTCATTATCTTTCTCTGAGTCATTGTACCAGCTTACATTCTTTAATCTACCATAAAAAGTGACAGGCGTATCGCTCATTGTAAAAATATTTGAAGAGTTAGAACTGTTTACGCTATAAATATCATTGGCCGAAATAGAGCAGTTCCACTGTCCAAAATCAGAACTCTTTGTAAGCTCGCTTGAAGTTATCTGAGAAGAAGCAACACATATCTTGCCTGTATTATCCCAGCTTGTTCCAGTGCATGAAGCTGTGCTTAAACTTCCTTGCTTTGATGGCATGCTTGCATTCTTGCTAGGACCCCAGATACTGTAGCTTAAAGTAGGCTCGTCATTGTTTGCATCAATAACAGTAGCAGAGCAGTTTACATAATCATTGGCTCTAAATAAATTGCTCCCATTAACATTGGTTAAACTTATGCTATTGACATTAGTAAAATTATTGCTCCTTACAGTTATCTCCTTTGTGGAATTGATTATCCTATAAGAACGGGCTGGGCTTCCGGCAGCATCCCACCATGTAAAGTTAAAGATTAAATGATAAGTTCTTGCCGCACTTCCATTTATCAAATTAGGGACATTTAAGTTAAAGTCCTTTAGGTCAATCATATAAGTCCTTGTATCAGAAAAATTGAATGTTGATCTCTGTTTTCCTTCCCATTCTGCATCTGGATTATTTATGTCCTTATCAGAGGTTATTCCAGATATATTTATAGGCGGGACATTGCTTCCAAATATATTAGTTATAGATTTTGATGCAAACTTAGAACCAAGGTCATCAGCTGCTGTACTTATATTTGCAATAACAACATCGATAATAGCATCCCGCGGAATAGCATCGCCTAATCCAAAACTTAAAGTAACGCTCCCCCCCAACAAGGAATTATCAAAATATGTTGTCTGGTTAGTTTGTAGCTCCTGGCTTAAAACAACCATTCCAGTTATTTTCTCTTTTCCTATTATCATAAATAATGCAAAACTCGCTACAAAAAGAACAAATATGACTAAACTTGTCTTATTGATGCAAATCACCTCTTAAAATAAAAGAATAACTGATTTATAAACCTTATTTCAGCTGTTTTGCAAGCTCTCTTAATTGTTTATTCCTTTTCTTTAGCCTTTCTACAGCACTTAAAATTGCTTCTTTAGGATTGCCTTCAGACTCCAGAATAAACATTGGGTTGCTTGTTAAAGGATGCCTCATATTATATCCAGCAATCTTGGTCTTTTTATCATTCCATAACTCATCCCTCAAGGCATTGCACAAGGTATGCTCCTCATCAATTAGTTCAAACTTTATTTTATTCTTTGCTTCTTCAAGAATTTTAACTTCCATTTCAAAAAGTAGTAATAAATTGCTTTTAAATCTTTCGCTTTCTCACAACATAAAATACAGCTATTATCAGTATAGTTATTATAATATTAAGCAAGGTGTAAGCATCAACTGTTCTTTCAGGGACTACTGTGCATGGTACTATTTTTGATTCTCCTGCGCCATTTGTGTACACTGTTACTGTTTTTGTTCCAAGCCCATTTTCATCAGGATTTTCGCAGGGAGTTTCATCAACAGTTGCTAATTGGTTCCCACTAACACTATAAGTTATTGTCGTGCATTTACCAGGAGAAGGACAACATCTGCTTGTATCAGAAGCACTTTGATCAAAGTCTATTTTTGTGTTTGGTGGTGTTCCTGTATAACAGTCTTGAGTTGAACTGCAAACTGCCCCACCTAAATTAACGCAAGTTTCCTCTGCACATACTCCCTTGCCATCATCATCTAAAACACTCGTATCACAATAACCGCTTTGGCATTCGTCACTTGTGCTGCAAGGCTCTCCATTTGCCAATAATTCAGCTCCAGGTGTTATACATGTACCAGCATCGCATACTTCTCCAGCTGCGCAATCTGTATCATCAAAGCATTGTACACATCGGTTATTTGTTGTGTCATATTGGCACGTCAATCCGCACTCATTTTGTATGCATTCGCCTTGGTTTAAATCAGAGCACGCTGTAGAAGCAGAGCATGAAGTGCAGGCATTAGTTGTATTTATATAACAATTTAAATTATTCCCAGAAGCATCCTGAACTGAATGGCATGCTGCTATATCTGTCCCTTTATAGCCTTCGCAAGTTGTTATTGGAGTTACACAACTTGAGTCTGCAGAATCAATTAACCCATCGCAGTCGTTATCAAGGCCATCTGCACAAGACACCTCAGTAGTTTCTGTCGGTACACAAGTAGGAGTAACTAAATAATGGTATGCTTTACCACCTTCACCAACAGCCCAGCCATTATTAGGATCAATAAAATAAATATCATATATCAACTTATCAGCTAAACTCAAATGTTCACTCCATTTTATTCCACCATTAGTTGTATTAATAATCGTTGAATCTGGATAAGCTGAACTAGCAAGATTATAATAAGATCTTCCAACAGCCCAGCCATTATTAGGATCAACAAAATAGACCCTCGATAAATTATGGAAAAGATACTCAGAAGAATATTTTTGGGTCCATTTTATTCCACCATCAGTTGTGTTAAGAATAATATCATTGCCAACAGCCCAGCCATTATTAGGATCAATAAAATAAATATCTTGTAAATATCCCCCTATAGATAATTTTGACCAAATTGCTCCACCATCAGTTGTGTTAAGAATAATATCATTGCCAACAGCCCAGCCATTATTAGGATCAATAAAATAAACAGCCCGTAAAGGGGATGTAGCAGTGGTATTAAGTTTTGACCAACTTACCCCACCATCATTTGTCTTGTATATACTAGCCCCCCCCTGTCCTTCACCAACAACCCAGCCATTATTAGCATCAATAAAATAAATATCATATAACATTGTCTGCGACCCAGGTGTTCCCAAGAACGACTTGTTATCTAAATACCAATTTAAACCGCTATTATTTGTTTTATAAACCATACCCTTCCACTTAAGTAAGTCAGGATCAATTAAAGAATCTCTACCTAAAACTAAAGTACCTCCCTTTATATAGGATCCTGTAACCCAACCATTAGTTTCATTAATAAAATAAACATTTGTTAAAAATTGTGTTAGGATTTCGCTAGGAATTTGTTTTGTAACATTTACCCATGTTTGCCCCCCATCACTAGTCTTAATAGTCCTCCCAATAAGACAAGCTGCCCAGCCATTATTAGAATCAGTAAAATGAACTTGGTGCAAATCACAGTTAACAGTTGTGGGTAGACTAGACCATCCTGCAAAAATACTAAAGCTAAACAAACTAATAAAAATTATCAAAGAAACTAATACAAAATACCTCTTTTTCATATGAGCAATACCTCTTTTTTATTTAAATACCTTTCTCTTTTTTTAATTCCAATAAGTCCCCTATAGTCAAAGCCGTATTTTTAAAATCCAATTTACCCCTGCTATAATCACCTTTATAACCTTCAATCAACTTTATTTTCAATACAATCTCAAGCTTTTTGGCAAGCTCCAAATTTGGCGTTAGGGTGCCAGCCTCAAGCTTGTGTATCACAGACTCTTTCTCGTGTATCTTTTTAGCCAACTCCTCTTGTGTTAGCTTAAGATTTTCTCTCGCTTCTTTTATCCTCTTAGCATAATCTTCAACAACATATTCCTCAACATTCTCTTCAGGCAACCTAACCCTTATCCTTTCAACTTCCTCAACCCTTTTTGGCTCAACTACAACAACCTTGCCGTATCTTGCGCATTCACTGCATACCTTAACAAGGCTTCCCTCAACAATGGCATCATACAAAATAGTTTCCTTTCCACAAAGTTCGCATTCTGCCATATTTAATTTAAGCTAAACTTCCTTATATTTTTTATCTTTCAAATATGTAATGCTCCTCATTGAAATAATTCTTTTTAAAAGCTAATTTATTCTCTCTGCTTAAAGTCTCCAAAAATTTCTCCCTCATCCTTAAACACTCATCATCTGTGCAATAATAGCTCTTTGGAATGAATATAATTGCATCTGAATTTATCTTAAGTCTGTCATACTCTTTTTCTATAACACCTGGAGCAAGATAGTAAATGTAATAAAATCTCTTGTCAACATATGCAACAGGAATAGGGTCAGTCGTTATTATATTATTAGCATCTTTATCTGAAAAATATTTATAGAATTCATTCTCAACAGCAGGTGCTTTATAAAATCCAATTTCTGTATTGCTTAAGAATGTTAGCAACAAAACAGCCCCGACTACGTAATAAACATAATTCTTGTACCTGATCCTATTTGCAACAACATAAACTCCATAGGCTGCAAGCAATGCAAAATAAGGTAAGAACAAAATAGCATACCTTACTTCCTTGTGCCATATGTAAGTAAAGTAAATCAAAAATAAAAATAAATTGATATTAATTAAATTAAATTCTTTTTTGTACATTTTATGCTTTAAAAAGTAATATACTCCCACTAAAGAAAAAGCCAGTAAAATATTCTCCTTGAATACATTAATAACATAATAAGAAATGTTCTCGAAAAACGTTCCAGAAAACCCAGCATAATTCTGCATAGGTATCGACATTATAAAAGGCCTGAATAACCCATACCACACCTTACTAACCTCCTCCCTGTAAATAAAATAATTAAAAATTAAAAAAGGAACTATAACAGAAAAAAATGAAAAAATAAAACACAGTGAAGTATAAAGCTACAAAATACACCGTTAAAAGAAAAATTTCAACGAGCATACTCCCATACCTCTACACCATTCTTGTTATATAGCCTCTTAAATTTATTGCTATATTTTAAAACATAAACTAATCCAATATCCCTGCTCTCAAACAACTCTTCTTTCATATAGGGGTCCAAAAACACGTATCTTATTTTATAGCTGTCAAAAAGCCATGAAATTTCTTCTATATCAAGAGAATAAAGAATCCTCTGTGAATCCTGCCACCTATTGTTTAAGCTAGGTGCATAAAAAAAGTTGCTGTCCATAACATTCTTCTTTCCAGCAATTGCATTGATCCATGCCCCATTAGTGTAGTATGAAAACACAGCATCTCTCCCATCCAAGCTTTCAAGATAAGTAAGACCGTCAACTATCGGCTTGTCAGGAAGTTCATTAATAGATTGATTCACATAAGAAGTTCCAGAAAACAGCAACCCATATATAAATATTAGCAAAGTAACATACTTAATGGTGTAACTCTGCCATCTCTTCCTTAATAAAGTAATAAATCCATAAGCAGCTAAAATAGAAGCAAAAAACAGCAGAAAGAACAAGGCAGCATCAAAAAAATAAGCTAATATAAATAATCCAACAAAACTAACATATTCTACCAAATGGCTTTCTTTGTCTTTTAACAACTTAGAAATGCCAAAAAAGGAAAGTAAGAAGCTGAACACAGCCAGCCCAAACTTGCTTCCAAAATCAAAAAAATACCTCTGAAAGATAAAATTAATCCCTTTGCTGCCCAACGGAAATTCCTGTATTTCTGGTATGCCAAACTTGATTAAAAACGGAACATAAATCAAGGAAAATAATGCTCCTGCAACAAAAAATTTAAGCCATGCCCTTAGATCTCTGATATAAGCGCAATATATAAGTATAATGAACAAGGATATAACTCCGCCAGAAAAGCTTATAAAAAGTACTAATACAAAAGAGGCAATGCTTAATTTACTATAATTCTTGGATAAAAAGTAAATGCTTAGAAGCGTAAAAAAAACAACAGCAGAATAAACACTTAACCTGGTAAACAAATAAAGGAATCCAGGGCTGATCAAAATAAACAAAAAGCCCAAAACAAGTATTATCTTATTCAGCCTTTTGAGCATAGAATAAAGAATTAAAAAACTGCCTAACCCAAACAAAATTGGTAGAAGCAAAGAGATAGTCTTTATAGATAATGAAGTAATAAAACTTAATATAGCTATTATTAGCTCTAAACCAAGAGTTGGAAGTATAAACCTTCCACCATAGCTTAAGTCATCATAAAATATATTTCCTTGTAATATCTGCCCAGCAATCCTACTATGATAATAAAAATCTTCTCCTGCTGGCATATCCATTCTAAACATAGTTATAACTGTTAAAACTACTAAAAATAATAAAAAAAGTACTTCCTTTCTAGCAAAGAACTTTATAGCCCTTTCCAAACTCTTTGAAGCATATTTCATTTTTGTATTTTAGGTCAGTTATGTTATATAACCTCTTTGTTTTTGTAGATAAAAATACATATCCTATTTTATTATATTGTAAAAGCTCCGAAGCTATTGCATTAGAGCCAGTATTGTAAATAACATTGATGTCATTTAGCCTTTGTTCAGGATTAGGGGCCAATAAATAAAAATTATCCATGACATTCTTCTTTCCAGCAATTGCATTTATCATGTTGCCCTCGTAAGCATTTCCCAAAATTGTTACATCCTCAAGATTGTCCCTCAAAAATCCCAATGCATTTATATCATCATCAGTTGGTGTAGAACTTACAACAGTTTTTGCGGCAACAAAGGATGGAAAAATAAGTAACAATACGATAAGAATAGCCCTCAATATAAAAAAAGACCATGTAAATTTAGAAAATTTTGTAAGCTTAATGTACTTAAAGAACTTTGAAACAGCAACAGCAGATAATACCGAAGTAGTTAGTCCAATAAGCATCAAGCCTACATTTATGTCTATTAAACCAGTAACAAGCAGCAATAGGTCTATAAGCATAAAGCTACCAAGCAGAAACACATTGTCATTTTTCTCCCTGAACACATTGTAAAACATAGCAGCCCCTCCAAAAAATAAAGGAATAATCCCTGTGTAATAAAATATCTCAAGCAAAGAAATATCCCGGAAATATTCTGAAAATAGGCTGAAAGGTATATTCCCAAATATTATGTCGAGGCCGTAAGTCAAAAATGCCCTTTTGTAAATAATAAACCCAATGAATAATATCAAAAATGATGAAAAGATTATGGCCTCTCTTTTTATTTTGCTTAATTTTATGTCCTCGGCGCTAGCAAGCATAACATAGAGCAGCATTGCTAGCATAAACAAAAATGCTGTTGGATGCAACAAAGGCAGGACAAAGGACAAAAAAATAAATCTGTTAAGATACTTTTCTTCCTCTAGCCTCATAAAACAATAGAACATATAAAACGTTATGGGCAAAACAACAGAATAAATGCTCAATTGATTGACAGTATATCCAATAAACAAGGGAACAAATGCTGAGATGCTTGCTGCAAATAAGGAGGAGTTGTCATCATTTGTTATTCTCTTGGAAAGCAAAAAAATAATAAAAACCAAGCTTGCTAATAAAACCTCCGGAATTATCTTTAATGCAAAAGGAATGTACATTATTAATAAAACAAAATAATGGAACAAAGGCGGATACAAGCTGTACCTCCCGCCATAGCTCAGCTCGTCATAAAACATAGGTGCAATATTTTCTTTTATATAGTTAGCATGCCTTAAATGAAAATATGCATCATCACTGCTGAAATTATTTGTCTGAAATGCGAAATATAGTCTAAAAGCAAGAGTTAATAAAAATATGCCTATAAGGATAGTTTTAGTGTTGAATATCTTTTTCATCTTTTAGGTTTAATTTGTCCTCTACAACATCAAAATATTCAAAGAACTTTGGTGTTAATTTTAATAACCTCGTTCTCCCGGCCTTTTCCGATGTTACGAAGCTATGCTCAACTAAGGTCTTAACATGATCATAAGCCTTATTCCCCCGTATCTTGATAACCTCTGCCTGCAGTACTGGATTTTTGTAAGCTACTATTGCCAGTGTTTCTTGCGTTGGCTTGTCTAGCTCAGAGTCCGTAAGCAGTTTTTCAGTTAAGTATAAATAGTCCTTTTTAATCGATAACTTCCATTTCCCATTCTCTGTAATAATCTCTAATGCAGAACTTCTGTTGCTATATTCTTTTTTTATCTCTTCTAAAAGTTCTCTTACATAGCCAACAGAGCCTATTCCAACTAGCTTGGCTATTTCCTCTATAGATAAAAATTTGCCTACCGTAAATAACACTGCTTCTACCTTATTTTTATCATCCATATAGGATAGGAAAAGATAAAGATTTAAAAATGTTGTGCTAAGTTAATTGTTTTGTTTTAAAAGACTTAATTTAAGGTATATAATTTTGTTTTGCCAAATTTTCTTATTACTTTTATTATCTCAAATCTTTCAATTTCCTTATCCGCCAAATAATCTCTTAAACCAGTCTAATATCTTTTGCAAGACCCCTTTGCCAACACACCCATTATCTACACATAAATTGCTGCTGCATTCAAAATTATTCTCACAATAGGCATTTTCCTTTTCCTTTTGTTGCTTTAGTTGTCCGTCTATGTCACAATATTGCCCTTTTACCCTCATACCAAATGGCAAGCATGTAGTATCTATTAAACAACCATTGCATTCTTTTACAGGTACTGGCAGTTCTATGTAAGAAGATATATTCCTTGTAATATTTTCTCCAGTTTGATTTGTTTCT
>JBFMDT010000009.1:2172-34549 GCA_040753775.1 Nanobdellota archaeon | reverse complement strand
CTTTTAAATAACCAAATAATCTCTTTTAAACTCCTGATTCTGGTCTTGAATAATTTTATTATACCACGCGGAGAAAAATAAAATTCCCTGTAAAATTTTCTAAAGATTTCTTCAACATCCTTTCCTTTAAAATTCTTGGTTTCAAAAACAGCCCTGCCTGATTTATAAATATCATACCCTTTATTAACATCCTGTAAAAATCTTCCATGCTTTTTTACCCAATCGTATAATGGAGTTCCTGGAAATGGTTGTGTAATATTTACTTGTATCGTATCTGTATCAAGCTCTTTTGCAAATTTAATCGTTTTTTCCATGGTTTCCCTGGTATCAAATGGCAATCCTATCATAAAAAAGGCATTTGTAACAAAACCTATTTCTTTAGCTTCTTTGACAGCCCTCCTAACATCCCCTAAATTAAGGTTTTTGCCAAGTTTATCTACAACCTCCTGCACCCCGCTTTCAGGAGCTACGGATAGTGTATAAAAACCAGCTTTGTACATCTTTTGTAACACTTTTTTGTCAACCCTATCCGCCCTTAATCCATAATATTGTATGTTAAACAAGAAATTGTATTTTCTCCTAATGATTGCATTGCATAAATCAATTGTTCTCTTTCTGTTAAATGTAAAATTATCATCGCTTATAATAATTTCTTTAACCCCTATCTTCTTTAAATAATCCAGTTCTTTTATTACATTTTTTATAGACCTAAATCTTACCTTATAACCATGAATAAACTTAGTGCAGTATAAACAACGATATGGACACCCCCTGCTTGTAATAATTGGGAGCACTGGGCTTCTCCTTGTCCCAGGCAAATAATACTGTTTTATATCAAATAAATGCCAGGCTGGGGGTTCTCTGTCAAGTTTCTCAATAAATTCTCGTCCTCTATTTACTATTAGTTTATTCTTTATATTATCAAAGAAGGCTATCCCTCTTATTTTATAAAGATTTTTTTCCTTGACTAGTTCCTGGATTGCATCTTCACCTTCCCCCATTACAACTATATCGGCTGTCTTTGGAATTAGTTCTAGATAATTAGTTGTTGCATACGGCCCGCCCATAATAATTTTTATTTTAGGATTTACTTTTCTTATAAATCTAGCAATTTTAATTGCCTCGCCTGATGTAGATACATTTGCACCGATGCATACAAATCTTTCAGCATCATATTTTACGCTTTCTTTAATATCTCTATAATAACTTGGTGTAATCTGACAATCTATCACTTTTACTTTTTCATTTATCTGTTCTACAGCCGAAGCTAAATAAGCTAAACTTAACGGCGGGTATGTATAGCCTGATTTATTTGGTGGGTTAATTAGTAACATTTTTATATTAATATTAAACATAACATTTATAAAGGGTATATAAATTTTGCTAACGATAAGAACTAAAACTAACAAAAATATTTTTATATCGGTACTGCAAATGAATATAATGGAATTCAAAAGATACAACTACTTATTAAAAAACAAATATATTTTACTATTAATAGCCATATTTGTTTTTGCTTTTATTTTAAGATTATACTACTTCAACGCTAACTCAACTCTTTGGTGGGATGAGGCAGAATATGCCAACAAAGCAAAATCATTAGCATTCCATACAGACTATAATGAGCAATGGAGCCCAAGAAAGCCAATTTTACTAACAGCAATATCTTTTTTAGTATTTAAGCTGGGCGGAGGAGAACTTGCCTTGCACTTCATTATGGCTCTCTTCTCATTAGCTGGGATATTGCTTACATATCTTGTCGGTAAAGAAATCTACAATGAAAAAATTGGGGTGATAGCAGCGTCAATAGCATCTGTATTTTGGTTGGATTTATTTTTTATGGCAAGGATATTAACAGATGTTCCATCAGCAACCCTATGGCTAGCATCAGTGTACTTCTTCTGGAAAGGCTATGTAAAAAAGGAGGGCAATAAATATCTTTACTTATTTGGGGTATTTTTTGGGTTAACCTTTTTAACAAGAATATTTATGGGCCTGATGATACTGGCGCCCCTTGCATATCTACTTGCAACAGAACATTTCAAATTCTTTAAAAATAAGCAGCTTTGGCTCACTGCCATCCTCATCCTTATAGTTGTCTCACCTTTATTTGTTTACTTATTTACAACCTATGAAACACCAATAAAAAAGTTTACTGGCATAGGTGAAGGAAGGTTTGCTGGTTCAATGGGTATTCCAGGATTATTTAAGCAACTTAGTTTATTTACTGTTTATCTAAATTGGATTTTCCTTATCCCGTTGCTTATTGGCCTGTATCGCTTAATAAATATGGTTCTTGGATTTGATTTAATAAGCAAGGAAAAAGAAGTGAGCAATGATTTCTTTATGTTAATCTGGATATTGATTCCGCTCTTATTTTTTGGTATAATCTCAGACCATATTGAAGACAGGTATATTATTTCAGTATTCCCGGCAGTTTTCTTCCTAACAGCACATGGAATAGAAAAAATAAGTAGTTTCATAAAAAAGAAAAATATCCAATTGGCAAACATAGCAATTGTGGCAATCATAATTATAGGTGCAATATTGCAAATAAGATATGCAGATGCAATAATAGAAGCAAAAAAAGATTCTTATCTTCCAGTAAAAGAAGCAGCAATTTGGATGAAGCAGAACTCAGCCCCAAATGATGTGATAATAACCAACTCTGTTCCGCAAAATATTTACTACTCAGATCGATATACTTATTACTTTAACTCAGAAGAGGAATTTAAAACAAAAGTAAAAGAGCTTAAACCGAAGTACATGGTTGTCTCGGTTTTTGAACGCTCTTATGACTGGTATTACAAATATCCTGTAGAAAACAACCTGAGTGTAGCCCAGGCTTATTTTGCAGACCAACAAAGAACACAACCTTTATTAATCGTATACCAATTCTAGTTACATGGACGCAAGCATTGGCATCTGTGTGTACAATGAGGAAAAAAATATAGCTAAACTGCTTACGGTATTATTAAAGCAAAAACTAAAAAAAATAAATATAAAGGAAATTTATGTTGTTTCCTCAGGCTCGACAGACAGTACTAACGAACTTGTCAAAAAATTCTCTGAAAAAAATAAAAAGATAAAATTGCTTGTCCAGAAAAAAAGGGAAGGCAAGGCATCTGCAATAAATCTCTTCTTAAAGCATGCAAAAAGTCCTATAATAGTCCTTGAATCAGGAGATACAATCCCGGGAAAAAATACAATTGAAAGATTATGCTCCCCATTCCTGAAGGATAAAAATTTAGGCATGACAGGAGCAAACATAGTCCCAATAAACCATCCTGATAAATCCTTTGTTAGCTACATACACAATTTATGGGAGTACATGCATAACAAACTGCCAAGATTCGGTGAGATGATAGCCTTCAGGAAAATAATCAAAAGCATAGACAAAACAACCGCAGTTGATGAAGCATATATAGAAGCTGTAATGCATAAAAAAGGATACAAACTGAAACAAATACCCTCAGCAACTGTCTGCAACAAAGGTGCAGAAACAGTAAAAGATATTCTAAAGCAGAGAAGGCGCGTTTACGTCGGTCATACACTGCTTAAAAAGGATAAGGTTTATAAAGTGAAAAGCTTCAGCCTCCTGAGGATATTAAGGCTGACTGTTGAATATTGGCTCAAAAAACCGAAGCTGAAATATCTGTTATGGATTCTTGGTGGTGTTGTAATAGAGATATATGGAAGGTTGCTTGGTATGTACGATTTGTATATAAAGCATAAAAACCCATTTATCTGGGATACAGCAACATCCACAAAAAAACTATGATTAATCCAATAAGCTATAAATTATTCAGAACAATTAACTGGCCTAAAAAGCTCCCATTCAACCTAACTCTTGGCCTTACGTACAGGTGTAACTCTAAATGCTCAACCTGCAACATATGGAGAATGACATCCAAAGATGAGTTAACCTTGCAGGAATACAATAAAATATTCAAAAACCTTGGGAAAAAAGCAGAATGGATAACCTTTAGTGGTGGGGAACCTTTTTTAAGAACTGATATAATTGAGATAGTAAAAAGTGCTTATAATAACTGCAACCCAAAAACAATAGTCATTCCAACAAATGCCATTCTCTACCAAATCATACCTAAAAAAGTAGAAGAAATTCTCAAAGCATGCCCAAAAACTAGAATTACAATAAACTTATCCTTGGACGGCATAGGGAAAAAGCATGAAAAAATAAGGGGAATAAAAAACAATTTTGAATACTTTTTAAGAACTTATGACGGCCTTAAAAAATTAAAGCATTATAAAAATTTTGAGCTTGGCATACATACAGTTATATCAAGATTCAATGTAAGCAACATAAAGGAAATTTATGAGTATGTTTCAAAAAACCTTGATCCAGACTCATATATTACTGAAATAGCAGAGCAAAGGGTTGAACTAGATACAATAGGTATGGACATAACACCAAATGAAAAAGAATATGCAACTGCAATAAACTACCTAATAGATGAAATTAAAAAAAGAAAATTTACACTCAAGCAAAGATTTAGAATTCAATATTACAATCTTGTCAAAGAAATACTAGCAAAAAAAACACAGGTAATTCCTTGCTATGCTGGATTTGCCTCTGCACAAATAGCCCCTAATGGAGATGTTTGGACATGCTGCATAAGGGCCCAGCCAATGGGAAATCTCAGAAAGGTTAATTATGATTTCAAAAAAGTATGGTTTAGCAAAAGGGCTGATGAATTAAGAAAGAGCATAAAAAACAAGGAATGTTACTGCCCGCTAGCCAATGCTTCCTACAGCAATCTTCTAATAAATCAAAAATCATTGGCAAAAATAATAGCAAAGGTTCTTATTGGAAAATGAAAATGTTAGTTACAGGAGCAACAGGATTTATAGGGACTAACTTAGTAAAAGAGCTGAGTAAAAACAATAAAGTAAGATGCCTTGTAAGAGAAGGTAGCGATACTTCCTTACTGAAATCAAAAAATATAGAATTGTTCTACGGCAATCTCCTGGATAAAAATTCGATAAAAGGTGTAACAAAAGGTATAGGCTTAGTTTATCACTTAGCTGGTGGTGGCAATGTTTCAGCGTCCACAAAAAAAGAGTTCAAAAAACTGTTTGACTTAAATGTTACAACAACAAAAAATCTTCTCGATGAATGCATAAAAAATAAGCCGAAAAAGTTCATTTTGTTTAGTAGCGTATCAGCGATTGGCGTAATAGTAAATAAGGCTATAGATGAAAAAACAAAATGTATCCCAAAAACACCGCATGAAATTTGTAAATATAAAAGCGAGAAATTAGCTTTAGAATACTCAAAAAAATATAAAATCCCTTTGACAATCTTAAGACCATCAATAGTTTACGGGCCTTATGGAAAAAACTCAGAAATATTAATGATAGCAAAGCTTGTTAAAAAACATTTCTTTCCAATTCCAGGCAATGGTGAAAACATAATGCCCTTCGTCTACATAAAAAACCTTGTTAATGCCGCTGTATTCCTTGCCAATAAAAGACCAGGAACCTACATATTATCAGACACTGGAGTAAAATTTAATTACCTTGTTAAAAAAATAGCGGAAGAATTAAATAAAAAAGCCATAATAATTCATATCCCAGTAATATTGATAAAAATACCTATATTTGTAATAGAGAAGGTATGTAAATTACTAGGGTTAAATCCTTTATTTACTCTTCACAGAATAAATTCAATGAGTTCAAATAGAATATATAACACTAAAAAGATTAAAATTCTTGGCTATAAACAAAAATATAAGTTTGATGATGCAATAAAAGAAACAATAGGATGGTATAAGCAAAATGGATATCTCTAAACTTTTTTTTGATCTAGCAGAGATAGAATCTGGTGGCTTGGGAATATGGTATGAATACTTGTCAAAATACAGAATAATATCAAAAATAAAAGGCATTAAAACTGTTTTGGTGTGCGGGCTTCCTGAAAAATACAGCATCGGTTTAGATAGCTTATACTTTTTAACAAAAAACAAAAATCTCTTTATCATAGACGAAAGACCTAATATCCTGAATAAATATAAAAAACTTGCAAAAAAATTTACAAATAAAAAATTTAAAAATAGGTTAGTAAAAAATTTTTCAAAACTTCCATTTAAAAACAATAGCTTTGACCTTGTAATAAGCACAGAGGTTCTGCAAAGATATAAGAACAATAAAAAAGTAGCGGAAGAAATGGAAAGGGTTTCTAAAAAATATATTTTATGCTTTGTCCCAAATTACTACTGTTATGCTCATCCAAAAATAAGCAAATTAAATTCCTTAAAATTTAAAGACATAAAATTCAAGAATATTGTAAAAAAAGGTTATATTGATATAGCTCCTTGGCCAGCTGGCTTTAAATTGCAAAAAAATACAAAAAAAGAAGAATTTCATATAAAAATAATAAAAGGTATAATGAAACTAATAATACCCATGCTCGTAAAAGTTGAATTTATTTACATGCCACCAATAAGACAATACTTAGCGCATATGATTTATGTGAAGGCTGAAAAATGAAATATACTCAAGATAGCACAAAAGTAAACAATGAAATAAATAAACATATAAAAATAATAGTAAAAGAGGTTAAAAAAGAATTAAAGGATAATTTGATTTCATTGGTATTGGCTGGTGGTCTTGCAAGGGGCGAAGGTAGTATAGAAGTTATAAAGGAAAGGATTATTCCAATTAATGATTACGATGTATATGCAATAACAAAAAAGCCCGTGAGTAGTGAAATATTAAACAAAATTTCTATTAATGCAACAAAAAGATTTGGCTTTAAGTCAAATTTCTCTTTTACAATAAGTGACCATAGAATGAATTTTTATGTAGATCTAAGAAACCTTACAATAAATTCCCTAAAAAAAGTAGAGCCTATGGTAAAATACTACGAAATAAAGCATTCTGGGAAGATTATTTATGGAAAAGATGTAAGAAGCTTGATTCCAGACTATAAATTAAAAAACATCCCGCTACAAGAAGGGATGAGATTTCTGTTCAATAGAATGTCTTTGCTCATAGAATGTTTCAAACCGAGATTCCCCTATAATGAATATAGCTATGAAGAAAAAAAGGCAGTCATATATTACATAATAAAAAACTACCTAACAATAGCAGAAGCCCTTTTGTTACTATCTAAAAAGTTTGTTCCTTCTTATAAAAAAAGAGCAGTTATATTTAAAAAAACCTATAAAAATGATTTTCCTGAATTATACAAAGAGATTCCAGACTTGGCAGATAAAATAATAAAGTACACAGAACTCAAATTAAGACCTAACTTTGAATTAGATATAAAAACATGGTTTACTGCAAGGGATGATATGTTTAAAGTAACAAGGTATTATCTAAAAAAGGCATTTCAATTCAGCGAAAATGACATCCTTAAATTTCCTAAAAAATTTAAAAGAAAGATTAGAAAGGTATTTTTAAGAGACTACTTGAAATACTATTTAAAAAACAAGTTTGGAATTAACTTTGGATATAACCTGTTTAATAGAATTGCTCAATTATATCTTAATTTAATTTATTTTAAAAGATTAAAAAAGGCAATAGGAAGATATTATTTTAAAATATTCTTAGACACAACAGATCCGGGATTAAAATTATACTCAGCTGCACCCTTAATCCTTTTTTCAATAGAGCCGAACAAGGCAATATACATTAAACTCCTAGACAATGCAGTAAAACAGCTAAGTAAAATTTACCCTGCCCCAAAATTAAGAAAGGACAATGAGCAATATTGGGAGGATGTTGCAAAGTATTATGCTGATGCCTTTAGACCTTATCAATTTTTAAAAGCCTAAGAATGAAAACTTTAATCTTATTTGTGGATGCCTTAAGGATGGATTACATTACAAAGCAGAATACCCCATTCATCTACTCCTTAAAACAAAAATACAATGCATGCCATTTAAAACAGCCATTTGGGTATACAAGTATTGGCGCAAGCTTCTTTACTGGCCTAAATCCAAATAAGCATAAGCAACTGACACTTTACACCTATTCCAAAAAAAGAAGTCTATTCAAAAGATTATTTCGCTCAAGAGCTTGTTTTTATCTTTACAATCTTCTTAATTATTATTTGGGAAACGACTTTTTCATCCCAAAAATAAAGAACTTTTACCAATTTACTCCAACAATCAAAAAGTATTATCACCATGAAAATTCCCTGCCATACAAAACACTGCTAAATATCTTTAATGAAAAAGGAATAAACTACTTGGTATACAACTGGCCGTTAGTTGTGCATAACAACAAAACAAAGCTGGAAATTGTAAGACATAATGACGCCTCAATAACAAAGGCCTTTCTTAAATTATGCAAGAAAGATTACAATTTCTATATGCTCCATCTGCTTGACTTGGATAAATATGCCCATAAATACGGCCCAAATTCAAAAGAAATAAAAAAAATATTAAAACATGAGGACGAATATGTAAAAAAAATAGTAAAAAATTTTGATTTAAGCAAAGATTTAATAATCATCTGGTCAGACCATGGCATGCTTGAAGTTAAAGAAAATGTAAACCTGGAAAAGGCCCTTCCAAAAAGCAAGGATTATGCTTATTTCTTGGATAGTACATTAGCAAGATTCTGGTTCTTCAACAACGAGATAAAAAATAAAATAATAGCCATACTTAAAAAACAAAAGGGAAGAATATTAAATAAGAATGACTTCAATAAATATAAAATACCTAAAGGTTATGGTGACCTAATATTTCTTATTGATAAATACAAAGCAATTACCCCAGACTTCTTTAACAAAGCTCCTGTTAAAGGTATGCATGGCTATAATTTAACCGATAAAAATGAATTTGGAATACTGATAATAAACAAAAAAATAAAAAAGCAGCCTTATGTTATAGATCTTTTCCCAACAATCCTAAAAATAATAAAAATTAAATGCCCTAAAGTTGATGGGGTTTCTTTAGTGTAAAATACCACCCAGCCAAAGAGGGAATCACATTAGTTACAAACATTCCAACTATTGACATGGCCATTACAACATCCGCATTGACAGCAAATATGGAAAATAATGCAACAAGCGTAAGCTCTCTTGTGCCTAACCCGCTGATCGTGATAGGTATCAGGCCAACAACAACTGATATGCTAAATACGGCAATTACATAGAAATATCCAATGTCGATTGAGTATGCTTTCGCAAATACGTACATTTGAGTATAAATAAAGAACCACGTCAATAATGCAAAAACAAAAGGAAAGACTAAATCCTTGGCATTAAGCATATCTTTGTAAAATAAGTAGAAGGATTCCTTTGCATCCTTCTTAAACTTGTTTGGAATTAATAGCTTATGTACAAAACGCAGGACAAAAGCGCTCCTCTCCTTCTTCAAAAAGAATAGTATGCACAAGATAAAGGCAATAAAAATTATCCCAATTACATAGGTTAGATTATTCAAAAGATAATTGCCAAGTAACATAGAGCCGAAGATAGCAAATAAGAAAACCATGAAAAAATCCAAGGCCTTGTCAAGAATAACATTTGACATTGATTCGCTAAGTCTTTTCTTTGCATGCTCCTTGACATAAAATATCCTGACAAAAGACCCTATTCTTCCAGGAGTAAGAAATCCATAAAATATGCTTATCAGCTGCAGCTTCAAAACAGTTGAGAATGGTATGTTTATTTTTTGTTTCCTTAAGATAACATCCCATTTAAATGCCTGCAAAAAGATTGTTATTGGAACAAAAAGCGCAGCAATAAAAAGATAAAAAAGATTTCCGGAAATAAGGCTGGACAAAATATTTTTAATCCCTATCTTGTATAATAAAAATATGAAAATCAAGATGCCTATTACCGGAATTATTTTTCTCAGTTTCATATCAGCCACAAACCAAAGCCTATTATGACTAAAATAATTTCAAATAAAAACAATGAATAAACAACATCCCTTTCATATGCCTTGCCATTTATTTTATTTATAATCTTAACAATGAGATGTGTAAGAGAGCCTATCTTTGCTGGTGGTTTTAAGCTTCCATCCCTCTGTGGAACAGCAAAGCACTCTGTCTTAAACCTGTTCTTGGCCTTTATGATAAGCTCTATGAAATAAGGAATGAAGAGTATCAAAGCCATTCTTTCAAGATTTCCAGCTATAGCTACTGCTGCTATTAAAGCCCCAACACTGTACGTCAATGTATCACCAGGAAACACCTTTGATGGATGTTTATTATAAAAGTAAAATGCAAGCAATGAAAAAAACATTATAATAGCAATCATAGAAACCCAGCTACTCTCGGTAAGCCACGCTATAAATCCAAGTGAAAATAAAATTATTGCACCCATTCCTGCCTCTAATCCATTAAACCCTCCAAGAAGATTAAATCCATTCGCAGCACCGGTAATTGCAATAGGCACAAGTAGGAAAGGGTAAAGCATGCCAAAATTTACATCTCCGATAAAGGGTATGTGCATAAGAGACTTCCCTACATTAAGTACAACAATAGGCAAAGATGCAAATAAGACAAGTAATGGTTTTTGCCATTGCCTTAACCCTATCTTCCACCCAAGAATGTCATCAACCAGCCCGATGATAGTTACAATAAGGACAGTTGCAACAACAGCCATCAACTGTGCAGTTCTATACTCGCTTTTAAAATAAAATGTTTCTAAAGCAATATAAAAAAGCATCCCTATCAAAAAACCCATAACAACACAAATTCCCCCTATCTCTGCTATCCTAGGACTTTTCAATTTATTCATGTCCTTTCCAGTCAACCCAGAATCAACAGCCCTTTTGACCCATCTAGGCGTTACGATAAAAGTTACCAAGAAACTTAATAAAAAGCTTATTAATAGTATGTATTCCATAACCTTTGCCACTCTGCCTTGTTTTAATAATTTATGTATTCCTTATTCATCACAGGTTAGTCATGTATAATTTTGGATCAGGGAACTCAGTTTTCAAATCATCAGGATTTTCTTTTATACCTGCTGGATACCCTATTTCCCATATCCTCATTGGTCCTATTGGCCTTCCATTATATACAGCCAAAGGATAATCATTTTCATCGCTATAAACTAATTTAAAAGCAGGCATGTTTTGGTTATTTAAAAGATAAAGTTGTGCAAAAAATGTTTTTCTTACCTTTTCTGAAAGATAATATGCAGCCCCTATAACATTCATCTGATTATCCTGAATTGTTGGAATAATTCTCAAGCACCCCTTCAGCACAGCATTCTCAAAATTATATTCTCTGCCATTGAAATACACGCATTCCATCGGCATTCTGTACTGTTGATTGTTATAGGCCAGTACAGCAATTGGTTGCCTTATTTCTATTGGTGTTGTGTTATTATATTGTACTAAAGGTAAAAATATCCCCAAAATACCTGCTCTATTTTTTGGAAAAACAGAATTGTCATAAACAAGGTCATCATCAAGCCCAAATCCGCCCCTGTACAAGTATACAGTTTCATTCCTTGTTTCTTGCACCTGGTTTTGGTCAAGCCCCATTATAGGTATTTGTGATAGTCTATCATAATCCTCATCACCCCCTATACTTGCATAAGCAGGATATTTTCCTATATCACTTGGATCAACTAGCAAGTAATTAGCCTTGTGTGTTTTTAAAAACTCTAAAGCCCTTGTTACATTGCTCCCTGTCAAAACATGCCTTCCAAACAAGTGGTCCCAATAAACAATATAGTTTCCACCATCAAGCACAGTTGCTCTGTTAAATCCTGTCTGTATCCAATATCCATAGTCCCACCAATGGCTGAAAACAGCATTCTCTTTTGTGTTTGCTTTTACCCATTTTTCAGCGTTCTGCCACTGTACATCGTACCCTAGCCCAGTGTACTTCGATGAGTTGTAAGTTATCATAAAAAATGAGGAAAATACGAGATATGTCACAACAACAAGAATCCCTATTAAAGCAATTCTGTGTTTATTGTCTTTTAAATTTAGTAAATAATCAACTGAACCAGCAATAAGATATGAAGCAAGGACTGTTGTAATGGGTGCAAAAACAAAAAATAGCCTTAAGCCGCCCATTGCACCAACTATCATAAGCAAATACCAGATGAAAATAAATGTATAAGTCCTGTCCAATTTTAATATCTCGTTGAATAAATCCTTTCTTTTGTAAAATGAATGAATATAACCATAAGCCAGTATTACTATAAATAAAATTAAAGAGCCAAGATACATAAATTTGGCTAGCAAAGTCTGTCCATTTAGGATGGAGCTAGAAGAATAATTGCTGAATATAAAGGAAGTTATAAATATGGTGTACAAGGCAGTTAGTTTATATTTATACTGGTGTAATGGCTTGATAAAATTATAAAATAAAAGTATAGAGCCAAAGAAAAACATAGCAAAATATATCCAGGAGAGGTAAGGCCTTGAAAGCCCAAATGCAGATCCGCTAAGCCAGTCATCAACATGCGGCCTTTGTGCTTCTGCCACAGTAAGCTCGAATCTTGAAGTTCCAAGAGGATGCATAAACGCCGATAAAGTGTCAGATGCATAAGTAAAAAGGAATGTTGGTCCAAAAATAATCGTAGCACTTATAATAATAAGGCCAACAGCTACAGCAAAATTAAATATGCCAAATGGAATTTTATCTTTCAATCTTGCTCTTAAATTAAACAAATTCTTCTCAAAAAACAAATAGTTTGAAAGCAATGCGATGAACACAAACAAGGGAATGTTAAATACAAAATTAGTGAGCATAGTCTGTATTCCGCCATGCTTTGGAGAAGTAGCCGCAAATAAAAACAAAGGAACTATCCAGGCTAAGTAAATATAAAAGTCCTGTCTTGTTACCTTGCTTAAAAACAATTCAACTAATAAGAAGAGCGATATAACCAAAGTAACAAAACCAACACCACCCCACGCCAAAGCAAGTAACCCAGTGCTTATTCCTGACAAAACACCAAATGCAATTGCTTTTTTTAGATTATCAGACTTCCATGCTAGTACATATAAATACCATGCTAAAAACATCAAAAGCATTCCTAATGGCTCTTTGTCAGAAACACCAGCCATTGTTCTGTAAAGGTATGCTGGAACTATTGTAAGTAGAGCAGATGAAAACAAGGCTATTCTCCAGTCAAACAGCTTCTTAACCAAAAAGAAAAACACAATAAGCCCAAGTGCAAAAAATATAGGT
Organism: Nanobdellota archaeon; assembly: GCA_040753775.1. GTDB lineage: Archaea > Nanobdellota > Nanobdellia > SCGC-AAA011-G17 > JAFCDX01 > JBFMDT01. Next base: position 21,415 of record JBFMDT010000009.1, on the reverse strand, counting down.
GGGTACCATGCAGCAACATGCATCATAGTTATATTTGGGTTAAAAATACTGAAGAATTTGTACATGTAAGCCATAACATAAGCAAGAATTACAGGCTCATTTCCAGTATTAGCACCCAAAGGAACATACCTCATCATATCTACAGCCATTAATTTCCCATGCTCAACAATATACTGCGCATACCTTACAAACAAATAAGAATCAACATCAGGAATATATTTATATCCTTGAAATAACCAAATGTTTCTTGTCCTTATGTAAGTTCCAATTAAGGTTATTAAGGCTAAAACAACATAAATAACCCAAGCCTTGCTCTCCTTAAAATACTTCAAGAGCCTTTCCTTTCTTTGTTCAATTGTTTCCATCTTTAAAATAATACTGGCATAACATAAACCTCAATTAATGCTGCAATAACCAAGATAAACAAAGCAGCTAAAAATAAGATAAAAGAGTCTAGTAATATTGCTTTAAATGATTTGCTGTCCATGTCGTGGTTTATTACAGCAACAGAAAGTATCCCGCCAGCCAATCCCCCAACAAAGTATGACATAATTTCAGGAATTCCATGCACCAGATACCTAAGCAGTCCAGCTGAAAAAACATTGAAATAAAACCATGCATAATTTAATCCAGCTGAGCTTGCATATCCAGCTATATTATCCCTTACAAATGCACCTATAGCAGCAGAAATTACAGATGCATTCCATGCAAGTATAAACAAAGTTCCTGCACCATAAAAAAATGCAAAAAATATTGTGAACAGCAACACTTTTAAATTATTAAAAACAATCTTTGTAAGAATATCACTTGGCGAAATAAAGTTTCCGACAATCCTTGCATTTATGGCATTAATGGTCTCAACCTGGCTGTTAAACATCAATGAAACAAGATTTGGCGGCATTACTATAAACCAAAATGTAAAGGAAAGCAGCATGCCTAAAAATAAGAATACTAAAAACTTTATGGCCCTCATATGGCATGCAAGCCTGTCCTTTTCTATATGGTAATCGATATCAGCCTTTTCCTCGTACTTGAATGTATTATAAAGCAGGGGAAATGCTGCTATGACAGTCAAAAAAACCATTACCAAACTGGAATATTGCTTGAATATCCAAACACTTAATAAAATTGCAATTGATGTGTAAATAAAGCCTATAATCAAAACCTCAACAGGATGCTTCTCTGCCTTCTGTGGTGTTATTATGTCTTCTAATACCATTAATAAAATATTTATAGAATAGTTTATATAGTTTTTGTTTATAAACTTATTATGCCAAGCATATCTTTTGTAATTCCTGCTTACAATGAAGAAAAAAGAATCTCTGGAACATTAAATAGCTATACTAAATTCCTTAAGAGCTATGAGGACTACGAAATAATTGTCGTATGCAACGGCTGTACAGACAATACAGTAAACCTAGTTAAAAAATTCTTAAAGAAAAATAAAAGGATAAAATTGCTTGAGTTCAAAGAAAAGATAGGCAAGGGTGGCGCTGTAATAGAAGGATTTAAAGTAGCAAAAAAAAGTATCATTGGCTTTATAGACGCTGATGATGCCTTTGAGCTCAGTGGCTTGAAAAAATTAATAGATAACATAAACGATTATGATGGTGTAATAGCCTCTAAATGGTTTGGTAAAAAATTTTCAGAGGTAACCGAGCCATTTTTAAGAAAGGTATTTTCCAGGGGATGGAACTTACTAGTAAGAATGTTATTTGGTCTAAAATTTAAAGACACGCAATCAGGGGCAAAATTCTTCAGGAAAGAAGTTATTAAGAAGATAAACAAGAACTTCATATGCAGGGGATTTGAGTTTGATGTTGAGCTGTTGTGGAGGATAAAAAGGAAAAAATTCAGGATAAAAGAGGTATATGTCCCAACAAGGCATACAAAGCATAGCACCTTCAGTAACAAATATATGTTCATAATGTTTAAAAATATATTAAAATTGAGGTTATGTGGTTAAAATGTATGTGCTCGGAATAAACTGTTATTATCATGACTCAGCAGCATGCCTGATAAAAGACGGAAAGGTAATAGCTGCTGCAGAGGAAGAAAGGTTCACAAGGGAAAAGCATACCCCAAAATTCCCAGTCCATGCTATAGACTACTGCCTTAGGCAAGCCGAAATATCCTTCAGCGAGATTGGCCATATTGGCTTTTTTTGGAACCCCTGGATAAGACTAAGGAAGGGTATGTCCATTTTACTGAGGTATTTTCCAAAATCAATAGCAGCCTTTAAGGACACTAGCACTGGCCTTAATATGATTAGGGTGAAAAATGAAATAAAAAATAATTTTAAGACAAGTAAATTCAAATTTTATTATATAGAGCACCACTTGGCGCATGCGGCCTCATGCTTCTTTGCCTCCCCATTCAGGGAAGCGGCAATATTAAGCATAGACGGAACTGGTGAATCAACAACAACCCTTTTAGCGATAGGCAAAGAAAACAAAATAAAAGTTCTGGAAAGAATAAAATTTCCGCATTCAATAGGCCTTGTTTATAATGCAGTAACAGAATTCCTCGGATTCAAAAGGGACAGCGATGAATGGAAGGTTATGGGATTGGCCCCCTATGGCAAGCCAAGCTACTGCAACGAGTTCAAAAAAATAATAAAATTAAAACCAAGTGGAAATTTCAAGTTAGATTTAAGTTATTTTAAGTTCCAGTATGGCGGAGAGCCTTATTATTCCAAAAAATTTATTGAGGTATTTGGCCAGCCTCGTAAGGAATCTGACCCTATAGAAAAAAGACATGAGGATATTGCCAATAGCTTGCAACTGGTAACCGAAGAGGCAATCTTGCACATAGCAAATTACCTTCAAAAGATTACAGGCCAAAAAAAATTATGCTTGGCTGGGGGGGTTGCCCTGAACAGCGTAGCCAATGGAAGGATAATTACAGAAACAAGATTCAAGGATATATTTGTACAGCCAGCTGCAAACGATGCTGGTACATCCCTCGGAAGCGCCCTTTATATTTACAACCAAATCCTGAAAAAGCCAAGAAATTATATAATGCATGATGCCTATCTTGGCCCGGAATACACTGAAAGGGAAATTGAGGTTGAGTTAAAAAGAAGCAATCTTGATTACATAAGAAGCAATGATATAGCAAAGGATGCTGCAAAGCTGTTGTCAGAGGGGAAAATTGTTGGCTGGTTCCAGGGGAGGATGGAGTTTGGTCCAAGAGCTTTGGGCAGCAGAAGCATTTTGGCAGACCCAAGAAAAGCTGAAATGAAGGATATAATAAATGCTAAGGTTAAATATAGGGAGTGTTACGATGGTCAAACACAAATTCTAACAAAAAATGGCTGGAAACTATTCAAGGACGTTATTAAAAATGAGGAAGTAGCAACATTAAACCCAAAAACCAATGAGTTAGTATATCAACGAATAAAAAGAAAAACAGAGTATAAATACTCCGGAAAAATGGTATGTTTCAAAAACAAAAGAATAAGTTTAGTTGTAACCCCAGAACATAATGTTTGGGCTAAGAAAATAACAAATCACTCGCATAGCATCTATAAAAATCAATTTGGATTTGAAAAGGCGATAAATTTAGTTGGACAGGAAAACATTCAGATAAAAGCTATAAACGAATGGAGAGGACAAGAAAAAAAATATTTTATACTACCAAAAATTACTAGGAAAAAATATAGTCATATAGACCAAATAGATAGAATACCGATGAATTTATGGTTAGAATTTTTAGGTTACTATTTATCAGAAGGAAGTTTTTGCTATGATAAAGGGCACCATAATATATACATTTCACAGCATATAAACTCAAAATATTATAAAAAAATAAAAAAGTGCCTCAATAACATATACAAATGGAGATATAATTCTAGTTCTAGAAGTTTTATATTGAGCAACAAACAACTTTTTGAGTATTTAAAACAGTTTGGAAAAGCTAAAGATAAGTTTATACCACAAGAATTTTTAGAGTTATCTGAAAAGCAACTAGAGATATTGTTTGATGCACTTATGCGCGGCGATGGAACATACAGACCAAAGCAATACAAATATGCCACAACAAGTAAAAAACTAGCAGATAATGTTCAAGAACTGGGTTTGAAATTAGGGTATAGTGTCACAACCTCAAAAGAAGTATCAAATAATCCAAAGCATAACAACATATACTATGTAAGATTAAATAAAGGAAGCAAGATATCTTATGTTAGAAAAAATCAAAGTAGTTTAATTAATTATCATGGAAAAGTGTATTGTGTTACAGTTCCAAAGTACAATATCTTATGTATAAAAAGGGACGAAAAAATTGTTTTTAGTGGAAACAGTTTTAGACCATTTGCACCCTCTGTCCTTGAAGACTATACTTCAGAATATTTCGAGCATGATTATCAGTCTCCATTTATGCTTCTTGTCTACAAAATAAAAAAAGACAAACAAAAATTAATACCTGCTGTAACGCATGTAGATGGCACTGGAAGATTGCAGACAGTCAGCAAAAAAGTAAATCCACTTTACTGGAATCTAATTGACGGATTCAGAAAATTAACTAATATTCCTGTAATCCTTAATACCTCTTTCAATATAAAGGGCGAGCCAATAGTATGCTCTCCAAAAGACGCCATTAACTGCTTCAGAAACACAGGAATAGACTGCCTGGCAATAGGTCCATTTTTAGTTAAGCAAAAATCATAATGTAAACAGGCAAACATTATTTACACTTTTCTTCTCTGTAAACCTGCAATCAGCTAAAGTTTTGCAGTATTGCTCATAAGAAATGACATAACTAGTATTAAGCCATATTAAATTATCTTTGAGAGTTTTGCAGTCCTTGTTCTCAATCAAATCTTCTAAATTATTGACCTTGCTCTTTAACCAGCCAGGTATCTGTTCTATCTCCATCCCCGCAGGCGTTGACAAATTGTAATAAATAGCTGCATATGAATATAAATAATTTGGATAATCTGGAGCATTATAATCCGGGTGTTTTAATATTATGAATTTATCATCAATGTACGGCATTAAAGAAATCATATTCTCGCTTGTTTTATTGCTGCTTGTATACCATGGCGTAATGATTATGGAAAATATTATACCAAGTATCGGCAATAAAACAACTAAATAATTAATATACTTTAAAAATTTAACATCAAATTTGGTATTGAACAATAAATACAAAGATAAAAATATGAAGAAGAAATTGTATGTATCTGGCGCAGGCCTATTTAAGTATGGGATAAATACAATTATTCTCGTGATTAATAGTAATCCTATTGCCAAGGGGATAGAATAAAACAAAACGTCCTTTTTTTCTTTATGATAAAAATAAAATAGTGCAAAAAATATTAATGGTATAACAATGCTTAGCACCTTATCTCCTAAGTGGGGCCCCTCAGCTAAGAGCCAACTCATTGGAGAATAAGTTGTCAATGTTACTTTGGAAGCCTCAAAAACAAGCCTGTACCACCAAAATGAGCTTAACAACAAAGAAATTGCACCGGACAAAATTATCAGTGCCCTTTCCCTGTTACTCTTAACTAAAAACAAGGTAGCCAAAAGCAAAGACATCACTATAAAAACAGAGGGGTGTGAAATTATAATTAATGCCCCAATTATCGAAAGCAACACTACAAAATATTTGTCTATTTTATGTTCTTTGTAATAAAAAATTAGTGCAAAAGCAGGAATAAACCAAAGCCACCCAAACATCTCTGGTATCTTTCCTAGCCTAAGCAAGTAACTTATCGCTATTGGATTGCCAAAAAAGAATATAAAAAATGCTATTCTCTTTATTAAACTTAAGCTGTTATAAAATAGAACAAAAAATAGCAAAGCAATTAAATAAATTAAAATAACAGCAACAAACATGCTGGCTCCAGGATTATTAAAAATCATCTGCAAAGGAAGGCTAAAAAAGAAAAATCCAGGCGGGTAATACCTTAGTAAATTGCTCATTCCATTATGCCATTCAGGAACAGCAGCATCATAACCATACTTCTCCATAAAGTGTATTCTTGCCAAATGATAAGTGTAATCAGAATGTATGTCAAGAGGAAACTCTGTTATCATAGACGACTGGTCCATTAGCTTTATAAAAAAATATATAAACAAAATAATAACAGCTATAATCAGCCAATATTCATTAACCTTATGTCTTTTCATGCAAAAAGCAATATGGAATTATTTAAATGTTTAATGGATGCTTGGTAAATAGAAATGAAAAAAATAACCTTTGTATTCCCCCCGCTAACCATGCAACAAAGATACGGAAAGATAGTTGCTAAAGGTGGTAGCCTGGCTCCTCCACTTGGCCTATGCAATCTTGCTGCAGTTACAAGAGAAAATAATTATGAAACTAAAATAGTAGATGCAGCTGCTTTAAACCTAAATATTAACCTAGCCTTCAAAGAAATAACGAGGAATAATCCAGACTATGTTGGGTTCACCGCCTCAACACTCTCCATAAACACTGTAAACAAACTTGCTGGAATGATAAAAAATGAAAATAAAGATGCAAAAATACTTCTTGGCGGCCCCCATATAACAGCAGATCCAATAAACACAATCAGGAATTTCAAAAACATAGACATAGGAATTTATGGTGAGGCAGAAAAAACTGTGATTGAACTTTTATTAAAATTAAAAAACAAGAAAAGCTTGAACAAAACAAAAGGAATAGTATTCAGAAAAGATAAAAAAATTATTCAAACAGAGCCAAGACCTCTAATTAAAGAGCTTGATTCCTTGCCATTGCCAGCATGGGATTTGCTTCCAGACATAACTAAATTTTACAGGCCACCCTTGTTCAGCTTCAAAAGGCTTCCATCAACATCAATAGTAACTTCAAGAGGCTGCCCTGCACAATGTATTTTCTGCGACAGGTCTCTCTTTGGCAACATTCTGCGGGGCTATAGTGCAGAATACGTAATGAAAATGATTTATGAGCTGTACCATAAATACGGAATAAGAGACATCCTTATAGACGATGATGTATTTACAGTATTCAGGCAGCGTACAATTCAGATATGCAATCAGTTGATAAAAGAAAAGCTGGACCTAACATGGTCGTGCAATTCAAGGATAGATCATGTTAATCCAAAAATTCTTAAGCTTATGAAAAAGTCAGGTTGCTGGCAGATAGCTTATGGCATAGAAAGCGGCTCTCAAAAAATTCTCAATTTCATTAAAAAAGGAATAACCCTAAATCAGATAGAAAACGCATGCAGATGGACAAGAGAAGCAGGCATAAGAAGTCGTGGCTTTTTTATGATAGGCCACCCAACAGAAACAAAAGAAACAATCATGGAAACAATAAACTTTGCAAGAAGAATAGATATAGATGATTTTCAAATGACTGCCTTTACCCCGCTGCCAGGTGCAGAAGTTTATAAAATAGCAGATGAGTATGGGACTTTTAACAAGGACTTTGACAAAATGAATATGTGGACTCCTACATTTATACCAAAAGGCCTGACAAAAAAAGACATTGAGCATTACCAAAAGCTTGCCTTCAGGAAATTTTATTTAAGGCCAAAAATTATTTATTCCTACCTAAAGATGCTAAAAAACTGGAATGATGTTAAAAAATTGCTGCAAGGAGCTGAAGTTTTAATAAAAACCTTTGTTGATTAAATGATTGTTTATAGTATTAAATTTATATTTATTCCTCTTCGCCCAGATAATATAATCATCTAATATGCTAACCAACCTATTACCGGTTCCCCTAACAGCTAGACCTAATTTCTTAAGCTTGCTAACATCCACAAACTCCCACGGATGAAACAGTAAATTGACATAGTCATCCATCAAAAAGCAAAGCTTAGTGCAGAGCTTTCCATAACCCAAACCAAGATTCCTAAAAGCTATCCAAAATAATGGCAGTCTAATCAAAGGTGTAACTGATGCAGGTATAATAACTAAACCATTTTCTTTATGCAGCTTTCTCTTGCTAAAAAAATTATTATATTTGCCAGGTATATAAGTTGGATTAATAGAACTGTCATATTTAAATTTGGATTCTTTAATTGCAAAAATATCTGGCCTGGAAAATCTTGGCGCCCTAAATCCATAAATCTTTTTTTTGGTTATCTTTTCTAAAATTTCTTTTGATTTTTTTAAATAAAGCCCGGCTTCTTTTTCACTCATATTGTTATACTCATGCTTGTGTATATAACCATGTGATGCTATTTCATGCTTCCTTGCCATGTTTTTGATAAGCTTCGGATATCTCTTGGCAAAGCTTGCTGTAACAAAAAAAGTTGCTTTAAGCTTGTGTTTACCCAACAGCCTTAAAATATTAACTAATCCCTTATAGCTTATTTTATACATTTCATTATCACTAATTCCTATCCCCTTTTCTCCGGGATAATCAAATTCCTCAACATCAAAAGTAAGCAGAATAGTCTTCATAGCTAATTCATAAAAGTTAAATATTTAAACCTTATTAAGCTAAGATTAATATGTCAAAAGAAATTATAAAAGGAAAATTTCATAACATAGAGAAAGATATTAAAAGGGTTATACATGCCCATTTTGACAGGATAAAGGAATTCAAGCTGGATCCAAAAGGCTACTTTCTAATAAAAATAGATAAGAAAACAAATACAATTCATGCTGGCTACTGCACAAATGATAATGTCCTTAAAGCAGAGATAATAGGCAAAACAGCAATAGAAGTAGTTAACACAATTATAAGAGAAGGCTTAGTCTTAAGCTTACAGCATGCAGCCGATCTTGGAATAGAATTGCACAAAGCTGAAATTGCATTAAAAAAAGGTCTGGATTATGTGCAAGATTCTCCTTTAGCATTTTGATTCCTACATTAAAAAGGTAAGAAAGTTTTAAATACAAACAAAATAAAAAGGTATTATGAATTTTGAGCAGATATGCAAAGCAATAAAAGAAGTGAAAATACAGGGTGCTGAAAATGTTGCAATAGCTGCAGTAAAAGCCTATTACCTAAACCCTACAAAACAGGCTGTTAAAAAATTGCTCTCCTTGCGGCCAACAGAGCCATGCTTAAGAAATGCTTTGAAATTTGTTGAGCTTGATCAAAAAAATATATCTCATGCCCTGAAGCACTTTGAAGAAGCAAAAGAAAGGATTTCCGAATTTACCTCAAGAAAAATAGAAAATAACACAATAATATTTACACACTGCCATTCTTCAACTGTTACAAGAGCACTGATAGAAGCAAAAAAGCAAGGAAAGTATTTTGAAGTATACAACACAGAAACAAGACCCTTACTCCAAGGAAGAATAACAGCAATAGAGCTGTCAAAAGCAGGAATAAAAGTTACTCATTTTGTAGATTCATCAGCAAGACTAGCACTAAAAAAATCTGATTTATTTCTTCTTGGAGCAGATGCAGTAACAGTAGAGGGAAAAGTAATAAATAAAATTGGCTCAGAGATGTTTACTGAAATTGCCAACAAGCTTGAAGTCCCTTTGTACATTTGCACAGATTCCTGGAAATTTGACCCAAAAACTATCTTTGGTTACGAAGAAGTTATAGAAAAACGTCCAAAAAAAGAAATATGGCCAAATCCTCCAAAGAATGTTAAAATAAGTAATTTGGCATTTGAAAAAATTGACTCAAGCTTAATAACATGCATAATTTCAGAGCTCGGTGTATACAGCCCAGAAACCTTTGTCCAGGAAGTTAAAAAAGCCTATCCTTGGATGTTGAAATGAAAGTTTTAGTTACTGGTGGTGCAGGTTTTATTGGAAGTAATCTTGTAGAAAAATTGTTGAATGATAAACATAAGGTTGTAGTAATAGATGATTTTTCTCTAGGTAAAAAAGGAAATTTAGATTTTGCTAAGGGAAACAAAAATTTAATTATTCATCAAAAAAGTATTTGTGATAAAGATATTAAAAAATATTTAAAGGGTATAGAAGTAGTATTTCACGTTGCAGCTCTACCAAGAGTGCAATATTCCATAAAATTTCCACTGGAGACCCACAAAGTTAATGTTAATGGAACACTAAATTTATTACTTGCTTCCAAAAAAATGAATGTAAAAAAATTTATTTTCTCTTCAAGCTCTTCAATTTATGGTGATCAAGATAAATTGCCTTTAGCAGAAACAATGAAACCAAATCCAATATCACCATACGCCTTACATAAACTTATCGGAGAATATTATTGTAAACTTTTCTATGATTTATACGGCCTAAAAACTATAAGTCTTAGGTATTTCAACGTCTTTGGCCCAAGACAAGACCCTCTTGGAGATTATGCTCTTTTGATTCCAAGGTTTATAGACCTAATTAACAAAAATATAAGGCCAACAATTAATGGCGATGGAGAACAAACAAGAGATTTTACATATGTTCAAGATGTAGTGGAAGCAAATATATCAGCGACTTCTATTAAAAATAAAAATGTGTTTGGGGATACCTTTAATATAGGGACCGGTAAAAATTTTTCAGTTAATGAAGTCACAAGTCATATCAAAAATTTACTTAATAAAAATGTAGAACCAATTTATGGTCCATCAGTTATAGAACCAAAAAACACTTTAGCAGATATAACTAAAGCTAAAAAATTGTTAGGTTGGCAACCAAAATATAAATTTGAGGATGGATTAAAAGAAACAATAAAATATTTAACAAAATGAAGCCATTAATTTGCTTTGATATGGATGAAACCTTAATCTATTCTGATAAAGCCCACATAAAAGCCTTCAATAAAGTCTTTGTGAATAATGGTTTGAAAAAAATTCCTGAAAAAAGATTAGAAAGGGCATTGACAGGAGAAACAACAGAAATGATAATAAAAAAATTTTACCCTAAATTAAACAAAAAGCTTCTTAACAAAATAATAAAAGAAAGAAGAAACATTGTAATAAAAGAAACATCAAAATATGCAAGAGCAATACCAGGTGCAATAAGCGCATTAAAAAAACTAAAAAAGAAATACAGAATTGCAATAATCTCCAACTGCGTCCATAGGGAAATGCTTGCCCTGCTTAAAGGTGCAAAAATAAAGAACAAATTATTTGACAAATTGATAGGAAAAGATGAAGTTAAACATCCTAAACCATATCCAGATGAAATTTTTAAAGCAGAAAAACTCTTCCATGAAAATGCTGATTATTTGGTTGGAGACAGTGTATGGGACATAAAAGCAGCAAAAAAGGCAAAAGTCAAAATTGTAACAGTTTTAACAGGTAATACACCAAAAGAAAAGTTAATAAAGGCTAAACCGGATTACATAATAAAAAGCATAAAAGAGCTTCCAAAAATATTAAAAAAGGGTGATTAAAATCAGCTATGCAGACTTTGTAGCACTTAATTATAAGCCAAAGAAATCTGATTTGATATGCTTGTTTTACATAGAGCCATTTCAGGTCTCAATGAAGGAAGCAGCAGGAGCAGTAGCAGCAGAAAGCTCTGTTGGCACATGGACAGAGGTAACAACAGAAACAAAAAGAATAGCAAAAATGCGTGCAAAGGTTTTTGAAATCAAGAATAACTACATTAAAGTTGCTTACCCATACGAGCTCTTTGAAAGAGGTAACATGCCTGAAATTCTTTCAAGCATAGCTGGAAATATTTTTGGAATGAAAATTGTGAAAAACCTTCGCTTGGAAGATATCAAATTTCCTGAAAATATTATAAAAAGCTTCAAAGGCCCAGCATTCGGAATAAATGGAATAAGAAAATTGCTTAATATCAAGGATAGGCCATTAGTCGGAACCATTGTCAAGCCAAAACTCGGTCTAAACCCAAAAGAGCATGCAAAGGTTGCTTATGAATCCTGGGTTGGTGGCTGCGACATTGTTAAGGATGATGAAAACCTTTCTTCCCAGGACTTCAACAAATTCAGGGAAAGAGTAATGTGCACTTTAATTGCAAAGGACAAAGCAGAAAAGGAAACAGGAGAGAAAAAGGCTTACCTAGCAAACATAACAGCAGAAACAGAAGAAATGCTGGACAGGGCAAATTTTGTAAAGCATAATAAAGGAAATTATCTTATGGTTGATATAATAAATATGGGTTGGTCAGCCTTGCAAACTGTCCGCAAACATAACTTTAAGCTTCCACTTCATGCTCATCGCGCTGGTTACGCTGCTCTAGCAAGAAATAAAATGCATGGCATATCCATGTTGGCAATAGCAAAAATAGCAAGAATGATAGGTGTTGATTCCATGCACATAGGGACAGCTGTTGGGAAAATGGAAGGCCCAGCAAAAGAAATATCTGAAATTGAAGAGGAAATAGAATTAAGCTTGATAAAAAAGAATGAAGCATCGCATATACTTGAGCAAAAATGGTATAATTTAAAACCAGTAATGGCAGTCTGCTCAGGCGGTCTTTACCCTAGCCTAGTTCCTAGTTTGATAAAAATGTTTGGTAAGAATATTATATGTCAAGCAGGAGGCGGCGTGCATGGCCATAAGCTTGGAACAAAAGCCGGAGCAACTGCAATGAGGCAGGCAGTTGAGGCAGCATTAAAAGGAGTAAGCCTCAGGGAATATGCTAAAAACCATAAAGAATTGTACATAGCCTTAAGGCAATGGGATTAGAAAAATATATAAATGAAAAAATTCACTAAAAAACTAGTAAAATGCCTGACATAAACAAACTATTGATAATAACCTTGGTAATAGTGGTTGCTGCTGCAAGTGTAAGCTATTTCCAGGGCAGTCCTGATTTAACAGGCCAAGTAACAGGCACTAAAACAAAAATTTCTGTTTCTCCTACTTATGTTGGCGATGCTAGGGAAGTTACAATAAAAATAACACCAGGATCAGCAGGAGCAGGAAAATATATTTACGTTTATGCAGGCGGTGAAGGAACAATAGGTACAATAGCTTACAGAAAAGAGTATTGCAGGGGGAGTGATGTCTGCAGAACGCCAAAAACCTACAAATTGTCCTTGTCCTCAACAGATCAAGGGGAAATGACAGCTGCTGTACGCGATTGCAACAACATAGTTAATCCGTTGGTTAATTGTAATAACGATGGTGAGTTCATAAGAGCATACTTTACAGCTGGTGTCTCAAAGCAATTGCGTCAAGAAGAACTATCAAGCGAAGACCCGATATTAGTAAAGTTGCTTAAATAATCATAATTAAAAAAATAAAGGAGGGAAGTGAATAATGGACATAAAACAGATTGTAACTTTAGCAGTAATATTCGTTGCAGGTCTTGTTCTAGGAAACATTGCCGGTGAAGTCACAGGATATGCAGCAAAAGGTAGTAGTATAACAGTATCCCCAAGCGTTCTTACCTTAGACGTTGATAAATCCCAGCAAGTAACATTAACAGTAAAAAACAGCGTATCAATTAAAAGATCAGCAGATATATACGAAGTAACCCCTAGTGACGGAACAAGAGTCGCTGGTGTAGCAGGTATAGCAAATATTTGCCAGACTACATACTGCTCAAAAGGAACATACACAGTGAAGTACGCAATACCAGCAAGCAAGGGAAACTACTACGTAAAAATATCCGACAAATCTGACAGGGAAGTAGCAAGAGGTTACTTCACAGTTCAATAAATTTTTTTCTTTCTTTAACTTATTACAATGAAATTGAAAAAAATCTTGATGTTAGTAATAGCAATAAGCTTAATTTATGTATCAACAGCAGCAAACAATGTTCCTTCTGTAGTTCCATTTGAGCCAAAGGATACATCTATAATTCATGAGCAACTACAAAGGTTTTCCTGGAATTTTTATGACTCTGACAATGACAAACAAGTGGCTTATGAGATTGCAGTTGCAGACAATTATCCCTTCTACAATGCAATAACAAAACTGAAAACGAGCAGCAACACCTCTACAACCCTTGCCTTAGATGGAGCAAAAACATATTACTGGCATGTAAGGGCTTACGATGGAAAAGACTGGAGTAAATGGTCTGAAGTGCAAACCTTCACACTGCAATTGTCCCTGAGAACATGCAAGGACGGTACTTTGTTCTTCAAGTGCAATTCAAAATCCCAGTACTGTGATAGTGGCTTCCTAATTGATGACTGCGATAAATGTGGATGCCCTGAAGGCTATGAATGCTTGAATAAAAAATGCATCGAAGAAAAATGCCCTGATGGAACGCCTTATAAAAAATGCAATACTGACTTAAAATACTGTCATAGTGGAAACCTGATAGATAATTGTCAAGTATGCGGGTGCCCTGATAGCTTAATATGCAGCTCTGACAACACCTGCATAGAGCAAAAAATTGAGATGCGGGAAAGAACCCTTTTCCAGATAATAATTGACTTCCTAAAAAGGATGTTTAGTTAGTTTTATAAATAAATAGGAAATATAATATACATGCAAAAAGAGGATTATTATAAAATAGGCCTTGTAATTGTATTCCTGCTTATTATTTACTTGTCCTATATAATAATAAAGCCTTTCATAAGCGCTCTTCTTGCTAGTGTGATATTAGCCTATATTTTCTATCCGATATACACAAGAATAAATAAAAAAATAAACAATACAAATATAAGCGCAATAATAACAACTCTTCTCCTGATATCGATAATGGTTCTTCCAATCATATTTATAGCAGATAATCTTATTGAAGAAACAATAAAAATAAATAAAGGAGGGCAAGCGCAAAAAATCCTGGATTTCTCGTTTCAAATGGTTGGCCCTGATTTTGCCTTGTTTATGGATGCAATTATCAAAGAAGCATCCTTGTACATTAAGAAGATAGCCTCAGAACTCCTAGCAACAATACCCAACCTTATATTAAATATTTTTATTATGTTCTTTGTAATATTTTTCTTGTTTAGGGATGGAAAAGACCTTATTAAGAATATTGAAGCCCTTCCTATGAAAGATCACCAAAAGGAAATTTTGTTTGGACAATTTAAAATAGTCTCAAAGGCTGTTCTCTATGGCTGGTTTATCGCAGCCTTAGTCCAGGGTGTTTTGGGTGCAATTGGCTTTGCTATATTTGGAATAAGCAACCCGATATTCTGGGGTTTTGTGATGGCCATCCTTGCAATGATACCTGTAATAGGCACTCCAATAATATGGGCTCCTGCAGGAATATGGCTTATTTACTCTGGTAGTATAATCAGCGGAATAGGTCTGCTTATTTATGGATTCTTGTTCATAAGCACAATTGATAATTTTGTTAAGCCAATCATCATAGGCAAAAAGACTAAAATACATACTGTAACAATATTCTTAGGTATAATAGGTGGTATAAAGCTATTTGGTATAACAGGCATTGTGATAGGCCCTTTAATACTCTCTTATCTAACATCTTTTATAAAAATATATGGTGTAAAGAAACATGCAGCTCAAGGTTAGGTATATTGGGATGTTCTCAGGCGGGCCGTTAATAGCAATCATCAACAAAGAAGATGCAAGAAAGCTTGATGTGCATGCCCTGGACAGAATCAAGCTCAAGAAAAATAATAAGGAAATAATAGTGGCAGTAGACATAGCAAAAACAAGAACAATCAAGCCAGGATACATCAGCTTGTTTGACGAGGTCCTGCAGGTGTTTAGTGCTAAAAAAAATGAATTAGTGCAAGTAATAGTTGAACAAAAGCCATTATCCTTGTATTATATTAAAAAAAAGCTTGATGGAGAAACTCTTGACAAGCATGAAATTGATGAAATAATTAAGGATATTGTGAACAACAAGCTGACAGAAATAGAGATAACATCCTTTGTCTCGGCATGCTACATTAATGGCTTAACTCTTTATGAATCAGCTTACTTAACAGAGGCAATCGTAGCTAATGGCAAGCAGTTAGACCTAGATGCTTATCCCGTAGTTGATAAGCATTCTGTAGGTGGGATAGCCGGAAACAGGACAACCCCTTTAATAGTTTCAATTGTAGCAGCAGCTGGCTTTACAATACCAAAAACATCAACTAGGTCAATCACATCAGTAAGCGGAACTGCTGATACTGTAGAAGTATTTGCTCCTGTTACTCACACAAAAAAAGAGATAGAACAGATAGTAAAAAAAACAAATGCATGCATGGTCTGGGGTGGGGCATTAGAGCTTGCTTCTGCTGATGACAAACTGATAAAGGTTGAGCGCCCCCTTAACCTTGACCCAGAGGGAATTATGCTCGCTTCAATACTTGCAAAAAAAGCAGCTGTTAAAGCAACTCATGTTCTCATAGACATCCCGATAGGCAAAGGCTCTAAATTCAGAGATATAAAGAAGGCCAAAAGGGTTGAAAGAAAGTTCAAGCAGCTTGGCAAATTGCTTGGCATGAATATTAAAGTTATATTGACAAATGGTTTCCAGCCAATAGGCAATGGCATTGGCCCAGCCTTGGAGGCTCGTGATGTTTTAACACTATTACAAAGCAAAGGCAAGCAAGGACCACAGGACTTAAAGAAAAAAGCATTAATGATGTCCGGCATATTATTGCAGATGGTCGGTGTAAAAAATAGCTATAAAAAGGCTGTTGAAATTCTTGAGTCAGGAGCAGCTTATAAAAAATTTAAGGAGATTGTAAAAGCCCAGGGCGGCAATCCTAATATTTCTGCAAGTAAAATAAAGGCAGGAAAATTCAAGCACGAAGTAAGCTCAAAAAGCAGCGGCATAGTAAAATACATTGACAATAATTCGATAACAAAAATTGCAAAAATGGCAGGTGCTCCTGAAAACAAAGGTTCTGGAATTTACCTTAATGTTCATTTAAAAGACAAGGTAAAAAAGAATGATGTCTTGTTTACAATTTACTCTGAAAACAAAAAGAAATTGGAATATGCTGTTTCCCTGCTTAAAAATATTAATGAAATAGTTAAAATAGAATGAAAAATTACATTAAATTAAGTTGTTACTCTAAAATAGTCAACAATAAATACATACAACGAAACATTTAAATACTACTGTAATTTAATTTTATTAATAAAACTAATTTTCAAAAAACAACCGAAAAGAGGTGCATAATTAATGAATAAAAAAAGAGTATTCAACTATGGCTTATTAACACTTTTGGTTATATTAGGTATTTATTTTGTTATTGCATCAGGAAATATCTATCCTGGACAACTCGATACACTAGTCGTACCCTCAGATAGCAATACAAATATATCAGGTACAACAAACCTAACATTCAAATTTACATCAATACCAACACCAACATTAGATACAAATAACACCAATGTTACAACAAATGTTTCATTCTTCTATAGTACAGATAATACAACATGGACAAGAATTGGTACTATGAATAATGGAAGTGATAGTACTCAGATATACAATTTTTCTTGGAACACTGCAAGCACATTTTCAACAGACCAAAATAATGTTAGTATAATGGCTGTAGTTACTAATCAAACAAGTGGTATTATAACTTCTAAAACAACTTATACAACAACGCAATTGAACTTAGACGCCGCTAACAATGTAAGTTTTAATCTTACATATAAAATTACGATAGATAATCTCAATCCAACAGTAAATGCCTCAACAGATATAGCAACTTTAAACGTTTCTATGGTAGGTAATGCAGCAGCACCAATAGCAAACGCCAGCTTAAATGGCAACAGCTATTTAAGAAATGGTACAGATATTTTGGTAAGATTATATGTAAATGAAGCAAACTTACCTGGGGGCGTTACTTCTTCTGGGGTATGGCTATATTATAATACAACTGGTGGTACTGTTAAGAGTATAGATCCAACTGGTGGGAGTGATAATGCAACAAGAATAAATATGGTTAATTTAACAGCGTCAACACAGGGTGCACAATCAATTGGTTATAGTGTAGTAAATTCTCCATCTGTATGGGAAGCAAATATAAGTGCTGGAAACTTTACAGCAACTTCTGGAATAAACTTATCATTTGCAATAGTAATAAATGATACTGTAAACCACTTTACAGTACTTGATAGGGGGGGAAATTCCTATAAAGTAGCATTTGGAGGAACAAGCCCTTCAGCAACAATAACAGCAGATGACACATCAATAGGTGTTCAAGGAGCAGTAAAAGTAACCTGTTCAATAGAAGCCGGAGGTGTAGGTGAAAATACCTCAGCAACATATATCTACTGGCAAAAGCCATCCCAAGTTCCAACAGACCAATCTTCATCACATCAAACAGGAGAAAAAACCTTCCAAAATGAGGAAACAGGAGAAGCAGGAACATATTATGCATGGTGTAGTGGGCAGGATAATAATGGAAGAACAGCATCATCAGATAAAATAAGCATAGAAGCACTATACACTACAGCAGGTGAAGCTGCAGCAGGTGGCGGAGGCGGTGGTGGTTCAGGAGAAATATCAACTATTGAAAAGGAAGAAGTATTGGATATTTCAGCAAAGTCAGGGGAGGCAACAGGCCCAGCAGGTGGCTTTGTCAGATTCACAATAGATGGAACTACAAAGCATAAATTAACATTTGATGAAGTAACAGCAACATCAGCATCAATAACAATCGAATCAGACCCAATAAAGCTTACCTTAAATCTGGCTGAAACAAAGGAAATCGATTTAGACAGCGACGGCAAGAATGATATGTCAGCAACATTAAGCAGAATAGTGGACAATCAGGCTGTAATCAAGATAGAAAAAT
The DNA here is from genome assembly GCA_040753775.1 of Nanobdellota archaeon. Taxonomy (GTDB): domain Archaea; phylum Nanobdellota; class Nanobdellia; order SCGC-AAA011-G17; family JAFCDX01; genus JBFMDT01. The sequence goes on along the minus strand of JBFMDT010000009.1, from coordinate 2,923 downwards.
TAGCAGTCCAAACACCATCAGAAGTAACCCCGGCAGAAGAAGAGCAGCCAGCAGCAGAAGCACCAAAGAGAAGCTTGTTATGGCTATGGATATTGATAGCAATAATAGTAATAGCTGCAGTAGTCTACTTCATAAAAAGGAAAAAATAAATTCCTTTTTTCTCTTTTTATTTTGATCAACACCATTCTTCTTAGAGAACTATTCAAAAATTTCCAAATATTAGAAAATAGAAACGTTATATATAACTTACTATATACAAACTAGGGGATATATAATGGTAACAACAATTCAACTTGATGAAACAATTGTTAATGCATTAAAAGAAATAAAAGAGTATCCTAGACAGACCTATAACGAGCTAATAAAAGGCCTGATTCAGGTATTTAAAAGTATAAAGCGAAGAAATCAGTATGATGAGTTCTTACATAAATACAGCAAGCTAAAATGAAAGAATTGTGGGATAATAGAGAGGATGGGGCTTGGGAAAATGCCTAAAGCTGGAGATGTAGTCTTAACTAGGCTCCAATTTACAGATACCTTTGAAGTCAAAAAAAAGGCCTGCTTTGGTGTTATTTGAAGAATTTGATAACGTTGTTGTAGCTGGCATAACTAGTAATTTAGAGATGAAGGGAATTTATTTAACAAAAAAAAGGTGCAATAAAGGATAGTGTTATAAAACTAAATTATATATTTACTGTTTCCAGAATGATGATCGAAAAAGTATTGTTTTCCCTATCTAAAGAAAAGAAAA
>JBFMDT010000009.1:0-2072 GCA_040753775.1 Nanobdellota archaeon | reverse complement strand
AAGAAAACTTTAAATATGGGTCATTTCTATAAAATACTATGAAAAAATTATTTTTAATCTTCTTGCTTATCATACCAACAGCCTTAGCAATAGGCCAAACAATTAATTTAGATGATTTTTTTACTAACCCAGTACAAACAACAACCTTAGGAGAAAGAGATAGAATAGCCTTTAGAATGCTTGAGGGCGAGCATACAATTATAATAGATAAAATAGCTGATGCAGCAATTGATCTCAGCATTTTTCCCTATTTAAAGGAAAATATGTTTGTTACAATAACCCCTAATAAATACTTAAGATTGGACTTAAACAAAGACCACATCATAGATTTAATAGTAAAGCTCAAGGATATTAACGGAAAAAACGTAACAGTATCATTGGAAAAGGTTAGCATAGATGAAAGAACACCTTATGAAAAAAAATATAATACCTCTTATTACAATACAACCCCCTTATATACTAAAAAGGAAGAATCAAAAACCTACGCTATCCTTCTTTTAATAATAGCAGGAACGATAGTTATCTTATCACTTATACCAAGCAAAATTTACAAAAAAATTTACAAGCGCTTTAAAAAGTAATCCCATTTCTTTATTATTTTGTTCCAACTAAATTCTCCAGCAAATTCAACAGCCCTTCTAGAATATTCCATTCTCAGTTTTTCATTTTTATATAATAATTCAAGTCTTTTTGCAAAATCCTCAACATCAACAATGGCCTTTTCGCTGTTTAAATTGTCTGTAATAAATGTTTTGACTCTAGCAAGCTCACCCCTTCCTTCTACTAGTTCTTTGCTTGTCGTGTAATCTGTTAATACATTTGGAATGCCGCATGCCTGGGACTCCAAGGCAGGCAGATTAAAACCCTCACCAGAAGTACTTGAAGCATGGATATCAAATAAATTGTAAAGCCTTGCCATCTCTTTTTCCTCAAAGCCAATTCCCAAAGAAGCCTTGTTGCTGAAAATAATTTTACCACTTAAACCATGCAACTTAACAAACTCCAAAAGGTTCCATCCACTCTTGCTAACAGGTTCTGTATGCAGATATAAAATAGCATCTTCCTTGTCCCTTGAAAATATCTTAAAGGCCCTAATCAACTCAGGAATCATTTTTCTCAGCTGGTTTCTTCCTACAAAGCCTACAACAAATTTTCCTTCTAGTCCAAACTCCTTTTTTATCTTTTCCTTGTCCATCGGCTTAAAAATATTATCTACACCAAGGTATATAACTTCGGAATTTAAACTAGCATACTCCTTAACAGCATCAGCTCCAAATTTGCTCATTGCAACTACTTTATAAGCTCTTTTTAGCAATTCCCTGTGAAACAAAGGCATAGGAACACCATCAATTGGATAATAAGGAATCCACTTAACAATTTTCCAAAGGCTTTTTCTAAAAGATTCTTCTAAAAAATAAGAAATAAATGAAAGGTCACAAAGCGTAATCAAAACATCCGGCTTAAAACGCTTAATATAATCAACTAAAACATCTTTGCAATGAAAGTCCTTGCCCCTTGGATAAATTGTATAACCATTAAATTTTTGTTCTCCTGTATTATTCCACCCAATTACATTAACTTCATGGCCTAGCCCTATAAGCCCCTTAACAATCTTGTCAGATGCAATTCCGTACCCTGTCAATAAATTAGGTGAATCGCTAAGCCATAATATTTTCATTTTAATCTGATGTACAATTTATTATATAAAACTGATTATTTTAACATAAGGAAGAAAGCCAATGCTAAAAGAATTATGACAATGAATATTATAGATTTTTTCTTAAATGCAGAAATAAATAAACCTATGCTAAATAATAGTGCTGCTATCAACCTTGAAATAAGAATCTCTTCCATTTTCCTACTGGCCTATCGCCATTAAGATGCCTCCTGCACCTATTAAAAAGGCTCCCAACACTATATAACCAAATGCAGTTAAAAATAAACCAATTGAACCTACTACTGCCCCGGAAAGCTTCCATATGAGTTTATATTCCATCTTCTATGTTAAGATAATTATATATTTAAATCTTACGTCAAATGATTCCTCTAAGTGTCAAACGCCGACGGAGGGA
>JBFMDT010000008.1:0-45257 GCA_040753775.1 Nanobdellota archaeon | reverse complement strand
CATCAATAGGTACAAATTGATACCAAACTGGAGAAGTTGAATCTTCAGAAACCGGCTTGCCCCATGTATCATCAAATATAATACCATTAACACCAAAAACTTTTGAATTCCCCCCAAAAATTACCATTGTATTCAAGTTTGAATTATATACCGCTGAATGCTCTGTTCTAAAGGTAGCTGGATCAGGGCCATTTCCATAAGAGAGCCATGCACCATCACCTCCTCCAGCTAGATTCAATACCCATACGTCTCCTAAATCTCCTAATGTAACTCCCCCATATCCCCCATGAATTATCATTCGTTGATTAGATGGGTCATAAATTGAAACATGATCGTATCTTGGGGAAGGTAAAGAACCACTAGGAGAAAATTGTTGCCATTTTATAATTTTGCCATAAATAATATCAAAATTAACGGCGTTGCTTTCTTTTTCTGCAACTATTATTCTGACTGAAACTGAAAAATGAGGTGCATTCCTTGGAACTTTTGTTTTAATCTCAAAATCACTCCAACTAATATAATCGGTTGCTTCATATTCATTAAACATTACATTACTTGTACCTTTTGAACTTCCAAAATTCTCACCTTTTATAACTACAGGCATAGTGTAAGGCCCAGAAGTTGGGTCTATAGAGATAATCTTTGGTGTTAGAGTTTGAGAAATATTATTGTTTTGTTGACTCCCGCTATTACTATTATTCCCCTTCTCTCCGCATGCCAGAAATATTAGAATCGTAAACAAAAATAAAAATGCAATTGTTTGAATTTTTTTATGATTCCCTCTATACATAAGACACCTACCTCAAAATTTTCTTTTATGGCACCGAGCTAACCTGATAAACAGCAACAAGTCCATAGAAAATTGTCCTATCATAAAGAGCACCGCTATCTGAATCTATTGATACACGAGCTGTATAAGAGCAGTTATATGCATCAATTGTCCAACCTACACTATAGTCCCATGTGTAAGGGTCTGGAAAAGTACTTGTCCCAGTCCATGTTTTATATCCAAGATCAGAACTTGTACAAGATGAAGTAAGTCTCTCTCTGAGTACCTTTAAATAAAAGACACCAGTTGTACTTGTATCCCTGAAACTGAATCTCACACTTTCAAGATATGCACCATCAATCACAGGAATTGGGCACCATAAACCTACTCCATTAGAGGTTTGCGGATAGATGCCTCCCTGGTTTCTTAGAAACTGCTTTGATGAATCTGGATCTAATGTTGGATAACAAGCATATCCTGGAATACTAATGTACTTATATTTTGCAGAACTAAAAGAAAGAGAATTAATATTAAGGTTAGCAGAAGTAGAAATGTCAGATCCGGTAATGGTTCCGTTGGAAATATCAAGACTTGTTACTGCCCCATCAGTAATTGATGCAGAATCTACACAATTAGTACAGGGAACTCCTGCTGGTCCCTGTAATCCTTGTGCACCTTGTGGTCCTTGTGGGCCTGTTGCTCCTATATCTCCTTTTATGCCTTGAGGTCCTGTATCCCCTTTGTCTCCCTTAGGACCTTGTGGACCCTCACAACCAAAGGCCATAATAATTATTAAAGCAATTTTAAATAAGTTTTTCATGACATCCTCCTTTTATTTTTAATTCCTTTCATTCGTAAAGTTTATATACTTTTGAGTATTAGGAATGTTCATGGATAAAAAAGGAAACATAAATCCAAAATCTGGCTTAAGAGCATTTGGATTTTTCATAATCGCAATAGGCGCAATAGTTGCAGGCGTATTCAAGTTGATTCCTTTGGGAACAATCCTCATTGGTATTGGCACCGCGATAACAGGAGTAAGTGAGTTCCTATGATAGCTGAAACCGCAAATATCATAACAAGTATTCTGATGGCCTTTGGAATAGTTGCTACTGCAATAAAAAGGGATTTTTCGATTGCTTTAATATTGACTGTTTTGTTTTTAATAGTTCTATTCCTTTTCATGTAATTACTTTCTTTTTAACAGCTCTTTCAGAATTATTGAGCCTGTAATGTCTCTCTTAATTTCAAACCGTGCATCAAAGTTAAAAGGCAATCCTTCTGTGTTGAATCTCTGGATTGTTCCAAGGCTTCTTCCGTTAAGGTTTTTTACCTCTCCCTTAATGAAATCAACTGAGCTAATAATAACTCCATACCCGTCTTTTATAATCATTTAATACCTCCCGAAAGGTTTTTATATAACTTCATCCTACTTGGTAATACGGGTGTAATCATGGGCATAACCGAAGATGACTTAGACATATCAGAGCATGCTGCAGAAATGATGTTAGAAGGGGGCATAAGTGTACCCGAAATTGTCAGAGTGATTCAGAGGGGAGCAAAATTTAAACAGAATGGAAAATACCTCTCTGTATTTGCAAAGATAAAAGTTGCCCATAGAATTATGCTGAATGGAAAGGTAAGAATTATAACGGTGATGTGGGATTATGAATGAAAAATGTGAATTATGCAAAGGAATAGTAGAATTAAAAACAGTCCCTTTTAATTTATATGGAATAAAGCTTGGAGAATATCCTGCTAGAGTATGCCAAAAATGTGGGGACAAAATTTTTGATGCAAAGACATTCAATCTAATGGAAGCAAAAGCAAAAAAGCTTGGATTGTATGGATTAACTTCAAGAGCAACTGTAACTAGGCATGGCAATAGCATAGCAGTAACAATAGGGAAGAGGGTGGCTGAATTCATAAAGCTAAAGAAAGGGGAACATGTATTGTTATACCCAGAGGGCAGAGAAAGATTAATTGTTGAAAGGCAATAATCCCTTTCAAAAGCCTTATAAACCCTTAAAACAAGCCTTTTACCTGTTGCATTAAACTTCACTTTTTTGCAATCCCATTTCATAGCATTTCTTTGCAGTCCTGAAGTTAATGCCTATTTCAGCACAAATCTGTTTCCATGTCAAGTTATTTTTTCTTTTTTCAATAACCCGCTTAATATATTTTTGAAATTCTGGCTTTCTTCCTAATATATTGCCTTTTTTCTTTGCTTCAGCAAGTGCTTCTTTTATCCTTGAAGAAATCAATTCTCTTTCGTATTCTGCAAAACTCGCAAGCTGGTGAAGAAGTAATCTTCCCTCTTTTGTTCTCTGGTCTATGCCTTCCTGAATAAAGACTACCTCTTTTCCGCTTAAATCCTGCTTTAAAAGCCTTAAAAGCTCAAATAAACTTCTGGATAACCTATCTATTTTATAAACAACTAATACCTGAAATAAATCCTTTTCTTTAAGCAGTTCCTGTAATCCTGGCCTTTCCAAACTCTTTCCTGATTTTTCGTCACAGAATATCTTAAGTAATTCCAATTTCTTTCTCTTGCAATACTCTTTAATAGCCCTTCTCTGAACATCAAGGCCATATTTCTGCTTGTCCTCATTCGTTGAGATTCTGATATAACCAACTGCTATCGTTTTTATCACTCCCGGTTTCATACTGTCTATTTCTTCATTGCATTATACTGAAGTTTAATACAATCTATTTTAATTCTATAAATAAAGTTTAATTGAAAAAAGAAAGAAATACAATCAAATTTTCTTTGACTAAACATTGTTATAAAGTATAGAAAATATGTTTAATATTATATTTGTATTGGGGAATATATTTTTATGGGCTCTTGGAATAGTGATATCCATAAAACAACTAAATACAATACCAGCAGCTATATCGGTTAGTATTATTACTTTAATTTCTATAACAGCGTGGTGGATTTCTTCTTTTGGTATCATATGTATTTGGACAGAGAATGTATGGGAACTCAATCTTAAAGGTGATAGAGTTTTTTATAATAAAAAATCTAAATTTATTACAGTAGCAGGGAACATTACACAATTATTTACAACTTTACTTTCGGATGGGACAATAAAGGAAGAATACGCCAATATCGATGGTATTCCTTCTAAACTTTTGCAATCTCAACCTCCAGGTAAGTTCCTTCAAGTATGGCAAACTCCCTTAAAACCACTCTCGCTACATACTCGGGAAGTGGGCGCTACTCATATAAATGCTTTCATTAAAGAAAATGAGTGGGCTTTGCTCGAAGTAGATTATCTTGCAATTACAAATACTATTTCTGTCTTTTTTCCAAGGGAGCGTCCCCCAAAAACATATAGTGGAGAAATGAGAATTGGAGGGCATAAGTCTGAATATAAAATTTTAGACAACCCAAAGACAGATGGAGCTAGAATACTTTCTGTTAAAACCCCATATTTTTGCCGTCCCGGTACTGAATTCTTTATATATTGGAGCTGGTGAAATAAAACTTGCTTTTTAAATTTATATGCTTTAAAATATATTATAGAGGAGCAAAATTTATTTAAGGAAGTATTTGGATGAAAAATATGATGATTTTTCAAAAAGATGGTGGTGGATCAGGAAACGGCTAAAGAAAAACTAAAAATTTTCTCATCTCATTCATTCTTAACACTTCACAGAAACTACCTTATCAAACTTATCCAGGCATTTCTTAACATTCTTTTCTTTATGTTTATCTCTTGTTTCAATCTCAAAGACAATTAATTTTCCATTCTCATTGACAACAACATCAACACTTTTACCTTCACCAATAGGATATTCCTTCCAGACCTTACATCCTTTTGCTTTGTATTCCTGTGCTATTTTCTCTTTCCAGAATTCATGTATTAAGCCACCATGCCTCTTGCTTTCCTTAATTTTTATTCCATACTTTTTTAATATTTCCTTGCCTGTTTCAGTAAGTTCAAGCAGTCTTATTCTTTTCTCTTTGAATTTAACATCAACCTCTTTTATTAAGCCAAAATTTTTCAACCTTTCCTTACACCTCCATCCCAGGCCAGAGCTGAATTTTAAAACATTATTCCTTTCAACTATGCCCAAGAATGGCTCTTTATGAATGCTTATTAAAAAAGCCCTGTCATTATTGCTTAATTTAATGCCCTGGGAATAAGGATAAGAAGTTATTTGGGTTAATTCAGGGTTAAAATAAGCACTGGATTTAAGGAAAGTTGTCTGCCTTTTAATGCTATTATCCGAAATAAAGCCCTTTTTAAGCCTATATTCAGGGAACTTTACCAAGAATGGGTTAAAATACCTTCCCTGGAGTTTTATAATGCCATATCCTATTTCTAATCTTCCAAGGTATTCTTTTTGAGGTTCTGAAAGCAATAATACCTTAGATGCCATTTCAACATCGTCTTTATGCTTTAGATTTAAGCATATGGTTGTAAAGGTATTTCCTAAGGCTGGTATTGATATTAAGGAAGGGTGCTGGTCTATTAAGATAATAGCTTCCCCTAACTCCCTTATCTCCCTTAATATTGTATCTGTTATTGCTTCATGCCCTGTCTGCTCTTGCTTTTTTCTTAATAAAATATGATGGGCTTCTTCAATGATAACAGCATGCTTGAATATTTCCCTTTGTTCCTGCTGTAACCTGTAATGATGGAGCCATAATAATAAAGCTTCAATAAAGAAGGTCTTGTCAGAATTGCTTAAGCTATCTAACTCAAGGATAATGTTTTTATTCAATAATTTTTCAATAGGTATTTGTTCTTGTATAAGGAAAACTCTGCCTGTCTCTCCAAAGCATAATTGTGAGATTGCTCTTAAGGAAGATGCTTTCCAGTTCGCTTCCCTGTAATTAATAGTCTTGTAATTTTCAAGGTACTTTAAAACATCCATGAAAGTGGGCCATTTCTTTATTTTTTGCAGATTTGGGTTCTCATAAATCTTATATTCGCGATAGCAGTAATCAATTGCCTTTGTTAATAAGTAAATAACACCCTCTCCAAGGAAATAAGCATGGGAGATAATTTCAATTAACTTCTTAAGCCATATTATTGGATGTGTTCCTTCTGGTGGGATTAAAGGATTAAAGGAAAATGGGATAATATTTCTGCCTACTGTAAAGATATGGATGTTATCATAGTTTTGTAAAAGCTCCCTGTAGTTTCTTTTCCAGTCAAATATTAAGAAGGGCTTTTTATGCTGAATAAAGTTTTCTATGAGTTTAAAAACAATATTAGTCTTTCCTGCTCCGCTTCTTCCAAAGATTGCCAAGTGCTGTATGAATTCTTCTTCTCTTAAGGCAAAATTGCAATAAGGCTTTCCTGTATAAATAACCTCTCCTAAGGCATATTCTCCATCTGCTTGTAAAGGTAAAGGTGGTATAAGGTTAATTTGCTCTGAGGGAAAAAGCTTATGGTTTAGTAGGAGTAATATTTGCTCAATTTCCTTTTTTTCATAGTCATTGCTTAGCAAGTATTCTATGTAAAGGGCTTCTATTTTATTGCCATACAGGGGCTTGAGTTTTTGGATTAGGGATTGCATAGGCTCTGTCCTGAATCTCGATAATTCTACCAAATAAATTATGGCATAATAGTTTGCCCATAACTTCAGCTCTTATTGTTTTACAATTTTTAGAGCTTACGCTACTTCCATATTTTCTTTTTATGCTGCTATTTCCTGATTCAATTAACTCTCTTCTATGGTAAGTTCTTATTCTAAACTTCTTAGCAGCTTTTCTTCTGTAACCCCACATATTATGAATGGCTTTACCATAATTCTTTAATGGAATATGAGCTTCAATTCCATTTTCATAGCAATACTTATGCAATTTTTCTGCATCACCTGCCTTGTCCATAACAATCTTTTCAGGGTTGCTTCTTGCAATCAATTTTATCGCATCTTTCATGTCATGTGAAGGCAGTATTCTTACAGCTGCTGCACACCATTTCTTCTTCCTTGTATCAAATGCAGCAGTTAGTTTAACATGTTTTTTAGGTATTTTACCATCTATTCTGCGTAAATAATGATAGCTTGGATTTGTTCTGCTAAATCCCGTGCCATCTATCGCAATTATATAATGCTTAATTCCGGAAGTAATTGCTATGGCTTTATCCCATAGCCATTTAGGAATCTTCTTTGCTGTACTCTGCAAGGCAGATTTGCTTGGGCAATTAATCCCCAATAAATCCAATAATTTCTTAATCCTTCTATAAGATAATTTACAATAAAGCCTTATTAATAAAGCAACTAAATGTTCATAGAACTCATATGTTTTTGGTCCAAAATAGTGCAGCCATCTAGGCATCCCTATCCTATTCAATAAATGCTTAACTTTATTAACTAGTTTAGCCTCTTTTTTCTTATTCATGTGGTTCTCCTTTAACCCCGCAAGGGTTAAGGGTTAACCCTCCTTAATAAACATTAAGAATTAGACTCAGGACAGAGCCGATTGCATAGTAAGGTTTATATAGCTAAAATATTTAAATTTAATGAATAAAAATGAGTGAAGTCAACCAAATCTTAGGTTTATTAAATGAATCGGAAACAGATATAAAGTGGCTACAGGATAATTATGAAGACTTAAAGAATAGATATGACAATAAGTTTATTGCAATTAGGAAAGGGCAAATTTTAGCTGCAGATTCTAATGTACATAAAGTCTTAGAAAAAATAAAGGCTAAAAAAGAAAACCCTGCAAAAGCAATAATTCAATTTATATCTAAAATTCCTATAATATTTTAATTTGGCTGATGAAAATACCATTACAATTCATTGATGGAAGATTAACAGTCAATGCTGTATTCAGTTGCAGGGGGTATCGGACCAGTTATTCTCAAGTTTTATTTTTCATAGATACCGGAAGTAGTAAGACATTTATATGTGAGACGGATGCTTTAAAGTTAAAATTGCCTTTAAATTCCTTAAGATTCAAGGAGCATACTAAGATAGCAGGTTCAACTTTTGAGATTTTAGAAGCACCAAAAGAATCTATTCTCTATTTTAAAAAGGATGATGGGAAATCTTGTCAAATAAAATTATCCTTCTTCTGTGTGGCTAGGACAACCAAAAAGACAGAAGATGCAAAACTTGAAGCAGCTCATTTACCTTCTTTAATAGGAACAGATTTTTTATTAAATAATAAGTTGATATTATATTTCGCACCACATAAAAATATCTATTATTTAGAAACAGAAGAATAAAAAGGACTATTTGTGAATATGATAAACCTTGAGCCATTAATGAAAAAAAGCATTTGGGACATTCTTTTCTGGATTTCTTTGGCTATATTTTTAATTTGGGGGATTTTGAGAGTAAGTGGAGTGATTTAAAGAAAATGATAAAATTTAACCATGATAAATTAAAAGAAAAAATAATGATAATATTTAATTTGTATTTAAAAAATCCTAAAAATAAACAGGTTAAACGGATGTCCAAAAAAATTTATAATAAATATGCAAATGCAACTCCTTTGTTGAATAAAGATATGCAATATGCAGTTAACATACTGGAAGAGATAGGGTGGGGGCTTTCTGATGAAATTAGATTACAAAAAAATATCTCTCGGTTAATAAGGAAGCTTGTCTAAAGATGTTAAGAGATTATTTTTCAATCTTCTTAAGCCCTGTTGTTTGAGCAAAGTAATCAGCCATTGATGCCTCATAAGAACTTAAATCTTTAAAATTCTCACGGCTATAATCATAAATTCTTGCATTGGAAATATAGTTCCCTGAGGCGTCTGTATGAATATGTATTTGCCCACCAGAGCCAGGAAGGTCGTAAATAATTAACTTTCCTTCTTTACCCATTCGTTAACCTCCTTTTAAGAAAATTATACTAAAGAAGGCTTAATTTGTCAAGAATTTTTGTAGTAAGAACTTTTGCAAATTTTTTTCCAATTCAGTTAGAGTAGTAAAAATATTGAGAAATTGGATTGAGATTTGTTTTTTAGTGGAATTGGTTACTGGAGAAAGGTTTATAAAATATAAAAAACTTAATTTTTAATCATTCAATTTAGACACCTAAAAAGTATATTTAAAATGGTATATAAAATAATAAAACTTAAAAAAAAGGATTTGAATGCATTAACAGAAATAGAATTTCAATCACAATATATTAATATAAAAAGAAAAATTTCAAAAAAACAAATGAAAAAGTATATGTTAAATAGGGTTACCAGGGGCCGAGAGTTATTTTTTGGGTATAAAGAAGGTGGCGAAATTAAAGGGGCTATTGGATTTAAACCGTTGTCTTCGGACAGACATTATTGTCAAATTCACTGGATTGCTGTTAAAAGAAAATTTCAAAGACAAGGTATCGGCAGAAAACTTATAAAATTTATAGAAAAATTTGCAAAAAAGAATAATTTTAAGAAAATTTGTTTATATACTGGGGAAGATATGCATAACATAAGACGCTTCTATGAAAAGTTGGGTTATAAAAATACAAAAAGGCTCCCAAATTTTTATAAAATTGGGAAGAACAGAACTGCAATTCTTTATTCAAAAATGTTGTAATTTATTTTTTAATTTATTTTAACAATTTTTAAATCAGGGGGCAACTTATATTTTGTAGTTAAATAAGGTATTATGACATTAGAACCGTAATTAGTCCAAGTTGTACATCCTTTAGCATGAATAGTACCATGCTTATGGAAAGCCTCCATCGCGCATCCCCCATTACATAAAGGCAATATTGGGCATTTTTTGCAGTCGTTTATGTTAAAAGGTACTCTACTCATCCAGTCAAAATAATTATTATTCCAAGTAATTTTACCATTTTTTTCTAGATTACCACAATTCATCTCTGAAAGGTCAGCAAATCCCATACATTTAAAAATTTCACCTTTGGGATTAACTGCAAAAGCATTAAGTGTTTGGCTTGCACAAAAACTAAAGAGAGGTAAATCACCTTTTTCTCCAATAGGAAACTTGAATCCCATTTTAGAAGCAATACTATATAACTTAGAAATTTTTTGTTCCTTGCTTTCATTTAAGCGGTAATCACAAGGAATAATGTGGGGTGGTAATATTTTTTCAAAACCTAGTTTAATTCCTTTCTTTAATTTTGATAATTTCTTTAACAAATGAGGTATGGAACTGTAATTTTGATCACAAACATCTATTCTAACTAAAAGGTTGATATTGGGGATTTTTATCAGTTTCAACAAATTTTTATATACTTGCTCAAAACTACCTTGTCCGGATATTGTAGGTCTAAGTTTATTATGAATATTTTCATCGCCAGCAAATGTAATTTGGATTAAAACATTATTAAATTTTTTAAGTTCTTGCAAAAAATCTGAAGGAAAAACAAATCCATTGGTAATTAAAGAAATGCTTACTATTTTTGGAATTTTAATCCCAGACAAAATTTGTATTATTTTTTTATCAAAGATACAAGGTTCACCCCCGTAAAACCCTAATTTAATCTTATCATGTCTATTAATCCAATAAATTAATTTTTTTACAATACCATCATCCATTGAATCAGTAAACTTTGGGTACAGCCCTTGATAGCAATATATACATCGGAGATTACAACTAAACCCTGGAACAATTACGATGCCTGGTGTAGTATAAAAATATTTAACCTTGTTATAATAATAGCTGTACAAATTATTTTGCTCTTTTTGTTTGTTATAGTTAATTAATATTCCTAAAATTTTTAGTTTTTCTTTTAATACTGAAGATAAAAAAATAAATTTACCTTGCTTAAAGTTCTTATAAGATGAATGTTTTATTTCTATAATGCGTCGATAAAGTGTTTGATATATCCAATAGCGATCTTCGTTTTTACTTTTTAAAAAAATACAATATTGGCTTAGTTTATGCAATAACTTATTATTAATAGCATTTTATGTGTGATTTTTCTTTGTATCAAAATCAGTAATATAGAGCATTCCAAATTTACAATAGCATAATCTTATTTCTTCCATTTGCTCTATTAACCGTTCTACACTTTCTTCATCATATAAGGTTATTTCTTGTCCTGACATCTTTTACCCTCCTTTTTATTAAAATTAATATAATATAAAAATAATAAATTGTCAACAAAAAACTTATAAAACAAGGGAGTTTAAGTTTTAAAGGTTATCTCGTCGGAGGCTTTTGGGCTCATAGTCTAGAACCTTATAATAAAGGTGGATAACGGTTATGACACCACGTTGACGAGTTCTAGAATTCAAAATCGTGGAGGTCGGGAGTTCGAATCTCCCTGAGCCCATATTCCTAAAGATTAGAAAGCTTTATGTCTGGATGTTTATAGTTTGGATATTCAAAATAACCATCTTCAACATCAGAATTGTAACCAAGAGTTCCGAAAGTGGTCCCAGAACTTACATAATCCTTTATTATTTTATCGACATTTCCACTATCAAAACCCAAAATACGCTCCAAATCATATTTTAATTCGCTAGCACCATCATAACGGTGCTGTAAACTAAATTTCCCCAAAATTTTTTTTCCACCAAGCAACCTTTTTACTATTGTTGCAACACCATAAGGTATTTTCTTATTAAATTTTCTAGGAGAGCTAAAATGACCCTTAATAATTCTAGATAATATAGTGTCGATATCATCTCCTTTTGTATAAGATCTAAAAGGGTTTCTTCCAGTCAGGGCTTCATAGTAAGTTGTACCCAATGACCATAAGTCTGATTGCGGCGTTGTTTTCTTGCCCCTTGTTTGTTCAGGAGATGCATATGCTGGGGTTCCAGTCATTTTACTATCTAACTCCAGCTTGTCTTCCTCAAAACCAATTTTAGCAACTCCAAAATCTATTAAATATACCTTTCCATCGTTACTTATCATTATATTGCTTGGCTTAATATCTCTATGAATGATTCCTATATTGGGGTTATGTAAAAATTCAAGAACATCCACTATTTTATAAACTACAGCAGATGAAAATTCTATTGGAAGGCAGGTATATCTTCCATTTTCTAACATACATTTTATTTCACCTGCTTTTTTTTCATCCCTATATTTTATTTTTTCTAAATACTCTTTAACTCGTTTTAATTGCACCCCCTCAACAAATGTATCTCTTTCTATAACATCATTGAAATTAGATCCAGTGATATAGTCTGTTATTAAATGGTACAAATCCCCATCTGTTACCAAAGTCAGGCCCCTTACCAACCCATCATGTTGATATCTTTGTTCCAAAGCAATTTTAGCTTCTTTAAAAAAATATTCCCTAGCATTTTCAGGAGAATCAGGGTCCAATGTTTTTATAGTGGTTAATGTTTCTATTTTGTGTTTATCAGCAGTTACTCTCTGCCAATAGCTGTTTACAATACCAAAACCACCAGATCCTAAATTATCATGAAATCTATACCCCTGTTCTTTTAATACCTTTGATTCTTTAATTTCACGCATCATTTTTCATTCCATTCCTAAGGTAGCTTAATATTAATGTTGGTATTCTATTATCATATGTTTTATGCCTTCTGTAATTAAGATAGCCCTTTAAGCCAAATCCAAAGCCACCTAAGCTTAATAATACAGACAACGGTGTAATTATATAATTAAAATCTTTTATCTTTTGCCCATCTATAAAATGTTCATAAAAATTTTTAATTTGATCATAATGCTCTATGCCAAGTAATAAACCCCCAGTTAAAAGCGCAGTGCCAACAGCATTATACCAAAAACTTTTTTTTAATTGCATTCCTTTCTCTTTTTGGAATGTTTCATTGCAAGTATAATTTACAAGCGATACATTATCAAGCCCTCTTTTATTTTTACCCATCCCAAACCTTATAGCAGAAATAGCATAAGGTTCTCCATTAGGATAATATTCACTTTTAACTGGCCCCTTTCTCATGCATAATGGATCAATTGCTTTATTTATCAGCTCATTCCAAGAATTTTTGCTTTTATTTAATGTTAAGTATTGTATGACTAAGTCATTTAATTCCCTTATAGCAAGGGCTTCTTTGCTATACTCTTTTGGTTTTTTACCGTCATAATACATATTTACACCCCCTTCCAAATTAATCCTATTGCCATCATCATGCGTATATTTTTGTATAGTCCTAACCAGCCCCGATATTTCTTTATCAATATCTTCCTTCTTTTTCTCACTTACTTCCTCTTTGAACAATTCAATTATTTTTTTATAAGGTGCTCTACTCTTTTTACTAAATTTCTTCTTAACCCACCTACCAAAATCTCTGGCTATATCCAAGAATTCCTTTTCTGCAGGTATATTTTCTTCTTTAATCTCTATTCCTTCTTCTATATCTCCAGGTACATTTGTTTTATCATCTATCATATCTCTAAATATTACACAATACTATATAAATCTTTCTATTTTTAACCACTAACAAGTAATTAAACATATATAAATAAACCATAACCTTTATATTTATAGCACCTTTTAAGCTTATAATATGAAAAAAAGAGGCCAGGTAACTACTTTTGCTATAATTGCTATAATAATTGTTATAGGGGCTATATCTGCATTTGCCATAAGGAATTATTTATTAAAAAGCAGCCTGGAAAGGGAGCTGGAAAGAGCAGTTTCAGTCCCTGTACAAGCAAGGCCTATTCAGTCTTACCTAACAAACTGCCTGGCGCAAATAACCTCTGATGCAGTAAAAATAGCTGGTTTGCAAGCAGGATATGTAACAATTCCTACAGATCCCCTACCAACAACTCCTGTAAATCCGTTCTCAAATAAATTAGCCCTGCCTAATAATCTTAATGTGCCATATTGGTTTTATGAGACCTCTAATGGAATCCAAAAATCCCAAAAACCAAAATTGGAAAATATTGAGCTTGAGCTGGCTTCTTATATAAGTGACAACTTTCCAAAATGCCTGGCTAACCTGACTTATTTCACAGAAAACGGCTATACTTTCAATGCTAAAGAAAAGCCATCAGCAGAGGTTATTATTAAGGATGACTCTGTGCTTGTTGGTGTTAACTACCCCCTAATCATATCCCTAAAGGATTTTAATTTTGAATTAAAGAAGTATCTTATTTCTGTTGACACAAAACTTGGCCAGATGTACAAGATTGCCTCTAATATTATAAACAAAGAAAATGCAGAGAATATCTTTGAAGAGCGAACTTTGGATATGCTGGCAATCTATGATATACCATTCTCAGGAACAGAATTTGACTGCAATGAAAGGATATGGTCGAAGCAGGAAGTAATGGAAAAGCTTAAGGAAATAATCTCTATAAACATTGCTGCAACAGTCCTAAAAGGAACACCCTATACCCTGCCTGCTGAAGAAGGAAAATATCTTGCAATAGATGCTGGTAGCGTTAAAAATGTAAATGCCAACTTCATGTATATTCCATCATGGCCGATCGTAGTTGATGTCCAGCCTTCTGATGGAGACATTTTGAAGGGAGACTTAATGACAAAGAACATTGCTCCAATGCTCGAAACAGCAGCTTCTGTAGTATGCATAAACAACTATCACTTCATCTACAGCATAAAATATCCTGTCTTAATTACATTATACGATGATACCGGCAATATCTTTCAATTTGCTACAATGGTTATAATAAAGAATAACCAGCCAAAACAAAATACAATTGCTCCAGAAGTTTATGAAACAAAGCCAATACTCTGTGAAAATCCAGTAACAGAAACAACTGTCTATACTTTAGCTCCGGATGCCCAAGGAATCTTAAGGCCTTTGTATGGAGCAGATATTTCATTCAAGTGCTTTACAACAGAATGTCCACTAGGCAAAACAGATTTGGATAGCAATAACGAGGCATCCTTAACAGAAAAGTTTCCAGCCTGCCTTAATGGCCAGATTATAGCAAAAAAGGATGGCTATTACAAGGGAATTTCAACAGTCTCAACAAACTACCCATCTTCAACTACGCTAATCCTTGAGCCTTACTACACTAAAAAACTTAATGTAAAATTAATAGAAAAAGATACAGGGCTTGTAAGGGAGCTGTACGATGATGAAAGTATTGTTCTTGAATTAAAAAACAAGGACAATGATTACTATACTTACGCAAGCTACCCCTCTGAAACCAATGAACTTGCCTTAATCCCAGGCTCTTATGAAATCTCAGCTTATGTAATCTCAAAAAGTTCTTCTCCTGTTGTGATTAAGGGAGAAAAAATAAAAAAATGTATAAAGGTTCCTGGAACTAGCATCTTAGGAATATTTTTAAAAGAGGAGAAATGCATAGACACAACCCTGCCTGAAATGATGATCGATCAAGTTATAAAAGGTGGTGTTAAGTTTGATTTCGATGTAACAAGAAGTTTATTAACAAGCAGTAATAAGCTTACAATGTATGCCATGGTTGATAAAACCCCAACAACTTATGATAAATTAAGCTTAGTTTACGAATCAATAAGCCAAAATGCAAACAACAAATACTTCAAATACCCGGAATAAGCTGAAAATATTTTTTATGTTATTTTGCATGTTTTTGATAGTCAGCACCCCATTTGAAGTTTATGCTCAGCAGGAATACCCAAGAACACCGCAGACAATTACATCTCAATACAATCCAGAAGAGCAAAGAGTTGGTGAAGCAATTAATGTGATAGTATCAGAGTATCAGCCTACAGTAGTTCCATCTTCAATAATAGAAAAAAATGATGTTCCAATTTATGTTTTCCTTAAGGGAGTTACCCCTGGAAGCGTGCTCTTTGGTCAAGGCTCTCCAACAATAGAACCCCTTTATGGAATTCCAGCAATTAAAAGTGTTGTTGTTTATCCTGATGACATTTCAAGGCAATACATTACAGGAACCCCAATCTACATTCAGCCTATAAAGACTTATCCTACTCTAGACAACATGGGCTATCTCATAGTTACTCTAAGAAAAATAGAGAAAGAAGCAGATGTCCCTGATAAAATAAGCCTTAACATGAGCATGCGCGTTTATTTTGATGCAGAGCGCGGCTTTGGTGACATATCGATGCAGGATCTAGCTCTTACTGAATTTAATGATGAAGCAGTATGGAAACAAAGTTCAGAAAAACAGGAATTCTGGAAAGGCAAGGGTTATATAAGAGCATATGATACAACCTCAACAAGCGCAAGAATAGCAGTTTATGACTCTTACCTAAACCAGATAGGCTCTTTTAAATTAAACAAGGGTGAAATATCCCCCTACATAAGATTAGCTGGCTCATCCTCATTTTTCAACGATAATCTAAGGGTAAAGCTTGATGACATATCTGGAATAGGAACAAAAGCCGAAGTTAGGATAAGCATTGGCAACAAGCTTTACAACAATGAGCTTAAGACAGGAATGCACCTTTACCCAGGCTCAGGCTGGATTGTTGATGAAATAGTAGAAGGAACACTAACAAAAAGTGGCAAGTACACAGAAAGCATAGTTCTTAAGGATGCAGTTGGAAACAGAAAAACAATCTCAAAAACCTATGACTTCAAAGGAAAACAGCCATTCCAGATAGAACTAACAAAAGCAGATTTAAGCAGCATAGAAAACAGTGGTACAATATGGAATGACATAATAAACTTAATACCACTAACAATCAGGAAGTCCGTTACAGACTCAATAAGCAGCATTTCTTTAGACAAAAGAACCTATCTTAACATAATAGCCTACATAAAAAATAATCCAATTCTTGCACCAGTATGGAACAAAATAGGCCTCAGCTTTGGAATTCTTGATATGTCTGATGATCAGGTAAATGAGCTTGAATCTCAGATATGCAAGCCTGTAAACATGATGAAAGACGATGAAATAAAAGACGTAACTCCTTCAGACAATTATGCTTCATTCAGATCCTATTGCACCTCCATTAACGAATTTAAAAGTTTGATATCCAATCACAAGGATTCTGGTTACGAAGGCGATGCTTACTTCAACATAGCTCAAATCTATGACAGTATGACAGATATTCCAAAGACAACCAATGCAGCAATGCAAAGAAGTGACTCTGATATTAGTAAAACAATATTTGACTTAAGGATACTTGCAAGGCATTATTATAAAAAGGTTTTGCCTTACACAAACAGTGATAATGTGCTTGAAGCAAAGCAAAG
The DNA here is from genome assembly GCA_040753775.1 of Nanobdellota archaeon. Classification (GTDB taxonomy): domain Archaea; phylum Nanobdellota; class Nanobdellia; order SCGC-AAA011-G17; family JAFCDX01; genus JBFMDT01. The sequence continues at coordinate 28,482 of JBFMDT010000008.1, read as the reverse complement.
CCTTGATTTAATTGAAGAGAAATTGATGGGCAATGTTAATTCTCCTGATATTTTATTGGAAAATGAAAATGCCTTTGTCAGATTAATAGATGTAAAGCCAGTAACGCTTGAAGAGCAGCCAAGCGCTTTAATAGAAATAGATGGAGAGCCAGCAAAATACTACAAAGATACAATCCTATTCAGCGATGATACTGGCAGAGAATTTACTTGGAAGATTACTGACTTAACAAAAAACAGCATAAGAGTCAGGATGCTTGACAAAGATAACAAGGCCATAGATTCTGTTAACTTAGAGCTGGGCAAGCCTGCAGAACTCTACTCTAAACTTGAAGAAGGTAAGCCAGTAAAATCAGAGGTAAAAAGCGTAAAGGTCATCAGCATAGATACAAAATCCGAAGCCCTTGTTACTGTTATTCCTGGCTCAGGCATTGTTTACTCTGAATCTTCTTTTACAGTACATGTTCCTATTGAGAAAAGGGCAATAAAATTTTCCATGCGCGAAATAGACAGAAAAATAAACAAAACCCAGCAGCAGATAGAAAAGCTTGATAAGAATATTAAAACCTTAAACAATGTAGTTACATCCTGGACAGCAACCTGCCTTGTTACTTTTGCTGCTCTTGCTGTTAAAAACTCCTTCGGGGCATTGGCAAGAAAGCAGGCAAGAAACGACATTATGCCAGATTACAAGGAGAAGTGTACAAGGGAAATAGCCAGCACAGGAAGCTCATTCGATGATTGCATATTTAAGTATTCTGATGAAATAGAAAATAATCTTGACAAGGCACAATCTGTAATTGAGGATGTAAACAAATATATGGAAAGCAAAGGATATGAAAGTGATTTAGACTATCAAAAAATAGGCAAGAATTTCAGGGATAACACAGGAATTTCAGTAATTACCCCTGAAGAAATAAGGGACAGGGAAAAATGGAGGCGTTATGTAACTGCAGGCATAGACACAGAAAATTCAAAAAGAAAGTATGAGGATTTAAACAAAGAAATTAAAAAAAGATTAGATGCATATGAACTTGCAGTTAAAGCAGTTCCAGAAATAAACAACAAAGATTTCTTGGACGAATCAACAGAGCAAAGAATGTCATTAACAACAACGTATACTGATGTTTATTCAGCAGTTTTAGATTATAAGCCAATTCCTGAGGATAAAATAAAAGAAGAGGTAAAAAAAGAATTAGGTATTGACGTTAGTGTTTTACCCAAGGCCTATCAGGAAACAGAGGATATGTACAATAGTTACAGCGTAAGCCAAGAAGGGCAAAAATTAAGCATTGTTGAAAAATCAAATTTAAGGCAGGCATCCATTAAAGATTTAACTAATTCAGAAAAGTATAATAAAATAGATTCTAGCATAAAGAAGCTAGAAGATTTATTGCAAAAAGCAAATGAGGAATTAGATAGACAACCACTTAAGGAGTTGGAATTACAGCAGCAGATTACAAATTTAAAACTGCAAATAGATTCCCTTAAGGATAAATTGGAGGAAAAAGCAAAAACAAAAGACGGCAAAACAATACTGACAGACGGATCAAATTATTATGTTGCATCAGATACTCTTTACTTGGGTGATTTAGGCATAAGAAAGGATTATGTAAACAAAGTAGCTGAATTTGATGATAAGGGAAGGCCTTACTGCGTTCCTACTGGTGCTGGAAATTACATAAAAGTACTTGAATGGTCTGCAACAAGGGATCCTTTGGAGTTTGAGGAATGGAACATTGGCAGGGATGGTGTTATGTGCAGCAGCGATGATTTGCTTATTACTCATAAAAGCCAATATAATATCCCACAATTCAGGGACAGATATAATAGAGCAATTAACTCAATAAATTCTATAAGCAATTGTAAGCAAGGTGAAATTGTCAATACACCTGCAGGTCCATTCAGATGCAGCCAAATAAGATACAGAACAACAGAGGCAATAAAGCAGCCTGATTGCACAGATGTAATGGATCCAAGCGATTGCCGATTGTTATATGGTGTTTGTGACCCTGTAATGTGTCCTGCATCAAGAATGAACCTTGGGGGAAAATGGCAGGTCTCTAGTGTTGTTGAAACAGGCATCATAGGTTCGATAGCCTTGGGATTGCCAAACTTTAACCTTCCATACGAGCCTGTTCCTATCTGCCTTACAGGTGTTTTAGCTGGCTTAAGAAACATTAGGTCATTGCTTCAGAGCTATGCAGATTGCTTGCAGACAGCCAAAGTTGAAGGCAAGTCTGTTGGCATATGCGACAATATAAGATCTATTGGTGTATGTGATATGTTATGGAGAGAAGCTATTGCTATATTTGACTTGCATGGCGGCTTAATTAGCTTGATATCAGAAAATCTGTTTGGTCAGCTTCAAGGTGGTGGGGAATATTTAACCTTCCAAGATAGCTTACAAAACCTTGCAGATTCTGTCAATTTCTTCACAAAGGACTATGCCCAAAGTGCATTTGCAGCATTTGTAGGAAGGTCGACAAGTGAAATAGGAACTGAAATATGCAGGTCAGCTATTTACGGCAAGCTTCCTGAATTTGGGGACTTTTTCAATCAGCTTACACAGCCAGAAAATCCACCACAATTCACAGCCTACTTTGATGAATCCCCATGGACAACAGCAGGCTTAACAATTCAGCAGTCGAATATTATTACAAGTGGATATGCAGTAAAAGAGCAGTCAAGATACCAGGTTTACTATCATATATATGCAGGAACAAGGCCTGTGTTTAAAACAGGAGTTCAAAGAAATGAAATATCTTACTCTGTTTACCTACGGGATGATTTAGGCAATTACATATTTGTGACAGACCCAGACAGACAAGTGAGATATGCAACTGTTCCTGATGGCGGTTCTGTTGACAAGTTTGCAGATGTAGTTGGGCCAGCACGTTTGACTAATATATGCGTTGAAATAAATGGAGATGTGGATTGTGGATTTGGAAAGGTTTCTTCAGCATTCTCGCTCAATTACCTTAATGATAAAGTAATACAGGATGAGCTAAGCAGGAATATAAAAACAGAAAAAGAATGCGCTCCTGATTATCCAAGGTCAACGCCATCTCTAGGCAGCCTTGTACTTCCAGAGCAATATGGATTAATAACAACAGGAATTATTAGGGTATGCGCAATAACAAATCCAGGCGGTGGCAATAATCCAGGAGATTGGGTAAAGGTTGGAAGCTGCGGAAAGGATGAGGAAGGGCGCAATTTAGGTGCTTGCTGGCTTGACAAGAGAACAATTGACATCAAAAACAAGGCATTAAAGGAAACCGTAGCAAAAGAACTAAAGCTAGATGAAGCAAAATTAAACAAGCAAACCAGGCAATTTGAAGAGCTGCAGCAAAAACTTTGGGGTGTTGAGGATAGTAAAAGAGTATTAAACGAGCTTAACTTTAAATTTGATGAAATAGAAAAGAAGATATCTAATAATCCATTGGAGTTAAGCAACAATGTTAATGCAATCTCTGCTTTGCTTGTTGGAGAATCTAAAAATGATAAAATAGAAAGCTATAGGGAAATACAGCAATATTCAATAGATACAAATTCAACAGCAGTTGCCCAATTCAGAATAGCATACGTTTACAAAAAATTAGGAGATTGGGCTAAAATTAATGAGCCTTCTGAAGAGCAAGTAAAAGAGGAAATTAAGGCAAAAGTAGAAAAAGTAAGTTTTCCAACAGGCCCTTTCAGATGTAGTGAATGTGGGAAAGGTGTTTTTAATAAGTGCGATGAAGAAGAATGCCATTCTTTAGGTACCAACTGTTATTTTGACATTAAACCTATCCCAGATGAATGCAAAGAATTAACTGGATTTGAGAATATACAGTCTTACATAAAAAGCGTAGCTGAGGAATATGGGGTTGATGATTTAGTAGCTTTGGCATTGATAGACAAAGAAAGTAATTTTAATCATTATAATCCTGATGGTTCTATTTTGGAAAGCAATGTTAAAGACCCAAATAAAAGAGGCAGAGGAATTGCACAGGTTAATGTTGAAACAGCAAGGATTTATTGTACAGAGGAAGAACTATTCAAGAATATTACTAAAGAAGAATTATCAAACATAGACATAAACCTAAGGTGTGGATTAAAAATATTAAAAAGGTATTATGACCTATACGGTGATAATGGCATCCCTAAAGAATTAATCACCAAATACTGCCAAAATAGCAACATTGTTAAAAAATATAGTAACTATAAAGGCTGGGCAGCAGCAGTCCGTGCCTATAATGGTTTAGGTTGTGGCGAAGATGCTGATGTCAATTTTGTTGAAGATATACAAAAAACTTTAATAAGAGTTGCTAAAGAAGAAAAATATAGTATAAAAGAAGTTACTGTTTAAATCTAATAACTGCGGGTGACAGGATTCGAACCTGCGCAGGCACTAAGCCAATAGGTCCTAAGCTTGGATTTTTAAATTCTGAATCTAAAATCTATCCCGTTTGACCACTCCGGCACACCCGCATGAAAATAACAAAATCACTCAATATAAAAGCTTATCTTCTCTTCCCTTTATACCTTCTTAACCTAGAAGTCTTTCCATAACCGCAGCTGCTGCACTTTTTCTTCCTTATGTGATAAGTCCTTCTTCCGCATCTTCTGCATCTGATAGGGTGTTTTTTACCAGATTTTTCACCCATAGAAGAAGTTCCCTTTGTCATATTTACTCAGGGGAGATCAGGACTATTGTATCGCCCCTAACAAATGCTGTTCCAAATTTTCTCTTTACCTCTCCATTTTCAAGTTCCTGCGCATCCTCAAGTACTGTATTTATGTGTATATCAAAAGCCTTTAATTTTCCAGATATTTGCTTCCCATTCTTCAGCTCTAAAACCACCTTTTTGTTTCTGGCGTTGTTTAAAGCGTCTAATGGTCTGTCAGCTTCCATTTTAAGTTTAATGGTACCAAATAGTATTTAAAACTTTCCTTGTTAATAAAATATGCAAAACTTTATAAATAAGCACACTAAACGCTAAAAAATGGCAAAATCTAAATTATTCTCAAAAAGAAAGCCTACGGGTGGAAGATACAAGCCTTTTAGAAAGAAAAAGGTTAAAGATATTGCATCTGAACCAACATTAACTAGGCTTGGAAAATTAAAATTAAAAAAAGTAAGAGTTCATAGCGCTTATATTAAAACAAGAACCTTAACTTCAGAAATAGCAAATGTTTATGATCCAAAATCAAAAAAATACAAAAAAGCCAAAATTCTGACTATCGTCGAAAACCCAGCTAACCAGCATTATGTCAGAAGGAATATCATGACAAAAGGAACTGTTATAGAAACGGAACTGGGTAAAGCAAAAATTACTTCTAGGCCAGGGCAAGAAGGAACAATTAACGCTGTTCTAATTTAAATTTATTTGTGATTTATATTTACTACTGTAATAAGATAACACAAAAATAGAAAGCTTTATATATAACTTAGTACTTAAATTTATAAATCTTATTATGAATTCATCGGGGGGTAGTAAATGCAAGCTAAATCTTCTTATGTTAAAAAGTGCCCTGAATGCGGCGGAATAAATCTTTCTCTAAACAAGGAAAAAGGAGAAGTTATTTGCAAGGATTGCGGACTTGTTGTAGAAGAAAAGATGATAGATTTCACACAGGAATGGCGCGAATTTGAGGACAAGTCTTCTTCAAGGCGTAGAACAGGTCAGGCCTTAACATACACAAAATATGATCGTGGTTTAGGTACAAGCATAGGTCAAACTGGTGACATTTATCAATTAGACGGAAAAGCAAAGGACAAATTCTTCAGGCTTAGGAAATGGCAGTATCGTGTATCAACAGCAATAGAAAGAAACCTTAAATTAGCTTTAGCTGAGCTTAAAAGAGTGTCTTCATTCTTAAAATTGCCAAAATCAGTTGAAGAAGAAGCCTCTAGAATATATACAATGGCTGTTCAGCGTGGTTTAGTAAGAGGTCGTTCAATGGAGTCTGTTGTTGCGGGTTCTTTATATGCCGCATGCAGGCGTTATGAAGTTCCAAGAACGCTTGATGAGCTTTCAGAAGCATCAGGAATAGATAAAAAAGAGGTAGGCAGAACTTACAGGTTTATTACAAGAGAGCTTAGTATAAGAATATTGCCAAGCGACCCTGTTGATTACTTGCCAAGATTTGTTTCTGCATTGAAATTAAGTGCAGATTCCCAAAGCAAGGCAGTTGAAATCTTGCACAGGGCTCAAAAAGCAGAATTAACATCAGGAAGAGGGCCTATGGGAATAGCAGCTGCTGCCTTATACGTTGCAGCCCTACTTAATAATGAGAAAAGAACCCAGAGGGAAGTGGCTGATGTTGCTGGCGTGACAGAAGTAACAATAAGAAACAGATACAAGGAATTATTAAAGGAATTAAAAATAAAAGATAAATTGAAGGAGAAATAAAATGACAGACATAAGTTGGTATGATTCTCTAATTGCCCAAGCCCCTTTGCAGTTATTTATTTTTCTATCGCAGGTTACTATCTACATCATGGATGGAAAATTAATAAGAGATTAAAAGAAATCAAACAGAAATAAAAAATACTTTAAACAAAATGATAAACATGGCTCTAGATGGGGGGCTTAATGAAGATCAAAGAAGTTTAGTCAAAATACTTTATAATAATTTTAAAAATATCTAAAATTAAATCTCAACTTCCATAAAATCTCTTGCGCATTCAACATTGCTAAACATTTTTTTTGCTTCTTTTTTTAGTTCATCTTCTTCTTTGTACCTTTGGCTGAAATGTGTAAGTATCAATCTTTTTACATTTGTCTTTTTTGCAATAGTGGCAGCCTCCCTTGGCGTTAAATGTTTGTATTCTTCAGCCTTTTTTTCAAGTTCATTTAAGTATGTTGACTCGCATATCAATAAATCAGAATCCTTGGCTAATTTTAGGCAGTTGTTGCAGTAAGCAGTATCAGCAATAAATGATACTTTTGTCCCTTTTTTAATAATAGTCGCATCTTTTGCTTTTATCTTTTTTCCATTCCAAACAATATCTTCACCCCTCTGTAGCCTGCCTAATATTGGATGCTGCTTTAATCCAAATTTTTTTAGATATTTCAAATTAATTTTTCTTTTTTCATCCTCAACAATACTATAACCTAAGCATGGAACAGAATGATTTAATCTATATGCAACCAACGAAAAATCCTTGCCAACAAAGAATATTTTATCTTTACTTATTTCAGTAATTTTTATGTCTAAGTCATGCTTGAATATAAAAGAGTTTACCATTCTATTAAAATATTTTTTAGTTTCTATAGGCCCATATACTTCTAGTGTCTTATTGTACTCATTAGCCTTAAGGTATTGTATTAAACCCATCAACCCTATAACATGGTCTCCATGCCAGTGGCTTATTAATATCTTAGTAATCTTAGTCGGCTTTAAACCAGCAATCTTCATCTGCCTCTGTGTCCCTTCCCCACAATCAACAAGTATACTTTCATTCCTATAACTAATCAAAGCTGCTGACAGATTTCTTTCTTTAGTAGGCTGCATGCTTCCTGTTCCCAAAAATGTAATTTTCATATCTCTAAGCTTATCTTTATAAATCTGTTAATTAAATGATTATATAAAACTATTGCAATCAAACTTCCTATCAATCCGGATAACAACCCGCTTACAAAGAAACTAATATTTAAATACAAAAATAAAAGCATTATAGGTAAAATAAAAAATTCAAACAAGCCAAATAATACTGCTGTACTGCAACTTATTTTATTTATAATTCTCAGCCTATTATTAATGTATACTTTCAGTTTAAAATTTAATTTATTGTAAATCCTAATTAAAGTATAACTTATTACAAAAGGCAGGGTAAAGGCAATTAGTGGCAAAAGATAGCTTGCTCTAATCCTGTTAGTAAAGTATTCTACAGCAAACAACAGTGCAATAAATAGGCCATTTGCCATTGAAAACTTGAATAAAGGTATCTTCGTAACAGTTAGTCCATTAAAATAAATTTTTGGTAGATACTTATAAATTATTAAAGGAGGAATAGCAGCAAATATACCGTCAATAAACCCAATAAACATACTAACTAAAACACCAATCATTGAAAGTTCAAAAATCCCTATATTAAAAATAGGTAAAGATAGCATAAAAGCAGTTGCTAATAGCATTAAAGAAGGGTATAAAAAAAGGGCAAAGGCTTCAAATAAGGATATTAGTAAAGCAAGGCTAAAAGGTAATTTATTTATATTTAGCATGCAATATTAATCTAGTAGCTTATAAAAACCTTTTTATACTCATTTTTTATAATAAAACTATGCCAGCAAAGAAACCAAAGGTATCATTTATCGGAAAAAGGGGAATAGCTCCAGATAATGAAAAAACCCGGGAGCTTTACAACCAGGGAAGATATGGTGAGCCTATAGAGTCTAAAAAAATCCAGTATTCGTTGATAGAAGCCCTTTATTTATCAGAAAAAAAAGATATTTCAATATGCGATTCTAAAAATAAAAGAATATCCTTTGAAAACTTTATAAAAAAGGCAGAAAAGCTTGAGCCAAGGTTCTGGATAAGGTATTGTGTTTACAGGGACTTGAGGAAAAGAGGTTACATAGTTAAAACAGCTCTTAAGTTTGGAGCTGATTTCAGAGTGTATGACAGAGGTGTTAAGCCAGGCGAAGAGCATGCTAAATGGATTGTTTATCCTGTCCATGAAGCAGAAACAATGACCTTGTACGAGTTTGCAGCTAAAAACAGAGTAGCTCATTCAACAAGAAAAAAGCTTTTATTGGCAATTGTAGATGAGGAAGGAGACGTTACTTTCTACGAAGCCAATTGGATAAGGCCATAATATATTCTATAAAACAATAAATTACTTATATGTCTGAATTTAATTTATAACATGCAGAATATAGAGGAATTAAAAAAGAAGGTGTTGGATTTTGTAAGGCTTAATGGCCCAATACTTCCTGTTCAGTTATCAAAAGTATTAAGCAAAGATCTAATCTATACTTCAGCCATATTGTCATCCTTAGTTGCATCAGGCTATTTAAAGATAACAAATGTAAAGATTGGAGGCTCCCCATTGTATTACACAGCAGGCCAGGAGTACAAGCTTCAGCACCTCAACAAATATCTTAAAGACCGCGAGCAAGAGGCATTTGAATTGCTTAAAGATAACAAATTACTAAGGGAATCAGAACTTCAGCCAGTGCAAAGAGTGGCATTGAGGGAAATCAAGGATTTTGCAGTGCAGATTCTAGCAAAAGACAAAGACAGGGAAGAAATATTCTGGAAATGGTTCTTGCTGCCTGACCAAGAAGCAAAGAGTATTATAAGCACAGTCCTTAGCAAAAAAGAGCCAATTAAAGAAGAAATAAAACAAGAAGAAACAGTACAATCACCTAAGGTAGAAAAATTACCTCAACAAAAAGAAATAAGAAGGGAATTATTTAAAAGAATTGAAGAGGAAATCAAAAAGCCCAGAGTAAAAGAAGAAAGAAAAATATCCTTCCAAAATGCAATCGACAATTTTATCAAGTCAAATAACATAAAAATTCTTGGTTATGAGCCCGTGAGAAAAGATCGGGAGGTTAATATGGTGATAGAGCTCCCAACAAGCATAGGTTCCCTAAAATTCTTCCTTAAAGCAAAAAATAAAAAATCAGTGACAAATGCAGACCTTTTGCTAGCCAACAATGAAGCCCAGCAGAAAAACCTTCCAATTATATTCTTGACAACAGGAAAACCAGCAAAAAAATACCTGGATTTCATAGAAAAAAACCTGAAAAACCAGCTAATCTTTAAGCAAATCAATTAATAAGAATAATATTATTATACTTATTATGGCTGAAATAACAATAAACCTTTTGCTTAGTTTGAAATAAGAATATTCAACTTTTGCTGGCGTTATGCAACTTGTATTAAACAAATCCAGCGAAACACTGTATAATAATTCAACAGCCCTTTCAGCCTCATTTTTAGGTATTAAAGAATCCCTGCTAGCAAGCCATGGCTCCCATTCCTTTTCAGCAGCTATGCTTCCATAATACAGGCTTTTATTTAGGTCATATTTCTGTTTGTTGCATTTTGTTTTTAATTCATAGTTTTTTACCTGGTTTTCAAACTGCGCATGCAACTTGTAATCCTCTCCGTTGATATAGTGCGGGGCAACAAAACTGTCACTTATATAATGAGTCATAACACCAAAGGCATAGCTTGCATTATTGTAATCTTTGTTTTCATAAGCCTCTCTTGCCTTGTCAAACCATTCTTTTGTTAAGCCATAAGTTGGAGGATAATGATGCAGTCTGTTGTTCTTGAATACCTTGTCTGGTGCAATGCTTCCTTCTTTTATTAATGTCAGATTTAAGTTAGCTTGTACATCAATCTGAAAGGAATTATAGACCTTTTCAGCCAGATTCTGATGCACATTCCATCCCCATGCAGCAGCACTAGGCAAATATACAAAAAAGCATAAGGTTATTAAAATGGTGTTTATTTTCATAATAGCATTAGTAACAGCTTATTTAAAAGAATTTGCAAATGAAAGACTACTTATTTGTGCTTGGCAGAGACCCTGAACTTTCCCTAGCAGAGCTTATCTCTTATTTTAATTCAAGAAACATCCAATATAAACTTCATTATAAGTCAAATAAGATAGCAATATTCTCAATCCCAGAATTAGATTTCAAAAAACTAATATCCTGCTTGGGGGGAACAGTAAAAATAGCTGAAGTGCTCTCTTCCTCCCATAACTTGGATGAAATAGAATACAATCTTGAGCACGGGCTTAAATATGAAATTAAGGATAAGTTGAGATACAGTATAAGCTGCTACGATAAGGCATTACTCTCTTTTGTTGAGTCTTACTTAAAAAATAGATTTAAAAGAGAGGGGATAAAAGCAGTCTATAAAAAGCCAAAAAGAAAATTTACATCTCAGGTAATGCCGTCTAAGCTCATAAGCAAGGATATTATAGAAACAGGTTTGGAACTTATACTATACAAAGATTATATTGGAAAAACGATTGCTGTATTTAACCCAAAAGAGCATATAAAAAGGGATCTTCAAAGGCCTGTTCAGGATTATACAAAATCAATTTCAATAAGGCTTGCAAAAATACTGGTAAATTTAAGCCAGGCTAAAGAAAATGAAATATTATTGGACCCATTTTGCGGAACAGGGGTTATATTGCAAGAAGCTTTGTTAAATGGAATTAATATTATAGGCATAGACATAGAAAAATCCTCAATAGATGCATCAAAAAATAATTTGGAATGGCTAAAAAATAATTATAAAACAAACACTAATTACGAATTAATAAATGCAGACAGCAGAGAGCTTTCTAAATTCATAAAAGAAGTAGATGCAGTTGCGACAGAGCCATATCTAGGCCCATTAATAAAACAAAGGCTTACAGAAAATGAGGCCAATAAACTAAAGGAAGAGCTTGAAAGCCTTTACTTTGGTGTCTTGAAAGAGATTAAAAAGGTATTAAAAAAGCAGGGAAGGATTTCAATAGTAGTTCCCGTATTCAAAACAAAAAAAGGCAGGATTTTCTTAAATATAAAAAAGATTATAGGTAAAATAGGCTTTAAAACAGCTCAAATAAATAATATAGCTATTCCACTCAGTTATTTCTCTAAGGAAAGCAAGCTTGACAAGCTGATTTACATATTTGAGCATAGCAACATTTAAATACATCTTATTGCACATACTTGAGTTATGGGTAGAATTAAGACAAAGGCTATCAAAAGAACAACAAAAAAGCTTTTATCTACTTATCCAGATAAATTTAAAGCAGATTTTGAGCATAATAAAAAAATGGTTTCAGAGGTAATGGAGATACCATCAAAAAAATTAAGAAATACAGTAGCTGGTTATTTAGTTAGATTAGTAAAAAGCAAAAAAGCAAGTTAATAAGGAGGTATAACAAAAATGAAAGAAAAACAAGAGAAAAGCATTGACGAGCATACAGTGTTTATTGGTTCCAAGGCGTTCATGAAATTTGAGTAAGTTAATTCTTCTCAAGCATGCAGTTACGTCACTGGAATCGTGATGCAGTTTACAACACAGAACTCAAATGAAGTCCTAATAAAGGCAAGGGGAAAATTCATAAGCAGGGCAGTGGATGTAGCAGAAGTAGCTCTAAAGAGATTTTTAGTGGACCAAATAGCCATTAAAGATATTAAAATAGACAGCGAGGAATTCAAGAACAAGGAAGGAAAGAACGTAAGAGTAAGCGCAATAGAAATTACACTGGTCAGAAAATAACCTTCTTTTTCTCTTATTTATCATAACCTTTATAAACAAGTAAATAGAATTCTATCTTAAAGGGGTGATTATCATCAAACGGAAGAAAGATAGCATACTGCCGCATCAGTTTAGGTGGCTCTTGCTATTATTAATATCTTTATTCGTTATAGGGACAATAGGTTATATCTTTATCAAGGGCGTATCAGTCAAGCAAGCCTTTGTGCTTACCCTTGAAACATTGTCTTTCTCAAGCAAAGAAGCCACATCAGCAATTGAAAGGGCGTTCCAATTATTTTTGCTTCTATTTGGTACATTCATCTTGTGGTTTACTTTATGGGGCATATTTGATTTTATACTTGAAGGTAAGTTTAATGAATATTTTGGGAAGGTGAAAATGATGAAAAACATTCAAAAACTTAGGAACCATTATATAATTTGCGGGGCAGGCCGTGTGGGCTTATGCGTTGCTAAAGAACTTAGAAGAAGGGGCAAGGATGTGGTTATAGCAGAAAGGGACCCAGCAATAGCAGAAAAGCTGGTTGAAAGGGGTTATTTAGTAGTGCATGGTACTTCAACAGATGAAGACACATTGATAAAAGCAGGAATAAGGCATGCGAAATACCTTATAGCATCAACAGGAGACGATGGTAAAAATATCCTGATAATCCTGACAGCAAAGGAGCTTAATTCAGGCATAAAAATAGGGGCAAGGGCAACAACAGAGTCAATAATACCAAAGCTAAAGCATGCTGGTGCAGACTACATAGTATTGCCTGAGGTTATTGGTGGCATACAGTTGGTTGAAGAAATGTTAGATTAATTTAGAAATATACCTCTTCTTTTTTTTTTTAAGTTCAGGATTTAAGAAGCCGCAAATATCCCTGTCTGTGCCAACGCAAAGTGTCCAAACAGGTTTTTTGTTTAAATAACATAAATCCCAATTCTTGCTTGGATCTGGTTTTTGGTCGTTTAGAAAGTACTCAGCTCTTTCTGTATAGGATGGTTTAAAAAATTTGCAAAATCCAAAATCTAATTTAGTGGTCTGTTGCATTTCATAAAAGAATCTATCTTTGACATTAACGCCGGAATTTAAATATTGAAATTCTTCATAAGGAATATCGTATTTTGGCAGTTTTTCAACAATATAATCCTCCAATTTAACCCATCTTTCTTGCCATGTGCTGGAAGACTCTAATTTCAAAATCAATTTTTTGTTTGAAAGTACATCTTTTTTCAAAATTTCAATTATATCATTATAATCTTTTAGTGTTTGGATTTTCATATTAACATCCTAAATTTAGCTTCCTTTTGTATATAATAGGATAAATACTTAAACCCTTCTTAAGTATGCCACACCCCGGATTTGAACCGAGAATAGCGAGCTTATGAAACTCGTGCTTTACCAGGTTAAGCTAGTGTGGCATAAAAAATTTAAAAAGTAGTTATTTAATAAACTTTCTAATCTTTTCAGCTATCTTATTCATTTCTTCTTTTGGTATTTGTTTTATATTGTCTAATTTAATTGCGCTTCCATGCCCATCATCCTTAAACCTTGGAACCAGCCAAACATGTGCATGTGGTACTTCTTCCCCCAACACTAAAGAAACAACCCATTCTGTATTCATGGCCTTTCTTATTGCATTAGCTACTTTTCCAACAATTTTATAATATTCTTCTATTTCTTTAACATCCCAGACCCACCTGTAATGTTTTTTAGGAATAACTAAAGTATGCCCGGGATTCCTTGGATTTATGTCCAAAAAAGCAAAATAATCTTTATCTTCGTAAATAATGTTTGAAGGAATTTCTTTTCTTGCAATTTTACAAAATATGCAGTTTTCCATTTTATTTACTTATAGCTGATATTTATTAATTTTTCTTATGTGGACCAGCCGCGATTTGAACGCGGATATCCCCGCAGCGAACGGAGTATTCTAACCAAGTTGAATTACTGGCCCTTTAGTGGACTTGCCGGGATTTGAACCCGGATCCCTCCCATGCCATGGGAATATAATAGCCGAGTTATACTACAAGCCCGTTATAATAAAAATTAAAGAATTACTTTATAAGTTTTCCTAATTTTTCCAATTTTTCACCCTTTAAAAATTTACTAAGAACATCTTTTAAATCGTTTATTTTAACTCTTATTTGCTTAGTTGAATTTCTATCTCTAATAGTTATAGTTTTGTCTTTTATAGTATTATAATCAATAGTAATCTCTCCAGTAACTCCAATTTCATCCAGTCTTCTGTATCTTCTCCCAATGCTTCCAGAATCATCATAGAAAACATCAAAATCTTCCCTTAATATATTTAAAATTTCCCTAGCCTTTTCTGGAATTCCATCCTTATTAACTAAAGGCAATATAGCTGTATCATAAGGTGCTAGTTTTGGGTTTAGGTTCAAAAAAATTCTTTCTTCACCATTTACCTTATCTTTTTTAAAAGCATTGTCAATGATTGCAAAGAAAGTCCTGTCAACACCCCCAGAAATTTCCCAGATATGCGGAAGAAATTTATTTCCATCCTTTTCTGAAACAGTTAAATCTTTACCACTTCCTTCCATATGTCCCTTTAAGTCATAGTCTGTCCTATAATTATTAGCAATCACCTCAATCCAGCCCAAGCTTGTTTCTATCTCTAAATCAAATGTTTCCTTGCTGTAAAATGGCCTTTCATCTTTACCAACTTGCCTAAATCTTATCTTCTCTTTTGGAATTCCATACTTTTCATACAATTGTTGGGTTCGTGCTAAATAATAAGCTATTAACTTTCCAGAAACTATTTTTTTATTAATTAATTCATTAGCACTTATCTCTTCCACTTTATTCTTGTCTAAAAGCAAAACCCTAATTTTATAATTTTTTACAGCATCAAAATTCTCTACCCCATTTATTTTGTCAGGATTAAAAAATACCTCAGCTTCAAACTGTGAAAATTCAACCTGTCTTATTAAACTCTGTCTTGGGCTTATCTCATTTCTAAAAGCCCTTCCAACCTGTGCAATTCCTTTAGGTAATCTTACCCTCATAGTTTTCATCATTCTATCAAAATCTAAAAAAATGCTCTGGCATGCCTCTGGCCTTAAATAGCAATTGCTTTCTTTGGTTAACCCTATTACTGCCTTGACAAGCATATTAAATCTTTTAACACTAGACAAATCTCCTTTGCATCTCGTACACTTTATTTTATTTTTTTCAATTAAATTATCTAATCCTTTATCGCTTGTTGCTTCAGGAATATGCTTCTTTATAGCATTACTTATTAATTCATCTGCCCTATGCAAAGTTTTACATTTTTTGCATTCTACGAAAGGATCATTAAAGCTCTTTAAATGCCTTGATGCTTTAAAAACATCCTCTGGCATTATCTGTGCTCCATATATCTCAAGCATATCTTCTTTTTGGACAAACTCTTTTCTCCAGAAATTTATTATCTTCCTTCTAATAGCCTCTCCATAAGGCCCGAAATCCCATAATCCAGCAGGCCTATTATATATCTCAGAGGCAGGGTAAAAAATGCTTCTTCTTGAAGCCCATTCCGCTAGTTCATCGTATTTAGTCATATTTAGTGTTCAGCATATCAATTTATATTATTTTTGTTTTATAATATTTTATGCAAACCCATGATTTTGAGGGAAAAAGAATAATAGATGAAATAACTAGAAATAGCCATAAAAAAGTTCTTTTGCAGCTTCCAGAAGGTCTTAAAAAAGAAGCTACAAGATTATCTAATTTAATTAAGACTAAAACTAAAGCAGAAGTTATTGTTTCAGGAAGCTCTTGTTGGGGTAGTTGTGACTTAGCAATAGAAGAAGCAAAATCTCTTAACTGTGATTTAATAGTTCATTTTGGCCATGCCCCTTTTATTAAAGCAAATTTTCCAATCCTCTACATAGAACTTAAATCAAACATTGATATAGTTAGCATAGTTAAAAATAATTTAAAAAATCTATCTAAATACAAGAAAATAGGTTTAGTTTCTAGTGTGCAATATATTCATAAGCTAAATGAAATCAAAGAATTGCTTGAAAAAGAAAATAAAACCGTTTTAATTCCAAAGAAAAAAGGTTTTGTCTATTATGATGGTCACGTTATTGGTTGTGAATATAGGCATCTAAAAGATATTAATGCTGATTGCTTTTTAGTTATAGGGAATAAATTTCATGCTTTAGGAGCAGCTTTAACAGTTAACAAAGATGTTTTACTTCTAAATGAAACAGGAAAGCTTGAAAATATGAACGAAGAAAGAAATAAAATAATAAAGCAAAGGGCAGTTGCAATAGAAAAAACAAAAGTAGCAAATAAAATAGGAATAACAATTAGCTTAAAACCAGGACAAAAAAATCTAGAAATAGCAAAAAATATACAGAAAGAATTAGAAAAACAAGAAAAAGAAGCAATTTTAATAACACTAGATGAAATAACCCCTTCCAAGCTGATGTCTTTCTACGACATAGATGCATTTATTATAATCGCATGCCCAAGAATAGCAATAGAGGATTATGGGAAATATGAAAAGCCAATAATAAATTCAAGAGAGGCAAACGTTTTAATAGGAAAGCTAACTTGGGATGATTTATTAAAAGGAGGATTTATTGGCTTTGTTTAAAATATGACACTTGAAGAAAATATGACATTTGAAGATTCTTTTATAGTTAAGTGCCCTTACCATGGGTGCTCTGTTGATTTAGCTAGATTAGATGATAATCATTTGAAAAGTGATGAATATAGATGTCCAAATTGTGATGAATGGGTTTGACAGAATTTATTTGGAGAGAACCATTCAGACAACAACCATATCCAAAATCATCGGGACATATAAAACATCCTGAAAAATATCGGTGTTTGGTTGATCCTAAAAAAATGCTACGATAAAGATTTAAATGAGGTAAAGTTGGATACCTAACCTCTTTTTAGCTAATTTTTAACTTTTAATTTCTCAACAACAGCCTTATCGCTTAGGATGGCAGAATTTCCAGAAGGGTCTTCAATAATAATCTTTAAAGGCATTTCTCCTAAACTAACCTTCCATAATTTCTTAAGTAAATTTTTGGCATGTTTCTTTACTTCATCGTCTTCAGCCGTATCTCTTTCGCTTTCTATCACTTTTTTGAATTTATCCAGCACACCTTCAACAGTTGAATAGTAACCATCAGATGCAGGACCAGGTGTAACTTCCATCTTTAATTGTGGTGCTCTCACTACTGCCTCGCTTGATTTAATAACGTGAACTTTTAAATCCTTTTCATTTTCTATTGTAAACGTATATTTTGCTGGCTCTTTTTTCTCTATGCTTTCAACATCCCCTTTATGATAGCCACATGAAGAGCAGCTCATTGAAAAAAGCAGAGTCTTGCCAAAATGAGGCACATCTTTTTCATCCTGCGACAAAGTTAAACTATTGCTATGACAGACAGGACATGATTGGTTTTTCAATTCTTCCATAATCTAACTAAGACAAAAAAATTTATAAAAGTTTGTATAACACAGTTTTATAAAGAATTATTAAAACTCTTCTTCTAATTCAGCTGTTTCTGTGTTCCTAAATACCTTTGCAAATCCAGGTGTAGCAACAATCCAATCCTCTCCAAAGCCAGCAATATCCCCTTCAATGGCATCAGTAGTTTTCTTAAGCTTGTTTACAGCCCTTTTAAGCTCAACTATGTCTTTATCCTTTAATGGCTTAATGTTTACTAAGGCAATAGTATACCCTTCCCTTAAAGCATCCAATGCAGGCTTTATATCAGTGAATTCCTCAATAACAAAAGGCCGTATAACAATCTTTGCCTTTCCCCCTATATCTGTTTTTGTATCAATTTCAACATAATCTTCCTTGAATTCATCAGGATATTCTTTAGAACCAAAAACTTTACCCAATTTTTCTTTAATTTTTGACAATGCTTTGCTCATCTTGACTACTTTTATGAGTGAGAACCAATATATAAATATTTCTATTACAAACTTTCAAGCACGCTTATCATGTTCCATATCTGCGTTCTTGCATAATTTGGCAAATTTGGGTCATTTGCAATATCATCCAAGTGCTGCATTATCTTATCTATCTTTAAATTGATGTCTTTCTCGTCATTTAGGTTGTTGATTGCTTCCTTTACTCTTGATCTTGTATTTTTAGGCATAGTGCAGTCAGCCTCTATCTGCTGCAGGATGCTAGTTACCTCTAAAATCTTTTCATTATCACTAATTTTCTTTGTCATTTTTCATCCTTTTTAATATGTCTTTTTGCAGTTCAGTTGCCTCTTCCCTTATTTTGTTTTCCTGCTTTTCAAGATTTTTTATTCGTAATTCAATAAGCTCCCTTTTTGATTCCAAATCCTTCTCTAAATTAGCTTTATTCGCTAAAACCATTATGTTCCCTACTATTTTATAAACATTTCCTTTCGTATCTCTGAGCTCTTTGGAAGCATTTGTAATTTCTGAAAGCTGTGCTTGTAAGCTCTGCCTTTGTAAAATAAATGTCTGCATATTCTGCTCTAATAATTGTAGCTTATTTATTTTTTGTTCTGTATCTTTGTCTTGTTTCATTTTATACTGCCGTTACATGGGACACAACTGTTCTTGGTTTATATATTATTTTGCTTCCACAAAAAGGGCATCTAACCCTCTTTTTAACATATTCCTCCTTGATTACTTTTTCGCATTCAAAACACTTATACATTACCATCTTTATTCTCCCGGATAATAAGCTTTGCCCGTAAATTTAACTTCACATTTCTTGCATTTCCATACACCCTTTGCTATTCTTTTGACAGTCTGCTTGTTGCAATAAGGACATGTATGTTTTTTCCTCTGTTTTTTTTCTATGTCTATTATTAATTGCCTTATTCTTTTGCCATACCTTACTCCAAATCTTCCGCTTGTTCCTACCTTTTTAGTTTTTCCCATTATTTCTTCTCTTCCTTTGTCTCTTTACCTTTTGCTTCTTTTACCTCTTTAACCTCTTTCTTTTCTTCTTCAGCCTTTTCCTTTTCAATTCTCTTCTTAATCTCTTCCTGTAATCTCTTCAAGCCAGCCTCTAATTCAGCCAGTTTTTCTTTGCTGACTTCTACCCTTTCTTTGTTGATAACTTCATCATAAACACCATTATTTATATCAATAATTATGTCCTTTGCCTCTTTGCTTTCAACCAAAATGCCCATTTGACTGCAGCTTCCAACCACATTTTTCACAGCAGCCTTCAAGCTATTGACGAGCATGTTATCCTTTTTCATCTTGGCTATTTTTATAATGTGCTCTATAGCCAAATTGCCAATCTTGTTTACATTTGGCTCTCCACTTCCCTTTTCTAAGTTTAATTCCTTTTTTATTAGTTCAGATACAGGTGGTGTACCAACTTCAACCAAGAACTCTTTTGTGTCTTTGTCTACTATTATTTTTACAGGAACCTTCATTCCCTTAAAGCTGCATGTCTTTTCATTTACTTTGTTGATTACATCCTTTACATTTATCCTTAATGGTCCTAAGGATTGGCCTAAAGCAGCTCCAGCAACAGCGCTTCCACCATCCACAATTAGGTCTATCTTTTCCTTACTCATTTTCCTTCGCTTCTTCTTCCTCTTCCTCTCTCCTTATTACTTTTACAGAATCTAATTTTACAGTTATTGGTATAGGCACAGCAGCTTCAAGCAGTTCAACTATAACTTCTCCCTTTGCTTCGTCTATTTTTCTGACCTTTGCCTTCTCCCTCTTGAATGGCCCGGAAATTATTTCAACAATATCATTGCTTTGAATGTTAACCTGAACCTTTACCTGCTCAAGCATTCCCTCTATCTCTTTGTAATCAAGCGGCTTTGGAAGTATTCCCTTTGCATATGGCACTCCTAAATAAGCCTGCTCTGCATCCTCTCTTGTGTTGGCTTCTATTATGATATACCCTCTTAATCCATGTGGCCTTATTATACTAAACACATTAAGCTTTTTCTTTTCTATACTATCAATTACAAAATCCAGCACTTGATCTTCCCTGTTTGCAGTTGTTTTTAATACAAAGATAGTCATTTTATTTTATAATTTGCCAGAGCATAGCTATTGTAAACCCTATTAATCCAATAACTAGTATGCCTACTCCAGTAACCTTTGTTATAATTTTGAATTCCGGCATGCTTGGTTTTCTTGTTACTAGCCATACCCTTTTGCATTCAATAATAAAACTCTTAACCTTATTCAGCCATTCTTTAACCATTTTACAACCAAAAATTATCTTAATGTAGGAATCTAGGGGTTTAAAAAGTTTATGTTTGGATGTTTGATTGCTACCAGTTATAATTTTCTTTAATGTATTTTAAATCCATTTTAACATATTTATGCATTTCTTTTCCAATGCCTTCTATATCCCTTTTTCAGATATTAGTGAAGAAGGAAGGATTTTCTTTTCAACATGTTTTATAATTTTTTGTTTTAAATGAAAAGTTGAATTAAATACAGAATTACGTATTCCTCCAGTATATTTACCATTAAAAAATTCTTTAATCAACAAAATCTATCCCCAATTCATTCTCTATCTCTTTTTTCTTTTTCATTCCAGACGTCCTTCTTTTGCCGAATATTTGCGGGCTTTTTACACCAGTTACAATAAGCAAGGCCCTTATGGTCTTTCCCAAATCCTCTGAAATTTGCGCACCCCATATTATCCTTGCATCCTCGTCCAGCTTGTCAGAAATAGTTTCAACAACCTTTCTTGCCTCTTCAAGTGTCATATCCTCTCCGCCACTTATATTTATCAGTGCACCATTTGCTCCAGAAATATCAACGTCCAACAAAGGATTGCTTATAGCCTTTTCAACAGCATCTATAGCTCTGCTTTCAGAGTCGCTCTCCCCTACACCAATCATTGCAACTCCGCCCTTACCCATAACAGTCCTTATATCAGCAAAGTCAAGATTAACTAATCCTGCTTTTGTTATTAATTCAGCAATTCCCTTGACAGCATTTGTAAGTATTTCGTCAGCAACCTTGAATGCAGTCTGTAAAGGAAGATCAGGTGCCAATTCAAGAAGCTTGTCATTTGGAATAACTATTAACGTATCAACTATCTGCTCTAATTTTTCCAACCCAGTTATTGCATTCTCATAACGCCTGTTCCCTTCCATAGAAAAAGGCAATGTGACAATAGCAACAGTCAATATCCCGAGCTTCTTAGCAATATCAGCAATAACAGGAGCACTCCCAGTTCCAGTATTATGTACTACAAATCCCTCTGATACAAAATTATGGCTACCTTCAACAGTTATGTCATATACATCTTCCTCTCCCACTTCTTTAACAGATATAATCCTAGAAAATCCAAAATTTTTAAAGAATTTTGATTTGGTATTACCTCTGTATTTATATAAGAATTGCATACCCTTTCTTTCTCTAGTGTTTTCCTCTAGCTTGGAATCTAAATCGTACAACCCATAAATTCTTAAGTTCCATGATTTATATAACTTTTTCTCTTTAGAATGGGGGGCTTTTATAACTCTTATTCTTGAGGCGATATTGCTTGTCCTTAATCCACTATATTCGCATAAAACTTTTAATTGGTTTATTAATTTTTCGCTATGCATTTCAAATCTCAGCTCTAGCTTTTCTCTTCCATCTTTCTTAATTTGTTTAAGGTAATGGCCATCAGCATCAGCCAGACCTAGAATCAAAGCTTTCTTAAAATCGTGTGGCAGTTTAAATACCCATTCAGGAATTTCTTTATTTACAGCTTTTTTATGTAGTCCTAATCTATCTAAAGTTTCATATATTTTCTTTGAATTAGCATAATACCAATTAGGCCCCCTTTTCATCTCAAGTCCGAATATTTCTTTTAAAAGAGAAGTATATTTTGCATTCATATTTTTATCTTTTGAAGGAGAAAAATAAATTTTGTAAGAATCTTTACTTCTTGTTATCCACTCATCTCCCAACAAAAATCCATATAATCTACAAAAATCTTTAGTAATGTTTATATCTTCTATTTTATACTTTTCATTAATCTCTGGTGCTTTTTTTAAAGTAACTACTAAATCTTTAGGCTTTAGAGATTCTGCTTCAGTCCATTCAAATTCAAAATCATAGAACCTATTCCCTTTATCTATTCTTTTTTGGATAACTTTTAAGAAAGGATGGTCATAAGATGCAACTAAAGCTCGATCTCTTGTTCTTATTTCATATACTTTTTTTATGCCTGTTCTCATAGAAGCTAATACTTGTTTTTTTACAATCTCTCCATTTTCCAAAGAGTAGACATAACTTCCGGGTTTAATTGAATCTATTCTAATAGGTCCATCCGGATTAGTGTAAACGTTAGAACTTCCCCTTAAACAACCACCACCCAAACCACAAGTAATGAAAACCATATCAGCCCCAGTTAGCTTTGCTTTAATATCATGTTCACTCTCTTTTGCTGCCTCTTCCCCTATTTGCGGCACACTTCCAGCGCCTAAACCACTAGTAAGTTCCTTTCCAATAAGAATCTTGGCATTAGCATTTGTATAAAGCAAGTCTTGGGCATCTGTATTAACAGCAATCGTCTCTGCCCCAACAATGCCAACTTCAGACATTCTGTTAATTGTATTATTCCCGCTACCGCCAGTACCAATAACCTTTATCTTAGCTTTTTGCTTAGAAACAAGCTGTTCAAGCTCTTCATCAATTTCAGTTGTTTTTTGCGGCTCTCTTTTCAATCCAGCATATCTGAACTCTGTCTTGCCCTTCCTAATCTCTTCCATTTTTCACCATTATAGAGTTTTAACTTATATTTAAATTTAATTATTCTCCAATATCTTTTTTCTTTTCTATATCATTCTTTATAGCATCTTTTTGCTCATGCTTGAATATTATCTCTAGAGCATCTTTTATTTCTCTTTTTGTGTGTTCAATAAATTTTTCTTCAACATCTTTAGGAATTTCAATTTTAGTTGTTATCTCTATTTTATTCTTGTCTCTCTTTATTGTATATAATTTGTCGCTTAAACCCAAAATAAACTGCATGCAACTCTTTACCTTTTCAACAACATCCTTAATCCTTTTGTTTACCCTTACTTCATACACCAAGTCTCTTCCTGCTAATGGATTGTTGAAGTCCACTATTACCCTTCCGCCAGCAACTGACCTTACAACACCAATCAAATTGTCAATATTAACCTGCAATCCCTGGACTGGATCTATTTTATTTTTCCTGAACAAATTTATGTTGACTAATTTCATTAATCTTAGGTCCTTTTTTCCAAATGCTCTTTCATGATTAACTTCAACAGTATATTCCTTTCCTATTTCCTTTCCGATTAGCTCGTCATCCAAGCCAGGAATGACATTTCTTTCCCCAACGCATATTACCAATGGCTTGTAGCTTATATCTTCCCTATACAAGTTATTTTCTTTAGCAACATCCTCTCTTGTTAGGTCAAATATAGGTCCATTCTTTATTCTTCCAACAAAATCAATTTCAATGAAATCTCCCTTTCCGACCTTTTCCATAAGCCAGCCTGTTCTTGAGATTATATAAAAGTTTTGTTTATGCTTATAATGTAACCACTAAAACATAGAAAAGTATTTAAATAAAATTACCTTCAGTTATGAATAATGAAAAGTTGGCGCGATGATGTTGACAAATCAATAAAAAACCATCTCGAGTTGCAGATAAAGGAAACGATAAGCCACAGTTCTGCATATAGCAAAGCAAAAAACCAGGCTAATGCCCAGCTTTGGATAGCAATTGCAAATCTTTCAAAACAGATATTTGACTTAAACTTAAAAATGAAATTTCTTGAAAAAGCATTGCAGGAAATAGCAAGACCTAAAGCACAAGTAAAGCAGGCAAAGCAAAAGGACCTTAAGGAACTAAAAAAATCCTTAAGAAAATTGTAAACCCATAAATTTATAAATATCACATTTTAGCTAATTTTATGGATGAAAAAAAATTAATGGCTATAGGCGACCTTAAGCCAGGAAGCTATATTATAATTGATGGAATAGCATGTGTTGTTAGGGATGTTCAAATATCAAAGACAGGCAAGCATGGCTCATCAAAATGCCGCTTGGAAGCTGTCGGTATAATAAACGGGGAAAAAAAGGTTATTGTAATGCCTTCCCACAATAATGTCGAAGTCCCGATAATAGAAAAAAGAACAGCCCAAATACTGTCCATTTCAGGTGATACTGCAAATGTTATGGACGCAGAAAGCTATGAAACATTTGACCTGAAAATACCTGAAGACCTAAAGCAAAATATCTCTGAAGGCAGGCAAGTAGTCTATTGGATAGTTATGAAAGAAAAAATAATGAAGCAGTTGAAGTAAAATGGTAAAGCACCCAGAAGCAGCCTCAAGGCTTTTTGGCAATGTTTTTGTATGTAAAAAGTGCAAGAGCAAGATAAGGGCATCTCCATTACAGGTCCTGCAGAAAAAAGTAAGATGTAGAAGATGCGGGTGCAAGTCCTTAAGGGCAATAAAAAAGGCAAGGGTAAAAGCAGCTGCTGTATAAAATGAGTATCGATTTAATATTAATAATAATCTTTTATGGTCTTTTGTTATTGTTCTATTTTAAAAACAAGCAAAAATTTGAGCTTCAGGGTGGGATATTTGCAATATACAGGACAAAATTAGGCTTAAGATTGATGAACAAAATAGCCAAAAAATTTTCCACTGTTCTAAAATACCTTTCCTACTTAAGCATTTTTGTTGGTTTCATTGGAATGTTTGTTATATTGTATTATTTGATCAAAGGCACCTACGCTTTGGTATCTGTCTCTGGTGCACTACCTGTTTTAGCCCCTGTTCTTCCAGGTGTCCAGATAGCTAACCTTCCAGTTCTTTCTTTTTGGAATTGGATAATCTCTATTCTTTTAGTTGCAGTTGTTCATGAGTTTATGCATGGCGTATTCTCAAGGTATTACAACATAAAAATAAAGTCTTCCGGCTTTGCATTCCTTGGTCCAATCTTGGCTGCCTTTGTTGAGCCAGATGAAAAAAAATTAGCAAAAAAACCAAAAATCTCACAAATGGCAGTTGTATCAGCCGGCCCCTTTTCTAATATTATCTTTGCATTTGTCGTTCTTTTGCTTACCTTTTTTATAATATCCCCAGTAACCTCAAATACAATGTCCTATGAAGGCGTGCAAATAATAGACATCGAAAAAGATTACCCTGCATCTGAAGCAGGCCTTGCAAAAGGTGATGCCATACTATCCATAAACAACATTTCCATAAATAATATTACGGACTTTAAAAACTTAATAGAAAATATAAAACCAAATGAAAAAATAACAATAACCACAACTAACACAACATTCTCTGTAATTACAGCTAAAAATCCGCAGTACCCAGACAGAGGATATTTAGGAGTATCTATAGCCCCCATGCAGGTTAAAATAAAAGAATCTATAATAAGCAAATATGGCAAAATACTTCCCGCTTTGTTCTTATGGATAGCAAAATTATTTTTCTGGTTATTTGTTATAAATCTTGGGGTTGGGCTGTTTAATTTGCTTCCTTTGGGTCCTGTTGATGGTGGAAGATTGTTAACCCTAGGATTGTCTTATTTTGTAAAGGATAAAAAACTTGTTCACAAATTTTATGTATTTATAAGTATCTTTTGTTTGTTATTGATATTCATAAACTTACTGCCATACATTTTAAAGCTGTTTTTATTTATTTTTAGTTTATTTTGATTTCTAAAATATTGATTATTAAAATTTCGGATTATCTGAAAGTGCAATTATTTTTCCGCTGCTTCCTGGATTTATTATAGGCGTCGACTTTATATTATCAACATAGCCGCCTGTTTCGTGCAAATGCCCGCATATGTGCAATAATGGATTGGTTTTTTCTATAAACTTATTAAAAGATATGCATCCACTATAGACCCCATTAATATTATCTATTTTTGTCCCGTATGGCGGGGCATGGGTAACTAAAATAATCTTTCTATTTCCTACTGTTTTCATGAACCTTTTTGATACACTTTCAAATTCCCCCTCTATTTTGGAAAATCCTCCCCCGCCGTACCCAAAGAAAACAAAACTATCTAAGATAAAACTTGCTTTGTGTAAATACATTAATTTAAGCTCTTTGCATATTCTCTTTAACCTATTCTCATCCTCATGATTCCCAGGTATGATAATAAAATTTTTTACATTGCTGAATTTTTTTAATATATTGTAAAGGCTTTTCCCAAAGTCAGAAATGTCTCCTGCACATATTGTTACATCTGGCTTTTCCTTCTTTATCAGGTTCAAAATCCTATTTATTTTTTTGATATTCCCATGCACGTCTGAAAAAGCAAAGAGCTTCATAAATAAACAAAAAAGAAAAATTATTTAATACTTTCTAAACAAGCTTCTGTAGCTCTGATTTGTATAGGACAGTCAAGCAATCCAAGTTAAGGCACCTATACAAGCCAAATCTTGAGTCATACCTAAACGATAATGCATTGCACTTTGGGCATAATTCAAATACTTTCATCTGTATAGCCCTCCATAAAGCCAAATTCCATGTCATCTATTTCATCATTGTCTAGCATACTTTCCCTGTCTTCTTTGATATAAACATTCATCTTTTTACCATCCTCCTAAACCTTTTCTCATCTATCTTTAAGCTGCGCAATTGTTGGCTAAAAAGTCGGGCGATCTTATTTACCGTAATTCTGTCTTTGTTTGCAAAAAAGTCCCTATCAATAAAGTTTGGGTCTATAAACCCCTTAATCCAGTCATAATCCACATTAACCATGTTTATCACCTCCATAAGCCTAAAATTAAAATCTTTATAAATACTTTACGCGCGCATGTGCCCAGGTGCCAAGGTCAGAAATCGCTCAGCTTCTTGTTCCCATATTTAATAATGCTTGGCTTTCCTATTTCATCTATGGTATAAATAAGCCTGCCCTTTTTTAGTTGCTCTATCTTCCTGCGAAATGTCCTATAGCTCTTGTTGTTTTTTCCTTTGTACAATTCATAAATCTCGCTAAGCTGTTTTCCAGAATTAAGCTCAATTAACTTTAATAATTCCTTTTCTTCTCCATCCATGTCGCTGCTCTTTTTAATCTTGAATTTTCCCAATTTTTCTATAGCCATTTCAGCATGCTTCTTTGTTATGCTCTTTACACTATCCCTTTCTGCAAGCAGCCCTGCCTCTTTCATCAAATACAGCCCAGTTCTTATGTCTTCTGCCTCATAAGTCTTGTCAACTATTGCTTTGAAGGCATCTTCTTTCCATATATTCTTTACAAAAGCATAATCAACCCTTTGCTTTAATATCCCTTCAACTTCATTATAAGTATAAGGCTTGAACTTGAGCATCTCTGGCATTAACCTTGACCTTATTCTTAAGTCCAATTCGCTAAGAAGATCTTCCTCGTTGGTTATCAAAAATATGCATTTCCTATTTATGTCTTCTAGTAAAGTATATATTACTTCAGGTTCTTTTAGTTTGTCTATTTCATCTAAGACAATTACAGCAGCGCTTTTATTTATTATCTTGGCAGCTTCTTTTAGCAAGTCGTCCGTATGCTTATTATGTACCCATTTGTAATCAAGCTGCCCGCACATTTCATTGGCCATCTTAAATCCAGTGTCGGCATTCCAACAGTTAATGTAAATTGTTTTAACATCATCAGTTTCTTTGTTTAATTCATTCAAAATAAACCTTGTTGCAACAGTTTTGCCTATCCCCGGGCTTCCTGTAATAAACAAGTTCTTTCCATTCCTGTTTTGCAACAATGGTTTAATACAAGTTGCTATATACTGTTGCTGGTTTTCCCTGTACTTTATTATCTCCGGCATGTATTCAATATCAAGAGCCATCTCATTGATAAAAAGGCTTTCAGAATCCCTAAGCATGTCCTTAAACAAACCCATGATACTAAAATACCCTTAAAGAAATATAAACCTTACTATACCTCAACAATGCCTTCTTTTGTTGCAGCTACCAGCCTTATTCCAACACCTAATTTAAGCAATGCTGCAATTAAAGCCGTATGCTCCTTTCCTGTGCCTGATGCCAGGTTTACAGCAACCTCGCTTCCCAACTTTCCATTTAAATTATTATAAATCTCGTCTCTTAGTTCAATTAACCCCCTTTTTGAATCAACAACAATAAATACTGCTTTTTTTTCTGAGCTAAAATTTTCCCTGCCAAATTCGTTTGTTATTAAGAATATATTATCCCATCTTTCATCCATCATCACCCTATTCACATGGCCCCAGGTTCCCTTTCCAGTTGATAAAATTGCTGCTAAATCTGTCATAATCAACTAACATTTATTTCTATATTTAAATCTTGTCTTTATAA
>JBFMDT010000007.1:0-47210 GCA_040753775.1 Nanobdellota archaeon | reverse complement strand
ATCCCTTTTTTATTTAGTTCTTCTATAACACCTGAATTTCTTTCCCTGTAATCTACTATTATTTTAGACATTTTAAAAATCAGCTAAATTTTGTTGTTTCATCTTGTACAGGATTTTTTTCATATTCATTTATAATGTCCTGAACTTCTTTGAACCCGAAGATTTTGTTGCGGTACATTTTTAATAATAGGTGCGATCTTAATCTAAATTCTTGGTTAAGTCTTTCTTTGATTATTCCACGATGCAGGGCTATTTTATCAAATATTTTTGAGTCTGTTTTAAAGTAAAACATATCATTTCTTGGATCCCATACAAATGGCTTGTTTAATGTAACATTTTCCTTTTCAACTCCAACTATTTCTACAACCTCTTTTAATCGCCTAACTTCCTTATCCATAACCTTTGTCTGCACGATTATACAAACTGCATCTAAAGAAGCAATTAACGACGGGGATAGTTCAATTGGCGGACTTTCCAAGCGCCTTATCATTGTATCAACATCTTCTGCATGCATTGTTCCAAATGTCGGGTGTCCAGCAGACATTCCCTGGAACATCACAAATGCCTCTTTTCCTCGAACCTCTCCCACAATTACATAATCTGGTCGTTGTCTAAAACTTTCCCTTAACAATGCAAATAAATCAATTTCTCCTTTTTGTTCTATTGTTGTTGATTCTCTTGCAACCGATGGAAGCCAGTTTTCGTGAAGCAGGGCAATTTCTCTGGTATCTTCAATTGAAACAATTCTTGAAGCTGGAGGGATAAAGAAGGCAATTGCGTTTAAAAAGGAAGTCTTTCCAGCACCAGTACCGCCAATGATCATTATATTTGATTCATTTTCTATTAACAACCAAAGAAATGCTAATAATTCCGGGGAAACTGTTTTTAAATCAATTAATTTTATGTTTAGAAATTTTTCAAGTTTTTTAGCTAAATCCCGGTTTGGAATTAATTGAGCTGATTCAAGCTTGTGTATTATTGATTCTTTTTCTGAGATTTTATTTGCGAGTTCTATTTGTTTTAGATTTAATTTTTCTCTTGCTTGTTTTATTTTTTGTGAAAAATCTTGGGTAATTATTTCCATTTGTTCTGGTGAGGAAGATTTTATTAGTTCTTTTTTTGGTTCTTGCTTAATTTCCGGAATTTTTTCTGGATTAGAACCAAATCTAGAGCATTCTTCACAAACAGACAACATAGCATTTTCTATATTAACACGGAATGTAGAAGCATTTTTTCCACACATATCACATAGTGGCATTTTTATTGTTAAAACAAATGAGTTTATATAATTTTTTATTTACATGAATCTAGTTTGGTATTGTAATATGAACAAATTGTTTTGGTTAGCTCTTCTATATTTGTTAAACCTTCCAATTTTTGGTTTTGGATTATGATTGTTGGTGCTTTTTCAAAACCATAGTTCTCTTTTATGATGGGGATTAATGGTTCTTCTATAAAATCTGCATCTAACGAGAATATTAGTAATCTGTCCTTAAACTTCTCTTTTAATGTTGTTAAGATATAACCTTGTGTTGAACATGCATCGCATAGCTCATCCTTACGATAAAAATATAATAATAAAACAGAATCTTGGTTGCATGTTTTTTTAGTTTCTTGCGCTAAAATCCAATACCTAAGTTCAGCGAGCATATATCCTCTTTTTGTTGATCCTAGAGTGTCCTTTCCTGATTCTGAAAGATAGTTTTCCAGTTTTGCTCTTGCTACTTCCAGATTATTTAGATTTGATTCAAGCGCCTTGGATAATGCAGGACAACTCCTATTTGCAGAAGTTATATAAATTGATTGAAGCTGCATACTTTCATAATCTAATTTTTGCAGTTCTGCTGCTTCTTCCAGATAGCTTGTTCTTGATTGAGTAGTGGTTATTCCAATTAATAAGCCGATTGTAAACATGGCAACAGTCAAGACTAATGCTATCAAATGCTTTTTAACATCAACATTCACCATTTTTGTTTTTTGCCTCTTATTAGATCAAATAATACACCTAACCAGATAATAGCCATTATGGAAGGATATAAAAATATATAAAAGGCAGTGTACGTTTTAACTTTTTCATTTGTATGCTTATATGAAAAAACCAGCCAGATTATTACTAATGCAAAAATTGTAACTGCAAAAAATAAGTTACTTAAGTTAATATCCAAAAATGTAAATGATGATAACCCATTATTTATTATAGGGATTAAATTAAAATGGATAAAACTAATGTCATATAACCAATTAAATAACGGCCTGAAAATAAGCGTGTAAAGAAGATAAACCGATAAAACAGAGAATATAGCTGACAATAATACCGTTGGCAGGAAGAATACTCCTAGCTCCCCATATTTAGGATTAAATAACATTTCCTTATATTTAATCATATTAAATATTGTTCCCTTGTACCATCTGTTTCTTTGCTTATAGAATTCTTTAAATGTTTTTGGCGCAATAGTCAAAATTTCTGCGCTAAGGATTTGGGTGATTTGATAATGATGTTTTTGCAGCCTTAATGTTATTTCCATATCTTCTGTAAGATTATTTTCGTCAAAGCCTTTTAGTTTTTTAATTATCTCTGTTTTGTAAACACTGAATGGACCGGGAGCAACATGGATGCAGTCCATGTTGGACATAACTCTTTTATAGAAAAAATTAATTAGATATTCACAACTTTGTATTTTCTCTATAATGGATTTTCTATTGTCTAATTTGACTAATGGCAGAACTGCTGCTGTTTTTTCATTTTTAAAACAAGGTATTAGTTTTTGTAATGCATCTTCCCTAACAAATGAATCTGCATCAAGGCTGACAAAGAATTTAGATTTGGTATTCTTCAAAGCTGTATTTAATGCAGCACCCTTTCCTTGATTTTGCTGATTTATAAGAAGAATATTTGATTTTTTATGCTTTTTTATTATTTTTTCAACTATTTTTTTAGTATTGTCTTTACTTCCATCATTTACGATAATTAACTGTAATTTTTCTTTGGGGTAGTTAAGATTCAACACAGAATTTATTGTTTTAGCAATTGCTTCTTGCCCATTATATACAGGAATTGCCACAGTTACTGAAGGAAAATTCTTAAGTTTGTTGCTTTTTTCTTTTACTCCTTTGTCTAAGAAAACTAGAAACCAGAATAGTACAAAGTATAAAGAGAAAAAATACATTATCCATATAGAGAAGGTTGTAAACATATTTTATTGGGGATTTTCAGGTTTTTCTACTTTTTGGTTTTGGGTTATTTGACTTAATTTTTCCTTTAAGATTGATTCCGCTATATCAAAATAATCATAAAATTTTTGCGTTAATTTTAATAATCTTGTTCTTCCTGCTTTTTCTGCTGTTATTAATTCTGATTCTCTTAATAGTTTTATATGATCGTATGCCTTGTTTCCTCTAACCTTGATTACTTTGCTTTGCAATACTGGTTGCTGATAAGCTATAATTGCTAAGGTCTTTGTTGTTGGGTTGTCAAATTCTTTTGAGGAAACTAATTTGTTTGCTAGAAAGCCATATTCACTTTTTATGTTTAACCTGAACTTATTGTTTTCTTCTATTAAATGCAATGCAGAGTCCTTTTCTGAATAGTCTTTTTTTAATGATTCTATTGCTTTAGATATTTGTTCTTGAGATAGGTTGCATAACTGGGAGATCTCTTCAATTGACATAAACCTGCCTGTTGTAAATAGGATTGCTTCTATCTTTTTTTTGTGCTCTTGCATTGTTTTATATAAGAATTTTGAGTTTTTAAAGGTTTTGAACTACTGCAAGGCATACCTTAGAATAGCTCCAATTCCACCTAAATCTCTAAGCTGCTGTCCTTCTCGAGTATCTGTTGAGATTAGTTCAACTTTTGCATTTGTTGATTCTGCTTTTGCGATTGATTCTTCTATTATTGCTTCATCTAAATCATCTGATAAAAGCAATGTGTCTACTGCTGCAAAATCCAAGGATTTTTTTACTTCATTTATTCCATAAGAGATTTTATCCGGGGTTTTTGCAAGCATATCAAAAAATCTCTGCATTAATTCTTTTTCTTTTGTAATTATCTCCTTTGCCAAGATGTTTTTTGATTTATCAACCAAGTCATGCAAGCCTCTTTCATCATAAACTCCTAAATAATAAGTTGTTCTTATAGAAACTGGTTTATTTAACTTACCCCAAAGTCCTGCTTCTACCATTTCTTTTTTTGCACTAGGCAACAAAATTCCTTTATTGATATATAATCCATCTGTTTCAAGTTTACTTTGAAATTCTGTAAAGGCATTTATAGAATAATTAATGCTATCTTTCTCTTGTGGGGAGTGTCCGTGTATGAAGATTAATGGTAAATTGGTATTTGGTAGTCTATTATTATTGAAGCAATCATGCCACGTATTGAGTTTGGGTGAAAGTTTCTAATCTCATATATGTTAGTTGCTCCTTCTATTACCAACAAGGGAATTTCAAAATTTTCTTTAAGCAACGCTAACTGATTTAGGATTCTTTTATCTATTATTGAGTTTAGGAAATCATGTTGGGTCTTTTTTTCTATACCAATCCCTATATCTTTACCTTCAAGATTTTTTCCCTGAATTATAAAATCGGCAGACACCAAATGCCTTTCCTCTGTGTTTATCCCTTTTTTATTTAGTTCTTCTATAACACCTGAATTTCTTTCCCTGTAATCTACTATTATTTTAGACATTTTAAAAATCAGCTAAATTTTGTTGTTTCATCTTGTACAGGATTTTTTTCATATTCCTTTCCTTTTTTCTGCTTGACCAGTAATAGGCAACGTCACGAGTTCCTTTTGTTATCAGGATTATTATCTTTCCTTTGGATATTCTCCCAACACGACCCATTCTCTGGATTAAGCGTATTTCTGAGGGTATTGGCTCATAAAAAATAGCCAAGTCTGCACCCCCCCTTATATCAAGCCCTTCTTCTGTTACGCTGGTTCCAACAAGGCAGTTATATTTTTCATCACCAAAATCCTTTACTGTTGATATCTGCTGTTTTTGGGTTATTCCTTCTTTTTGCCCCATGAGTTCTACTGCTTTAATTCCTTTTATTAAATTAAGATTTGAGCTTATTTCTTTTACAGTGTCGCGGTAGTTTGCAAAGATTATTATTTTTGATTTTGGGTTTAATCTTAATTGCTCTTGGACTAGGGATATCAACTTAATCATTTTTGGGTGCTTTATTTCTATATTTGGGGATTCTATTGCTTGTGCTATATTTTTATTTTGAATGATGTTTTTTGTTGCTTTTGATTCTTCCTTTAATAGCTTTGACCAATATTTTTTAAGTTGGGTAATTCCCTGGGTTTCTATAAGCTCAAGCATGTGGCTTAGTTTTAGGAGTTGTGCAGTAATTGAGATTCCATAAAAGGCTGATGGATTTTTATTTTTCAAACTTTTTTGCAATTGAATTTGCATTTGTAACAAATCCTTTCTATTTATTAAGCTTAGGGGTTTTGCCAAGCCAAAATTTTTTAGCTCTTTTAATTTATCATCATACGCTTCCTTTATTTTTGATTTTATTTTTTTAAATTCATCTGGCAGTTCTACTTCCGCCCATTCTATTTTCTTTTCTTGGATATAGAGCTTAACATCTTCATCGTGAATGGATCTAATTTCAACTGCTTCTATTAAGAGATTATTGCAGATTTCTTCAATCTTTTCTTTTGTCCCACCTGGCGAGGCTGTTAAGGCAAGTATTTTTGGAAATCCGGATTGCTCATTATATTTTTTGGCTACAACAGTGTTGGCATATTTTAATCTTGAACGATGAGCTTCATCTATACATAATAAAGAAAAGTTTTCTAAGGAGATCCTATTATTTTTTAGGTCAGACTGGATGGTTTGGGGGGTTGCTACTATAACTGTCGCCAAGTTCCAAAGCTTTTCTCTTTTTTTAGGGTTTATTGCTCCAGTTAGTAATAGCACATCCTTTCCATCTATAGTTGTGAAGTCTATAAACTCCTTATAGATTTGCGCTGATAATGGTTTTGTTGGCGTGCATATTAATACTTTGGAGTTTGGAAATTTCTTTAATCTGTCAATTGCCGAGAGTATGGCTATCTTTGTCTTGCCTGTTCCTGTCGGTAGTACAACTAGCGTATTCTTTTGTTTACATGTATTAAGAATATTTTCTTGGTATAACCTTGGCGTAAAATTTTTTATTTCCATACTACACCTATAACAAAAACCTTTTTATATTTATTCTTTTAGTATTGTTTATGATATTTTTATTCGGGTTACTAGACATAGTCTCGGCTATATTTTTAATAATTTTGTATTATAAAACATTTAATTTTGTTGTTATATTTGCAGTTTACCTTATGGTTAAAATCTTTATTTTCTGGGATCTTGTTAGCTTGGTTGATTTTTTAGCAGGGGTTTCTATAATAATTGCTCTTTTTGGTTTTCAAACTATTGCTTTGTGGATATTTGCACTATGGTTGTTACAAAAGGGGATATTTAGCCTATTTAGATAATTTTTTAAATAAAGTAGTTTTGTTCTTACTTGTGGGCCCATAGCTCAGCTTGGTTAGAGCACCTGATTTGTGCATAAACAAAGGTGATCCTCTTAAGCAGGTGGTCGGGGGTTCAAATCCCCCTGGGCCCGCTATGATACGAGATTTAAATGATTGGGTGGAAAGGTTAAAGACAGATGAGAAATTAAAGATAGTAGAAGGGAAAAAGGATAAAATGGCATTGGAAAGATTAGGCATTAAAAATATAATGACCTTGTCCAAACCAATATATAAGGTAATTGAGGATATTTCAAAAAACAACAAAGAATGCATTATTTTAGTTGATTTAGATTCTGCTGGAAGGAAAATATATGGGAAATTGAAATGCAACTTACAAAAGTATGGTGTAAGGGTTGATGATAGGTATAGGATATTTTTATTTAAGAATACCAAGATAAGACAAATAGAGGGTTTGATTAAATATAATAAACTTTTTTAAGGCTTAATCACAAGGATTCTTTTATTTTGTCTATTGCTTCTGCAACTTTGTTGCCTTTCTCTGTTAATTTTATTGTTTTTATTCTTCCCTGCTTCTCAAAACTAACTAACTTTGCTCTTTCCATCTCTTGCAATATCTTTACAGCATGAGAATATGTGCAATCAACCTCTTTTGCCAGGATTGATCCATATCTATTTTTTCCACTATTCCTCAAAGAAGTTAATATCATTGCAGGCTTTCTTCTGAAAAAAACTTCAAATATATCTTTTTTCTTACCCAACTTTCAACCCCCCTTAAAAAGGTTATTAAGGAATTATTTTACTTGTATTTAAATGTTTCTTTTTAAAATTATATATTAAAAAATACACTTTTCACTCTAAACACGAGCTTTTATATCTTTTTTATCAAAAGTTTTAAATACCAAGCTTAACTTAAGGTAATATGCTTGATATAAAATTCATAAAAAATAATCAGGAAGCAATAAAAGAAAATTTAAAAAAAAGAAATTTAGAGGTAAGAGTTCCTATACTTAAGCAGCTTATATTGGATTATAACAAATCTCTAAACATAAAAAAAGAGCTCGATGAATTAAGGCACAGAAGAAATATCATCTCAGAAGAGATCAACAAGCTGAAGAAGGAAAATAAAGATATTTCGGAATTGCTAGGGGAAGCAAAGTCAATTCCAATAAAAATAAGTTCCTTTAAAGAAGAATACACTAAGTTAAATAATGATATTAAAGTGAATTTAGCGCAAATTCCTAACATAATTCATAAGTCAGTTCCTTTGGGAAAAGATGCTTCACAAAATAAGGTTGTAAAGAAAAGGGGTAAAATTCCAAAGTTCAAATTTAAAGTAAAAAATCATGTAGAACTAGCTGAGAGTTTAGATGTAGCTGATTTTGATTCTTCTGCAGATGTTTCTGGGAATGGATTTTATTATTTGAAAGGTGATTTAGCCCTGTTGAATCAGGCATTAATAAGATTTACTATTGATTATTTGCTAAAGAAGGGTTATGAATATATAGAACCTCCTTTGATGATAAGAAAAAGAATTGCAGAGGCTGCTGAGGATTATGAAGCATTTAAGAATAAGATTTATAAGGTTGAGGGAGAGGATTTACATTTGATACCAACAAGCGAGCATGCGATCTTAGGAATAATGGTCAATAGAACAGTGCCTGAAGAAAAATTACCCTTAAAGTTTTTTAGCTATAGCATGTGTTTCAGGAAAGAGGTCGGAAGCCATGGTATTAATGAGAAAGGACTTTGGAGAACACATCAATTCAACAAGGTTGAGCAGTTTATCTTTTGCAAGCCGGAAGATTCCTGGAAGTATTATGAGGAATTGCAAAAGAATTCAGAAGAGCTTTATAAAAAATTGAAACTACCTTATAGAATTTTTGAATCATGTTCAGGGGATTTGGGATTATGGAAGGCCAAGGGAAGCGACTTAGAGGTTTATAGGCCAACAACCAGGAAATATGAAGAGGTTGGCTCGTTAAGCAACTGCACTGATTATCAAGCAAGGGATTTAAATATAAAATACATAAATAAAAATGGAGAAAAAAGAATTGTACATACCTTAAATAATACGGCTATCGCCACATCAAGAGCCATGGTTGTTATACTTGAAAATTATCAACAAAAAGATGGAAGCATTAAAATTCCAAAGGTGCTACAAAGGTATATTGATAAAAAGGAGATAAAAAATGAAAAAAATTCCAGAAGAAAAAGACATTAGCGATGTGGAAGAATCTGAAACCGAGGATGGAGTAAAAGAGGAAATGGAAGAAGGCGAACTTGAAGGGGATATTTATACTATAGAAGGCGCTGAAGAGCTTGAAGAAAATGATGAAATAGATGAACTTGAAGAGGGTTTTGCTGAGGGTTATGATGAGTTTAAGGGCGGAAAATGCGTTAATTGCGAGAAGGTAATTACTGATAATCCTGTTGAGTTTAAGGTTGGAAAGGAAATTTACAGATTTTGTTCGCAAAGGTGTGCGGAAAGTTTTAGAAAGAAAAAGAAGATATGAGTAAAAGATTAAAAATTTTGGCTGCTGGAGATTTTCATGCAGATACTTCTTTAGCTAAAAGGCTTGCCGATGTTGCTGATAAGGAAAGGGTAGATTTGGTGATTCTCAACGGGGATTTAGTTGAGGAGAATAAAACACAAGGGATAATCAAACCATTTATTGATAAAAAAAAGAAGGTTTTTTTGATACCTGGCAATCACGAGACTATTGCTACTACAGATTTTTTGGCTGAGCTTTATAATGTTGTAAACTTGCATGGCTATAGCATAAAATATAAAGATGTAGGGATATTCGGTTGTGGCGGTGCTAACATCGGTTTAAACCAATTAAGCGATGAAGAAATCTACAATGCTTTAAAGAAGGGTTTTGAAGGCGTAAAAGACATGCGCAGGAAGATAATGGTTACGCATGTTCATCCAAGCAAGACCACTATGGAAAAGTTTACTAGCTTTTTTCAGGGAAGCAATGGGGTAAGAAGGGCTATTGAAAGATTTAAGCCGGATATTGCAATATGCGGGCATGTCCATGAGGCTGAAGGTATAGAGGAAAAAATTGGAAAAACAAGGGTCGTAAACGTTGGGAGGAAGGGAAAAATTATTGAAGTTTAAGTTAATATGGTAGATGATATAGTTATACCTGATAAAAAAAGGTTGGGGGAGTTAGAAGATAAAATTTCTAAACAAGGTGTTAGTAAATTGCATGTACTGGCTGATTTTGATAGAACTCTTACGAAGGCTTTTGTTGATGGAAAAGAAGTGCCTTCTCTTATCTCAGTTTTGCGTGATGGAAATTATTTAACCCAAGATTATGCTCAAAAGGCTAATGGGCTAATGCATTATTTGAAAAATATCATCCAATTGAAATTGATCCTAGCATTTCCTTAGAAGAAAAAAAGAAAGCAATGTTAGAATGGTGGACAACACATTTTAAGTTGTTAATCAAGTCTGGCTTGAATAAAAAAGATTTAGAAAAGGTTGTAAATTCTAAAAATGTAAGGTTTGGAAATGGAGTTCTAGAATTTATCGATATCCTGCACAAATATGATATACCTTTAGTAATTATGTCTTCAAGCGGTTTAGGAAAAGAGGCTATTTCAATGTATCTTGAAAAAGAGGGGAGATTGTACAAAAATGTTTATATTATTTCTAATTCTTTTGAATGGGACAAGGATGGAAGAGTTATTGGAATTAAAGAACCAATTATACATTCTATGAATAAAGATGAGACAATGGTTAAGGATTTCCCAGATATCTACAAGGTAATAAAAGATAGAAAAAATGTTTTATTATTAGGAGATAGCATAGAAGATATTGGAATGGTAGAAGGTTTTGACTATAATAACATAGTAAAGATTGGATTTTTAAACAAGAAGATTGAAGAAAATATAGAAAGCTATAAGAAAAATTTTGATATGATTATGTTAAATGATTCAGATAAATTCTATGTTGATGAACTATTAAAAAAGATAATTGGGTAAAATATTATTCTAGCAAAGCTTTTTATATAACTGTATTTCTTTTAAATATAAAATTTGATTCAATTTCCAAATGTTATTAAACTATTGGAAAGATTTATAAAGACATATGTCTTATCATAATTTACCATGTCTAAAAAGGCACCAAACGAAATAAAGCTTAAAATTATTAAACAGGTACTAAAAAAATACCCTAATGGAATTTGGATTAGAGAACTTGCTAAAAGGTCTAAATTAGATAAATCTCTAGTATCCCGATATGTAAATTTATATTTAAAAAATGAAGTGATGGATGTATATAAGACTAAAAAACCAATACGGGTTGTGAAATTAAAATGAAACCCATAATAACGCTTAAAGATTTTCCGGAAGATGAGACATACATTAAAAGAAAGTTTGTTAAAGAATATTTATGGATGCTAAAAAATGGTAATTTTAATAACCAGTGAAAAACCTCAAGCTGCATTAAAAATAGCAACAGCTCTGGCTGATGATAAAATTGATAAGAAACAGGAAGATGGTGTTCCTTATTACGAACTAAATCATAATGGAAAAAAAATAATTGTGGCTGCGGCTATTGGCCATTTATATAATTTAGCTGAAAAGGTTAAAAATGGATGGACATACCCGGTCTTTGACATTGATTGGCAACCCAGTTATAAGGTAACTAAAAGTGCTGCCTTTACTAAGAAATATATTAACACTTTAACTATTTTAAGTAAAAAGGCTGATGAATATTTTAATGCTTGCGATGTAGATTTAGAAGGAGAGTTGATATTTAAAAATATTTTAAACCAGATTTATAATAAAAAAGATGCAAAAAGAATGTATTTTTCTACTTTAACAAAGGATGAAATAATTAATGCTTTTGAAAATGCCAAACCCCACATAAATTTTGGTCTTGCGGAGGCTGGAGAGACTCGCCATTATATGGACTATTTTTGGGGTATTTCGTCATCGAGAGCATTAACATTAGCTATAAAATCAGCTGGAAGATTTGCAATAATGTCAACAGGAAGGGTTCAAGGGCCAGCCTTAAAATTAATTGTCGATAAAGAGTTGGAGATAAAAAGTTTTAAGCCAGTTCCTTATTGGCAGATTGAATTAATTGGACATATAAAAAATGCTATTTTAAGTGCCTGGCATAAGCAAGACAAGTTTTGGGACAAGAAAGAAGCTGAAAATATCTTTAAAAAGGTTAAGGGTAAAGAGGCTGTTATAAAAGACATTAGAAAAAATAGGTTTGAGCAATTACCGCCAACGCCTTTTGATTTAACAACACTGCAAATGGAAGCTTACAGGTTGTTCAAGATAAATCCAAAACAAACTTTAGAGATTGCACAAAGGTTATATTTGGCCGGGATAATAAGCTATCCAAGAACAAGCAGCCAGCAATTACCAGAGAGCCTGAATTATAAGAAAATAATAAGTTCTTTAGCTAAGCAAAAGAGATATGCTGGGCTATGCAAGGAATTGTTAAAAAAAGAATTAAAACCACATAATGGAAAAAAGAGTGATCCAGCACATCCAGCAATTCACGCAACAGGAGAAATAGCCGATTTGCATGAAAAAGAATTCAAAGTTTATGATTTAATTGTTAAAAGAACTCTATCTACATTTTCCAACAGGGCTGTAAGGGAGACTATGG
This sequence comes from Nanobdellota archaeon, assembly GCA_040753775.1. Taxonomy (GTDB): domain Archaea; phylum Nanobdellota; class Nanobdellia; order SCGC-AAA011-G17; family JAFCDX01; genus JBFMDT01. Next base: position 35,094 of record JBFMDT010000007.1, on the reverse strand, counting down.
AAATTGATATTGATATGAATAAGGAAATGTTTATTACAAGGGGGAGCAGGACTGTTGAAAAGGGATGGCATACGTTTTATGAGCCTTATATTAAATTAGAGGAAGTTGAATTGCCTGATGTTAAAAAAGGAGACAAGGTTGCTGTAAAAGACATAAAATTATATGCTAAAAAAACACAGCCACCAAAGAGATATACACCTGCGTCAATTGTTAAGGAACTAGAAAAAAGAAATTTAGGTACGAAATCAACGAGGTCAGAGATAATTGATACGCTTTACCAAAGGAATTATATCAAAAATGAAAGCATAGAAGCAACTGAATTGGGGGTTAAAACTGTTGAAACCTTGCAAAAGTATGTTCCTGAAATTGTTGACGAGAAGCTAACAAGGCATTTTGAAAAGGAGATGGATGTAATACAAGAAAATAAAAAAAAGAAAGAGCAGGTTTTAGATGAGGCAAAGAAAATTTTGACAAAGATTCTCGATAAATTTAAGAAAAGGGAGAAGGAGATTGGAAAAGAACTCGTTGAAGCTACAGACATTACTAAAAGAGAGATGAACAACATCGGAAAGTGCCCTGTTTGTAAGGTTGGTGACTTAAGGGTTATAGCTATGAAAGGAAAAAAGCCCTTTGCTGCCTGTAATAAATATCCGGAATGCAAGACAACTTACAGCTTGCCTTTGGGAAAAATACAGGCAATCAAAAAGGTCTGCCAATACTGTGAAACACCCGTTGTTAAGGTTATAAGGACTGGAAAAAGGCCATTTGAAATGTGTTTAACTTATAATTGCAAGAGCAAAGAGGGCTGGAATAAAAACAATCATTAACTCTATATAGCTTTTATTTGTTCCATTCTAACTTTTATTAGTTTCACATTTCTTATTCTTTGTTGTATGCCTCTTAATTTGAATTCAATCAAACTATACTCTCTTTTATTCATTTTTTTAAGTTTGTTGTATATCCCTTCTTTTCTCATAAGCTCTTTTGTTATTTCATGATATTCCAATATTCCTTTGTTTATTTTCTGCTTTGTGTTTTCTTCAGTCCATCCGCTGTTTTCCAGTGCAACAGTAAATTCCTTGATGTTATATCCTGTGAGATACCCTCCTTTTGTTATATACCTATTGTTTAGGAAGAGCCGCCATACTTTTCAATACTATCATTTTTGTAGCTTATTATTCCATCAGCGTTCTCTTGTACTAAGGCCACAATGCTGTAACTCTTACATTCTGCAACTAGCCTCTTCTCATCATTTGTAAATAAATCAAAGGGGTAATACAAAAGAGAACTCAAAGTTATATTTTGCAGTCTTGTTGTATCAAATTCGCACAATTCTAAAACAATCCTATTAACAAACTGCTTTTTCATCTCTTCAAATCCACTTATTAATGCTGAATAAACACCATTCATTTTAAACTATACTCAATTAGTTAATTTTGACAAATAAATTTATAAGGCTTATGCTTTGAACAAAACATAAGCTTTTTATACCACTAGTTATTGTTGGGTGTATGGTTGATTATACTAGTGCAATAAAGAGGCCTTTTTCTGATTTTAAGAAATTAAGTATTGGTGCTTTAATGTATTTGATTCCTTTAATCAACATTATTACAGGCTTATTCGGCTCTGGTTACAACCTAAATTGTGCAAAAACTGCTATGAGGAATGAAAATAAACTGCCGGAATGGAAAAATTTTGGAAGTTTATTTTTAAAAGGGCTTTTGGTTTTTGTTATAACTTTAATTTATATGATTCCTTTGATAGCTGTTAGTATTTTTACACTTGGGTCTGCTATTTTGAATGCAATAGCTGGGGATATACAGAATTTGGGAACTATTAGTGGGGGATTGGTTATTTTCTTTGTTATTGCATTATTGACTTTTTATATTTTACCAATGGCCATATTATTTTTTGCTGACAAAGAAAAGTTCAGTGCAGCCTTTAGGTCTGGCGGAATATTAAGAAAGGCATTTTCGGGAAAATATTTTGTAGCATGGCTTTTAACAGCATTGTATTTCTTTCTTGTCAGTGTTGTTGCTGCGCTTATCAATACTCTTACAGCTGTGACTATTATAATACCTTTTATTGTTAATGCTTATGTCAGCATTATTTTAGGTATAACTGGCTTTACAATTCTTGGTGAAGTTTATTCTGAAATAAAATAAACCCCATCATTTTTTATTTCAAATGATATTTCCTTATTGCTATTTATTATTATTTTTCTTGGGTTCTTCTGTAGTTTTATAAGGTCATCACAGTAATTTTTAATTATGTTTTCTGCTATTAGTTTAGTGCTTCCATTCATGTTGGAATAAACCTGATTTGTTATTATTAAAGGAATATTTGTTTCCTTTAGGATTCTTACCTGCGAGTTTAGCATTGAGTTTGCTAAATCTGGATTATGTTTAACTAATCTTTTGTAATGCGGACTTAATGTGTCTATGATAATTAAGGAAATTTTAGTTTTTTTTGCCAAGTCTTTAATTAACCTTATTTTTTCCTGCTGTTCTTTAAAGTTTTTTGCTTTTATTAGGATTAAATTGTCTAATAAACCTAGATTGTTGTTTGCTAGTTGCTTGAATCTCTCTACAGAAAAACTATTTTCTGTGTCTAAAAAAATTACTTTTTCATTGTTCTTTAGCTTATTTATTGCTATAATCAAGGAAAGTGTTGTTTTTCCTGTACCTGCTTCCCCATAAATTGATACAAAATTATTTTTAAATAATTCCAGCATATGCTTAACCATTTTTTTCCTTCATAAAATCAAATATAGGAGTTAATATATAACCTTTTTTCATATTACCAAGCACAGCACATTTATGCGGGTTTATCCACCCATAATATGCAATATAAGCGCAGAATATTGCATCTAACATATCCTCGTAATCTTTCAATTTCTTCCCTTTTAGTTTATTGACACCCTTTTTCAAAATTCCTTTTGGGAATATTAGCAAAGGTTTAATATTTTTTAAATGTTTTTGATATTCTTTAAAAGCCTTCCATCTTAAATTATAACCTCTTTTTGGCTTAGCCTTGTATGGGAGGATTTTTTTAAGATTAAACAATACTATCATTGATGGATGTGGATAAACTTCAAACAATTTTCTTTTATTTTCAAATTTTTTTATATATGGATTGTGAATAAAACCTTCATTTTTGAATAATTTAACAATCTCTTCACCCCTAATCTTTCCAGACCATTGACTTAAACGTTTTCTATTAGTTGGATGAGCTCCTGCATCATATTTTCTAAATAGGTCTCCAACCTTCTTTTCCGCAAGCCTTCTTCCCTTTTGGTTTGGAGCAATTAAGGGGGCATCTATGGCAATAAATGCATTTTTATTTTTTATATTTGTTTTTACATAATCTAAAATTTCTTTATCAGAAAAAAGTATTTTGTTTGAGATTAGTTTAGCTTTGTTTTTATTTCCTTCTAGTATTGCTATACCTGAACTATTCTTATCAGACCAGGCTAAATCTATTCCTATGAATAACATAGTTTTTGTAAAAGACCTATATTTAAAAGGATTATTCCAGCGTAAGCTTTATATATAAGTTGTATATACTATATTGTGTATACTTAAAATGAATACGAATGACATCTTTGAAAATGTTGTATTATGCAGTAAATGTAATGTGAAGACTAAAAAGATTTCTATTGACAGAGATGGGTTTAAAATAAGAACTTTAGAGTGCCCTAACTGCGGAAAGAGAATTTACCATCCCTTAGATTTACAGGAATATGAAAATTTCAATAAACTGAAGAACAGGGAATTTACAGTAAAACTAAGAATGGTTGGTAATAGCTATGCTGTATCCATACCTAGAGAGATTATAGATTTCCAGGAAGAGATGGAAAGGGAGATACAAAAGGAATTTGAAAAAATGAATAAAATAGTGAAGATGTGCCTTGAGCAGCCAGGGAAGTTAAGTTTATTTTTTAAAAAAGATGAATTTATTCCTTTGAATAGAAAAGAAAAGAAGAGGGCAGAAGCAACATGACAGGACAAGTCAAACAACAAAGGGAAACCAAGCTTAAGGTAATGGAAAGCTTACAGGAAGAGGCTTACAAGGGAATAATCAGGATAGATGCTCAGACAATGAGGGAGATTGGTGTAAGGGTTGGAGATGTTATCGAGATAGAAGGCGGGAGGGTAACTGTAGGAATTGTTGACAGGGCTTATCCTGCTGATATTGGCCAGGAAATAATAAGAATGGATGGGATAATAAGAAGAAATGCAAAAACGGGCATAGGTGAATATGTTAAGATTAGGAGAGCTGATATTAAAGAGGCAAAGGCTGTTACAATTGCTCCTGCCCAGCATGGAATTATGATTCAGGCTGATCCAGAAATTTTTAAGAATGGCTTGTTAGGAAGGGCCGTTGTTAAGGGAGACCAGATAAGTTTGGGGGGAACTGGAAGAAGAAGAACCACTTTGATGGGAAGCCCTTTTGAGGATATATTTGATGTTTTTGAGCAGGGATTTGAGGGGTATGGATTTGGAGGATTAAAGTTTATTGTTGTAAATACAAATCCTAAGCAGGCGGTTATAATTGCTGAGGGGACTGACGTTATTGTGAGCCCGCATGCTGTTGAAATTTCTGAAGAAAAGGTTATTGATGTTACTTATGAGGATATTGGAGGATTGGAAGAGGAAGTTAAAAAAATAAGAGAGCTGGTTGAGCTTCCTCTAAAATATCCTGAAGTATTTACGAGATTAGGAATTCAGCCTCCTAAAGGAATATTATTGTATGGCCCACCAGGAACTGGAAAGACTTTAATGGCAAAAGCAGTTGCTAACGAATCAGGAGTAAATTTTATTGAGCTAAAAAGCAGCGAGTTTATAAGTGCTTTGCATGGAGCTACTGAAAAAAGATTGAAGAAAATATTTGAGGATGCAGAAGCAAATGCCCCATCTATTATATTTATTGATGAGCTGGATTCTATTGGCTTTAGAAGAGAGGATAGGGGAATTAACGAATTTTTAAATACTCCTGTAATGGAATTATTAAAGTTAATGGATGGTAAAAGTGGCAGGGGGGGTGTTATTGTTATTGGTGCAACTAATAGAATTGAAGCCTTAGAGCCAGCGTTAAGAAGGCCTGGAAGGTTTGATAGAGAGGTTGAGATTGGTGTCCCGGATAAAAGAGGGAGGTTGAATATCTTAAAGATCCATACAAGACATATGCCTTTAACTAAAGATGTTAATCTACAAAATTTGGCAAATATTACACATGGTTTCGTTGGCGCTGATTTAGAAGCTTTGTGCAAAGAGGCGGCAATGAATGTTTTGAGAAGAGTATTACCAGATATTAAATTCAAAGAAAATGAACCACTGTCTCCAAATATTTTTGAAAAATTAAAAGTAACAAATCAGGATTTTAAAGAAGCCTTGAAGTTAGTAAGGCCAAGTGCGATGAGGGAAGTTTTGATTGAGACTCCAACTACGACTTGGGGGGATATTGGAGGATTGGAAGAGTTAAAGCAGGAATTAAAAGAGGCAGTTGAATGGCCATTAAAGCATCCTGACTCTTTCAAGACTTTAGGGATAAGGCCGCCAAGGGGAATTTTGTTGTATGGCCCACCAGGAACTGGAAAGACTTTAATAGCAAAAGCAGTTGCTAATGAGAGCGAGGCTAATTTTATTTCTGTTAAGGCTGCTGAATTATTGTCTGTTTGGCTTAGCGAATCTGAGAAAGGCATTATAAAATTATTCGAGAGAGCAAGACAGGTTGCTCCATGCATTATATTTTTTGATGAGATTGATAGCTTGGCGAGCAGCAGAGGAAGGCATTTGGGCAATGATGTAATCGATAGGGTTGTTAACCAATTGTTAACTGAAATGGATGGTTTAGAGGAGTTGAATGATGTTGTTGTAATTGGTGCCACCAACAGGCCTGATATGGTTGATGCTGCTTTGTTAAGGCCGGGAAGGTTTGACAGGGCATTAATGGTTTTGCCACCCGACAAATCAGCAAGACTGAACATTTTAAAGATACATACAAAGGGAATGCCATTGAAGGATGTAAAATTGGAAACTTTGGCTGAGAAAACTGTTAACTTTACAGGTGCTGATATTGAGGCTTTATGTAGGGAGGCTGCTGTATTAGCTTTGAGAGAAGATATTAAGGCAAAAGAAGTTACAATGAAGCATTTTACTAAGGCTTTAGAGAGGGTAACTAGTTCCATAACTGAAGAGGACATTAAGCGATACAAGTTGATTGAGGAGAGTTATTTAAAAACTGCAAGAGGGGCTGCTATAAGAAAACAGAATGTTAATTATTTTGGCTAATCTATTTTTGTTATAATAACAGGCTTATCACTGATGTAAATGGTATGCTCTGTCTGGCTTACTATACCTTTTGATCTTTCCACTAATCTTGGGTAAGAATAAAGTATTTTCTCTCTTTCCAATTGGCCTAAAGCAAACTCTGTTTTAAATTGCCCAAATTTATTGATCAACCAGTATTTTGAGAATGGGAGTGTTTTGAATTCATTCTCTATAAAGTCTAGAATTAATCTTGTATTTTTGTCCCGGACTGGTTTTCTTTCAATTATGGAATATATGCCTGACGGCTTGCTTTCTTCAACAAAACCTATACCACTTGTTGCAAAGGGCTCTATTGCTATTAAAGTACCATCCTTTAATTCTTCTTCATTTTTATTGTTGTAATTTGGAATTGTTATGCCTGCATGAGTGTTGTACTGTTCAATGCTATGGCCAGAGAGATTTTTTATTGGATTAAGGTTGTATTTTTTAATGGTTTCTTCTATGACTGCCCCTATTTCAAAAATTTTTATTCCGGGCTTTATCAGTTTTATTGTATTATCCAGGGCTTCTTCTGCTGCTTTAATCATGTTGCTGAAATTTTTTGTTTTTATTTCTATTGTTGCTGCTGTGTCTGCTATAAAACCATTAATATGAACACCAATATCCAGTTTTACAAGATCTCCTGCTTTAAGTTTAAGCTGATTATCCGGAAGAAAGTGCGCTGCTACTTCGTTTATTGCTAGTTGCGTTGGAAATGCTGGCTTTCCCTTTAGCAATTCAATCTTATTTTCAATCCTTTCAATTATTTCCTTTACATCAGCATCTTCTTTGCAAAGTGTTTTTCCAAAATTTAATGCATCAGACGCTATCCTTCCAGCTTTTTTTAGTTCTTCAATCATTTTAGGAATGTTCCAAGGCTGCTTTGGTCCTTTTTCAGTAAGTCTTCCTTTTTGTAATTAAATATTTCAAGTATCTTTTCTATAGAGGGGATTATCTGGTTATTTATGTAGTAGTCTGCATCATACTCGCCTTCTTTGCATTCATCTGGAAGCCTTGCCCTGTCCCTTATCATACCTTTTCCCTCTACAATAACAAACCATATTGGCATACCTGGCGTTATTTTAATCCCCCTCTCTTTCATTCTTTTTGCAACAGCTACATGCGGACCTATCTGCTCATAACTCTCAAGCCTTTTTATTAGTTGTTCTTTTATTATAAGGGAGCTTACCGGTATTTCTTTTTTGTTTACTTTCTCTATTATTTCAGCAATATGTTTTAGAGCTTTTTGTGGGGAGTTCTCCTTTAGTAGAATCTCTATAACCTTTTTTTGAGTTTCTCTTGCTATAGGACTCCAATCTCCTCTTACAGTTTCAAATCCACTGATTATGATATTTCCTTTGTGGTCTATTAAGGCATATTTCTTTTTAGCACCCCTGGATTCTGTTTTTTTTGGCACGAACAAGCCATAGGGGTAAAAACCATCTAATTCAAGCTCCATTAAGGAAGGAAGCTCTTCATTTATTTTTTTAAGAAAGCTTAATGCCTCTTCCTCTGTTTTTTCTCCAAGTGTGAAGGCTACACTGTCTGTATCTGAATAGATTACATCAAAACCAGCCTTTTTTGTTTTTTCTATTACATCCTTTATATATTCCCTGGCAAAGGCTGTTATTGATGCTGCACATTCTTTTGAATACCATCTTGCACCAAAGAACCCCAAGTAGCCGTAAGTGCTGTTAGCAACTGTTTTTAATGCATGAGATCTTGCTTCAAGGATTGGGTTTTCCTCTTCCTTTAATATCTCTTTTATACGATTTCTTCTTAGTATAAGGTCTTTTATAACAGATGGTATAAATCCATCTTTCTTGTTGCTGAAGTAATATACATTGTTTTTTCCCCAACCCTCTATTATCGGGCTTTTGTAACCTTCTGTATTGTTTATTGTAGAAGGGCAGATGTTCTTTGCAATAACTATTGTTGGGTAAAGCGACATAAAATCAAAGATTATTATGTTATTGTACAGTCCAGGAACAGGCTCCATTACGAATGCACCCTGGTAAGTATACATTTTTCTTATTGAGATTTCCTCATAAGTCGGCTTATTTGGGACAAGTTCATTAAATTCGTCTGCCTTTTTTATTAGATAATTTTCAACAAGCTGGCCGTAACTCATTCTAGATATGTCAAATAAAGGATTTCCTATAAGTTTCACGAGCTCTATTAAGTTAGGAAGAAATTTTTTGCATAATTTAAGAGTAAGCTCTGCATCCTGTAAATTATATTCACATAATTCCTTTATGTTTCCAGAATCCCAAATTTCCTTTATTTTCCTTATTTCTATATCTTTCTTTTTTTCCCCTAACAGTTCCTGAGATACTGTGTTTAGAGAGTAAGAGTCAAGCTGCAAGGGGCCGGACATAACCCTTTTTATGAACTGCAAGATGTCTATGTGAATTGGGCCTTTAACTTTTACTGCTTGGTTGTTCTTTTTTATTAATTTTGGCTCTGTTCTATCTATGTTGATGTTTAGTCTTATATTATTTTTTTTGGCTCTTGCTATAAGATAAGGCAAATCAAAGCCATCAGAGAAATAACCTACGAGCATGTCTGGCTTTTGCTCTTTTATTATCTCAAGGAATTTTTTTATTAATTCCAATTCATTACTTATACATTCAATGTCTTTATCTTTTATCTTCTTCCATGTAATAATTTTTTTATAGCCATCACTGCTGCATAAGGCCATGGTTATTATGGGGTCATTTTCATAATCATTGCTGTAAGTTTCCAAATCAAAGGCAATTATTTTTGGGGCTATCACCCCTTCAGATATCATTTTTACTGTTCCTTCCATCTGAACATCTACATTTAATTCAGGTGTTTTTATTTCCCCCTCAACTTCGCAAAGGGTTAAAGGGATAATCTTGCTGTCTGTCAGGTATTTTTTTATTATATTGATATCTGCTTCAAGTATTTTTTCTACTTCTGGAAGGCTGTTTATAATTCCCTTAATTTCGTTGAGTGCCTTTTGACTATTAACAACAACCTTTATTGCCTGTTTTTCCCTTCCCAGATAATTTTTTTTAACTATTTTTGTCAGAAGCACGAAGCTTTTTTCTACTTTTATTGATTCTATTTTGCTTTTTATTTTTTCAATTTCCCTGTCATTTTTAAGCGTAACATAGAAAAATGGCTTAAAGGAGCTATCAATTACATAAATTGTTTTATTATCAATTGTTTTTCCATAAATCCTAATGCCATTGTTGTATTCTATGTCCAATGGGAAAAATTTTGTTACTGTCATGTAATACTAAGTGATTAAGATGCTTATAAATGTTTTTAAAAATCATTCAGGGTTTTATTTGTCGTAATTGCACTTTCTTCCGGCATAAACAAAAAGGCATAATCTTTATCAAAATAGCCGCATCTAAAATTGTTTAAAGGTATAGAAGTCCTTTTGCTTAGCATTAATGCATAGAAATAGACTTGGGTAGATGCATACAGCTGTTCTGTTGCCTTTGGTTTGTAATCCCAAACCCAAATCTTATTATCCTCTATACGAAGCAAGTCGATGTGGCCTGTCAAAGGGAGATTTGAGTTGAAGAGCCTTTTGAAGCTGCTTATTTCATTATTGTTCAGCCATATTGGAATTTCGCATGCTATTGTTTTATCATCGTTTTCCAGCATGAAGGACTGTATGCTTTGATGTGACTTACCATTTAATTTTATGGCTTTTTTTGTTAGGTCTGAAACTTCATGGCCCTTTATGCAATGCAGCCTTATTCCTAGCTTGAACTTTAACATAGAGCTTCTTGGACCAGATTCAAAAAAGTTGTTCGGGCAGTTCTCCTTTATATTATTCAAATAGGATTTTAACTGCATAAAATTAACAATCTTATTTAATTTAGCTGTATGAAGCCGGTATAAATAGTCTACGTTAGTGTGCCTGAATACAACTTCCTTTATCATAAAACTTAGGCTTTCTACAAAGATATAAATTTTTTCATAATATTTAAATAGTTAATAGCTTAAGGCTTGATATGGGAGTTCAGCTTTCTAGTTTAGTTATCAAGAGGGACATAAGCTTAGAAGACTTGAGAAACAAAAAAATAGCCATTGATTTCAGCAATGTTGTTTACCAATTTTTAGCTTCAATAAGGCAGAGGGATGGGACACCGCTGATTGATTCCAAAGGCAGAATAACTTCGCATTTGATGGGCATATTCACAAGAAGCATTAATCTTATCGAAAACGGAATAAAAGTATGTTATGTTTTTGATGGAAAAAGCCCCTTAATGAAGAAAGGTGAACATGAGGAAAGGGAGCATAGAAAGATTATTGCAGAAGAGAGGCTTGAAGAGGCAAAGAGAGAAGGCAACATAGAGGAGATGTATAAATATTCGAAACAGACAATAAGATTAAGCAAAGGAATGTTGGAGGAGAGCAAGGAACTGATAAGGAGTTTGGGATTGCCGATTGTACAAGCGCCATCTGAGGCTGAGGCACAAGCAGCATTTATGTGCGAGAATGGCGACGTTTATGCTGTTGGGAGCCAGGATTATGATTCATTGCTTTTTGGAGCTCCCAGGCTGATACAGAATTTAACACTTTCCCAAAAAAGAAGGCTTCCAAAAGGAGGATATGTCTGGATTAAGCCGCAGATAACAGAGCTGGATGATGTTTTAAAAAACTTGGGAATAAATAATGATCAGTTAATTGTCCTTGCCATACTTATTGGAACTGACTTTAATGTTGGTGGAGTTAAGGGTATTGGACCAAAGACTGCTTTAAGGTTAGTCAAGCAACATAAAAATTTTGATGCTTTGTTTAACGAGGTAAAGGCTGAATTTGACTGGAAAAAGGTTTATGCTATTTTCAAGAACATACCTGTTATTAAAAATTATCAGCTTAGGTGGGATGAGATAGATGAGTATAAACTAAAGAAGCTGCTTGTTGACGAGCATGAATTTTCTGAAGAAAGGGTTGATAAGCTTATTAAAAGAGCAAGGAAAAGGGACAAAAGGCAGAGTGGATTAAAGAGATGGTTTTAAGACTTTGTCTTTAATGTCTATCAATTTGCTTTCTAGGCTTTTTATATTTTTTATTGCATTTGGTATAAGGATGTTTAATGGATCGCCTCTTATACCTTTCTTAAATAAGTTCTCTTTTATATCTTTTATACTTTTATTAAGGTCATTAAGTCTAGTACCTAGGTCTCTTATTTTTACATAAGGTAATTCTCTTTCAAGATTATTAATTATATCCTCTATATTCCTCAAGATAGTGTTGTACAACTCTTCGTCCCAATTTCTAGAACTTAATCCCCTCTCAAATGTAGCTAAGATATTTAATGTTACATCAATTTTATTCTCCCATTCATTTTGTTTGGATATAAACTCTTCTTGTTGGTTTTCCTTGTTAGTTTTGGTTTTTTCTGCTTCTACAACATTTTTTTCTTCCTTCCTTTCCCTCGCTGCAGCATTTTCCAAGTTCCTGCCATATTCTTCATGTAGCCGAGTTTCTAATCCCAGCATTGTTTGATATATTCTTTCCAAATCTCCAAGTGCTGTATCGATAGAGTTTATGGCATCCCTTACATTCCTATTGTTTGATATCGCCTTTGTGCACAAGGCTTCAGCTCCCTGAAAGTCTTTTCCTTCCAATGAACTTATTGTATCTCCAATTATGATCAAAAAATCACTTAACTTTTGATAATATTCGCCTACTAATCCTTCATCTCTTGTGCCTATTATTGTTGTTATTCTATGTGAATTTTCTATTAATTCCCTGACCTGATTTTGGCGCCCAAGTAACATATTTCTTTCGAAATTTGTAAGGGTTGGATTTGCCATGAGAAGGTTCATTTCGTTGATTAGGTTGTTTGCTAAATTTACTTCTATTTGCTGCTGTTTATTTCTTGCCTGTTCTGGTACGCTTGCAAATCTTTGTATATTTACCGAACGAGCTATTCCATTAAGTATTGAAGAAATTGATCCAATGAGCGTTCGAAGATCAGTTTCATTTAGCTTTGTAATATTTTTATTTACTCTATTTATCTGAACTCTTACATTTTCAAGTTTCTCCTCTTGTTTCTTTAAGTCATACAAATCCGCCTGTATCCTCATTCTTGTTTTTTGTGAAATTTTTATTGCTTTTTCCTCGTCACTTATTCTTGCTTGTCCATACTTTAATTCATTCCATGCACCCTTAGCTACTTTTTTACTCCCTTTTAATAAATTCCATAGGCCTTTTCCACCCTTTCCAATAACTCCACCTATACCCCCACCTCCTTCTCCTTCTGGTCCTCCACCTCCTCTGCCTCCACCACCTCCTGCTCCACCTCCACTTATACTACCCAGCCATCCGCTACTTGGCAAAAGAGAGCCAAAAAGATAGTATAAACCAGCAACTAAAAATATAAGACTGCCAAGACCTATCACTAGACCAGATATTTCATTATAACCAACAACATTTCCAAACCAACCAAGCATCAATACTATAGTAAGGTAGACAAGACCTTTCAGAGCCCATACAAGCCTACTATTTCCTTTTAGGAAAGATAATGCAAGAGCCACCGCAATTATTCCTATAAACATTGGTGTAAAAAAGAATAGATAAATTATATTATCAGGTATTCCTAGTACAGCTACCAATACTATGATGATTGTTATTATTTTAGCAAATCTTTCTGGGTTGGCCACACTTCTTGCTTCAAACATTTTTTTTGTGGATATATACACAAAGATACCTACTAATATCCCAAGCAAAAGCCTGCCATAAACATAACCGAATGGACCTGCAAATACCTCTCTTGTTAGAATTGGGCTGAGAATAGCTGCAATTCCATAAAGCAGTTCCCTTATCAGTTGACCCATGTAGGTAAAGGTTCCAATTAAGCTAGCTTGAGCATTAGCTGTTTTAATTAAAAGAGTAAGTGATAGGGATAGAAGTAAGAGGCCTCTTTTTATTGGATTTAACATAAGTAAAAAAGCCCATAGAAGTATTTAAATATTTCTGTAAATAAATGGTTCTATGAAGGCTATAAAACTGAAATTGCCAGCTTATGACATAGTTGGGGATATTGCTATATTCAATGAGTTGGGCAAGAAAGATGAAAGTAAAGCAAAGAGACTACTTAAAATGAGAAATATCGGGGTTGTTGCAAAGAAAACAAAAAAGTACTCTGGAAAATACAGGCTGCCAAAGATAAAGATAGTTGCCGGAGAGAAAAGGAAAGAGACGCTGCATAAGGAAAATAATGTTCAAGTAAAATTAGATATTGAAAAGTGCTATTTTTCTTCGAGGCTGGCTAATGAGAGAAAGAGGGCTGCTAGTTTGGTTAAAGAAAATGAGGATATTTTAGTTATGTTTTCGGGAATTGGGATTTACGGCTTTGTTATTGCAAAGAATTCAAAGGCAAGGGAAGTGTACTGCATTGAGCTTAATCCTGTTGCCTGCAAGTATGCTGAGGAGAACAGAGTATTAAATAAGTTATGGAATATTAGACTGTTTAGGGGTGATGTTAAAAGAATAGTTCCTAAACTTGATAAAAAATTTGACAGAGTAATTATGCCTTTACCTAAGACTGGAGAGAAGTTTTTATATCTTGCTGAGAAGGTTATTAAGAAGAATGGAATGATTCATTTTTATTATTTTTTGAAAGAGAATGAAATAGAAAAAATGAAGAAGGACTTAAAAGAAAAAATTAAATGCAGAAGCATCAAGGCTATTAAATGCGGACAGTTTTCCCCTTATGTTTACAGGGTTTGCTTTGACATAAAGAAATAGAAAAATTTATATATAACTATAACCACTTTTGAGTAGAGTTAAAATGAGAATTAGAGACTATTTATTGCTTGGAATTGGAGCAACTGCCTTAATGTACCAGTCAGCGTGCTTTCCAAGATATATAAAAAATGGAGATACAAATATAACTACACTGAATTTTGGCGGCAATAGAGAGCTAAGCGATGTCATTGAACTTGATACTAATAAAGGCACAAAATATTATAAGATATTTTATGATAGGAACAGAGAAAATATAGACTCTCTTAAGCAATTTGACAGGGTTATAATAGATTTAAATGATAATTCTGTTGAAATTGTTAGATAACTATAGCAAAACTTATAAATAAAATAAACTAATATTTATATGGGGATGATGAAGTGAACACCCGAGGCTTAATGCCTGACGGAAGTAGCTACTGACCCCATTTCAAAACTTTTAAATATGTCTTTTGTTTTTACTTACTATGTTCAAACAAGGGACAAGGCATAAAATCAATTTATTAAAGTTGTTAACTAATTCTTTAACTGATGCGATTATTAAAAACAACCAGAATGAAATACTTGAAAATACAAAAAGGATTGCAGAAATAATTGTCTCATTGAAGGTATTATACTTATCTCAAATCAAAAAAGAGCAACAGAAGTCTTATATAAATATGTATAAGCAAATCATAAATTTACTTGAGGCTATAAGAGAAGCTATACACAATAAAGATTATTTGGTTGCTATAAAGCTGATAAATAAATTACAAACCTAAATCAAGCATTTCCTTTCTTTTTATAGGAACAGCAGTTGGTGCTTCGCCGCCATGCCATGAGAACTTTGGCCTTACTCGCATTGGGAAAATTCTTTCCGAAGTGTCATCAAGGATAATTGCAGAGCCCTTTAAGGATGGAAGCTCATTTAAGTAGCGCATAATATCTGCTGATAAGTAAGTTTGCATTATATCATTTAGAGCTGTTATATCTTTTCTTGCTGTTATTCTGTGGCTAATCACTATATCACTTTGGGTTATAACATCTTTATGGATTTCACCTGGCTGCTGCGTTGCTAACACTAAAGAGATTCCTGGCTGCCTTCCTTCCCTTAGGATTTGCACTAAAGCATCTGTTGCTGGTGTTGAGCCTTCTCTAGGTAAACTTTCGTGGGCTTCGTCAAGACAAATCCATACTAATGGCATTTTTTCCTCTTCTGTTTTTTCTTCAACTTCAAAAAATGGAGAATAACCGCGCTCAATTGTTCTTAGCTCCTCTATTTTTCTTGATATCATCCTTTCTGTTAACAGCTTTTTACATATTAATCCTATGACTAGATTTTTTATGCTCCATGCTCCAGCTACATAGGTATAGCAACTTACATCAAGAATCGTTACCTTTCCATTATCGATTATTTCCTTTATTGGGGTGGCTTTTTTGCTGAACAAACCCCAACCCTCCGCTGCTATGAACCTGTTTTCTGTTGCAAACTTTATTTTATCCTCTGTTTTTTCATCTTCTTCGATTGCTTTAAGAATATCTTTGATTTCATAATCCTGTTCTTTTTCCTGCAGTTTGTCTATTGCCCTTTCTATTAAAACTCCAATAGGGTCTGTCAATGGAATTTCAAAGACATTGCACCAATCGCCTGCGCTTAGTTCAGATGGCTTTATTGCAAATGGGGCATCTGTTGGAAAATTTTCTTTTTTGTATTTATTGTAGTAGCCTATTGGGGTGTAGATTTTTATCCTGTCAAGACCTTTTGGCTTAAGGTTCCATTGCTCCAACAGCTCTGCTTCTTTTTCATTTGGGTACTTCATTGTCCAGAATATACCCATTGTATCAAACATTAAAACTGACAATTTATTTGCTATTTCTTCTGGCAGGTTTGCTATTTCTTCTGCTACTACAGAAAGTGTATAGCTCTTACCCGAACCTCTTTTTCCGCAAACAAGTACAACATGACTCCTTGCTACATCCATTAATATTTTATTAGATAAGGAGGTAGTAGGCCCCATTTTTACATAGAGCTTACCTAGAAAAATAGTTCCAGCTACACCTAATTTTTTCTTGTCAGATTCATCTCGGCCGACTATGATTTCAAACATAGTATATCAAATTATTTTACAGATATAAAGGTTTCTAATGCAAGCTAGACTACATTAATACTAACTAAATCACTGCTTAGGTTCATAAGTTTTAAATAAGGGTTTTAGAATATTGAAATATGCTCAATCAAATTAAAACTGTTTTATTGTTAGGATTATTGACAGGAATACTTTTAGGAATAGGCTATTTGATTGGAGGAACGGGTGGCTTGACAATTGCCTTAATATTTGCTTTTATAATGAATTTTATCAGCTATTGGTTTTCTGACAAGATAGTTTTGTTTATGTACGGGGCTAAAGAGGCTAAAAGGAGCGAGTATCCTAAGTTGCATAAGATTGTTGAAGGTGTCAGCAAGTTAGCAAATATTCCCAAGCCCAAAGTTTATATCGTTCCAATGAATGTCCCAAATGCATTTGCGACAGGCAGGAATAAAAAACATGCTGTTATTGCTTGTACCACTGGGATTTTGAGTTTGTTGAACGATGAAGAATTAAAAGGGGTTATAGCGCATGAAATAAGCCATATCAAGAATAGAGACATCTTGATAAGCAGTATTGCCGCTGTAATTGCTGGTGCTATTGCTTATATTGCTATGATTGCAAGGTACAGTTTATTTTTTGGTGATAACAGGGATAGGGGAGCTGCTGGGCTAATTGTTCTAGTGCTTTTGTCAATATTTGTTCCTATTGCAGCTATGATAATACAATTAGCTATCTCAAGAAGTAGGGAGTATTTGGCTGATGAAAGTGGGGCAAGGACTATTAAGAATCCTATTGTTTTAGCTAATGCTTTGATTAAATTAGATAATAGTGTGAGGTTACATCCTTTGAAGAACATAAATCCCAGTATTACACATATATTAATAGTCAATCCTTTTTCAACAAAAGAAGTTTTTATAAGCCTTTTCAGTACGCACCCTAGTGTTGAGTCTAGAGTTAAACGTTTAGGAGATATTAAATTTTAGATTCATTTATTATACCTGTTTCTTTAAATACATCTCTACCCCAATTTTATTAGTTGCTAAAATTTCTGCTTTGTATTTTAATCGTTTAATTAGATTCCTTTTAATTTCTCCAGGAATTGTCTTCTTACATTTAACTATATAATCTTTGTCATCTTTAATTAGATACAAATCTATTTCGTACTTTTCTGAAACATCCTCACTTGTCAAAATGGCATTTTTAAATATAACAATCCCTTTCTTAGAGAAAAATTCATTTAAATAAAATTTTAATTGATTACTTGATAGTCGGAAATTTATTCAACAACTTCTAGCTTACCAAGCCTTCCAGCAGTTAACTGTTTCTCTCCCTGAAATTCATTAACATAACCATTACTTATCTTCACTTTACTTCCAATTTTAACCTTGTCGATATCATCATTCCATAGGGTAAGCTTGATTTCTCCAGAATCATCCTTGACAACAGCATTAGCAACTCTCCCTTCCCTACCAAATTTATTAAAGGTTCTTGGCTCTTCTACAGAAACAACTTCAACAGTAATGTCAACTTTTCCCTGTCTCGGTTTTAATTCTGAAACTTTCATAGTTTTAGTCAAAATCAGTTATTTATAAACTTTTGTATTATTTAACCATCCAATTTCCTCTTCACCTAACTTTAGTTGTTTAATGCTATCTTCATTCAATATTGTAATATAATAAGGCATATCTTTGATTATTTTTTTGCTGGAGGTGTGTGTTAATTTAGCTATTTTCTCTGCTACTAATTTTTTTCTTGTATTTAGTTGCTTAGCTTTCCATAATTTCAGGATTCTGGAAGCTCTTTTGTAAGAAGTAAAACTGTTATTAATATTACTTTTTGAAAAAGCAATACCTGCTGTTATCAAATCATTAACATAGGCTAAAAATCTCCAATGCTGTTGGTTGATAATTCTTCCCCTAAAAACATCAGCCTTGGAAAGAATATCGTAGGCTTTTGTAAGGTCTTTTCCTCTGTATTCTAAAGGAAGGTTCTCATCTAACCATAAAAATACCTCATCAATACCCATATCAAGCTTTTCAAGAGACCTTAAGACTTCTTTGTCCTTTGACTTGAAAATAGATTTCATTATATTAAAAATAGTTTCTTTCTTTTCCCTGCTGTTGTGTTCATTTAAATCTACAAAATTATTCAGGAATTGCAGGTCATTTATTGCCGCTCTTAGATCTCCTTTTGAAGATTGCGCCAGATTCATTAACAAGCTATCTTTTATATTTACATTTTCCTTTATTGATATTTGTTTTAGTATTCTGAAAACTTGGATTGAATCCAATTTTTTGAATTCTATCATCTTGGATTTTGTTCTTATTGCAGAAAGCTTTGAATCCCAAGGGTTATTGCACGTTAAAACTATGGGAAAATTTGTATTTTTAAGCAAACTTAGTAAAGCCTGCACACCACCCCTATCTTCCTTGCCACTTAATCCATCTATCTCGTCTACCAATATTATTTTCCCATCGTAAAATAAGGATTTCTGATTTAAGGAATTGCCCAGGGTTTCTTCTATACTTTCAGAATTTCTAAGATCAGACGCATTAAGCTCAAGAATCTCATAATTTAAGTCATTGGCAATTGCATAAATGCTAATTGTTTTGCCGTTTCCTGTTGGGCCGTGAAGCAGTACTGGTTGATTATTTTTTATACATTCTTTTAATTTTAAGATAGCTTCCTGATTATGCTGGATTTCTCTTGATGATTTTGGCTGGTATTTATCTGTAAAGAGCTTCATTTTAATTTCCCCAAGATTTCATTTATTATTCTATCCTTATTTTTTGATTCTATTCTACACCCACCAATAAATTTATGTCCATAACCACCAAATTTATTTAAAATTTTTCCGATATTAGACACATTTTTAGTTTTATAAAATTTATTGAATGTTACTAAAATCTCAATTTTATTTTTATTCTTACTGATAATTAATATATATTTGCATTTTGGATAATTAATATAAATAAAGAATGGGTTTAAAGTTATTTTTTCAATTGAAGAATCTATAATCAAGGTTTTATTTTTTATAATACCCTTTTTTTTGATGAATATTATACTTTTTTTATCTAACATTTTTATTTTTTCAATAAAATTTTTTATTCTTTTAATTTTAAATAAATCATCAAAAGACTTCCTATTTTTAAAATGATCAAACATTATTCTTAGAAATAATTTTTTCTCTTTTTTATTTTTAAAAGGAGCTAGAAATCCAATTCTATCTATCAAATAGGTTTTGTTATAGCTTTTGATATCTTTTGTTGTATAACCCCCCGAATCTGCTTTATCTACTTTTTTAACCAAATCTTTATAATATTCAGAAAAATTTTTATTATAATAGTTGTAAATTACTCTTGCACAACTTTTTTCTAGAACAAATTTTCCTTTGAATTTTTTGTTTGTTTTATTACTTATATGATGATCGAACCACAAACCACAACCCTTATGATAGGGAAGGTCAGTTACAATGGTATTTTTATCAACTTTACTTTTTTTATCATAAATATCAAATTTGACTTTATTTGTTTTTAATAAGATGCTTAATAAAACAGCACTTACTACACCATCTAAATCATCATGCGCTAATATTTTCCATTTTTTCATCTTTCTAATATTGTAAAGCTTGCCAAAAGCGCTTCGAGCTGAAGGAACTCATCGCTGCCTTCAACCATCCTGAATTCTATTTCACCACATTTTTCGACCATTTTAACCTTATTTTCATCCTTAATTTTTAGTTCCCAAATCTCTTTTTGCATTTGTTTTATTATGTCAAGCCCAGACAAGCCATATTTTAGCATTGTATCAAGCAATTTTTCCCTTGCCTTTATAAAATTCCCAGATACTGCTAATTCAAGAACATCTTTGATTTCCTTTGGATGAGCTGCTGATATTGTTTCGTAGATTGATTCTTCTGTTATGATTTTACTGACAGCAGCACAGCCCTGTAATATATTGATGATTCTCCTGACATCACCTTCTGAAATTTCAAGCAAAATATTAACCACATTTTTATCTACTTTTAGTTTCTCATTTTTTGCTATGTTTTCTATGATTTTAGCTATGTCATTCTTTTCTAAGGGCTTGAAGTGGAAAACTATACACCTACTCATTATAGGATCGATAATTTTTGATGAATAGTTGCAGGACAAGATAAATCTGCAGCTGTTTGAATACAATTCCATGGTTCTCCTTAAAGCTTGCTGGGCTTCTTTAGTTAAGGAGTCGCATTCATCAAGCAATATTATTTTGTGAGAGACCTCGCCTATTGATTTAGTTCTTGCAAAATCCTTTACCTTGTGCCTTATTACATCAATGCCCCTTTCATCAGAGCTATTTAATTCCAAAAAGTTATTCTGCCATTCATTTCCAAATAATTCCTTTGCTGCTATTAGGGAGAGTGTTGTTTTTCCTGTTCCTGCCGGACCTGCAAGTATCATGTGGGGGATATTTTTCTGCTTAACAAAAGATTTTACTCTTTCAACAATCTTCTCTTGGCCAGCAATTTCATCAAATTTAGAGGGGCGATATTTTTCTGTCCAAATCATAGCAACTTAATAAAAATCTTTTCTTTATATAGATTTGTATGTTTAAATTTAATAATATATAACAGATATTAGAAATCAATATAAATCAGTTATCATTCATAAAAATGGGCGTTGAAATTACAGCAGTGTAGTAAAAAGGGGGTTAAAGGTAGTGTTTTTATGTTTAACCCCTACCTGTTTTTTAAAGTAATCTGTTTAAGTTCTGAAATTATAATAAAAATAATAAAATAAAGAAAAAGAATTTATTTATCCGCCAAATTCTTCAGATTCAGCAGGCTCTTCCTGCAGGTCCTCTGTGTTTTCCTGAGATTCTTCTTCAAATCCTTCTTCAGTTTCTTCTTTTTTTCTGGATTTTTTAGGTTTTTCTGTGCTTTGGCCAACAACTTCCCCAAACCCAACTTTTTTGAAAACTTTAGTTATTCTTACTTTAACCTCGTCTCCCTTTTTTGTGTTTGGAACAAAGATAACAAAACCCTTGATTTTGGCTATGCCATCTCCCTTTTCTCCTACAGCCTCTATGTTTAGGTCTAATTCTTCTCCTACATTAACAGGAGCAAAACTTCTTTGTCTAAAATCTCGGTACATATTTTAAACACTCTCCTTTGCTTTTATTTTAACAGTTCGAAACTATTCTCTAGAAATAGTCTGTATAAACTGCGGTATAATAGATTAATACTCATATATAAACCTTTTTATTTTTGTTTTTTAGACATAAAGATTTATAAATAATATCTTGTTAAAAGCAAGATATGTATAATCCAAAAGAAATAGAACCTAAAGTGATGGAATTTTGGGAGAAAGATATTTGTAGAGAATTATTAAAAAAAGATAAGGAAAATAAACATGTACGATTTTAAGAATGTTGAGCAAGAAGTAAGTAAGTTATGGAATAAACAAAGTAAAGAAATAAAGAAAAGTTTGCAGTATGATCCTAAAAAAAAGCTTTATTCTTTTTTAGAAGGACCACCTACAGCAAATGCCCCCCCTGGATTGCATCATGTAGAAGTTAGAGTTTTTAAGGATTTGTTTTGCAGATTCAAATATATGCAAGGATTTACAGTACCAAGAAAAAGTGGTTGGGATTGTCATGGATTGCCTGTAGAGGTTCAAATTGAAAAACAACTTAAATTAAACTCAAAAAAAGATATTCTAAATTATGGTATTGAAAAATTCAACAAACAGTGCAAGGAAAGTGTTTTTTCTTATATAAAAGAATGGAATAAATTAACAGATAGGATGGCTTTTTGGATTGATTTAGAACAGCCCTATATTACTATGGATAATAGTTATATTGAGAGTGTTTGGTGGTCATTAAGGGAATTGTATAATAAAAAGATGTTATATGAAGGAAATAAAGTTGTTCCTTATTGTAGTCGATGTGAGACTCCATTAAGTTCGCACGAAGTTGCTCTTGGTTATAAAGATGTTACAGAACCCGCTATAACCATAAGATTTAAAATAAAAAATTCTAAAAATAGATATTTCCTTGCGTTTACTACAACTCCTTGGACCACAATTAGTAATGTTGCTCTAGTTGTTAATAAAAATATAGATTATTCAATTATTAAATCAGGAAATGAAGAATATATATTAGCAAATAATTTAGTTAACAAATACTTTAAAGATTATAAAATTATTAAGAAAGTTAAAGGTAAAGAATTGCTAGAATTAAGATACGAGCCGATATTCCCTTATTTTAAACATTTAAAGAATTCGTTTAGAGTAATTCATGGAGATTTTGTTTCAATTGAAGAAGGCACTGGAGTCGTACATGCCGCGGCTGCATTTGGAGAAGATGATTTTGAAGCTTGCAAGATGAATAAAATAGATTTTGTTAAACCAATAGATGAAACAGGTCATTTTACTTCGGAAGTACAAGATTTTAAAGGCTTATTTGTTAAAGATGCAGAACCTAAAATTATAGAATATTTAGATAAAGAAGGAATTCTATTTAAAAAAGAAAATTACACACATACATATCCATTTTGTTGGAGATGCGATACACCATTAATCTATTATGCAATGGTTTCTTGGTTTGTTAAAGTAAGTTCTATTAGAAATGAATTATTAAAGAATAATGAAAAAATAAACTGGATTCCAAAACATATTAAAGAAGGAAGATTTGGAAACTGGTTAGAAGGAGCAAAAGATTGGGCGTTATCAAGAAAAAAGTTTTGGGGCACACCTTTACCTATATGGCGCTGCAACAAATGCAATAATGAAATTATAATAGGCAGTATAAGAGAATTAAAGAAAAAAACTGGAGTCGGAAAAGAGATTGATTTACATAAGCCTGCTATAGATGAAGTAAAAATTAAGTGTGATAAATGTAATAGCTTAATGACGAGAATTCAAGATGTTATAGATTGTTGGTATGATTCTGGTTCAGCTACATTTGCCCAATATCATTATCCTTTTGAAAATAAAGAAATATTTGCAAAAAGTTTCCCTTATGATTACGTAGCAGAGGCAATCGATCAAACTCGTGGTTGGTTTTATACCTTGCATGTTCTAGGAGTAATGTTATTTGGTAAAAATGCTTACAAAAATGTAGTTTGTGCAGGCCATGTAGTTGATGAAAGTGGAGAGAAAATGAGTAAGAGCAAGGGTAATGCTATCGATCCCCGGGATATGTTTGATAAAGTTGGGGTAGACGCTACTAGACTTCAGTTTTGTATCAATGAACTGGGGGATAGTAAAAGATTTAGTATAAATTTAGTTAACCAACACATTATGCCCTTTCTAACAATTTTATATAACTCATATCAATATACTAAAATGCTAAATTCAACCAACAAACCAAAGTTACAAATTGAAGATACTTGGATTTTGTCTAAGATTAATAGTTTGATTAACAATTTTACTTTGGAGCTTGAGAAATTCAATTATCATAAATGCTTAGCTTTAATTATGAATTTTGTAAATGAAGATCTTTCTAGAACTTATATTAAGCTAATAAGAGACAGGACAGATAATAATGATGCTACGGTTGGCTATGTATCTATCTATATTTTTGATAGAATTGCAAGATTACTAGCACCATTTGCCCCATATATTTCAGATTATATTTATCAAAGTTTTACTAATAAGAACGTACACTTAAGTGAATGGCCTTTGGCAGATAGAAGTATGATAAAAAAAGAAGTTGAAAATAATATGTTGTATGCTAAAAATATTATACAAAAAATACTAAGTGAGAGGAATAGTAAACAAATAGGAGTAAGGTGGCCTTTATCAGAGGTTACAATTTTAACCAAAAATAATAGCATATTTAATGCAGTTAAAAATCTTGAAACTTTAATAAAAAAACAGGTTAATTGTAAAAAATTAATACTTAAAAAACAAGCTACAAAAGAAGAACTTGAAATTAGTTTGAATACAAGACTAACACCGGAATTGGAGCAAGAGGGTTATACAAGGGAGTTAATGAGGAAGATACAGGCGTTAAGAAAGAAAGAGGGCCTAAAAAAGGAAAATTTGATAGAGGCGGCGATAATTTCAAGTTATGACCTGAGCAAGTTTAAGGATGAAATAAAAAATAGGGTCAATGCAAAAAGTCTGGATTTTGAAAAGAAAAGGGCATATAAGCTTAATTTCAAGGAAAGAATAAAAGAGCATTTATTTGAAATCTGCTTTAATATACTCTAGTAATTTGTTATAATAAAGGAGTAACTACTTTTAAATACATTTATAAATTTTTCTGTTGATATTTATAAATCATTTTAAAGGGGGGGACTAAGATGTCAAAAAAGGAATTAAAGATACAGAACATAGTTGCTTCTACTTTCTTAAATCATGATATACCATTAATAAAGTTGGCAGAGGCTTTACCAAATACAGAATACAATCCAGAGCAATTTCCCGGATTGGTTATGAGGATAAAGGACCCAAAGACCTCTGCATTGATATTCAGTTCAGGGAAGGTTGTTTGCACTGGGGCTAAGAGCATGACAAAGGTAAAGGAGTCTGTTGCTCAGATAATAAAGAACATCGGGAGAATAGGGATCAGAATAAAAATAAAACCTAGTATCAAGATACAGAACATGGTTGCTTCCGGCAATATAAACATGGCTTTAAATCTCAATAAGCTAGCAATGAAGCTTGACAACACAGAATACGAGCCAGAGCAATTTCCCGGATTGGTTTATAAGTTAACAGGGACAAGGGCAACTTTCCTGTTATTCAGCAACGGGAAGATAGTGTGCACAGGGACAACCAGCGAGACGAAGTTAAAAGAGGCCTTGGAAAAGTTGGTGAAAGTACTCAAGAATGTTGAAAAGAAATAATTCCTTTTTATATTTTAAATAATATAAAAATTTATAATAAGAAAGTGTATTTGTAGACAAATGCTAACTGTACAGGACCAGATTGAACTGTTTAAGGATTTTTTTGATGAGAATTATAAAGAGGCCATACATGAGCTGATTAAGGCTGGAAAAAAGTTTATTGTTATTGATTTTTCCGAGTTAAATAAGTTTAGTTACGAGTTGGCTGAGGCTTTGCTTGCAGATCCTGATGAAATACTTAAGGCAATAGAACTTTCTTTAGACTATTTTGGGTTGAGCGATGTAAGAGTTAGAGCAAGAAATTTGCCTACAAGTCAGTATGTTATGATAAGAAATATAAGAAGTGAGCATTTAAACAATTTCATTGCTGTAGAAGGGATAGTCAGGCAGGCTACCAGCGTAAGGCCACAGGTTGTAAGTGCAAAGTTTGAATGCCCTGCCTGCGGGAACAATATTTCCATATTGCAGGTTGACACAAAATTCAAGGAGCCAACAAGATGCAGCTGTGGCAGGAAGGGAAGATTCAGGCTTTTAAGCAAGGATTTGGTTGATGCACAGAGGCTTATTATAGAAGAAGTTCCAGAATCCCTGGAGGGAGAGCAGCCACAAAGGATTTCAGTAATTTTGGAGGAAGACCTTGTTGAGCCAAGGATGGAGAGAAAAACAACCCCTGGGAGCAAGGTGAGGGTTTATGGTGTTGTAAAGGAGGTACCTATATTTTTGAAAACAGGGGTGCAGTCTGTCAAGTATGACCTAACGATCAAAGGCAATAACATAGAACCTATTGAAGAGGCTTATGAAGAGATAGACATAAGCGAAGAGGATAAAAAAAAGATATTTGAGCTGGCAAAGGATCCATTGTTATATGAAAAGCTTATTAATAGCGTAGCGCCGTCTATTTATGGGCATGAGTTAATAAAAGAGGCCCTTTTTTTAGAGCTTCTTGGCGGTGTTAGAAAAATAAAGACAGACGGAACTTTTGTAAGAGGGGACATACACTTGCTGCTTGTAGGAGACCCTGGGGCTGCTAAGAGTTCTTTGTTGAGTTCTGTAGCCAAAATAGCACCAAAGGGGAGGTTTGTTAGTGGTAAGGGTGCAAGTGCTGCTGGTTTGACTGCAACTGTTGTTAAAGATGAATTTTTGAGAGGATGGGCACTTGAGGCAGGGGCAATGGTTTTGGCTAACAGAGGGATTGCAATTATTGACGAGCTTGATAAAATGAATGAAGAGGACAGAGATGCCTTGCACGAGGCCATGGAGCAGCAAAGAATAAGCATTGCAAAGGCAAACATACAAGCTACGCTCAAGGCTGAAACAACAGTGCTTGCAGCTGCTAATCCAAAACTAGGAAGATTTGATCCTTATACACCTATTCCAAACCAGATAAATTTACCCCCAACTTTGATTAACAGGTTTGACCTTATATTTACTGTGAGGGATTTGCCAAACAAGGATAAGGATGAAAAGATAGCATCGCATGTTCTTAAGATGCACCAAGATCCTGAAGCAATAAAATCAGAAATACCTCATGATTTGTTAAAGAAGTACATTGCTTACTCAAGGCAGTATATCAAACCAAAGCTAAGCGAACAAGCTTTAGATGAAATTAAATCCTTTTATGTCGGGCTAAGAAATCAAAGTCAGTCAGCAGATGACTTATTTAAGAATATCCCAATATCAGCCAGGCAGTTAGAAGCGCTTGTAAGACTGGCTGAAGCAAGCGCAAAGGTGAGGCTTTCCGATGCTGTTACAAGAAATGATGCAAAAAGAGCCATAAATTTGCTTAGGTACTGCCTTATGGAAGTCGGTCTTGATTATGAAACTGGGAAGATAGACATAGACAGAATCACCACTGGCATAACTGCTTCCAAAAGGAGCAAGATACTTATTGTCAGGAACGTGATAAACCAAATGACTGAAAGAGGAATTAAGGCAATATTGCTTGATGATTTAATACCTTCTGTTCTTGACAAGGGTGTAAAAAGGGACGAGCTTGATGATGTTATAGAATTGTTAAAGAAGGAAGGCTACATATTTGAACCAAAAAGAGGTTATATACAGAAGGCTGAGCCTTAGGTGCGGGAATGCAAAGACCGACAGCTTTTAAGGTTTGGATAAGCGATTTGGTTGGCAAAGAATTTGTAATTGATGAGTCTGAACAAAACCCAAGTTATATTCTAATAAATAACAACAAAGTCAATAGGGTTAATATTATAGCTAGTGTAATACAAAAATATAGCAATGGGGCTAATACTTATACAGATTTAGTTCTTGATGACAGCTCGGGAACAATAAGAATAAAGTCTTGGAGAGAGGATACTAATTTGCTAGCTGACATAAATGTTGGGGATGTTATCAATGTTATAGGGAGAGTGAGGAAATATCAAGATGAAGTCTATATCACACCAATAATCATCAAAAAATTGGATTCTGCGTGGATTATTGCAAGAAAGGCGGAATTAACTAAGTTATATGGTGAGCCAAACAAGACAGAGAATAAAGCTGTTGAGAATATTGTTGAGGAGAAAATAGTTGATGATGGGGTTAATGACAATATTGCAAGGCAGAAGCTGGTTGACTTGATAAGTAGGTATGAAGACGGTATTGACACAAGCGAAGTTATCAAGGAGAGCACATCAAGGAATTCAGCTAGTTTAATTCAAGAGCTTATCAAAGAGGGAGAAATTTTTGAGTTCAAGGGCAAATTGAGGCTAGTTAGTTGAAGATTGGTTTTAGACAGAATTCTTTTAAGGGGATTAACAAAATATTTAAATACCTTTCCTAATGGTTTAGCCTGAAATGGTTAGTTATGAAGAGATGTTGGATAGTGCATTTGGCCAATTACCTAAGGAAGTTATTTCTACTGTCAGGTATGAGATTCCAAAAGTAATGGGGCATATAGAAGGAAATAAAACAATTATCACAAATTTCATACAGATATGCAATATCCTGAATAGAAAGGTTGACCACTTGTTGAAATATTTGCAAAGAGAACTGGCCACACCAGCAAAAATGGATGGTAGCAGGCTTGTTCTTGGAAGAAAAATAAGCAGCAACTCCATAAATTCTAAGATAAGTGAATATGCTGATAATTTTGTTTTATGCTATAATTGCAAAAAACCAGATACAACCCTTATTAAAGAGGGCGAGTTTATGTTCATAAAGTGCATGGCCTGCGGCGCTAAGAACAGAGTAAAAAGGGCTTTGTAAAATGTTTTATGTAAAAATACACAAGGGAGACAATAATTCTGTTACAGCTGTGTGTGATAAGAATATTGTTGGGAAAACATACAGGGAAAATGATAAGGTATTAAATATTTCTGAAGGTTTTTATAAAGGAAGGCTTGTTTCAGAAGATGAGCTTAAGGATGTGCTTAAAAACTCTACTAATATAAACATAGTTGGAAAGAACAGCATAGACATAGCTGTAAAAGAGGGTGTTGTAGACAAAGATTCTGTTCTTTTTATAGGAAAGGTTCCATATGCGCAGGTGTATTACATATGAGCCAGTATTATGAAGCAATAATTCAAATAAGGCCTGGGAAAAAGGAAATTCTTGATTTTATAAAAAAACAGCTTGAGACACGAAAAGATATATTTGTCTCTAGGAAAGTAGATCTTAAAACAGGAAGTGATATTTACATAAGCAACCAGAGATTTGCAAAGGCACTTGGCATGCAATTAAAGAAGAGATTTAAAGGAGAGCTAAAAATAACAAGGAGCCTTTATGGGAAAAAAGATGGCAGAAGGATATACAGGGTAACTGTTTTATTCAGGCTAAATTAGAATAGCAATATTTATAAACAATATTCTTATTTTTCTTGCGATGGAAAGAAATGGTACTAATGTCCAGGATGAATTTACAAGAATAATGCTTCCAAGAGGCAGACAGGTTTTTGGGATACTTGAGCAAAGATTAGGGGCTTCCAGAATGAAGGTAAAATGCCTGGATGGAAAAACAAGAATATGCAGAATACCTGGGAGACTAAAAAGAAGCTTGTGGGTCAGGGAAGGAGACCTTATGCTTATCGAGCCTTGGGAAGTAGGTGGGGATGAGAAGGGAGACATTTTATTTAAGTATACAAAAAACCAGGCAGCCTGGCTAAAAAATAGGGGTTATCTTAAAGAGCTAAAGGAATTTGAAGAGTTTTAAGATGTTTATAGAAGAAATTAAAATACCCAATGACAGAATTGCTGTTTTAATAGGAAAGAAAGGCACTACAAAAAAGTTTCTAGAAAACAGACTTGGTGCTAGGATTAAGGTAAGCTCTTCCACTGGAGAAATAAGTTTGCAGAGCGATGACAGCTTGAATTTATTTATTGCAAGGCAGGTCATAAGTGCTATAGCCCGCGGTTTTAATCCTGATGTTGCCATAACTTTATTGGACGAGCAAAATTCTTTTGAGATTATAAACATTAAAGATTTTTCAAAGGGTGATATTGCTGTTGCCAGGAGCAGGGTTATTGGAACAGAGGGCAGAGCCAGAAAGTATTTAGAGCAGCTAACTGATACACATATTGTTGTTTATGGCAAGACAGTTGGGATAATAGGGCCAACAAAAAATGTTTTTATTGTTAGAAGAGCCATAGAAAACTTATTAAGGGGAAGCAAGCATGGAAATGTTTATGCCATGCTTGAAAGAGAGATGAAAAAGTAGTAATGCAGTAAGTTTTATAAAGAAATTTTAATCTTGTTATAAAAAAGAGGAAGAATGGCTGAAATTACAAAGGCGCATGAATTAGCAAAGAAGCAAAGAGAGATTTCTGTATCTGAATTCTTTACTAAAAACAGGCATCTGCTTGGATTTGACAAGCCTACAAGGGCGTTGTTGATGGCTGTAAAAGAAGGTGTAGACAATTCGGTTGACGCATGCGACGAGACAAATGTTCTTCCTGAAATTTATGTTGAATTAAAAAAGATAAATGAGGAAAGATTTGTTATAATTATTGAAGATAATGGGCCGGGCATTGTCAAGAACCAGATACCAAACATATTTGGGAAATTATTATACGGGAGCAAGTTTCATACTCTCATCCAGAATCGCGGACAGCAGGGCATTGGAATTTCTGCAGTTGTATTGTACTCCCAATTAACAACAGGTAAGCCAATAAAGGTAATTTCAAAAATTTCTCCTAATAAACCAGCACAATATTATGAAATACAGATAGATACACAGAGGAATGAGCCTAAGATATTAAAAGAGGAGCAAAGGGAATGGAAAAAGGAGCATGGGACAAGAATAGAGATTGAGTTGGATGGAAGATATCAGAAGGGAAGGCAGAGCGTTGATGAGTATATAAAAGAAACTGCAATAGCCAATCCTCATGCTGAAATTATTTATGTAGACCCTAACAAAGAAAAGATGAAATATTCAAGAGCTGTAAATGAATTTCCTAAGAAGCCAAAGGAGATTAAGCCGCATCCCTACGGTGTAGAATTGGGAACTTTGTTATGGATGTTAGGAAGCACGACAGCTAGGTCCGTGCATGGATTTTTTGTTAATGATTTTTCAAGTGTGGGTAGCGGAACTGCAGAAGAAATATGCAAAAGGGCAAAGATAAATCCGGGCAAAAAACCTAAGCTAGTAACTAATCAGGAGGCAGAGGCTTTGCTTAAGTCTATAAAAGAAACAAAAATAAGAGCACCACCTACAGATTGTTTAAGCCCTATTACATCTAGTGTGTTAGAAAAAAGCTTGAAGAAGGAATTTAATGCTGATTTTTATACTGTTGTTTCTAGATCCCCTGAAGTGTACAGGGGTTTTCCATTCATAATTGAGGTTGCTCTTGTGTATGGAGGAGATCTACCAAAGGATGAAACTGCAAGGTTAATAAGATTTGCCAACAGGGTCCCTTTATTGTTCCAACAGGGGGCATGTGCAATTACAGAAGCAGTGTTAGACACAAACTGGAAGCCCTATGGGATGCAGCAATCTGGAAATAATTTACTAGTAGGGCCTTTGGTTATTTTGGTTCATTTATGCTCTGTGTGGCCACCTTTTACTTCTGAAGCTAAAGATGCTCTGGCGCATTACGATGAGATTATTAGGGAGATAAAACTGGCTTTACAAGAAGCAGGAAGGCAGCTTGGAATATGGATTAGGAAGAATGTTAAGGCAAGGGAGCAGCAAGAAAAGGTTAATTTGTTTGAGAGGTATATTCCGGAGTTGGCCTCATCATTATCGAGCTTAACCGGAGAGAAAAAAACAAAAATAGAGGATTCCTTTAAAAAAGTGTTAAAAAAGAATCTGAAGGGCTTGTTAGAGAATGGTGAAACAGCAAAATAAGGCCAAAGAAGAGTTAAGGAGTTTTGGAAATAATTTAATTAAGCAGGCTGATAAGGGTAGAAATCCAACAATAACTTTGCCTGTAAGGGCTTTATCTAATGTAATCTATGACAAAAAAACAAAAACTTTAATACTTGGCAAAAAAATGGCTGAGAGGAGTTTCTTTAATGTTGCTCATGCAAAAAAATTCCTGCAAACTGTTGAGGTTGCTTCTATAATTAAAAAAGAATTATTGGAAACAGGAAAACACTCTAGTTTAAGAGATGTTTTTTATATGGCTAAAAGAACCATACCAGGAACAAATATTAACTTAGTTGATGATCAAACGGATAGTGATAAATCCATTGAAGATCTGGAAGTTATAACTAATTTCTCAAGGGAACAACTGCATGTTTCAGCTAATAAAATGGGAAGCATGGTTGGGAATATAATTTTAGAAGATAATGGTGATAAGATAGATTGTTCAAAACTTGGTAAAGGGGGTTATTCTATCCCTTCAATTACAGATGAATTAGTTTTTAGAAAAATAAATGCAAAATATATTTTATACATGGAGAAGGCTGCAACATTTGAAAGATTAGTAGAAGATAAATTCTGGGCTAAAAATAATGCTATACTTATAACATCACAAGGACAAACTACTAGGGGGATTAGAAGGTTATTGCAAAGACTATCTGAAGAAAAAGATATACCTATTTATGTACTATGTGATTGGGATGTGTATGGAGCATATATCTATTCTGTAATAAAATATGGTTCTATTGCACTTGCACATGCTTCAGGAAGATTAACAATCCCAAATGTTAAATATATGGGTATTACAGGAGACGATGTTATAAAATATGATCTAAAAAAACATTTAATAAAATTAACAGAACAAGATTTATCAAGAATAAAGCAAGTTTCCGAATATGATTGGTTTAAAGATAATAAAGGATGGCAAAGACAATTTAAAATGATGAGGGACTTTAATGGTAAAGTTGAAATACAAGCATTAACCACAAAAGGAATTAGTTTTATTTCAGAAAAATACTTAGTTGATAAAATAAAAAACAAGGAATTTTTAGAATAATCATGAAACCTTTAATAATAGCTCACAGAGGCGGGTCTGCTTATGAGCCGGAAAATACATTGAAGGCTTTTAGAAAGGCAATTAAGTTAAAGGTAGACTTTATTGAATTTGATGTAAGACTGACTAAAGATAAAAAGTTGATTGTTTTTCATGACAGAAGGGTCGATAGATTAACTGCTGGAAAGGGCTATGTTAAAGATTTATGTTTTAGGGACATAAGAAGGTTAGGGGTTGGCGGTGAGAAAATCCCTACTCCGGAAGAGGCGGTTAAGCTGATAAAAAATAAGGTTGGGATTATCATCGAATTGAAGGATAGAGGATGCGAAAAGAAGATTGTCAATTTAATCAGGAAAAATAATTTAAAAAATGTTATTGTTGTCTCATTTGATAAAAAAATTATTAAAACTATTAAAAAGATTGATAAGGCATTAAGAACAGGGTTAATCTTTTCTATGTATCCATTCAACCATCATCGTGTTAGGAGGCTTGTATATGACCCTATTAAGTCTACATCGAAGATTGGCGCAGATGAGATTTTTTATTATTACAGATATACTACAAAAAAATTGGTCAAAATGGCTCACGATAATGGATTTAAGATAAATGTATGGACTATTGATAATACAAGAATGATGAAAAAGTTTATTGAGATGGGTGTTGATGGGGTTGCTACGAACAGGCCAAATCTGCTAAAAGGCTTATTTTAAAGTAATAACATTAAGCCTAAATAGTTATTAATGTTTTGTAATTTATGCCCAAAATAGATGTAAAGGCTACAGCACTTTCTACTGCTATTCTTTTTGCTATTTTACACACTATTGGGGTAATCCTAATTGTTTTGACTAATGGGCAGCTCTTGAATTGGAAGTTAAGCCTGCATTTTATTTTCATTGAATTTAACATGCTTCCTTTTAGCTGGCTGAACTTTATTATTGGAATTATTCTTGCTTTTGTAATAGGCTATATTGTGGGTGGAGTTTTTGCTTGGATTTGGAATAAAGTTAAAAAGTGATTAGAAAGGTTTTTAAATAATTATATAAACAGTTCTTTTAAGCCTTCGTAGCTCAGTAAATCAATAACTTTTTGTTATCGAATCTGAAGGGTAGAGCACCTGACTGTTAATCAGGTGGTCGGCAGTTCGAGTCTGCCCGAAGGCGTTGGGCCTGTAGCTTAGCCTGGTAGAGCACCACTCTGATAAGGTGGGGGTCGGCGGTTCAAATCCGCTCAGGCCCATTTTCTAAAAAATGAAAATAAGAAATTAGATGAATAATGATTTTGAAAAATTAGAAGGCTTACTTAAAATTTCTAATATGTATTACAAACTGTTAGATAAAAAAGAATATTTAGCAAAGAAAATAGAATTAGATAAAGAATCTATCATTATTGCTGAGGATAATAACAAATTAGTCGGGACTGTGTTTATTATTTATGATCATGGTGTTCTTTTATTTACAAACTTACAGTACATCCCGATTACAGAAAACATGGTTTAGGTTTAACGCTAATGAAAGAGGCAGAATAAAAGCTTAAGAATAAAGGAATAAAAAGACCAACTTTGTTTGTAGAAGAAAAAAATGAAAAGATACTTAAATTCTATAAGAAAAGTGGATGGGTTTTATTATCAAAAGTTTTTAATTTAGAAAAAGATATTTAAGGTATAATCCAAAAATTATATAAATCCTTAAAATATCTGTTAATTAGTACGGAGTGTTAAATCTTTTTTAAGGTCTCATTTCCACGGAGGTGAGATAATTAGAGGTTAAAATCTCTACCTTATAGGGGATTCATAGATCTGTACTAAAGAGAAATTATTTATCTAAAATAAAAATTGGTAAAAAATGATATATTATTAATACATAAAAAGATCTAATTATTGTCTATTAATTTTTTAAATTCTATACCAATATTATTATAAAATTTTAATAACCTTAACCCTTTATCGGTTATTATATATCCAATATGCCACCTTTTTCCATTTTTAAACATTTTTCTTTTTATTAATTGTTTTTCTTCCAAATAAAGAAGCCTAAGTGCTATTGTATTAGCTGAAAATACTTTATCTGTTTTTTGGTTTTTAATTTGTTTTATTTTGTTAAATGTTTTAGTTTCTTTGTTAGATAAAAATTGTAAAATTTCTTGTATTCCATTAAAGTGAAATAGGTATTTAAGCGTATTATTTATTTCATTTTGCATTTTGCAGTTTAAGTTAATCTTTTTATCACCTTTTACCATTTTATATTGCTTTTTATAATTTACTATTAGTAACTAATGACAAATCTATAATGATGGATTTATCTCTTAAGTAGTATATTTGAGTATAGAAAACTATATAAATAACCATTTTATTATAGTAAATATGATTATTAAGAAGTGTTAAAAAATGGAAGAAAAATTACATTTATCTGTCAATTCTGTTCTGATAATCTTATTAGTTGTTGTTATTTTAATTTCAGTTGTACAGGCAGTATTTGTTCTTGGAATTTTAAATAGTTTAGAAAAAAATGCTAAATTAGTATCATCAGAAACTCTAGGTCAAGTTAAACTTTATGTTATACCAAAACCAACCATCACGGGCGGGGAAGTAGAACTTAATGTTATCAATAATGAAAAAGGAGGTAGTTAAATATGTCAGAAATTTCGGATAAATTGTTGATTGTTTTAGTTATAGTTGCCATAGCTGTTTCACTTTTTGGGACAACTGCGACAATTAGTAAGTTAAGTAATTTAGGCGGATTAGCCAGTATTTCTGGAGCAGCAACAAGTACGCCTACCGGTGTAG
>JBFMDT010000006.1:0-49823 GCA_040753775.1 Nanobdellota archaeon | reverse complement strand
ACTCCGTTCAGGCATACTCCTGCGGGAAAATTAAATTATTCATCTAATTTAGTCCCTTGGCCACGCTAACAGGGTTAGCTCTCATTCCGCCTTAAAAGGCTCCATTCGGGTTACCTAACAGTGATTAGTCGCAATCCCACCACTCGCTTAGAAGTAAGTGAAAAAGAGAGATTAAGAAGGAATTATTCTTATCCCTTTCTCTTCTGGAATAATAGATACTTCTTTGTTGTCACTAAAATGATATTTTTTAGCAATTTCTTTAGGTATTCTAAGTCCGATGCTTAAACCCCATTTAGATAGTTTGACATGATATTTTTTCATAATTCTGTATTTTTCTGCTACGTTATGTAGTTGGTTCATATCTACTATTTCTTCTCCACATTTTTCACATTTAAAATAATTATAACTAACTCCTTCAGGGGTTTTAGCTGTTCTTTCCACCATAATTCCTTTGCATTCTGAACAATTCTTCATTTTTTCCTCCTTTCAATTGTTATTATCTTTATCTTTAATCCAGATACTTCTCCAACGCAAATTGTGGATTTTGAAATGAACTTAATATAATTTTTACCAAATCTTTCAATTGATCCATTCTTGACACAATTTTCTATTAAGTCTGGTGTAATCCCTCTCTGCACAGCCCTAATGAAAGCATGATGCTTTATCTCTATTTCATAATTCTTTCTGTCCACAATCTAACACCTCTTGATATTATATGATATCAATTAATATATAAACCTTTCTGTTACTAACAATATAAATATACTAAATTTTAACGCTCGTGGTGGGACTTTGGATACTGCGTATCCAACTTTTCACTCATTTATTAACGGAGTTATAAACTCATGAAAAGGCGACTAACACTAATTATACACAATTGAACCGCTCGCTTACTTAATATAGTTCATAAATTCCTCTCTAGTAATGCATAAATCTTTTTTAATGATTTTATTCAGAAGTCCAGGACCTATTTCTTCTCCAGGATGATTAGGAATTGTAGTTTTTCTTCCATCAGGATGCTTATAAATCATATGGCTTCCAGTCTGGTGATCAAATATAAATCCAAACTTCTCTATAATCTTACCTAATTCTCTTCCTGTTAATCTAGGCAATCTAGCCAAGAATTACACCTCTATTTGTTGTATTCCTATAAATTTCTCTATAACTC
Source organism: Nanobdellota archaeon (assembly GCA_040753775.1). Taxonomy (GTDB): domain Archaea; phylum Nanobdellota; class Nanobdellia; order SCGC-AAA011-G17; family JAFCDX01; genus JBFMDT01. The sequence goes on along the minus strand of JBFMDT010000006.1, from coordinate 48,655 downwards.
CTGGTTTTTCTTCTGTTTCCAAATATGCTTGGACAGCTTCCTTCGTTCTCTCTATTAATTTGTCTATGCTTTTGGCTTGTGTATGGCATCCTGGAAGCTCTACTACTTCAGAAATATACCATCCTTCTTCGTCTTGCTCTATAATAAGGTTAAATTTTCTTATCATAAATAATATTATACTTCTAATCTTTATAAAACTTCCGCTCGCGGTTCAACTTCTCCGCTCCAGCAGGTGCTCGACTTTCAGTCCACCTTTAAACTTTTCTGAAATGATATTAATACAACATCTCCGATAAGTTTTTATTTAGATCAATTCAACCTTATTTATGCCAGAATTAAGTATAGTAATACCAACCCTAAATGAAGAAAAATATCTACCTAAATTATTAAATTCTATAAAAAAGCAAACTTACAAAGATTACGAGATTATAGTGGCAGATGCAGGATCAAAAGATAACACAAAAAAAATAGCAAAAAAGTATGGATGCAAGATTGTTAAGGGGGGAATGCCATCTGTTGGTAGAAATGCTGGAGCAAAAATTGCCAAAGGAACTTTACTATTATTTCTAGATGCAGATGTTATATTGCCTAAAGATTTTTTTAAAAAAGCAATAAATGAATTTAAAAATAAATCCTTGGACATTGCAACAACTTATTTCTATCCGTTAAGCAATTATTCAATAGATAGAAAAATGTATAAGTTTGCAAATGAATTTATGAAATCTGTCCAATATATAAGGCCAGTTGCGCCGGGTTGGTGTATACTCATAAAAAAAAGATTGCATAACAAAATTAAAGGATTTAATAAGAAAATAACTTTTGCAGAAGATCACGATTATGTATGGAGAGCATCGAAATTTGGAAAATTTAAAATATTAAAAATCCCAAAAATATACGTTTCTGTAAGAAGGCTAAAAAAAGAAGGAAGAAAAAATTTAGCTATAAAATATATTAAAGCAACGTTTTTGATTTTACTCGGAAAAAAACCTTCCGCTGAACAAATGAATTACGAAATGGACTATAAAAAATGTTAACGGGCCCAGGAGGATTTGAACCCCCATTTGAAGCTTTTTGCTATAGACCGCAAGCTTCCGTCCTTTCCAGGTTAGACTATAGGCCCTTAAAGAATTATTGCTCTAATCTACTTAAACCTTTTCAAAACCTTTATAAATATTCCCTAAATAGCATAAATTATGAAAGAATCGTTATGTAGCTCATGCAGGACAAGAATAACAAACATAAAAGGTTCTGCTATCTTTAAATGCCCTTCTTGCGGTGAGGAAGAAATAATAAGATGTGGGCATTGCCGTGTCATAGTCGCAAAATATAAGTGCAGCAAATGCGGATTTATCGGACCAAACTAAAATGACCAATCTTGTAATAACAATAAAAATAATGCCTGAAATTGAAGCAGATTTAACCAAAATAAAAGAAGAGGCTGAAAAAAAGCTTAAAAAATTGAATGCTTACATAGGCAAAGCAGAAATTATTCCAGTTGCTTTTGGGCTTAAATCCATTAACCTTACCTTTACAATAAACGAAGTAGTAAACAGTGATGATATTGAGAATTCTATTAAAAATATCAAGGGAGTGCAGAGCCTTGAAATAGTAGATGTAAGGAGGGCAATAGGATGAACCTAACAAAAGAGCAGGCTGAACAATTAAAAAAAGAACTGGCAAAATTATCCCCAGAGCAGTTAGCAGAGTTAAAAAAGCAACAATGCCCCTTTTGTTTGATAGCTACAAACCAAATTAAGACAAAAAAAATTTATGAAGACAATAAGATAACAGTTGTTCTTGACATAAATCCTGCTACAAAAGGCCATGCAATAATATTTACTAGAAAGCACTATCAATATCTTTTTAGTATTCCTGATAATGAATTCAGCCACCTAATGCTTATAACAAACAAGCTCTCCTCTACCCTGATGAAGCTTCTTAACGCCCCTGCAACAAATATATTTATAGCAAATGGGGAATTAGCAGGCCAAAGAGTAGACCATATTGTTGTGCATTTAATTCCAAGGTACAAGGATGATGGTATAAATCTCTCCTGGGAATCTAAAAAAATTTCTGAAAGCGAGCTTGAAGCAATACAAAGAACAATACAAAAAGGTCTGCAGGAAATTCAACCAAAAAAATCTCCAAAGGAACTTTTTGAGAGATACATAGTTAAGCCAGAAGAAAGGATTCCCTAAAATAAATATCCAAAAATATTTCCAAAAATCAGGCTTATTACCAGTGCAATCAAAAAACTAGGAACAAAAGGCAGGCCCTCCTTTACAACAATATTTTTGACATTTAGCCTCTTTAATAACACAATATTTTTCTTTGTTATGCCCATTTTCTCAGGCACATAAACAACCCTTCTGTTTACAATAATCTTCTCTGCAATCCAATCCCCTTCTGTTAAATTACTTGCATTTATCTTTTTGTACATTACAATATTTTCCACGCTTTTAATAAATAAAAAAAGAACATAAAACAGTAATACAAAAACTGCAAATAAGTAAAGCAATATCCTGACATTCATATTGCTGAAAATGAAGCTTATGACAACTGCAGCAACCGAACTGATGATGGATAGTTTTCTTTGCATTACAAAATCTTTTCTTTTTGCCAGCCCTTTAATCTCTTTCAAAAATTTTTCTTTGTTTTTTACTGCAAGCACAACACTGTACAACAACCCATAAGCCCCTCCAAACAAAAGTATGTTGATTAGTATTATTATAGCAAATGGAATGTTTAAGTTTGGATTGAAATAACTTAGCAAAGCATTAGGATAAGTCCCAAATACTGCCCCATAACTCATGAGCAGCTTAGCATCACCACCACCCCACTGTTTTGTATAATAAAAAACACTTCCAATAACGAAAAATGAAAAAAACCCAATTAATCCATAAATAAAAAACATCCATTCGCTATTGACAGCAGAATAAATAAACCTTAACCCAAGACCTATTGCAATAAGGCTATAATTAAGCCAATCTGAAACCTCTCTTGTTTTTATGTCAGAAACAGTGGCAAATAATGTCCAAAAAAGTGCAGCAATAACCAAAATCAAGTCTATCATGCGTTATCAAGATTCATTAAATTTATAAATATTCTCTATTCATTACGGTTATGATTTCAATTATAGGTGCTGGCCCTGCTGGTTCCTATTTTGCGTATTTGCTTGCTAAAAATAATTTTGCTGTGTCTTTATTTGAAGAGCATAGTAAAGTAGGGATTCCAGTCCATTGCACAGGCCTTGTTACATCTTCAATAAGAAATATCATTCCACTTAAAGAAGACCTTATAATAAATAAGCTGAACAAAGCAAGGATAATCTCGCCAAATGGAAACCAGGTTGAAATAAAATTCAGGAACTCAAATCTGCTCCTGGACAGGGCTAAATTTGATCAATACCTTGCTTCGCTTGCCCAAGATGCAGGCGCAAAGCTCTATCTTAACCACAAATTTATCAACTATCACAAGCCCTATATCCTATTTGAGAAAAACAATCCCTTTAAGACAGATATTTTAGTTGGGGCAGATGGAGCTACCTCGCGCGTTGCAAAAATTATGGGTTTGTATAATAAAAGAAGATTTGCAATAGGCATGCAGGCAAGATACTCTATATGCCTGGATCCTGATATTATAGAATTTTGGGTTAGGAAAGGCTCATTTGCTTGGATAGTTCCTGAATCTGAAAGCAAGGCAAGAATAGGCGTTGTCTCTTACCTAAACCCAAACCTGACATTCAAAGATATGCTAAACAAGCTAAGCAGAAAAAGAAGGCTTATTGAATATCAGTCGGGCCTCATCCCTATATACGACCCAAAAATAAAAACAGAAAAGAATGGAGCTTATGTTTTAGGGGATGCAGCAACCATGGTAAAGGCAACAACCTATGGTGGCATAATACAAAGTTTGCTAGCAGCGCAGGAACTCTCAAAGGCAATAATAAAAAAGAAGAGCTACAGAAAGCTTTGGAAAAAAAGGATAGGCAAAGAGCTTTATGCGCATTTAATGGTAAGAAAAATCCTTGATAAATTTTCAGACAAGGATTACAATGAATTGGTAAACTTAGCCTCTTCAGACAATATAAAAAATACTCTTGAAAACTTTGACAGGGATTTCATAGCAAAGCAAATCCCATGGCTCATTATTAAAAATCCAAAGTTTCTGAAGTATGCATTAAAGCTGATTTAGTGAGCTGTTAGGTTAGCGTCAGGTATTATTAGGTTTTATCTTATTTTTAGAAATCAAAAAGAAATCATTTTTTATATTCTCTTAAATATTTCTCAATAATTGTCTGAGTGGTTCTGCTAATCTTTATGTTGGAGTCTGGTTTCCAATAAGCTATATGCTTTACATCATGATGGTTTGGTTTTGGGTTTCCAATAGCTTTTATTAAAAATACTTTATGAATGTCTTTAAAGTGACCACCACCATGAGATTTATGCACAAAACCTTTATGATAAAATAGAAATTTCCAAGAGACAGCCTTTAATCCGGTTTCCTCTTTTAATTCTCTTATTGTCGCTTTTCTTCTACTTTCCCACTTTTCAGCTCCCCCACCCGGCAATAGAAATATTTTCTTTCTTCCAGAGGCTACTAAAATTCCTTTAGATGTTTCAACAATTGCTGTTCCTCTTCTTCTAATTCTTACCATTTTTGAGCAAGTTTATTGTTTTTCTCCAAAAATGTTTATTTAATGCTTCTCTTCTATTAAAGGCTCTTTTTTGAAGAAAATCATATTCGTATAAAATCCTTCCATTTCTTAATAACGTTACTCTTAATAGTCTTTGGTCAATGTGTGGAACATGTTTGTTTTTTAGATACATTAGAATACTCTGAAATTTCCTTTCTATATCTTTAAATGCAATTGTTGCATGAAAGGCATGAGACTCTTCAAAATCAGTTATGCCTTTAGTTTTCACTGTTCTAAAAATAAGAAAATTCCTCAAACCAGTTATTTCTTTGGATAGCTCTCTTCTAAACTTTTTTAATTCTTCCGAGGGGTTAATATCCACATAAATTACCCTATTATCAAAATTCCCAAATCCTTTTAACTGAAAAGTCATCAAATCATATCTTTTGCAAACAGAAAGAAATGTGGAAGCAACTTTTCTTTCATCTGTTGTTGTAAATGGGCCAAATAGAGTTATATGAGGTACCACGTGTTTTTTTGTAACACCCTTAACCCTAAATTTTTTGGCAACTTCAAAAATGCGTTCTTTGAGATATTTTTTTGCATAACCTCGAAACCTAAATTCTATTAAATAATGATTCATATTCTTACCCCAGATTATTCATTAAATAATTCTTTTGGTTTGTAAGTCTCTTGATTTTCTTGATTTATTTTGTTGCCTAAGGTAAGATAATTTGCTGTCTTAAAGCCATGAACTTTAGCTACAATATTTCTAGGGAACATTTGTACTCTTTCGTTATATTCTCTTACAACTTTGTTGTAAGTTAACCTAAATTGTTGTAGTTTTCTTTCTATTCTAGTTATATTACCAGAACCCATAATTTGTTGATATAATTTATCAGCCTTTACTTTAGGATACCTTTCAAAAACAGCCTGAATTTTGATAAAATTATTCTCTATTTCATCTACTGCCTTAACTTTTTCATTTAAAGATTTGTCTTTAGTCCAGCGACTTCTTGCTTCAATTGTGTCTTTGATAGTTTTATATTCATGAATGCTATATTTTTTAGCTACTTGAGCTAAAGCTGGTAGCATATCTATTCTTCTTTGCATTATAACATCAATACCAGCGAATTTCTCGTCTAATTTGTTTCTCCAATAAATGAATTTATTATAAACCGTTATCCATCCCTTAATTGACAGAAATAATGCTCCTGCACCGATAACGCCTGCTCCGATCCAAATTAATGTATTTGTTTCCATTTTTATACCTCGAAGTAATCTTTATCCTTTAAATTCTTTGGTTTAATTTCTGCTTTAAAGTATTTTACCATTTTCTTTATAGCTTCCTGTTTTGTTTTTAGATTGTTCACTAATTTGTAGATTTCTACAATTTTGTCTTCTTCCTCGTCCAAATCTATTTGTATTTTTGTCATAGTATCTCATGGTATAATTCCATATAATATTATGATATATGGTAGTATATAAATCTTTCTGTTGTTAACTGCTACTTAATTTGATCAAATCTAACCACCTATTTTCTCCCAATTCTAAATTAACTCCTGCTCTCTCAGAAGGAACTTCATCAGTTGTTGAGTGATTTTCTATAAAGTTATGTTGGATTACTATTGCAGTCATCAATATAGGAGCAGACCATAAGGCTTTCAATCCTCTGAAATCTATAACTCTGTCTTTGATTTTCATAAAGACGGTTTCAATTCTATAATTATGAATTCTTGTTGTTTGATAATTCTGTATTTTATGCTCAACAGTTAATCCACCTAGTTTATTAGAGTAGAAAAGTTTTCTAAATGCTCTCGGATAGAAAACTCCTGCATCTGTTTGAATATACTTTGGCTTTCCTTTTTTGATTGACTTTTTAAGAAATTCTTGAGCTTCTATAAGATTAGCAGATAAACTGTAATGAAATCCTGTAATTAATCTTGTATCCCAATCAAGACAACACCAAAATCTGTCTAATCTTCCTTCTCTATTTATCAACGTTTCATCAGCATAGAAACTATTACCTAAATTGTAACCTTGTTTTTCTATAAACTTGTGAACTTTTAGTGTATATCTCCTAACCCAATCCAAAACAGAAACATGGCTTATTTTGTAGCTAAGATGTCTCTTTAATTGGTTTCTCATCTTTCTGCTTAATAAATTAGAAACATACATATCAATAGACATTGTGATGATTTCAGGCTTATTTCTCACTCTGTAAAATCCATCATCATTTGTGAAATATCTATGACAATCTTTACAATAGAATTTTTGTATCCTTCCCCTATTGTCTGTTTTCCTAGTACCTTCGCGTCGGAAATTCTGACTTTTACAATGTTTACATTTAATCTCAACTTTCATGCATATATTAGGTACCTATTGTTTATATATCTTTCGGTACCTAATTAACTACTTTGTAGTTGGTACCTAAAAGTTTAAATACAAATCAGTTCTACTTTAGATTATGAAACTGCAAAAACAACTTTCTAGAAAGGTTGGAGATGTTGAGTATGCCAAATGGGTTTTAGTTATTCCTCCAAATATGATAGAAGAATTGAAATGGAAAGAAGGGCAAGAGCTAGAAGCTGAAATTAAAGAAAATAAACTGATTGTGAAGAAAACTTAATTTTTTTGTTCAAAATTCCAGACGTTTACTTTACAGCTCATGATTTAGTAACATTTATATATTAATTACCCTTTTAAAGTGATAAGCATGAAAAAAGCCCAAAGCGGAAAAGATGTAGCAGTTTTGGTCTTATTGATAGCTGTATTTCTTGTTCTTTACATGCTTTTGTTGCCGCCAGCAGAAAGGGAAGCCTTGTTAAATGAGGGCATTTCAACAGAGCCATCAACTACAACAGCGCAGCAGGAAGTCTTGCTTTCAGAATCTCCCGGCACACTTTCAGCAATAGCAGACAAGGGCATTACTCATGAATTCAATCCAATCAACTTATTTATAAAAACAGAGCCCATAACGCAAAAGCTTGCAGAATCCCTGTACGTAAGCAAGACCCTTTTAAGCGAAAATTCACAAAAGCTTACCCTCCCTATTGAAGATAAATCAAATCTAAAGGACATTGTTTTGTATTTTACAGTAAAGGAGCAGAAGGGAAAACTAAAAATAAAGCTTAATGAAAATATAGCATTTTTTGATGAAATATCTGCAGGAGAAATAAAGCTCATCCCCCTGCCAGTAAATTATATTCAGGACAACAACATAATTGAGCTTACAGTTTCCTCTCCAGGCATAGCCTTTTGGAGGACAAACAGCTATACTCTTGAAAAAATTGGCGTAAAAGAAACCTTTGAGCTTATAAACCCGCGTGAAGAAAGAACCTTTTCAATATCAGAATCCGAATTAAGCAACATTGACAGGGCTATACTAAGTTACTCTCTTTATTGTAATTCCTTAAACTCCGATAGCACAAGGCTTAAAATATTTATCACCAGAAATCAATTATTTTCAGGAATAATAAACTGCGGCACAGCATCGTCATCTATAGAAATACCCGTAAACTACCTTCAGAAAGGCTCAAACAAATTAATGTTCTCTGTTGAAGAGGGTGATTTTGTAATAAGCAATATAAAAATAAATACAGACTTAAAGGAAAAATCCTATCCGCAATACCACTTTAACTTAGACTCAAGCAAGTACAACGATGTATTGGCAGAAAAGAGAAGCATTATTTTAACCATGCTATTTACTGATTCAAACAGCAAAAAAGCGTCTATCCTAATTAATGGCAATGAATTAGTCCTTGACACAAAAGAAGTATCATACTCAAAGGATATCTCAAAGCTTATTAATGCAGGGGACAACTTGATTAAGATAGTCCCAAGCAATACCTTTACAATTAATACCCTGAGAATAATTTTGAGATGAGGGTTTTAAATGGCTGATGAAGAAAAAAGAGGCATGTTCAGTGAACGTTATGAGCTAAGCAGAGGTATAGAAAAAGCAAAAGTTTGGAGTGGTGCAAGATTTCTCGGAAATATAATTAAGCGCATTCTTACACTGTTGATAACCATAGCAATTATTGTAGTAATAATAATTGGTTTAATATTTGTTTTTAACTTAATAAGATCTGGCTCTGCACAGGCAGCTATTACAAACCTCGAAGCTATTCTAAGCAACACCCCTATAGGCAAGTTATTTGGGCTTGCCTTTGTTAAATCAACAGAGCCATCAACATTATTTACAGGAATTTCATGGCAATCTGAAGTTGAGTCTAATAAAGAAAATGAAGACCTCGGAGTAAGGATAACAAAGCTTAGTTCTGATGCCCAGTATTTTTCAGGAGATCCCATAACAATTGTTGGCGAGATAAGAGCAGCAACGCCAGCAGATATAACTAATCTTAACATAAAATGCAAATTAAAGGATTACACAGGCAGCACAGATATAACGCCTGAAGAAATAACAATTTACAAGGGAAAAGTTGAATCCATTAAACCAATATGCAAATTTAATGAAGGAATTGCAACAGAAAAGGACATAAAATCAGTAATAGCAACAATGGATATTCTGTATGACTTCAAAACAAGGGCTTATCTTAAAGTATATTCCCTCTCAAAATCCCAGAAAGAAGCTGTAAAAGACCCATTTGAAGGAATATCAGAACCAAATCTAAAAAGTGATAATACTATATCTTCAGTAACAGAAAAAGGCCCGCTTAACTTTGGGATTGGTTTAGAAAGCCAGCCCTTGTCAGAGGGTAGCACATTTTTTGGGGTGACAATAACAAATTCCGATTATTCCGGAAACATAGCAGAGCTTAAGCAAATAACTCTTCAGCTTCCTCTAGGTATAGAGCTTAGCACAGAAAAAAATTGCGCCTTTATATCTACAGGAACAACAGAGGATGGCTATTCAACTTATGAGCTGACAAGTGATGCACTATCAAGCTTTAATATAGATTGCTCATCAAAGCTCTTTGACATAACAGAAAAAGAGTGCATACTACGTTATAAAAACAAAAAAACCTTCCTGTGCAATATAAAAGTAACAGACACTCCATTAAAAACAACTTATATTGGCTCAATTCTTGCAGAGGCTTGGTATACCTATTCAACAAGCAGGGATACAGCAGTGGACATTTATAAAAAACAGATAGTATCATAGAAATATATTTAAATAAGATTAAGGTTAATATTGTATAATGAATAAGATATTAAAACTGGTAATATTAATTGTTCCATTATTGTTTATTGCCCAGTGCGCTAATCTAGGATTTCGCGGAACAACTGCTTCAGGCCAGGGTCTTGCAGTTAAATTCCTTGACAACCAGCCGCCAAGGGATGTTCTGTATGAGGGCCAAAATTTTAGGGTTGGTTTGGAAATAAAAAATAGTGGCCTTGATCCCGTTAAAGCATTAGTCTGCATTTATGACACTCCTGCTGATTATTTTGGAGGAATCCCTTCAAATGTTTGTGAACAGGTCAATATAAACAAGGCAGAAAAATCAGGCAACAACATATTTCCCGAAGTCCAAAACATTTTTTTCCCAAGTGAATCCCAGTCCTATTTTTACAGGCAGATAACAAAAGGTATGTCAACAAATATTCTTGCAGATGTTTACTATCAATATACAACCAGGGCTTCTGCGCAAATATGCCTTAAAAAAGATACAACAGTTAAAACACCAGGTGTAAATTGTCAAATGTCCTCTTCTGAAACTATAGCTCAGGACCCAGCACCCTTAACAATCTCAAACCTAAAAAAAGATATAATACCCCAAGGCAATAACCAGATTCTTCTTCTGCTAACCTTTAATATGCAGGCCTATGCTGGTGAGATATTTGATAAGGAAAAGATAGGTATAGGCGCAATAAAAGATGAGGATAAGTTAGTGGATGTTTCAGTGGACCTTAAAGGTATACCCCTGGCTAAAAGCTTTGAGTGCCACCCTAATAAAGGCGGAAGAATACTATTCAAGGAAAACCAAAAAGTAATTAAATGCCAAGCTCTTATCACTTTAGACCAGGACTACATAGTAAACCCTGTAGAAATAAAGGCGAGTTATGGTCATAAAATAGCAACATCAACAGGCCAAATACCTCTTGTAGGGGAAAAGGAGTTTATAGGTGAATAAGAATGAAAAAGGTGCTTATTTTTATTTTATTGGTTGCTTTGTTGTTGACAGGGCAGCAATGCGGTAAAAAGCAGGAAAAGACAGAAGGCCCTTTTGTTGGTGGTAGTAACGGCCTTAGTGTCTCTTTTGTTCAGGGCTATCCACCATCAGAATTTTTTCAGTCAGATACAGTTCCTACCAAAGTTTTGTTAAAAAATAATGGCGAATCAGATGTAAATGCAGGAGAGGCAAAAGTAAAGCTTTATGGGGTATATTTGCCTAACTTTGGCCTGACAGATGTTTACAAAGCAACAAGCTCGACATTAAGGGGTATTACACAGTACTCTAAGGAAGGCAGCGAGCAGGAAGTTGATTTGGGAAATATTAAATATTCTCAGCAGGTAATAAATTTTGAGGATGTTACTTTAAGGGCAAAGGTATGCTATCCTTATAAAACAAAAGTCCAGACAAAAATATGCCTTGGCTCCCTGTCTGAAATTGAGAAAGGGGCAGAACAGGTTTGTACTATTACAGGGGAAAAATTGACTCAAGGCTCAGTTTCCTCAGCGCCAATACAAATTACATCAATTACGCAAAAGCCATTCTCAAGCAACCAGGTTTTATTTGAAATTACACTTCAAAACAATGGAAAGGGCTCTGTGTACAAGCCAGTAAGTTCATGCGAAGATTTGGAGGATGTTATAAAAAGAGGAAGTTCTGAAAATATAGTAAGCATAGAAATAAGCCCGGCAGATATAAAATGCTCTTTCCTAGAAAGCGAATCCAACAAGGGAACAGTAAAGCTGATTGACAACAAAAAAACATTCACCTGCAGAAAAACAGTGGAGTCAACAGGAAGTAATTACATACAAAACATGAATATTGATATCTCATACAAATACATAGAGAGCACATCAACAACAGTCAAAATAAGGGAAGGTTAGTTTTATTAATTATTTCTATATTCTCAAAAACATAAATATTTATATAGGACAATGTCCTAATATAGATATGCCAAAGACAGGTCCTGACAAAGATAAAATAAAGAAGATTAGGAAAGTTCTAAAACAAAATCCAAAAGGATTATGGATAAGAGAAATTGCAAGAAAGGCAGAAATAAGCAAATCAACCGTTCATAAGTATATCAACGAATATATGAAAAATGAGTTAGAAGATGTCATAAAAGTTAAGGGCTTATCATTAAGATTAGTGAGGTTGAAAAGATGAATCCAGAACAAACCGGTATTGTAGAATTAAGGGATTTACCTAAAAAAGAGGTTTTTGTTAGTCTAAAAAAGAACTTTCATAAAAAATTAGAGAATAAGATAAAAAATTATGGTATTTTCAAATTTTGTAGAAAATTGAATATGGGTAATAGAATTATCTGTCACTGGTTAAGTGATGGTTCCTTGATTAGATTGGATGTTTTAAATAAAATTTTAAGTTTTTTTAGTTATAAATTAGCTGGAAAAATTAATTTTATAAGGGGAAAAGAGGGGGGTTGTATTTATAATCCTAAACTTCCTTTTAACTTTAAGAATAAAGAAGGTGTTAGAATTATAGCAGGTATTCTTGGAGATGGAGGGATTCCAACTAAAAAAAATAGCCCGTTCTATTCTAATTCTAATGAATTTCAAATTAAGGGGTTTTTAAATGATTTGAATACAGTTTTAGGAAATATAGACTATTCAATAAGGGAAATTAAAAAGAAAAATACTATTGTAAAAATAGTAAGTTTATCCTCTTTAATTCAAAAAATATTTTTAAATATAGGACTAAAAAAGGGAAAAAAGGTTGAGACAAATCCAAAGATACCAAGATTTATTTTTGACTTAGATGAAAGCAAAATCTACGAATTTTTATCTCAAATGTTTGATGATGAAGGAAGTGTGAGTTTAGCTTCTAGACATTTATGTATAAAATTAAATATTCATAGTAAATTTAATAGACACAATCTAATAGACGGAATTAAGGTTTTATTTAATAATCTAGATATCAAAATAGGGGTTTATAAAATTAAGAAAAACAAAGATAGGGATGAATGGAAAATTGAGGTTCATAGAAGAAATCAAATTGAGAAATTGTACGACTTATTTAAATTAAGGAATGCAAAAAAACGACAAAAAATTAAATTATTATTAAATTCATATAAGCAATACCATTATCCTTTTGGAGAATGTAGGGATATTTATCTCAATTCTATGCAAAAATTTGAAGAAAAAAATGGTTATTTTACTACAGAGATGTTAGCTAATGACTTAAATAGAAATCTTGGCCATATTAGAAATATGGTTTGTAAATACAAAAAAGAAGGTATAATTAATACTATTGAGGTTTATACTTCAGGAAATACTCATTATTTTGCAAGACATAAGGTGGTAAAATGAGTGATTTTATAAAAATAAATGCTGACCTGCATTTACACGGGCTATATTCGGGGGCCGTAAGCCATGAAATGATTCCAAATATGATAGCAAAGCAAGCACCATATAAAGGCCTGCAATTAGTCGGAACAGCTGATATTCTTAACGGAAGATGGATTAAATTAATAAAAGAGCAATTAAAGACATTAAATAATGGGTTGCTTGAACATGAAAATGGAACTAAATTTGTGTTACAAACAGAGGTGGAAGACAATAATAGGGTCCATCATATTATTCTATTTCCAGAATTTTCTAAGGTTGAAGAGGTTCGAGAGACTTTTAGAAAAAAATGCAAGGATCTTGATGTAGAAGGCAGACCAAAGATATGGATGAATGGGGAGGAAATAGCTGATATCTGTATAAAAGCAGATTGTTTATTGGGTTTCAGCCATGGTTTTACACCCTACTTTAGTCTATACAGTAAATTTAACTCTTACAAACAATGCTATGGCAAATACTGGGATAAGATTTATTTTATGGAGCTTGGTTTAAGCGCTGATACAAATATGGCTGATAGAATATCTGAATTGCATGAACTAACATTTACAAGTAACTCTGATGCTCATAGCCCGTGGCCAAATAAGATGGGAAGAGAATTCAATGAATTTTTAATAAAAGAAATTAGCTTTGATGAAGTTAAGAAAGTATTACAAAGGAAAGATGGAAGAAAATGCACGCTAAATATAAAATTCAATCCATTAGAAGGAAAATATAATAAAACGAGGTGTACTGGGTGCTTAACCTTTTTTGAGCCAGAAGAAGCAATAAAGCTAAATTGGAGATGTCCTAAGTGTAAGAAACCGATTAAGAAAGGGGTTGATTATAGAATTCATGAATTAGCTGATTTGCCTGCAGAAAAACATCCAGAACACAGACCAAAATGCATACATATAATACCATTAAGCGAGATAATTGCTTTGGCTTTAGACATAAAAAATGCATGGTCTTTCAAAGTGCAAGATGAATGGAAAAAATATATTGATAGGTTTGGAAATGAGATTAAGGTTTTACTGGAAGCAGATTACAGCGAACTAAGCAAGGTAAATGAACAGGTAAGCAAGTATATAAGATATTTTAGAGAAGATAAAATAAAATATATACCTGGTGGTGCTGGCGTTTACGGACAATTAATAAAGCCTGGCGAAGAAGTTAAAATAGAAACATTCAAAGTAAAACAGAGATCATTAGAAGAATTTTAACCAATATACCCAATCTTGCCATCTTGTTCTTTATCAACATTTATCTCTTTTATTTTTTTGTCAAGCTTAGGCAAATCAAATTCATTTCTAAATCTCTTGGCCTCTTCTCCAAAATCTCTAAAATTCAAGCCAAGCCTGAATCTTTTGTCTAATATATTTAATAAAGCCCTTGCCCCCTTTAATCCAAAATATGCAGGATGGCCATAAGTTTCAGCCAATATACTAACCCCGGCTATGTTAAAATTTTTTGCCAGACCAACAAGAACTCCATTTACTCCAATTATTGGTCCGCTTAGCTTGTTTATATTGTTAAGCACATTATATCCTTTATACCTTTTAATTATGTTCTTGTCATTTCCAGTGCAATAAACCTTGGGATTTTTTGGAATATTTCGCAAACCTATACCACCTAACGTAATAATCTCCTCACAGTTATTTTGCTTGCATAATTTTAATACCTCTTCGCAAAATTCATAGCAACTTACTTCGTCTAATGGCTGAACATCCCCGGCAATAAAAAATAAAGTTTTGTTCCGTATCACTTTTTTATAAATTTCTATTGAAGGTAGCTCTACAATATTGTCTTCGTTAACGAATGCTAGGTGGGGAAGTTTTGTGCTATAAAAGCTTGCTATTTTTTCAGCCTTTAGATCGTCTATCAAAAAATCAACCGCAATCTTTCCAACACTTCCAATTCCAGGCAGGCCTTCTATCAAGACCATGCTTTTTGGCTTGGAATTTTTTTTAGATTTTATAATCCATCCCATCTTTGTATTTTCTCCTATATAACCCATATTTATCTTCCAAACTAAATTTTCCTGGTTTTGGTGAAATTGTATTTGACCCACATAATCTACATATTTTTTTTAGGGTGTATATCTGACAGCCGTTGCATTTAAATATGTTGTTCATTGTGTTCTTAAAAATTCACCCTCACCATATCCTTTGATTTCATTCAATATCTTGTTAACACTTTCTTTTAATATTTCTTCAGCTGATTTATAATCTTTTGCTGTAACTGACACCCTGTATTTAGGCGAGCCAATATACATTACTTTAATACCTCCTTTTTCAGCATTTAATAAAACCCTCTTGATTATATTTATTCCGTCAGGCTGAAAACTCTTAAGAATAATATTTCCAGAAATGTTTACCTCTTTTGATTTAATCTTTTCTTTTGCTAATTTATATATAGTGTCTATAATATTTTTTGGAATACTAATCTCTTTTAATATACTCTCATCCTTTTCCAGAATGCTTTGTAAAAATGTATTCAAGCTACCATATCTTTCTATGATATTATATCCAAAATTATCATAAACCCATTTCAGGTCCTTGTTAAATTTAGTTGCAGCAGTTTCAAATAATTTTTCTGCTTTTTGCTCTTGTTTATATTCATTATTTTTATTTATTTTTTCAGAAACAGAAACTCTCCTCAAAGATAAATCTATGCGCCCATCTTCCTTGTTAAAGTTAAGTACCTTGCACACAATTTTTTTACCTTCTTTAACAAAATCACCTAATGTTCTTATTCTGCCAGGGCTTACCTCAGAAATGTGTATCATTCCCTCTCTGTTTTCATATTCGTCTAAAGAAACAAATACAGAGTGGTAAGCTATCTTTTTTACAGTACATAAAACAAGTTCTCCAACACCAGGGAATCCACTTTTCTTGTAAAACATCTTCTATTCTTTACTCCAAAACCTCCAGTATTCTGGCTTTAACTCTCCCTTTCCCCCCGCTAGGTTCAGATAAAATCTTGTCGCACACCAAACATTTGACAATAGTGTTGCTTTTCCCGAATATTATCTGCTCATTTTTGCATTTGTTGCACCTTACCTTAACGAACTTACTTGTAGTTTCCATAGTCACTTTACTTCCACCCTTTTAACCCTTCTTCCATGCCTTATAATTCCCTTGTCGCATACCTCGCACGTTAGTTTTAAATTCATTTTTTTGCTTCCTTTGGCTCCTGATCTCTTGGGTTTGCTTGGTTTGCTTCCCCATCTTCCCTTATTTCCGTACCCAATGCCCCTCCCCCTCTTCATTGCCCTTTGTATAGAACCCTTCTTTAGTGTGCCTCTCTTCCCCCCACCTTTGACTAATGAAACCTTATGATTTGTGTTTTTTTTGCAATGTGGGCAATAAGTTCTGATTGACTTTGGAAATTTCATATCTCTTCAGCTTCTTTGTTTTCAATAAGTATGTTGGCAACTTTTAATGGAAGGTTTGCCACATCCTCCGCCTTGAATGGGCCATAGGTATTTAAATCTTCCCCTACAAAAGAAGAAACTTCCTTAATAAATCTCACAAACTTCAATTTATCTATATTCTTTTTTAGCTCTTTTACTTCTTTTACAATGCTCTTTTTATTTAGCATTTCATTGAAGACTATGCCCCTAATACTTTTTAGTTCATCCACAACTTTATCATAAATTTCTATCTCTTTTTTTAGCATATTTGTATAGTCTTTTTTTGTATTAGATCTGGCGCAGAATAAAGCTAACTGAATTACTTTGCTTTCCCTTTTGTCATACAGCTCCTTCAGCATTCTTCTAAGGTTGTCTATTTGTTTTTGTGTCTTTTGGAGTTCGCTTGAAAATATGCTTTCTTTGTCTTTTTGCGAATTCAAAAAATGTATTTTCTCGCCCAAGTAGCCGGCTACATTGTCATAGAAATTTTCATCGAGTTTCTGCAACTCCTCCCTATACTTTTCCCTCCTTAATATTTCAAAAATTGTTTCGTAAGTTATAACAACGTCATCTGTCATGGTAATACCTACAAATTTCCTTTTAAATATTTTTTTGTAATGAAGTAGCTATTTTTATAAGCTCTCTTCCCCTTAATAAACCCAATTCTCCAGTCTTGCAATTTTTTTCTGAAAATTTTTTTACATCATCCCTCCCATTCCCGTAGATTAAGACCGGAATAGGATGCTTTGAATGTGCTTTTAGTTTGCACGGTGTTGAATGGTCTCCCGTAACAACCACCATAGCTTTGGCTTTCCTTATGATACTAAAAAACTCTTTGTCTATTTTTTCTATTATTTTTTTCTTTTGAATAGGTCTATTCTTATGGCCAAAACTATCAGGTCCCTTTATTTGAATATAAACATTGTATTTTTTTGCAATCTTCAAAACCTTCAAAGCATCCTTCCTGTAGCCTTCCTTTTTAATTATTCTCATCCCGCTTATCTTTCCAATTGCTTTCTCAACAGGCATGTCAGCTAGCAAAACCCAATTTTTCATTTTTTTTAATTTTGGTAAATTTTTGCTTGCCCCCCTTGTAACAATTGCAATGCCCTTTGTCACTTTTCTGCTTTCCATGACAAATTTGTTAATTGCCCTTGCAGTTTCTTTTGCATTTTTGTCTAAAGCCTTGCACTGTTTAATTTTCATAGCCCCACTTACAAGAACAGCACTCGTTACATAGTTTCTAATGATTCTGTAACCAGGATGAGTATTGCTTATTTCATCACTTCCTTTCTCTAAAACCAAAATAGCCCTATGACCAACAGTGTAAATTAGCTTGTGCTTAATTCCAAGATTTATTTTATTCAATTTATTCAACATCCCCTTCTTTATTTTATCTGAAACAACAGCCTCTGTGTCTTTAATAGCATCGCCATCAACCCTAACAAAATTGCATCTTAATACAATGCATCCTTTCTTTATCTTTTTTCCAGAACCTAATGCCTCCAAAATACCCCTTCCAGTGTAACTCTTGAAAACATCATTACCAAGAATCGAAATCATTGCCTCATCTGATTCCGGAGCTATATTCTTGTTTATAGTGCGCATAAGCCCGCATTTTCCGTTTTTAGCCAAGAAATCAAGATTGGGCTTAAAAGCTGCTTCCAATGGCGTTTTTCCCCCAAGGTTCTTACACGGCAGGTCCCCGACACCATCAAGGATCACAATAATTTTATTCATGCAAATGTTTAAATTCCTATTCTTATAAACCTTTCTTATCAAAGTGCAGTAATTAAAAAATTCGTTTGTTTTATCAAAAAGTATATAAACTAAATTCAAGTAATATTCTTAAAATGTTATTTGAGAAAAAGCGGAAGAAGGAATTTGTAGGATTATTAAAATCAGCATACTGTTTTATAGATCAAGGCAAGTTTGATGAGGCTACAGCTATTTATCACAAGATTTCAATTAAATTTGAATTACTACCAAGAGCTGAAAGAACCAACAAACTTAGAAGAGACATAGAACGCTTGAGCTTAGAGCTTGTTCTTTACATGAAAATAAATGAAGCTAGTATGCTTGCTAAATCAAAAAAATTAAAACAATTAGAACAGAAACTTAATGAAATTAGGATTATGCTTAATGAAGTAGCCATAAAATCCCCGGATTCCATTAAATTAATAAGATATGCAGATAAATATTATAGGTTTTATTCAGATATCTATAAAAAAAGATGCTATGAAACAAACTTTTATGCAAAGCTTAGAAAAATAAATAATTTAATAAAAAGGGATAAAATAAGTGCTGCAATTAAGGAATATCACAACCTTTTGCAATATTATAAAGTCTTGTTGATGTACAAAGATGTAACTGAATTAAGACCGATCTTGGACAGCCTTCTTGACACTTTGGAAATAAAAAAATTGGAAAAGCAAGCCAGAGAAAATATAAAACCAATAAAAATCAAGATCCCAGAAATAAAGGAGGATGTTTACATACCTAAAAGAAGGATAAAGATAACAAAAACAACAAATTTCAGTCCAATCTTTAAAGACCTCTATAACCTTATCAAAAACAATAAATACCAAGAAGCTGTCTTGTTATTTGACAATGTTTAACTTCCTAAAAGAAAAGATAAAGAATGCTGTTTCTAGGATTGCAAAAAAAATAGAAACAGAGGTAAAAGAAGAAATACACAAAGAGATAGTTGAAAAACCAATAAAAGCTAAAAAAATAAAGAAAGAAGAGGTTAAAAAACAAGAAATAAAAGAGGAGAAAAAGGGCCTGTTTGCAAAGTTTAAGGAAAAGATTACAACAAAAAAAGTAACAGAAGAACAATTTAATGGTTTATTCTGGGACTTGGAGCTTGCTCTGCTTGAAAATAATGTTGCAGTTGAAGTTATAGAAAAGATAAAAGAAGATTTAAAAAATAAAATACTAAATAACCCGATAAAGCGATCTGCTATAGAAGAAACAATTAAAGGGGCATTAAAAGAAAGCATTGGCTCCCTGTTTGATGTTGAAAAAGTGGGCTTAATAAAAAGAATAAAAGAAAAAAAAGAAAAGCCCTTTATTATAATTTTTGTAGGTGTAAATGGCTCTGGAAAATGTGTAACTGGGGATACATTAATTCCACTAGCAAATGGAGAACTTATTCCTATAAAAAATCTCTACGCTAAGTATTTGGATAAGGAAGTATCATACAAAGATGAGAACTATATTGAAAACCCAGAGATAAAAATACTTTCTTTAGATAAAAATCTAAAAATAAAAATTAGAAGACCTATAATTATTTGTAAATTAAAAGCCCCAAAATACTTGAAGAAAATATCTCTTGTAAATGGAATGGATATGAAAGTAACAAAAGAGCATCCTTTACTTTCTATTAAAAATGGTCAATTGATATGGGTTAAGGCAGATAATATAAAAAAAGGGATGTGGTTAGCTGTTCCCAGGCTACTACCAAAAGTAACAGATAGCGATTTAAATAAGGAATTACTGGAAAAATTAAGCGAAGGGTTTTTTGTTAAAGTTGATTCTTATGAAAATATTTTAGATAGCCTTAAGAAAAAATATGGTAACTTTAAAAAAGCCCATAAAGAATTAAATATCAAACATTCGTATTGTACTTTTGTTGGTTATTGGAAATATAAAAAAATAATGCCCTTAAAATTATACTTAAAAATAAGAAGTGTAATAAACACAAAAATAAAGACTATCCAATTTGGCGGATCAAAACCAATAAAGATTCCTACATTAAATAATGATCTTGCAGAACTAGTTGGTCTAGTTTTAGCTGAAGGACATTTAAACGAAAAGGTTTGTGAAATAACTAATAAGGATATAAAAATAATCCATCGATTTATAGAATTGAATAGGAGATTATTCAATCTTAGAATAAAATATTTTATTGATTCGAGAGGGCTAATAAGAGCCAGATTATATAATTGGTCAGCTATAAAGTTACTTAATGAAGCATTTGAAATACCCTTTGGTAATAAATCTAGAAAGATAAGTGTACCAAATTTAATATTAAGGGGTTGGCATGAAATAATAAAAGCATTTCTTAGATCATATCTAGAGGCAGAAGCACATATAGGAATTAAAAATAGGACTATAGAAATAACAACAGCAAGTAAAAAAATGGCAAGAGGTTTAGTGCATCTTTTTTTAATTTTAGGGATAGAAAGTACATTATCAAAGAGGGTAACTAATGTTGGAACTTTTTATAGAGTATTTATAAATGGAGTTTCAAAACAAGAAAAAATATTTAATCTTGGTTTATATACACATAAAGCTAAAACTCTAAAAGAAAATACTAATTTACCAAGACAGTATGAAATAACTAACTTAATTCCAGAGTGTAATAATTTAATTAAGAGCCTAAGGCAAAAGCAAGAAATATTCCAAAGAGATTTATCAGAGGTTATTGGATGTAGGCGATCTATGGTATCATTATACGAATCTGGGATATCGGTACCTAGACAAAATCTTTTAAAAATTGCCGATTTAGTAAAATCAAAATACCTTTCTAAATTAGCACAAGCAGACATATCATGGATTAAATTGGAAAGTATAAAAACAATAAAAAATAAAGAAAAATGGGTTTACGATTTGTCAATGGAAAATGGTAATTTTGTAGCAAATAATATAATCTCTCATAATACAACAACAATAGCAAAAGTAGCAAGTTTACTACAAAATAAAAAATTGAAATGTGTAATAGCAGCGGCAGATACTTGGAGAGCAGCCTCTATCCAGCAATTGGAAGAGCATGGTAGAAATCTTCATGTAAAGGTGATAAGGCATAACTATGGAAGCGATCCTGCAGCAGTTGCTTTTGATGCAATCAAGCATGCAAGGTCAGCAAATATAGATGTTGTCTTGGTTGATACAGCAGGAAGGCAGCATAGCAATACAAATTTAATGGAAGAAATGAAGAAGATAATCAAGGTTACAAATCCGGATTTAAAGATATTTATAGGGGAGGCCATAGTCGGCAATGACGCGGTTAATCAGGCAAATGAGTTTAATGAAGCTGTTGGAATTGACGGAGTAATTTTAACTAAGCAAGATGTCGATGAAAAAGGCGGAGCTTCTATATCCATAAGTTATATAACAAAAAAGCCAATAATCTTTATAGGAACTGGACAATCATTAAAGGATTTAAAAGAATTTAATAAAGAAGAACTTATTAAAACTTTAGGTCTTTAACAATTTCTTTCTCCTCCTAGCCTTCTTATTTTTAACATAGTTTTTGAGTAGTGCTTTCTTTTTAGGGTGTATAAATCCTATTTCATTATATTTTTTTATATCTAAATAATATACCTTTCCAAAAGTTGCTTTTTGGTTTAATTGAAACTTAATTTGAAATCGAAATTAAATTTTTAATAAATGCAGAAAATATTTCCTTTTGCTTAATTTCATCTATTCTAATATAAATTTGTTTATCCATACTTACAATAAGTAAACTTCATTTATATATTTAGCGCACGTCCATGTCAAATTGTCCAACTAAACAATCCCTATAAGCCCATTATCAACAAATAAACTTATAAAGACATAGAAAATTAATAAGGATAAAATAATTAAAAACTTAGGGTTATAAAAAGGAGGATAAAAATGGTAGAAGCTAGATGTATGAAATGTCGTGAACAAAAAGAGATGAAGAATGCAACAGAAACTATAATGAAGAATGGAATGAGAGCAATGAAAGGAGTTTGCTCTGTTTGCGGAACAAAGATGTTTAAGATAATGGGTAAGAAATAATTCTTACTCTTTTTATACAAAAATTCTAAACCTTTATAAACCTATTTTACAGCTATTCAATATGGTATTAGAAAAGTTAAGTAGCTCATTGAAAGATACTTTAAAAAAGATAGCCAGAGCTGTATTCGTTGATGAAAAATTAATCGATGAATTGGTAAAGGAAATCCAAAGGGCTCTTCTTGCAGCTGATGTAAATGTAAATCTTGTCTTTGAGCTAACAAATTCAATAAAAAATAGAGCCCTAAAAGAAACCCCGCCAAAGGGAATTGATCAAAAAGAATACCTAATAAGAATTGTCTATGAAGAGCTTGTTAAGTTTTTAGGAGAAGAAAAATCTGAAATAAAAATTATAAAAAAGAAGCCCTTTAAAATAATGTTTATAGGTTTGTATGGTTCCGGGAAAACCACTTCAATTGGAAAAATAGCAAAATACTACTCTAAAAAAGGATACAAAATTGCTTCTCTTGGATTAGATACTCATAGGCCAGCAGCAATGGACCAGCTTGAACAAATTTCAAAAAAAGTAAATATCCCATGCTTTATAGATAAAAAAGAAAAAGATCCTTTAAAGATTTATAAAAAATACGAAAGTGATTTAAAGAAATTTGATATTATTTTAATAGATACATCTGGAAGAGATGCTTTAAGCAAGGAATTAATAAAAGAAATAGAATTCTTAAATAAAAAAATAAAACCAGATGAAAATTTATTAGTAATCTCAGCTGATATAGGCCAGGCAGCTCAGGCTCAGGCAAAAGCCTTCCATGATGCAGGAACAATCACGGGAATAATTGTAACTAAGCTTGATGGAACAGCAAAAGGTGGTGGAAGTATCACAGCATGCAGCGTAACAGGTGCAAAAATAAAATTCATTGGTATTGGTGAAAAGCCAGAAGATCTTGAAGAATTTAATCCAAAGGGTTTTGTTTCTAGGCTTCTTGGAATGGGTGATTTAGAAGCCTTGCTTGAAAAAACAAAAGAAGCAATAACAGAGGAGCAGGCAAAGGATTTGGGCAAGAGATTTTTAAAGGGAGAATTTAACTTCATTGATTTATATGAACAAATGGAATCTATGTCTAAAATGGGTCCCCTAAGCAAGATAGTTGAGCTAATACCTGGATTTGGAAGCTTAAATTTACCCAAAGAAATGCTTCAAGTTCAGGAAGATAAGCTAAAAAGATGGAAATATGCTTTGCAGAGTATGACAAAAAAAGAATTGGAGAACCCCGATATAATAGACAGTTCCAGAATACAAAGAATAAGCAAAGGCTCAGGTATTCCTGCTTCTGAAATAAGGGACTTAATAAAGCAATACAAGCAAAGTAAAAAGTTGATTAAATTTATGAAAGGCGCTGAAGGCGAACAAGACATTACTAAATTAATGAAGAAATTCAAAGGAAAGCTGCCAAAAGGGTTTAAATTTTAAGTCTCCCAACTATCAGCAGAATTTTTATTTATTTAATTCTTGTTCTATTATCTGTTCAAATACACTGTATGGCTGTGCACCCTCAGCATTTAGCCCATTGATAAAGAAAGATGGTGTTCCTGAAACTCCATAACTTGAACCGTCTTTAAAATCTTTCTGGATTTCAGACGCCATTTTTCCAGAGTCTAAACAATCATCGAACTCCCCTGTATTTAAACCCAAATCGTTAGCGTATTGTTTTAAGCTAGTTATATCTAAAGCATCTTGATTTTCAAATATTTTATCGTGCATCTCCCAGAATTTTCCTTGTTCATCTGCACATTCTGCTGCTTCTGCTGCTTTCTGTGCATACTGATGGAAATTCAATGGGAAATCTCTATAAACTAACTTGACTTTTCCTGTTTCTATATAATTCTTCTCTATCAGCGGTAAAGTCTGTAAAAAGAATTTTGCACAAAATGGACATTGAAAATCGCCAAACTCAACTATAGTTACAGGAGCATTTTTTGAACCTTTAACAGGATCGTCGTCTGCACTAACCTGTAGCCTTGATGGCTGTCTTTCTCCCGCTGTAGGCTAGCTTTCTTGCTCTGCTACAACTCCCCTAGTAATAGAATCAAATTTGCCGTATAAACTAAAAGTACCTAATAAATTCACAAAAGTTAACACAATTGTTACGACAATTAAAATTGTTAATAATTTTATTTTTTCCATTTTTTAATTAAATTTTATTGCCTACGCTATTTGCAAATTGGTATTTAAATACTTTTCTATTTGTAGTAACTCCAGATAAAATTTTAAATAAATTTATAAACTCAATTTAATTATTAGTCAAATGATAAGATTAGCCACAAAAAAAGATATCAAAATTATTCTAGATTTATATAAACAATATAACTATGACATGGTTTTAAAATACAAAAATATGTAATGATAAAAGATTTGATATGAAACAAATAATAGCGCAGGGAGCAGAGGCAATTCTAACAAGAGAAAATAATAAGTTAATAAAAGAAAGAATAAAAAAATCCTATCGCTTGCAGGAACTTGATTCAAAAATAAGAAAACAATGCACAAGAGATGAATATAATTTAATGACAAAAGCAATTTCTCTAATCCCCGCCCCAAAAATAATTAATTATGATGCGAAAAATTATAAAATAGCAATGGAATTTATTGATGGAAAAAAGCTCTCTGAAAATTTAGATTTATTTGGAGATAAAAAAAGAGAAGAGATATGCAAAGAAATAGGAAAGCAGGTTGCCTTGTTACATAATTCAAATATGATTCATGGAGACCTAACAACAAGCAATATGATACTATCTGATAAGCTTTATTTTATTGATTTTGGTTTAGGTTTTATTTCTGATAGGACAGAGGATAAAGCAGTTGATTTGCATTTATTAAAACAGGCTCTTGAAAGTAAGCATTGGAAGCATTTTGAAGACGCTTTTAAGTTTGTTCTAGAAGGTTATAAAACAAATGTTAAAAATTATAATGGAATAATTGAAAGACTTAAAAAAGTTGAACAGAGGGGAAGATACAAATCAAAAAATTAATTCAAAACATTTTTAAACAAACTTAATTTCTTGTTAATATAGCCCTGTCGTCTAGAGGCCAAGGATGCAAGGCTTTGGTTTTTCAAAAGGAAACCTTGCGACGGAGGTTCGAATCCTCCCAGGGCTATACCAAACATTTATAAACCCAAAATTAATCAAAATTTAATCGATGGATAGCACAGCTTCGGCTTGGCTATGCTGGAGACTTAGCTAATTCTAGGTTTCCAAAAATGCTGGAAATAATAAAAACCAGCAAGGTCGTTATATGGCAAGAAGATATTCGGGCAAGCACGGTAAGCATGGAAGCAAAAGGCCATTTAGGAAGACAAAACCTACTTGGGTAAGGTATGATGCTAAAGAGGTTGAAAAGCTGATAATCAAACTGGCAAAAGAGGAAAAAGTGCCTTCTCAAATTGGCCTTGTCCTTAGAGACACTTATGGCATTCCAAACATTAAGGAAATAACTAATAAAAATATTTCAAAAATCTTAAACGAAAACAAATTACTGCAGGAATTGCCAGAAGATCTTATGGCTTTAATAAAAAAGCAAATAAAAATAATCAAGCATCTTGAATCTCATAAAAAAGATATGCCATCAAAGCGAGGTTTACAATTGACAGAATCCAAAATACAAAGACTCATAAAATATTACAAAAAGACAAACAGGCTTCCTGATGATTGGAAGTATGACAGAGAAAAAGTTAAGCTTATAGCAGGTTGAAAATGGCAGTTGCACAGCAAACAATAAAAAAGAAGAAAAAATGGTTCGTAATTGCAGCACCGCCAGAATTCCATAGCATTGAATTAGGCGAAACTTTGGCTACAGACCCGGAATCTGCATTAAACAAGATATTGGCAATAAATCTGACAGCTTTGTTTGGTGACATAAAAAAGCAGAATATGATGCTTTTATTTAAGACAGCTTCTGTTAAGGACAATAAAATTGTTACAAATTTAATAGGTTATGAAACCTTGTCATCCTATGTAAAAAAAGCAATAAGGTCTTCTAAAAGCAGGATAGAAGAATCATTTTTATGTAAGGCCAAAGATAATGTAGAATTTATTGTAAAACCAATTGTTCTTTTGAGGTTTAAATTACAAAATTCTGTTTCTACAATGTTAAGGAAAAAATTGATTGAAGAGATAACTAACATGACAGCAAAGCAGACATTTCAGTCTTTTTTAGATTCAGTTGTAACTATAAAGCTGTTTAAAGACCTGCAGAAAACTCTTAGTAAAATATATCCTGTGTCTTCTATTTTAATAAAATCCATAAGGAAAGTAGAGAAACAAAAAAAGGAAGAAAAGACAGAAAAAGAAGCAATAATTAAAACAGAATAATAAACTATATAAAGAACATTTCTGTTTCGATACCAGGCCTCCGTAGCTCAGTGGTAGAGCAGCTGACTTGTATCTGATCTACTGAAAAAAGATGATGTAAAGAGATCAGCAGGTCACGAGTTCAAATCTCGTCGGAGGCTTTTAAGTTATACTTCAACGCCTAAATCTTTATAAATAAGCTATTCAATCATATTTTTATGAAGATAGATGCTCATAATTTTGATCTAAGATTGAAAAATACAGTTAAAAAGATAGAAAACTCTGCTATCAGTGCTGCAAATAAAAAAATTATTTTAAAATTTAAGGATAACTGTATTACTAATGGACTCGGCAGTGCAAGAATAGAGAAATACATTCAAACTCTTTATTCATTAGCCTTGATGCTTAAGAAAGATTTTGAAAAAGCCAAAAAACAAGACATCATCAAATTAGTCTCCTTAATTGAAAAGAATAACAAATGGTCTGATTGGACAAAGCACGATTATAAGCTAACAATAAGGAAATTCTTTACATGGCTAAGGAATTCAGAAACACCACCAGAAGAAGTGAGCTGGATTAAACTAAAGGTAAAGAATGGCAATCATAAACTGCCTGAAGAATTGCTTACAGAAGAGGAAGTAAAAAGGCTTATTGAATCAGCAAAAGACTTAAGAAACAAGGCTTTAATAGCATGCCTTTATGAATCCGGTTGCAGAATAGGTGAGATACTTGCCTTGAAACTAAAGAATATTCAGTTTAAAGACCTTGGAGCCCAGATTATTGTAGAAGGCAAGACAGGAATGAGAAGGGTTTTGTTAATATCCTCTGTGCCTTATCTCTCTGCATGGGTAAATGAGCATCCCGATAAAAACAATCCTAATGCCCCTTTATGGGTAAATAAGGTTAATCATGAATTCTTAAATTATTCTGCTTGTGCGTCTATGCTAAGAGACATTGCTAAGAAGGCAGAAATTAAGAAAAGGGTTAATCCACACAGCTTTAGGCATTCAAGAGCAACACATTTAGCCAATCATTTAACAGAAGCACAAATGAAGCAGTACTTTGGGTGGGTTCAGGGAAGTGATATGGCTTCTGTTTATGTCCACTTATCTGGAAGGGATGTTGATAAAGCAATAATGAAGGTTTATGGCCTTGAAAAAGAATCTGAGAAAAAGGAAGAATCAATACTTAAGCCAAAAAAGTGTCCAAGGTGTGATAAATTAAATCCTGCTACTGCCAAGCTTTGCAATAATTGTGGATTGGCTTTGGATGTAAGGACTGCTCTTGAAATAGAAGAAAGAAATAAGAAATTTGAAAGCATAAGGAAGAAGATTGATTCTTTTATTGATGAGGCTATAAAAAGGAATCCTGAGATACAGAAGATGATGCTTATGGCTACGCAAGAAAATGAATGACTATAAAAAGAAAAACAGCAATACAAACAAGGGAGTTATAAAATCAAAAAATTGTCTCATATGCAAAAATATAAATTCAAATGATTCAATATTTTGTACCAAATGTGACTGGCCTCTAAATCCTGATTCAGAAGAATTTACAAAGAGATTGGCATCACATATAACAAAAGCTATTATGAACGGCCCAGAATTACTCAAGAAATCTAAAAGGTATTTAAAATGATTACCAGGACAATTAAAAGAAATCCGAGATACAAAAACTAATGATAAGGGCTACAGAAGGGAAGCAAGAATGACTTAGGTGTTTGAAATAAGGCATAAAAGAATTATTAAGGATTGTCTATATTGCTTGCGTTTCATATGCTTGACAACAAGTATTTAGTATGATATTCATAAAATGTGAACAAAAAGTTTATAAATCGTGAACAAATGGATTATATATTATGAACATAGAAAAACTATTTTCAACAAAGGAAAGAGTAAAGATTATAAAAGAGATTATTTATTGTGAAAGGGAATTTGGTGTTAATGAAATAGCAAGAAATCTTAAAATAAGCAAAGGCCTTGTCTCAAAATATTTTGAAATTCTTGTAAAAGAAGGAGTAAGCAAAAGGTCAGGAAATAAGTTTTATGTTCTTGATAATCTAAAAGTCAGAGCGATAAAAATAATGCTGAACCTTCTCAAAATTGACCCAAAAATCTTTAGAAAATACAAATTTGTAAAATCTGCTGGTTTATATGGAAGCTGTACCAAAGGAACCAATACTAAGGCTTCAGATATAGATATATGGATAAAAATTCATAGGTCAAGTGAAGATAAAGTTATGAAACTTACTTCCGAATTAAGGAAAAATATAGAAAATATAAAGATATTGCTCCTTGATGATAAAAAAATAGAAATGCTTAAAAAGGATGACCCACTATTTTATCATTCATTATTTTTTGGCTCAATAATCATTTTTGGGAAAGAAAATGAAATTTAATGTTAATAAGTTAATTGAAATGGAATTATTGAAGAGGATACCAGCATCTAAACAGAAAGCAGAAGAGAGTATTAAATCTGCTGATTCTTGGTTTAGGGAGGCTAAAAACAATCTTAAAGGCGAATCATTTGCTTCCTGTATCTTGACAAGCTATCTGGCGATGTTTCATGCAGCGAGGGCTATTCTCTTTGCTGATGGATTCAGAGAAAAATCACATTTTGCTATTGCAAGATATTTAGAGGATAAATACATGAGCAAGGGTATGCTTGAGAAAAGATGGATTGAGTTGCTGGACTATTACCGGGAAATAAGACATGATGACCAATACAGCACTTCTTTTATGGCAAGTAATGATGAGGCAAGGAATGCTTTAAAATCTGCTAAAGAATTCGTTGAAAGAATGAAAAGGTTACTTAATAAGTAAAGTACGAAAAATGAAAGGACCGGTGAGATTGTATTACGATAAGGAAGGGGATTTCTTAGAGATAAGTGTAGGCAGTTTTACAAAGGGTTATTTTAAAAACTGTGGTGATGGTATTTTTGAGATGATTGAGGAAAAAACATGAAAGGTAAAAGGGATTGCGATAATGGGTTTTAAGGCTAGGACTTAAAAACTTGACAGTATAAAAATTCCTCTTCCTGTAAAAATTCAGTTGAGTTCTTGAGCGGAATCCGAAAATACAGAAACTTTTGCTGAGAATTTGAGAATTATTGAAGTGCAAAAGAAATGACATCCGCTGTCTCAAAAATAGGTTTGCTCATATGTTCTGACTCTAACTGCTTTTTTAAAAGGTAATCAAATATATCTTTTTGATTGAATTTATAAGGAATTTCAAAACTTCTAACAATTTCATGCATAAAATGATATTTAGTTTTTATTTTTACATAATATTTTATATTTATAGATTTAACTTCGGAAGATATATCTATTTCATTTATTTTTTCCCCTAATTTATCTGTGTGAATAAGTTTTAGACTATTTCCATCCTGCTGGAATCTAAAACATAGGATAGGCAGGTCAAACCCCCCAGGCAATATAATCCTATCTCCATTACTTAATTCTTTATCTATAACAGTTTTTACACTACAACCATTTCCAAGGGGGATTCGTCTCTTAACCACGCTCTGTATTTAACTAAAAAAAGATTATCTTCGAAAGGTATATTTCTAATAACAAATCTATAACAATTACAACTTGGTAACCACCAACATTCAGCATATGCCCTATGTTTAGAGCAGTATTTATATAAACACCAATATAAAAAAAGAAGAATACCAAGTACCAATAAAGAAGCTAACAAAGAACTCAAGAAAGAAATTAAAAAATTTACACTATTTGACATTTAAGTTAACTAACCATTCCAGTAAAAAACCTAATCTTTTATTCATCCCTTTTCAAAATCCTCTGAAAAGAATCTTCAAATCTTTTAATCTGTTCAGGGCATTGGGAAATAAGGACATTGCTATTGTCCTGCTTCTGAGCATTGTTTGACCAGTTCCATGAGCCCATTAAACTAACGCAGCCCATTTTTTATCCTGCTATATATTTTGAATGATAAATATCTTTTGCAGTTTGTAAACAATGAGAGATTAAATTATTTTCATTATATTCTTCTTGTAAGAATTCTTTTTTTCTAATCCCTTTTAAAACAAGATTGGCAACTCTTTCTATAAAACTTCCATTATATTTCATGGGGGGTATTATAGCATAAAATTTATTTCGTATTTCGTCAAAGGCTGAAAAAAGAATAAGTTCAAGGCGAGAACCCGGGGATATAGGAATAATAAATATCAAATCAAATAATTCTCCATGAAATCGTTCCTGTAAAGCAACAGTCTCTGATTCTTGGGTATTAATTAGGTTTTTTAATTTCTCTAACATTTTATTTTTAGTCTCACTCAGCCAATCTTCGAGTTTTTCTGGAAGTTCCAATTCTTCACTTTTGTAAACATTATTAAACTCCCCCTTTAATCCCGTAATTAATCTTTCACGTAAGTTACCATAAGGATGCAGATTCCCTGGCCCCCACACTAATATTCTAAATTTAGGATAACCTCTTATTTTTTTATAATGGTTAGTTATTTTATTTAATATCTTCTTTCTTATTTCTTTGATGTTATCCATTAAATTAAATTTAAATTTTTTAATAAATACTTAGCCTCTTCTGTCGGATAAAGTTTATCATCAATATAATCTATTAGTTTTATTTCTTTTAAATCTAAGACAGCCTTTTTAAAATTTGAATGAGAAAATAGTTGGGGAAAATATTTCTCGTCTTTTACGATTTCAGAGAATTCTTTTAACCATTCATTTTCTGTCATTTGCTTATAGCAACTAAAAATAAGGATATAAGCATGAGGTAGTTCTGTTGTAGAAAATCTTATTTTCTTCCCGTATAGTAATTTTTCTTCTTCCTCTTTAATTTTAGACTCAATATCTTTCCACTCACGCTTATATATTTCATGTAACAATTCAAATTGCGGTTCAGGTTTAATGCCTCGTACTTCTACCATTTTTTCAAAATCATTTTTTGATGAAAAATGTACTTGTCTTTCTTCATATGCTCTATAACTTGTGGCGATACATCGTGTCAAAAAAGTATATCCTGAATTTACTTCGAATATCGTAATGTACTCACCAGGGGACCAAGATTCCCTTTGACTAACACAAAATATTAGGTTTTTTAAATCTTTGGGTAGCTCAGTTAAAAGTTTTTTACCTTCCATACGAGGTATTTGTATATCGCACATTATTAAATCAGCGCTTGGTGTATTAACAATAGATTGAATATCTGATGGTCTCTGTTGTATATTTGATAAAACTGTTTCTTCTATTGACATTTTATTACCTCATCTTAATATATTATTCTGAATAGCATTTATTATTTCTTTAAAACGATTAACCCCTTCAGGTGTTAATTCAAATGTCTTCTGTTTTAATTCCCTATTTTCTACAAAAATAAATTGCAATAGAATAATATTTTCATCAAAATTATCAATTACATTATCGCATATCTTTTTATCTATACGCCAATTTATTTCAATAATTCCTGGTAACAAACTTATTTTTTCTAGCTTTTTCTTTATATTGTTTTTATCCAGATTTATCTTGCCTATCAAATTATCTATATGCTCTTCAGGGAATTCCATTTTTTTAAGGTCATTCCTGAACTCTTCATCACTTAAATTTTGTTTGACTTTTTCTTTCATAAGGAATAGTAAAAGTCTTAAAGCTTTTGCAATATTATTTTTTTCTTCCTCAGTTTTTCCTTTTATAAATTCGTTCCATTCTTCTTGAATACTTTCTTTAGGATACCACTCTATAGTTTTAGTTATGAATTGTGATATTTGTTCACTATTAAAGGATTTTAATGTGGCTAAATCATCTAAAATATCAGCTGAAGGTTCTCTTCCAAATAATAATCCTATTTTCATCTTTATGTTAGACATTATAAGCTTTCCTTATATATTATGATACTACATCTTCTTCAAAAAATCAATAAAACTAATTTAGCCCATATTCAATATTCCACATTTTAATCATCCACATCCCTAAGGTATAAAATATTACTATTTTCAAAACGCTTGTCAAGTATTTTAATTTTTTAAGCTTTTTTACTTTTAGTTTGGTGTCCATATAGTGTCCATCTGCACATTAAAATAGGTGAAAATAGGTGATTTTTGCTGAACATAGCATTTCATGTAACTCCTTTAAAAATAAGGAAAAATTGGAGTTTTTAGGATTTTTCATTTAGGTTCCGGAGTCCAGTGCTCTATCCGTTGAGCTACGGGCACTTCTAAAATTCTTCATATTTTTTGTATAGTTGCATAATTGGTAAAAACCTCTGATATCCGCTCTTGCTTGCTGGTGTCCATATAGTGTCCATCTAAACTCAAAATTTTGTCCATTGCTGACACTGCCTCCTTCATGTGCTTAGGGCTTAAATGAGAATATCTTAAAGTCATTCTAATGTCTTTATGGCCAAGCAAGTTTCTTACAGTTGCTATATCTGTTCCATTCATAACAAGATGAGAAGCAAATGTATGCCTTAAATCATGAAATCTAAAGTCCTTTATGCCAGCTATTTTTAAAGCATTATGAAAGGCTGTTTTTGCGTCCCTTAATGGTTTACCCTTCCTGCTGAAGACATAATTGCTTATAGCCCTTTCTTTTGCGTTTAATAAGGCTTGTTTTAGGGTATTACACATCCATACTTCCCTTCTTTCATTATTCTTGCTATTTTCAATGAAGATAATACCCTTATCAAACTCTATCTTATTCCAGGTTAAATTAAGCATTTCATTCCTTCTCATGCCTGTTGTCAATGCCATTAATACAAGTAATTTTAAATGAGGGGCTTTTCTCTTAAGCTTATCACAGGCTTTTAAGAGTTGAGCAATTTCTTCCTCTGATAAGTACCTTAATCTTGCGTTCTTTTCCTTAAACAACTTTACTTTCTTTACAGGATTTTCAGTTGCTTTATTCCATTCTATTGCCTTTGTAAACATATGCTTAAGGCATGCAAGCTCTCTGTTAGTAGTTGCCTCTGAGACCTCTGTCTTTCTTTTCAGCTTGTATTTTTCAATCAACCATGGAGTAATTTCATGCAAAAAACAACCTGAAAATAATTTTGAAAGATTCTTTATGCTTAAAACATCTCTCTGCCAGGACTTTTTATTGCCTTTTGAGTATTCTATATATTGCTTGGCAAAATCTTCAAACTTTATTTTATTAGTTTTCTTTATGTCCAAGAACTTGCCTTCTGCTATTTCTATCTTTCTTTTCATAAGGACCTTTTTAGCCAGCTCCTTGCTCGGACCTATCATTTCCCTTATTCTTCTGCTATTAAGGTAATAATCAATGTAGTAATTTAAGCCCTTTTTGTAAATGCCCATTTTTGCTCCTTTTATTCTTTAATTATTGCTCTTTTCTCTGTTGTAGTCAAACTCATTTAATTTTTGTTTCTCAAGCCAGTTCATTATTTCTTCCTCATTGAACCTTACTCTCTTGCCAATCTTGTAATATGGTATTTCCTTCATGTAAATCATATTGTATAAAGAGCCTATAGAGATATTTAACATCTGAGATAATTCCTTTATTGTGAGAAACCTTTTTTCATCCTTCTTTGAATTCAATCATACCACACATCCTTTTTGCAAGTTTCCGCTCTGGCCTGCCCTTTTTACTTAACCTTTCCATACCTTTACTTTTTCCCCGAAGGCTTTTTTCTAAAAAGGCTTCTTCCATACCTTTACTATTAAAACCAAAACAAGTGCAATGAATACAAGCCTTAATACAGAAAATAAATCCCTGCCAAATAACTCATAAGAAAGCCATCTCAAATTATTATTGAGCATGCTAAGGATAAAAAGGCTCAAAGGGTGTGATGGAGCAAATATCAGAGTAAAGAGAAGTCCTGTAACAATCAAGGTACAGTAAAATAAAATTGCCTTTTCTGTATTCATCTTTGTCTTCTTTGCCTGTAAATTTCTCTTGCTTCTTCATGGCTTGGAATGTTGTTATTAAGTTCTTCATCGTTTAAAATTCGTCTTTCGTGCATCCTTTCTTGTATTCTTCTTAATTCATACTCTCTTGCTCTTTGTTGCCTTACCTCCTGTTCTGTATGTAGATCTATTCTTGGTACTTGTTGAAGTCTGGGCTCCTCTCGTATTTCCCTTATTGTTCTGCTTACTCTTTTCTCTTCAATCCAATCTTTAATTTTCTCAAGCAAAATTTCAAATAAAATTTCTAAAAGCCCCCATAGAACACCAGCAGAAAAACAGATTACAGCTAATGCTGCATAAAAAAAGGCATATAAAAGTAGTCCAATAATGCCAATGCAAATACCAATACAATAAAAGATTAGATACCATATATAATCAACAATATCCGGTTTTCTACTCAAGCGAGTCCTCTTGTAATGCAAATAATAGGCAATCAAAGAATGTCACTAATGTATCTATGTTGCTGTCCCAGTCAATTCTGGTAAAGCATCTATGGTGCCAGCCTTTATAGGATAAATCTGAATCAAAATGAAAAAATTTCAGCTGTCTTCCATGAACCCTTAAGTTATAGGCTAAGTAAACCTTGTTTCTTCCAAGCCCAGGAGGTATGTTAGGGTAATCTATAAGCTTTAATAGGACATCTGTTTGTTTTAGTTGAAATCCTTCTGGTAGCTTGAAGTTATAAACAATAATGTAATTGCAATTGCATTCTAAATAAAAAGGTACATTTAAAAAATGGGCTAAATCTACTGCTTCGCTTCTTATTCTTGTTATTCTGTCCATATAAGCTTTCCTTCGCGATGCGCTCTTGTAATCTCATCAAGATATTCATGCACAGAGGGAATAGTTCTGTTTATTGCTTCCATGTCAATATTATCTATAACATCATAAAAATCTGTAGTGTGATTAAAATTTACTGCATATGGCTTTACTAATTCTGCTAACAAAAGATGATAAAATGTTAGAAGCTCAAATTCCTTTTTCCAGTGTATCTGCTGAATATCAAACATATGCCAGTCTTTATGAGAAAGGTCTGATGCTTCAAAATGATAGTTTCTTAAAGGCTCGTAGTTTGCTGAATAAGGAGCCTTGTATTGTAAATCAAGGAAAAAATAAACATTATTGGGGTAAATGCCGGGAGGAATATCAGGGTATTGAATAAGTTTCAGAAGCATAATTGTATCTGGTTGCAAAAAACCACCGGGTAAATCAAATCTTGGAATGATAAACCAGTTATAGTTTCTGTCCAGTGTTATTAGCATCTTAAGGTAATTGCCTAGTTCTTCTATTTCATATTTTATTTTCTCTTTTCTATCCATATAGCCTCCTTTTAACTACAAAAAGAAGGGGGCAACAATTGTCTGCTACCCCCTTTTTCCCTATCCTCCCTTAGTTTGCGGAAATAACCTGATGTCTTCGCCTTGCTTTAGGGCTACTATCCTGTCATGGGTTTGCTCTAAACTGCCATCAGCTCTCCTTATTGCAACAAGATGCCCGCGAGGCGCTTCCAATTTCATTACCTTCTGCTCAATTCTCTTGACAGGAAATCTGGTAACTGGCAGAACTACAGTGGTTGGATAATTCAGGTTATCTCCCCATTCTAAAGTATGGGTATCCATTTGCCTAAGCATTTTTCTCACCTCCTTTCTTTGAGTATATTACAAAGCATAATAAAATATTATATTCTTTTGCAATACTTGTCAAGCAAAATATTTCAACTTTCATTTTGCTTGCCTTTGAATAGAATTTCTCTTAATTCCTTCCTTATCCCTGATTCCCCGAACGAATCAAGTATTAATTTTCTCAAATTCTTATAATTAGAGGGGTTAGATAACTCAATATAATAGAGTATCTTGTTCAGGCGATTATTTATGGCCTTAATAATCGCTTTGTATTTATCAAGCTCTTGTATAGTTAAGTCGCTCACTATGTTCGCTCCTGCTCTTTATTATCAGGCTCACTTCGTTCGCCTGGGTTGTGTCTTGCATATTTAGTCTCGCTCCCTTCGGTCGCTCGGTAAATACTCTCCATTTCTTCCGAGGATTGCGTTCCTGAAGGGGTTCTTTTGTTTTTTGAGTATATATTTCGCTGTGAATCAGAATCAGAAAAGTCTGCAACTGTTGAGTATTCAATGTTTTTTCCGTTTATCCTTGTAATGTCCTTTTCTGTCTCAAAAATCAGGATAAGTTTATCAACATACCCCGCTTTCCCTGTAATTTCATTTAGATTTGATTTAGATAGGCATATTTCAAAGCCAATCCTTTCTTGATGGTTTACAGCCAAAATATCCAAGGATTTATTTATTTGAGGGATGTAAAACTCAGTCTGAATAATAAATCCCTTTTCTTGATAATACTCTGTTATGAGCTCTGCAATAAAATTATGTTTTGTATTACCCCTCATTGTGAGCTTGGGCTTTTGGCCTATTGCAGAATATCCGGCTGAAGTGAGGGCTAATATGTTTGTCATACCACTCCTCTGGTTTTTTGAAAGCTTGAGCTTAAATTCCTCTATTAAACCTCTTTCTTTGGCTTTATTTTTAAGTGATTCACCTGTTGAGTTTGATACATCAATAATTCTGAAATGCTGGGTTGTGCTGTATGCCTTATGCAGATAAATGCTATTTAACAAAAGGATGAGTTTTGGCTCAATTTCCTGCTTTACTTCAATAATTTCTTCCTTTGCATAAATGATTTTTACTGATGAAAGCAATGGCTGTATGGATTCATCTGCTTCTTCATTTATTACTTCTTCTAAATTTTCTATTGGAGTGATAACTGAAAGGAATTGGTTAGGGTATCTGAAGTATTTTGTGATGCCAATCCCAGGCTGTGTTATTGATTGTGTAAATTTAATCTGTTCTTGTGTTAAGCCCAAGGATTTTGAGAATGAAAGCATTTCCGTATAGGAAGTGAGAGGGAACAATATTAACATCCCGGCATTGCTCAGCGCTGTTTGGGTTAGTGAACTTGGTTCCTGTGTTACTAAGCACCAACCTATATTCAACTCTCTTGACATCGCTATTAAGTCATTTATTGAAGACCTTCCAAAACTGAAATTTTTCTCCCTTAATGGGTCAAAGAGTAGTCTTGCTTCATCAACTATATTTAAAACTATTGCTTCTTCTTTTTTCAACATTCTTTTTCTTAATAAAAAGGCATTATCAAGGCAGATTATAGTGTTATGAAACTCGCTTGAAATGCCATCTACTTCTCTTACAATATTTTCTGAGAAAAGATGCTCTGGCATAAGCCCTTCAATAACATCAAAGCAACCTAAGTCTATGAAAGAACTAAGACGGTTAATAGTGCTGTAATAAGCATCAGCCTCCCTGCCATAACCCCTTGGCTTTAATTTAATAAGCCTTTTTAAAAGGTCTCTCAATGTTGGGTAATTATTGCTTTTATCTAAAACTCCCCTTTCTTTGTATAGCTCAATTCCTGCTTTGATAATGAGATTTTTTGATGACTCTAATAAGTAATTTTCCTTACAGAAGACTTGAGCAAAAAGTGTAAGATGTGCTATTGCATCATCATTACTTTCTACTTGCAATGGGTTCCTTAAGTAATATTTTAACCTTAATACCTTTACTCTGTTTGGATAGAGTTTTAATAATGCCCTGTATTGCCTTTTTCTGTCCCAATAGGTTAGCTTGGCATAAGGAAATAATTCTTTTGACATAACCATTACAGCTGTTGATTTTCCTGAACCGCTTGAGCCTACGATGACAATATGGTAAGTAAGATCAAAAGCAAAAATAAAGAAAGTTTCACCTTTGTTATTGAGCGTAAACATTGGAATATTTCCTTGAAAGTGTTTGGCTGAAGGGAATGGATAAAATGGATTTTGCTGTTGGGCAACTAAAGTATTTTGTATTCTGTTAATTGCTTCCCTGAGCCATGGTTCTTTTCCCTGGACTCTTTTGAAATGGTTAAGGTTGCCTTCTTTTAGAGCCCATTGAATTGCTTTAAGTGCAAGTGGATGAGATGTTTCTGTTTTTAAGAGCTGGGCATATAACTGATGCAAAATATCTAACTCTGTCATATTCATTATTTCTCCTCCCATAAAAAAGGAAATATGAGCTTTGAAATGCCTTTTAAAACTATGGCAATAAGGTTGTAAATTCCAAGAATGATGTTGAAAACAAACTTTAAAACTCCATTAAGAAGAATGATTGGGAGTTTTGATGATAAGCATAAAATACTGAGCAATAACCCTTTCCAGTAGCATGAAATACAAATTCCTTGAATATTTTCCTTTGGGCAGATTGGTTTAGCACAGTTTTTGCAGAGGGTTACATTCGTTGAAAGATGACCCTTAGCACAAATACAAATATTACCGTCAGTTACAGGCATTCCGTCATCAGTTATTCCGACCCTTTTAACAGTTAAAACCTCTGCATCATTGCCGGTGTATTTTGTGATTGTCTGTTCAGAACAGACATGCTGTGCTGATGCTGGAATAACTTGATATACTGTAATTTCTTTCTTGGTTGCAGTATCTTGTTCATCAGGGACAGGAATTTTAAAGATTGGATGCATAGTGCCTCCTTAAAATTATTTGATTTGCATAGAGTAAAGCATGTTTTGTCTCTCTCAACATTTGAAGGTGCATTGCTTCTTGTACAGTAAAGAATCCAAAACCTATATGTTCATGGCTTAATGTTATTGTCTGACTGTCAATTTTGAAATAAAAAGGGTGCCCTTCAATAATTGCATTAGATTGCTTTGTAAAGAAGGTGTAGTTTAATGGATATGGGGCGATGATTAATCCTGTTTCTTCTTTTACTTCGCGTCTACAGGCTTCAGAGTAAGTTTCTTTACCTTCAACCTTTCCACCCGGAGTAGTCCATAAATAATCTTCATCTACAGGTCTTTGTAATAATAAGAACCTAATTTTTTGTGGTGAATATTTATAAAGAAAAGCAGGTGCAATTATTTTCAGCTTTTTACTATTTGGATTAAAAGGTGGTGGTGCATTAAATTTGAGAGAGATGTTTGTAATATTCGTTATTGATTGGGGCATAGTTTTTCTATTTTTTGATATAGTAAAATAAAATTAGTAAACTGTAATTACCTACTTATTTCCAAAAAGAAAAAAAAGTTGATTAAAAATGGTGAAAATGTAAACTATAATTACATACGTATATGACAGAAAAACTACCAAAAATGTCAGAAAAATTATTGCATCTAAGGGATATTAAAACAAAAACACAGAAGGAGGTTGCCGAAGCAATTGGTATAACTCGGATAGCCTTATCAAAAATTGAAAAAGGTGAAAATATCCCAAGTGCTAAAACTATAATAAAACTTGCGAAGTACTATAATGTTAGTACAGATTATTTACTATTTGATGATATTAAAAAATTACAAATAGAAGAAGAAACCAATGTTTTACAAGATGTTTTTTTTGCTATTTCAAAAATCAAGAAAAGGCAAAATAACATAAAGTTCATTCGAAGATCTATTGAAATTTGTAAAGAAACAATTAAAAAATATACGGGCTCAAAATCTTTATGGTCAGAAGTGTACCCATTATTTTCTTATATCCTTTCAGATATTTATAGACGAGTAAACGATAAAGAAGCGTTACAAATAATAGAAGGAACAATAAAAATCCATAAAGATCCAAGGTATCAAATTCAAAGAGCTATCATTATTTACCGTTCTGGTAAACTTAAGGAAGCAGAAAAGTCTTTAAGGAGTATTATAATCTCAATAGAAGATAAATTAAATAGACCATCTTGTAAACCAGGGCAACAAGAAAATCTTTTGGTATCTTTATCAACTGGTTATCGCTATTTGGCTGAATTACTATTAGATAAATATGAAAAAACACTAAAATCTGAATTAATAGAAGAGGTAGATGGGATTTTGAAAATTGGAAATAAAATTCTAAAGAAATTACCATCAAATAACCTAACTGTTAATGCTACAGAATCTCTCCTTCAACTTACATTTTGTAGAAGATTATTTATGCTCAGTTACAAAAAGAAAAATTTTAGAATAACAGCTATAAATACTATAGAACTTCTTATAAAATACTGGAAGAGTAAAAAAGATAACAGTTATTATTTTTCAGATTATTATCTATCACGTGCTTACATGCTGATAGGTGATGCTTGGGCATCAGAAGGGGAATTAAAGAAAGCAAAATCTTATTACCATAGGGCTATCCGTAAGGACCCTTACGGACCTGTAGGATTGGTATACCGAAGGTTAAGAGAAAAAGACGAATTTAAAGATTTGAAACCAATAGCATTTTTTCAAAAAAATTTTAAAAATGTACTTACGTTAGGGTAAAAATAGAGGTAATCGGTATAGTTAAAAATATTTTTGTAAAAATGTTATCAAAAATATTAGAACAGGTCGTTTAAATACATAGAAGAACTATGCTCACCTGACATATGGATAACCTTATGATTTGTATGGTCTATTGCTGAATCAACAATGTGATTAAAAAATGAGTAAAGAGTTTTTTCTTGATTATTACATTTAATGTCATGCTCTTTACTAGCAGGGTAGTATCTAAGCATGCTTTTTAATTCTACAACTAAGTAGCGGGGAGTCTCTACAAATATATTTTTTAATTTATCTCCTTCTGCTTTTATTTTAAATAATAAACCCCTATCTTTATCAATGCAAGCGCCACAATAAACTTTAATATGTTGAACAGTGGAATAAAAGTGTGGTTCAAAGAATTTATATTTTGGAGCCCTCTTCCTGCTAAAAGGTAACCTAAATACATAAGCAGGCATTTCCATCTTACATAAAAAGGTAATCCGATTATAAAGATTATCATATAATTTACGGGTAATATAAAATTTAGAGTTGTCCTTCAAGTCTACAATTACCTTAGGTGATGAAAATGTAAATTCTTGATGAAATCTATCTCTTGCTACACGTTCTATAATTTTTTCTATTTTAGATTCCTTATACTTAACTTTATTGTAAAATAATGCTTCAACAATATTCATCATCATCTAAAACCTTGCTACCCTTTTAAGTAAATTATGAATTATAAGTCCATAATATCATCTTAATTTCTCAATCCTCGCCCCATCATATTCTTTTACAAGATAGCCCCATTTGTTTTCAGAGCCTTCATAGGTAGCGTCCAAAGGGAAGTATTGCTTGCCATTATAATCATAGTAAGGACCTTCTGGTTTAAAGCCATCTGAAGGTGCAACTCCTAAAGCAATATGTTTAGAATAATTCAAAAATACAATGTTATCCGGAGAGATTCCAAGAGAAATTAACAGGCTTGTAAGAAGAATGCTTTTGCCTTTGCAGTCAGCTTTCTTTCTGTGTATTGTAGTTAAAGCAGATTGCCATTTTCCTATTTCATACGGTATGGACTGAACTAATGCAAGTAAGAAATTTATCTTTTCTTCCTCTGTAAAGAATCTTGTTATAA
The DNA here is from genome assembly GCA_040753775.1 of Nanobdellota archaeon. Classification (GTDB taxonomy): domain Archaea; phylum Nanobdellota; class Nanobdellia; order SCGC-AAA011-G17; family JAFCDX01; genus JBFMDT01. The sequence goes on along the minus strand of JBFMDT010000006.1, from coordinate 6,738 downwards.
AATTAAGATGTTCTGTTAGACCTATTTCTTTTAATTGCTCTACTGACTTCATAACAAGGCAAGATTTATTACACCTTCCCATGTTTCGTGCCTTTTCTATCATGTCTGTGTCAAGATTAAAAACGAACCTGTAATACTCACCTTCAAACTCAAACTCCATTGTCCGGCTAAAGGTAATTTGTGTTTCTGCGATAACAGCGTAAATAAGAAATGTAAGAGTTAAGGTGTGCATTTTTTCTTTTTATACATTCTTCCTTTTTTATAGCCCATTTTGTAAAACGCCTCATTGCTGATGTGCTCTTTTAATGAAAATAAATAGAAAAAGTAATCAAGCTCTTTGACAGCTTCAGGATGCTCTTGTTTTAGTTTCATATAGGAATTATGAAGAGCATTATGAGCTTCCATGTATTCCTTATTATTCTTAAGCAGTTCCAATTGCTTATTAAAAACTCTTGCTTTTATCTTCATTATGATATATAATATATTACAATTGTATATAGAAGTCAAGTATTTTTATTGCAATGAGTAATATTGATAAAAGAAAGGTAGGCAATAGGATTAGGGAATTAAGGGAGAAATTTTTACTTAGTCAAGTTGATTTCGCAAGGGCTATTGGGGTAAAGCAGAGTGCAGTATCCCTATATGAAAAGGGTAAAAGACTTCCTGACCCTGAATTCTTACTGAATATTTCCGAGTATTCTGGTGCTTCAATTGAATGGCTTTTAACAGGGATGGATAAAGGGCAGGTAAGGGAGGGCTTAAGAAAAGAGGATAAGGAAATTGTAAAACTCTATTCTCAGTTGAATGATAAGCATAAATCCTTAATCCGGGAATCCATGGCATCATTTAAGAAGGCGGAGGGGAAGAAGTAACACTGAATTCTTTCCAAATTTCAATTCTTAACTTATCAAATTCTTTTTTTGAGATACTATGCCCTTTCCAAAGGCCCTTTAGTTTAACTATCTTTTTTAAAGTTTTTTCTTTCTTATATTTTTTCATTAGAGAAATCATTTCAGGACTGACTTCAAAAGGGTCTATATCTTTAATTAAATCTTCATACTTTCTTCTCTCTTTGATATTCGTTGACATATTTATATTAGCTCTCCTTTATTTAAATAACTTTTTATTAACTATTTTAACATTAAATATTAAAAAAATCAATCATTTCACAAACTCAACATTCGGCAAGTTTTTAAACTGGACATCTCCTGTTAGGAATTTCAAGCCATACTTTACTGCAATAATGTATCCTATACAATCAACATAACTTAATTTTCTTCTTTTTTGCTTAAATTTAAAATTTACAGCAGATTTAATTATTTCATCAGATATAGGAACTACAGAAGGCCTATAGAAATTATAATACCTTTCTGCTATCAATCTACTTTGTGTGCGTAAAAGAGCATAATACAATTCCACCAAATTTAATATTGTTGTAATAGGTTGAGCATGAATATAATGTAAATAGTTCTTGCTATTCCTTGTTATCTCAATTAAGGCATAGGTATCAAAGAAATAATGGGTCATACTTAATGTTCAGGCAGCCAACCCTTCCTTAACTCATTTTTAATGGCCTGGGTAGAGCGTTTAAACTTTAATGTTCCAAATATCTTTCTTAAATCAACCTTTCTTTCTGGAATGAAAATTTTGATTGCTTGATTTATTTTAACATGGGTCTTTTTAGCTACATCCTTTGGGATTACAAAAGCAATAGAGTTACCCCAGTTCTTTGGAATTACATCAACATCTATCATAATGATACAATGTCTCACTAATATATAAGCCTTTCTTTTTGCCCTTTACCCCCTCTTGAGAATATGCTAATCCGAAGGACAAACTGGGGACAGTAGTTTGCACCATCCTCCCCCTTAGAGCCTTTTGAGGAGACTCGTAGCGAAGCTTTATTGCTTTATTGAGCGGAGAGCATTCAAAAATTCCGCAAAAAGGCTCAGAACGGCTTCCTCCCTTTGGGGTTTCCTTGAATGGAGGGGGTTGCCGAAAAGGAGGGTGTCCAGAGGGAGGAAAAAGTGGCAGGGGGAGGGGTGTTAGCATTATAAACAAAGAGGGGGTAAATAGTTAATAGATATTATAACTCCCTATTTTTAAAAGAGATTTTAGAAATGTTTATAAATCTAAGAATATTTTATTGACAAGGTAATTTAAAGGTATTAAAATTAAAATAGAAGGAGGTGTAACATGGTAAAAATTAAAGTAGTATTTTGTTTGGAAGATGGTGGATGGATTTAAGATTTCTTTTTCCATTTTTCCCATAATAATTCAAACTCAATATAAAGGGTTGACTGAGAACGCTTAGTTCTTTCTGCTTCTATCCATTTTTGCAATATGCTGAAAAATCTTACTGCAAAAGAACCAAAAAAGCGAGACGCAAGTTCGTTATTTACTTATTAAGATGAATAGCAATTGCAAATTCTTCAAAAAAATTTAATAGATTTAATAGGTGTTGCTGGTTCTCCTCTTTCTCTTTAACCCATTTTTCTACTTCTTCAGTAGTTGGCCTTGAATGAACTAATTTTGCAACATTTGCTTTAGACTCAAAAAAAGCAATATCATTCCATCTACGCATATAATCAAAAGTTGCTTCTATTTTCTTTTCATCTTTACTTTCTACAAAGGTTTTATATGATGCATAAGAGGTTATAATTGCCATTCCAGCAATTATACCAGAAAAAATTATCGCATAATTATGTAAAAGATATCCCGATATAATTGCTCCTAATATTATGATTCCGACAACAATCCAAATGGGAATGCTAATTGAAATTGTTATTGATGACTTATTTCCCATATTTTAATTAAACAACATTTTTATTTTTTGTCAAGGATTTTAAAATAACGCCCTTTTAATATCTGTCAATCTCTCTCTTTACCCTTATAAACAGCAAAGAACAGCATAATTATTACAATAACACCTGTAAAAACACCTATGAATAAATCCTTATGCGAATCCAAATATTTTAAAATATCCTTGATCTCTTCCATTCTTTTAATAACCCTTTGGCAGTTTAAAGCCAGCAAGTGTAAATATGTTCCTGCTTGTTATAATAATTCTTTTCAAAAGCTCTATCCTCTCTTTAGTATGTCCTGAATTCTCGTATTTATGAAAGAGCATCCCGATTTCCTCTAAGTCAATGAGTTTATTTAAGGTCTTATTCTCAAATAAAAATTCCCTTACCTGCATCTGCCTTCTTACCTCTGAAAGCATTATTTTAAGCTCATTTGAGACATCATTGCTTAATCCATTACTTATACTATACTCATAAATATTCTGGAGTTTGTATATTAATCCCTTTATGTCCATATCTTATTCAAAAATCTCTCTTGGCTTGTATCCTGAAAGGTAATACCCTGGCTTAAAATCTGTTTTATCTGTGTCTTTTCCTGTTAATTCTACAATAACATACTTCCTATACCTTGCTTTTGCCCTCTTCTGGACATCCTTAAATCTTGGCATTAACTTTAAGGAGCATATATACTCGTCCTTGTTTAACCCAAGCACATTAAGGCAATTCGCAAAGGACAACTCTATCATATACCTCTTTTCCAGCCCTTTTTTGCCTAAATACCATACCCTTGCCATTTTTATTCCTTAAGCTCCCAGATTGCTCCCTTATTGCATGGCTTATGAACAGGAAATAACTCACCTTTCTTGAGTTTTATTTCCTTTTCCTTAAAATTGCATTTAAAAGTCCCAATATGCTCAAATAATATGTATTTTCCTGTCACTCTAACCTTTTCTCCTGTAATAAATAACTCAGAAATCCTGCTCTTTGCAGTCATGAAAGAACCTCCAGTAATCTCTTAGATAGAACTCTTAAAAATTTTAGCGAGGGGAGTGTTGATTGATTGATTGATTGATTGATTGATTGATTGATTGATTGATTGCAAGAACTATGCCAGAAATATTCTCCATTCCTTGCCCTCGGGAAAATTATATAAAAATAAAAGCAGATGTCAAGAGGAAAAATTTTAGATTAACAGAAAGATTTTTATAGTTTAATCTCATCATATTTTTATGAGCTTTGTGTTTATACATAAAAAAGGATGTCCACTATCTAAAAAATATTTATTATTCAATCTAATATTTTTCTTGATATATATTATAATAGCAGTTACCATACTAACTAAAAAATCATTTTCTCAAAACATTATCTATTTAACAGGAGGATTTATAGCGCTTTATGTAATTATCATTAGAATAATCCTTGTAAAAATAGCAATACAGAAATGTTCTTGTGTAAATATCCCATTACGGAAGAGGTTGAGTATTTGAAATTGTATTGATAGTTGTTATAATATTACCATTAAGCGTAAATACATTCCACCATCTTCCAGTCTCTCCAGCAGGAATAGACCATTGCTCCAACAAACCAAGATTATCATATAATTTAACAACAGCATTTGAAGTAGTAATTTCGGGTGAGCCAGAGTAATTATATACAGCATAGGTATATGTTCCTGTGTATTGAGTGTAAATAGTTATTGTTTCCGGTCCGTAGCTTGTAACATCATCAACATCTAAATCTGCATATGGTGGTGAAGTAGAAGAACCAGGACTAGCAAAATAAATTTCGTATGTTGAGCCATCAATTAAAGGTGTCCATAAATGCGAATCTAAATCTAATGGATATTCTCCCCATGTTAACACAACCCTATACCTTCCTGTAAAAGGAATATAAGGTGAAAGAGCAAACTTTATATTTGTTGCCGAACTAATAGGTATATCGTATTTAAATTCAGGTTCGTATCCAGCCAGTGTTGCTGATAAACTATAGGTATTTTTACAAGTTTTAATAGATAGTGTATACTCTCCTCTAAAATTTGAAAGAGAATAATATCCAGTTTCTATATGTGTTACAAAAGCTCCTGAAATTGCATCATCTGTTGTCGCATCAACAACTAAACCACCAATAGTGATATTTGTAGGAGTTCCTTTTGGCGAACCTTCAGGAACTACGATAGTTAATAAGAAAGAAGAGGGGATAATAGAAGAAATAAGTATATTGGGTTTATAAATATCCATTAAATCCGAATCTGAATAACATTGGTTTCTATAATATTTTGCCCATCCTGCATAAATAGCTGTTTGGCTAATTTCTACAGCTGTTATCGCTAAACTAATCGGACCAAGAGATACATCAAAAATTGCTTTTATTGTTAGATCTATTCCAATATCTATTCCTTGTTCTATTACAAAATCCTTTAAATTAAAATCAAGATCTTTCAATTGGGTTTTTCTCCAAAATTCAAAAAATGTTTGAGTTATATATCTGAGTAAATCATCTGGGACATTATCACTTGTTATAGCAGCCGGTTCGTCACCCGCAAGTCTACCAACAGCTACCAAATATATTTCTTTTATGATACCTACGATTTTTGGGTTAATTTGTTTTACTTCATTTGGTTCTAATTTTTGGGTCAATTGATCTAAGGTCTCTTCTGCTTTTATAATTCTAGGGAAATGCCTTCCAGACGGGTCAATTAAAAAGAAAACAACATCTCTATTATTTGTTATCAAGAATCCATTCACACCTTCAATAGGCTGATTAGAAGCTAAGCTAAGTAATTTAATATTTACACTTTCTTCTTTTGAATCTAATGTAAATGAAAGGATTCCATCAGATTTTGATATTGCCTCTTTATGACTGATAGATGATCCTTTATTTCCGCCACATCCAAAAGTTTCTGCCACTAAAAAGACAACCATTGTTAAATATTTTAACTGTTTCATATTTATAATCCTCCTTCATAAAATATCTTCTCAAAATTTTATAACAAAAACAAAAGCAAATGTCAACGGGAAAATATTAACTTATTCATTAATAAATTTCATTTCCCAAACATCATTTTGGAGACCTTGAGAAACTGTATTCCCTCCAAACACAAGCATTCTTTGATATACTGGGTCGTATATTGCTGTATGTCCATAACGAGCAGGAGGCTTTATGCCATCAATAGGTACAAATTGATACCAAACTGGAGAAGTTGAATCTTCAGAAACCGGCTTGCCCCATGTATCATCAAATATAATACCATTAACACCAAAAACTTTTGAATTCCCCCCAAAAATTACCATCATGTTACGAATTTCGTTTTCTCCTTGCAGAGGAACATTAGGGGAATAGATTGCAGAATGTCCCCATCTTGCAGCTGGAGATGGTGACGATGATGGTATAGAACACCACATATAATTAAGATTTACTGAAGTTTTAAAAAGCCACATGTCATCTAATAATATATCACCTTCCCTTATACCACTAAAAATTAACATTTCGTCCCTAACTGGATCGTATATTGCACTGTGTCTAACTCTTTTTTGTGGGTAACTATTATCACAAGAAGTAGTAGGAATTTCAACCCATGTTGTTCCATCAGATTTCAGTTTCCATACATCGTTATAATAAGTTGAACCAGAAAGAGTACTTCCACCAAATATATACATTCCGTTGTCCACCTCCCAGCCAGGTTTAAGTTTAAAAATAGCAGAGTGCCCCCTTCTCTCTGGAGGTGGAGATACTTGGCCTATTTGTGTCCAAGAAAAATTAGATAAATTTACACTCCATGTGTCGTTTAAAGTATTATAATAATATCCTCCAAAAATTACCATTGTATTCAAGTTTGAATTATATACCGCTGAATGCTCTGTTCTAAAGGTAGCTGGATCAGGGCCATTTCCATAAGAGAGCCATGCACCATCACCTCCTCCAGCTAGATTCAATA
>JBFMDT010000005.1:0-50375 GCA_040753775.1 Nanobdellota archaeon | reverse complement strand
ATGAAAAAGGAGGTAGTTAAATATGTCAGAAATTTCGGATAAATTGTTGATTGTTTTAGTTATAGTTGCCATAGCTGTTTCACTTTTTGGGACAACTGCGACAATTAGTAAGTTAAGTAATTTAGGCGGATTAGCCAGTATTTCTGGAGCAGCAACAAGTACGCCTACCGGTGTAGTAAATATAAGTGTAGTTAAATTAGTTTTTATTTCATTACCAGTAGCATCGATAGACTTTGGAAGTTTAGAAGTTAACCAAAATAATAATACTATTGATGATTCACCACTACCATTCCAATTACAGAACGATGGCACAACTAATGCAAATGTAACAATTGGAGCAAGCGATTTATTTACAGGAACAGGTGCATCAAATCCTTCTTCATATTATCAGTTTAAATCTAGTTTAAATGAATCAGGCTCTGTTATAAATTCAACTTTGGATTTAGTAAATGAATGGATAAACATGCCAACAACAGGAAGTCCAATTAAGGTAGTTAGTAATCTAAAATATCAAGATTTAAATGACTTAGTTAAGGTACATATCAATGTAACTGTACCAAGCGATGAACCTGCTGGTGCTAAGAGTTCAACAGTAATATTTACGGGGTATCAAGCATGATAAAAAATAAATTAATGATCTATTTTGTATTTTTATTTTTTCTAATTTTTAATGTTAACGCAATTGGTATAAGCCCAAGTAGAATTATTATAAATTTTGAGCCTAATTTAGAAGAGACTATACCCTTTACAGTGTATAATAATGCTGAATTTAATGTAAATATAAAGATATATGTTAAGGGAGAATTAAATAGTTCTGTAACTATCAACCAAAATAGTTTAGTTATTCCTGCAAAAGGCACTAATACTTTTACTGCTACAATAAGGTTACCAAGTAGGTTAGATAAACCTGGAATATATGATACAAGAATTGGTGTTGTTGAAAGCACTGGGGGGGAGCAAGGTGCAGGGACTTTTGTTGGTGCTATAACTGGTGTAGAATCACAATTATTTGTACAAGTCCCTTATCCAGGAAAATATGCCTCTTTAGACTTAGAAATACCAGATGTTGTGCTTAACCAACCAATTAATTTTAAAGCCATAATTCAGAATTTAGGTGAAGATGATATTAATACTGCTTATGTTGGTATTGATATATTTGACCCTAATAATAATAAAGTAACAATAGTACAAACAGATAGAGTAGGTATAAAGACTAAAGAAAGTGCTACATTATATGCATACTGGATACCCACTAATATTAATATTGGTACATATAAAGCAATTGCAACTTTACATTATGATGGATTAACTACAAATATAGAAAAACAATTTAAAATAGGAGATTTAACTTTAAAATTAATTAATTTTGATGCTACCTATATAACTGAAAATAAAATCATAAAATTTGATGTTGGATTACAAAGTTTATGGAATGAAAAAATTGATAATATTTTTGGCAAAATAACAATTAAGAAAGATTCTAATGTTATCGGAAATATTAATACAGAAACTATTTCTATTGATCCATGGGCTGGTAAAACTATAACAACTTATTATCCTATAGGAAATTATGCTGATGGAATTTATAATGCAGAAATAGAAATTAAATATGTTAATAAAACTATAGAAGGTTCTACTACTTTTGAAATAATTAATAAAGGAAATCAAACTTATATAATTTATGGAGTAATTGGTGGTTTAGTTATTTTAATTATATTTTTATTAATCCTATATATAATTGCGCTAAAAAAGAAAAATGAAAATTAATAAATATCTTTTTTATATATTAATTATTTTTGTATTTATATCTATTATTTGGGCGATATATACTGATCTCTTTATCGATACTAATGTTTATAGGATTATTGAATTGGAAATGGATTTAAAAGTTGGCGATTATGTTGGTTTTAATGTAAATACAGATAAAATATATTTTGGAATTGTTCCCAAAGGGGCCTCTAGTAAAAGAATAATTACTATAACCAATTTTAATATAAGTTCTAACATTATAATAGAAAAAAAAGGAGAATTTGCTGATTGGGTATATTTAGATGAAAAAACATTTTTAATGAAACCTAATGAAATTAAAAATATTACGGTTACTGTAACTGTTCCTAAAAATGCAAAATATGGAAATTATACAAGTAAATTAAAAATACTATTTGCAAGAGGTGGTTATGGATAAAAAATTATTGATTAGCATCTTTATATCTCTTTTGTTTATATTAATTTATAATGGGCAAGTTATTACTGGTTATGTTAGTGCAAATGTAAATGTAATTATTTTAAAACCAATTAAATTTATTTTTTTTGATGGAAATAATAATCCAATTACCGTAAATATAACATTCTACTATCCAGATACAAATGTGGAGTATGACTCATCTGCTATTAATGGTAATAAAACTATAAAAATTAATAGGGATTTATATGATTTACAATTATTTGCTTATGATAATAGCATTTCTATCTTGTTTAGGCATGCCAATTTAAGTAATATTAATCAAATTGATATAGGGATAGATAAGCTTAATCTGGGTATTGGAGAACTAGTTAGTTATGCTATAAATAAGACTTTTCCAATGAAAAATGTTACAATCACTATTTTTTATAATAATTTAAATTATAATGATGAATCTGTTTTAAGCGTATTAGCTTGTCACGAATGGGATTTTTTACAAAAAAAATGTATAACTCAATTCGTTACTATAAGTGCAATTCAAAATACTGAAGAAAAGAAGTTTACATTTATTGTTAATAATCTATCTGTATTTGCAATAAAAGAAGCAGCTGTAGGGGGTGTTCCTGAAGAAATTAGGGGTGGTGGTTGGATTTCTCCTATACCTATTCCTAAGATTCCAATACCCCCTATAGAATTACCAGAAATAAAACCACCTTATTTACCCCCCATAAATATTTTTTTAAAACATCCAATTATAAGAATAAGCTTGTCCTTATTGTTAGTATATATTAGCTTTTTTGTTGTTATCTATTTGTTGAGTATTTTTTTCCATAGAATATACAAACTTATTTTTAAAGAAGCTTAATCTGTTTGTTTAATAATATCTAAATAATGCTGTTTCACAAGATAACGGTATAACAACCACAATGTAATTAAGATTAACAATATCAATAGAATAGATTCTATGTATAATATATTTTGATTCTGTTCATAGACTAAAATTGTATGTTCTGGTTTAACAATCATTAGTGAAAATAGGTAAAAATTAATAAGTAAAATAGCAGCAATGCTAAAAAACCATAATCCTATTATAAATTGTCTGAAGTTCATATTTTTAATAATGTAGGTAGTTATTTAATAATATGTAATTACTTATAAGAAAAGAAAATAAAAAAGATAAATCTTTTTAAATTTATTTTCTAAGCAAGAAAACTACTGCTTTTAAGCAGTAGATGAATTGCGTACCTAATTCTTTTTAACTTCCAAATCAATAAAATGAGTGCGTAGCGAATTCCATACGCACTCATCAAAATGATTGAAGTAATAGGATATTCGGACTTGCAGAACACAATAAGCTACATAGAACATCAAGATGAGCATCATTTAGGAAACTATGGGCTTTAGCCCATAGAGGACGTCATATTAATTATTTTTTATATTGTTGACTTATTTTTATATTAAAACAACGATATACTGAGTATAAAGCTAATGTTGATGCAATTGCAAAAAAACTAAAAACATAAACTGTACGATAGTATAAAAAAGATTCATCAATAAATATAAGTTTATTTAAATTACCTTCATTTTTAAATATTTCTGTTGTTTTTGCAATAGAAGGTGTTAAAAAGATTAATTGATATACAATTGAAAGAACTGTAATTAATACAAAGAAAGCTGCAAAATACATAAATCTATACTCTTTTTTCCTATCTTTTACTTTACATTTTATAGAAAAGCCTAAGAAAATATAAGAAAGCATTACAAGTAAAAATCCTATGATAAGCAATGCTGCATTAGTTATAAACAGATTCATTTTTAATTCTCTTATAAAAAATTAAAGAAATGATAAATACTAGTAAACCAAGAATAAATAAAATTGAAGAGCCTATCATTCTTACCATTTCTACCTGACTTTTTAAAATTTCTATATTCCCTTCAGTAGAAGCCATAATAATAGAAAACATTACTACCGATATAAAAAGAATAATTAAAGTATATTTAATCCCTTTATCAATAATTTTATGATCTAATAATCTAAATAAAAGCCACATTATTAATATTAAAATAAACCAAGAATATAATGTCAGAATAGTTCCAATAATACTATATAAAACAGTATGGGCCATACTCATCTTTTTACCTTAACTCTCTTTTTTAGTTCTTTATTGATTATTTTTCGTTTTTTTAATTTTATATTATTAGAAAATATTTTACAATCCTTATGATTTATCATTTTAATAAAATAAGGTTGTCTACATATGTCTCTTAGAATCTTACAATTTCCATCATACAATTTAGGACATACCATTATTCTGGACTCGGTAAAAAGTTGTCTAATCTAATCCATTATCCGAAGATTTGACCAATCAATTAGACATTTCTTTTTTAGCTTGCAGTAAGCATATCCAATGGAAACTTATTGTTGTGAGGTATAGTCCAGTCACAATATATAGTTAGGTCAATTTTTGGTAGGGGCTTACAGCAATACTAAGTTTTTTCTAAACTAACCGAACTGTCCACTATCCTATACTTAGTTATACTTTATTATACTTTACTATATTTAAATTTAATGGGTTTACTTAGCATTAGTAACGTTTAAGGGAATTAAAGATAATTATTGCACTTTAGAATTATTATCTATTTTCTTCTCAGGAGATATTAAAACAATTTTATGTTTTATTGATTTCTTTTAGATATTTTACAACCAATCTTACAAATGGCTTGATATAACCATTAATAGCTTCTTTAATCGCATTGTAATATTGCTGTCTATCTTTATTTCTTATATCAATAGGAGGATAACCATTTTTAAGCAAGATGAAGTTAAGTAAAAGTCTTCCAGAACGGCCATTAAAATCAACAAAAGGATGGATTCCTTCAAAAATAGTATGGAAGTATGATGCGACTACAGCCGGATGATATTTTCTCTTATTAGCATTATACCATTTAAGCAAAGCATTAAGTTGTGGGGTAACATTCTCTGGTTTTGGTAGAATTTGTGTAGAACCACGAATATAAACTTGTACTTTTCTTATTTTCCCAGATTCTGACGAAGAAAGTATTCCCGTGGTTAAGATTTTATGCAATCTTAAGATAAATCCCTTGTTTATATCCCCCCTATAAGATAATATCCAATCAAAGGCTTTCTTATGATTCCCAGCGGCAAGGATATCGCGGAGTGACCTGCCTGCAGGAGTTATACCCTCAAATAAAACCATAGATGTATCTCTTAATGTAAGTGTAGAACCCTCTATAGCATTTGAATCATACGTATATATTGTTATAAACCATTCATAATAGTTTTCTCGAATTGCTGGGCTTTGTCTTGAAAGTTTTGAATACCATTTTTTTGATTTTTCCAGAGCTTTTAAATCTGATTTTTGGATGATCGTTAGTAGGGGATCTATTTTTAGAGTAAATTCTTTGATACGGTTCTTTAGCATATTTGAATAGTACAAAACCTTTTTATGTGTTGGTTTCTTTGCTCCGATGTAAATCTGAAACTTTTTTACTTTATCACCAATCTTAACGCTAGAAATTAAGTAAAAATATTCTTTTTCTTTTATTTTCTTTTTTATTAGGTAAACCATACAATAGTTAGGTACCACAGATATTTAAACTTTATGTTTTTTGGTGGTGCCTAATTAAAATTTTAGCTATTGCACCTTAGAATTATTATCTATTTTCTTCTCAGGAGTTATTAACACTACTTTATCTTTTTTATTAATAGCTGCAAGTATCATACCATTGCTTTCTGTACCTCTTAAAGTAATAGGCTTTAAGTTAACAAATACAACAACCTGCTTTCCCATTAACTCCTCTTTTTTATAGTGCTCTTTCAAGCCAGCAACTAATTGCCTGTCTGGCTCGTCATCGAATTTAACTATTAAGACATACAACTTATCTGCATCAGGGTGGTCTTCAACAGCTTTTATTGTTCCAATTCTTAAATCCAGCTTTTCCCAATCCTTAAATTCAACATAATCAGGACATTTACCTTTTTGTGTCATATCTTTTTAAATAAAACTTCTCCCTTTTTAATATTTACTCTTTTTAATAAACCAAACTTACAGTCTTTTAAGTTGCCTTGCTTTATGCCAAGCTGTTCATTAACCTTTTCAGATGTTGATGGCATGAATGGGCTGATTAAAATACTTATAATCCTCAAGGAGTCTGCTAAATTATACAAAATGTCCCTTAGCTCTTTTTTGTCCTTTTTTGCTATTTCCCATGGCTGCTTTTCATTTATATACCTATTAACTGCTCTAATAAATTTGAATATTTCATCAAGGGCATGGTGCATCTCAAGTTTTTCCACATATTTATCTATTAATTTTAAGTCAAGTTCATTTTGTAATGCCCTGTCTATTTTTCCTTTCAGCAATGTTCCCTTAAAATAATTATCAATCATAGAAACTGTTCTGCTTAGCAAATTACCAAGTTCATTTGCGAGCTCTCCATTTATCCTGTTGACAAGGGCTTTTTCTGAGAAATCACCATCCTGGCCAAAGGGGATTTCCCTCATTAAGTAATATCTAATGGCATCAGTACCATATTTATTGCTTAAGTAAATAGGGTCTATTGCATTTCCTAAGCTTTTACCCATTTTTTGCCCATTAATAGTTAGAAAGCCATGTGCAAACTCTTGCTTAGGCAGTTTATAATCTGCACTGAGCAACATGCCTGGCCAAATTATGCAATGAAATTTAATTATGTCTTTTCCAACCAAATGAATGGAAGCAGGCCAATATTTTTCTGCGCCACTTATATAATTTATCAATGCATCAAACCAGACATAGATTCTTTGTTCTTGGTCTATTGGCAAGGGAATTCCCCAATTTAGGTTCGGCCTGGAAATGCTTATATCTTTCAAGCCTTCTTTTATAAAATTGATTATTTCATTTCTTCTGGATTCAGGCTGTATAAAATTTGGGTTATTTTCGATATGGGCTAATATTTTCTTTTGGTATTTTGATAGCTTAAAGAAGTAGTTTTTTTCAGTTATGTATTTTGGTGGGGTATTGTGAAAGGGACATAAACCATTGAGCAATTCCTTTTCTGTTAAAAATCCTTCACAACTATCACAATATAATCCTTTATATTCTCCTTTGTAAATATCCTTTTTTTTATTGACTTTATTAAAGAATTTATAAACTGCATCTTTATGCCTTTGCTCTGTTGTTCTTATGAAACCATCATAGGAAATATTAAGGATTTTCCAGGCCTTCTGCCACTGCTCAGCCATCATGTCTGCATATTTCTGCACACTATCAAAACATAATTTTTTTGCTGCCTGCACTGTTTTCTGGCTGTTCTCATCTAATCCTGTAAGAAAAAAGACATCCTCTCCTTTAATGCGGTGCCATCTTGCTATAACATCAGCAGCAATTGTAGTATAAGAACTGCCTACTGTTGGAATATCATTTATATAATAGATTGGCGTTGTTATGTAAAATCTCTTTGGCATAAACTTATAGAATTATACATATTTATAAGCCTTTTTAAAGAAGAATAGACCTTTCTTCCTTTTCTAGATCTTTTTCATAATCTTCTATCGGTTTTTTATCTTTACTTTTAGCTAATTTTAACCTGATATAAGCTTCTTTGATATGAGGATATACAGCGCCTGCTTCCTCTCTTGTAAACCCAATATCTATCATTACTCTTATGTAATCTTCAACTCCTAATCTATACCCTTCATTAAGTCCAAATATAAGGTATTTATTTTTTCTTGTTCTTTTTTCTTCTATCAAATCATTTAGTATTTTTCCATATTTTGGATATTTATTGCTAAATTCGTCAATGCCTTCCTTAAGCGTTCTTGCCTTTTCTTCATCCAACTTTTCTATCCTTACAAAAATCCTCTCTTCCTTTTCTTCCCCTTCCTTTAACAGGTCAGCTATTTCCTTTGCTGCTTTTTCCTTTCTTCTTTTAACCCTATCTCCTAAGCTGGATAGTGGCTTTTCCATTATGTCAAAGGCAACCATATTCCTTACATACCTTTCAATTTCTGTTCTTTGTACCATTGCTTTAGTGCTAGTAGCGTAAAGTATATAAAATGTGCGGTTTACGGGAATCGAACCCGTATTTCAAGCTTGGGAAGCTTGCGTTGTGCCATTCAACTAAAACCGCGTTTTTGTTAAACTATTACCACAATTGATGGGCCCAGAGAGATTCGAACTCTCGACCTTCACCGCTCTCAATTGTTTGTGAGGGTGATGTCATAACCATTGTCCAGTTTTATTCTTCTAGACCATGGGCCCTATTTTATTACATCAACCTTATATATGTATATCTCTGTTCTTAAATCTTCCCAGGCATTTATTGGAAGATAAGCCTTCATACAAAGGTTTCCTAAAAAGTCTACTTTATTTTGGAAGTGAGACCATACTTGCGGAAGAAAGGTGGCACTTTTATCGTTACCTTTTAGTATTACTCCATCTTTTCTTGTTAATTTTTTAAGGAGCTCATCTTTCGACTTAAAATTCATTTTTTTTGGCACTGTTAAGATCGAAATTTCTATTTTGATGTCTTTTAACTCGTCTTTTGTTAACTGTGGAAATCTCGGGTCATTAAATGCAGAATTTACAGCATTTTTTATAACACTTTTATATATAGGCTCTTGGGGTATTATGTTTCCTATACAGCCACGAAGTTCTTCTTTTTTGTATAGGGTCACAAAGGTACCTTTTTCTTTGTTTAATTTTTCATACTTTGGCTTATTTACTTCTAAAATTTCTCTTTTTTCAAAATAATTTTCAATAGCCCTTTTTGCCAAGTTAATAAGAAATTTCTTTTCACTTGTAGAATACATAGCTACCATATCCAACCACCTTGCTTTTATCTTTAGTTACATCACCTGAATTTTTATAACATAGCAATTTGCACTTCCAGCCATGCTTTTTAGCCAAATACAATATTGAAAGTATGCCTGTTTTGCCACATGCCTCTACTTTTTCTTCAACAGTTTTTATATCTAATTTGGGAATGGCTGTATTTGCAAAGCTGTCTATTTTAACTGCATCCTGATAATTATAAAAATGACTCAGGTCAGAGCTTATTATTATTACTGTGTCTTTTTTAATAAGCCTTTCAAGTTCTTTTGCTAAAGTTACGTAATCAACATTTCCTACTGCAATTGGCTGGATTTCAAAATCTTTTAATACATATTGCAGGAATGGAATTTGGACTTCTAGGGAATGCTCTTTTTCAAATGCTTCTGGAATAATTTTTATTTTGTTACTTATTATTTTTTCTTTCGCTACTTTCACTTTTCCTAATGGGGTTTCCCAGAAATCTGAGTTTTCCATAGCAAGGCCATCAAAGTATTCATAATGGCTTGGGCCAACTATAATAGTTTTTAATTTATTTTTTATGTTTTTGAGTAATTTGTAAACATAAGCGGCAACTTGGCCAGAATAAACATAGCCTGCATGCGGAGCTATTATTGCTTTTATGTTTTTTATTTTTGTATCAGGAACTTTTTTTAAGAAATTGCCTATCATTTTAGCTAATTCATTCTTGTCTGATGGGTAAAAATAACCTGCTACAACTGCTTTTTTAATTATTTCCATATTCCAGCTATTTTTTCCTTGCATATATTGCACTTACCATTTTTAAGGTTTACAATTTCAATGTTGTAGCCCATTCTTTTTATTAACAAGCTTTTGCATCTTGGGCAGTAAGTGCTTTCTTTTTCAGGGTCAAAAACATTTCCTAAATAAACATATCTTAAGCCAATATCTTTTGCTATTTTGTATGATTTTAATAGTGTTTCATGGGGTGTTTCTGGGACTTCTGTCATTTTGTAATCTGGGTGAAATGCTGAGAGATGCCACGGAATATCCTTGCTTATTGATAAAATAAACTTTGCCATTTTTGTTACTTCATCTTTAGAATCATTCATTCCTGGAATAAGCAAAGTTGTTATTTCAAGCCAGAAGCCCATATTGTAGATTCTTTTTATATTTTCCAATACTGGCTGAAGCCTTGCCTTACATGTTTTTAGGTAAAACTGTTCATTGAAGGATTTTAAGTCAATGTTTAAGGCATCTAAATAAGGATTAATTTTTTGCAATGCTTCTTTTGATTCGTAGCCATTTGATACAAAGACAGTTTTAATATTATATTTTTTTGCTAATTTTACAGTGTCATAGGCATATTCAAAAAAGATTGCTGGCTCGTTGTAGGTAAAGGCAATTGCAGGAATATTTTGCTTTCTGACATAATCAACAATTTTTTTAGGAGAAAGTTCTTGGCCATAATCAGTGGGCTTCCCTATTGTTAGCTCTTCCTTACTTTTTTCCTTCAACATTCTTACAGCTTGGCTTATGTCCCAGTTCTGGCAAAAATTGCAGGCAAAATTACAACCAATCGTTCCTATAGAGAATATTTTTTTACCAGGCAGAAAATGGAACAAGGGCTTTTTTTCCATTGGGTCTGTATGGACTGCAACAGCCTTTCCATAAACTAAGAGATACAGATTTCCTTTAAGATTTTGCCTTATTCCGCAAATCCCAAATTTATTTTCATCTATTTTACAATACCAAGAACAAGCAGTACACTGAACCTTTTTATTTTTTAATTTTTTAAATAATATTGCTTTTTTCATTATACAAAAATGCCCCGAGCGAGATTTGAACTCGCGTCAGAGCCTCGAGAGGGTTATAGTTTTTTAATCTCTATCCTTGACCGGGCTAGACGATCGGGGCAAAGTAGCCCTGGCTGGATTCGAACCAGCGTCAAGAGATCCAGAGTCTCCTCTAAGGATTTTAGTTATCCTTGGCCTCTAGACGACAGGGCTATGTAATACTTAAACTTATTTCTATTTAAAAAACTTTATATATTAATAGCTTAATAAAATATTTATGAATAATGCCCTATTAGTCATTTTGATTATAATTGGCCTATTTGCTTTGTATTGGGTTCTATTTGGTCAATGGAGATACAATAGGATGATGAAGGGAGAAAAATGAATAGAGATAAAGTATATGGCTATATAGAGTTTGGAAAGGTACATTTAAGAGAGTTTAAACTTAAGAATATTAGGGGGGTTTTAAATCTGTGGAAAAAGACAGGAATATTTTTTGATAAATGGGATAAAAAAGAAAATTTAGTTAAAAAGTGTGAAATGGAAAAAGACTTATTTATTGTTGCAGAGGATTCCGAAGATCATATTATCGGAACTGTTATGGGTGTTTATAATGGCTGGTTAGCAAAAGTAGACCACCTAGCTATCCATCCCCTCTATCAACAATTAGGTCTTGGTACTATATTGATGTCTAGGATTGAAAAAAAATTAAAGGAGAAAGGAGCAGAAACTATTTTGTTGGATGTTAAATACAATAATAGAAAAGTTTTGAGATTTTATAAAAAATTAGGATATGTGATAAATGCTAAGACATATTCTTTAAGAAAGGATATTTAAAATGATTAAAGAGCCAGAATCGATGGACGAGTGCATTTATTTTACTAACCGGACTACTAGGGATGGAAGCGTTAAGTGCTGGGTTTTCAAAGAGAAGTGCCTTAAGTGCGGAAATGGATTAATGAGCAAGCCTGTAGAAAAGGGAAAGGTAAAAATAAGGGCTAAGGAATACCTGTGTCCTGAATGCAAGTATACAGTTCCAGCTAAGGAGTACGAGGAATCACTAACAGCAAATATCAAATATAAATGCCCCTATTGTAGGTATGAAGGGGAGACACAAATTCCATTCAAAAGGAAAAAAGTACAAATTCATGATGAAGAAGAGCAGAAGAAAAAGAAGATAGATGCTTTAAAGTTTCAATGCGCTAAATGTGGAAAAGATATTTATATAACAAAAAAGCTTAGGGAAGTATAATGGTTGAATAATGGTAGAGAAGAAAACTGTTGGGGGCGGCTTGGATTTAAGGGAACACTTTGGAAGCGAAAGTATACATGATGCTTTTTCTAAAATATTAAGTGGGAAAAAGGGCTATAGAACTATTAAGGATTCTGAAAAAAAGAAGTGCCAATGCGGCCATGAACTAAAGGGAACAGAGAAATTCTGCCCTGAATGCGGTTTTAAGCTATAATTTTACTAAAAGAAAGGTTTATAAATAACCTAAAAATTAGAGAGAAATACCCTACTGATTAACAAAATAGGCTGTTTAGCTTATTTAATAAAAAGCCACTGATTCTAAAGGCGATGCAGCTGATGTCTTTAGCTGTACTTTAGATAGGGAAATAAAATGGGAAGAGGAAATCATAAACCAAGAGGAGGAAGTTTGCAGTTTTGGCCTAGAAAGAGGGCTAAAAGAATTTATCCAAGAGTCAGGTCTTGGGCTAAGCAAGATGCTGTAAAATTGCTTGGCTTTGCTGGCTATAAAGTTGGAATGACTCATGTTATTATTGCAGACAACATACCTAATTCTTTGACAAAAGGCATGCAGGTTTCTTATCCAGTTACTGTAATTGAATGCCCACCATTAAAGCTCTTTTCTTTAAGGCTATATAAAAACACACCATATGGTTTAAGGCTTGTTTCTGAGATATTTGCACCAAAACTGGATAAGGAAATTAACAGGAGATTGAATTTACCAAAAGAAAATAAGGAAAAGCAGATAATTGAGGATGCTGATGAACTCAGACTTGTTGTTTATACACAGCCAAAATTAATAGGTCTAAAGAAAAAGCCGGAGCTATTTGAAGTAGCTTTGGGTGGAACTGTTAAGGATGGCCTAGAATACCGGGGAAAGATATTGAATAACGAAATAAAACTAAGGGAGGTTATAAAAGAAGGGCAGTTTGTTGATGTTCATTCTGTTACAAAAGGCAAGGGATTTCAGGGACCTATAAAAAGATTTGGGTTAAGCCTTAAGGGACATAAATCTGAAAAGAAAAAAAGAAGCGCAGGTAATTTGGGGCCATGGATACCAAGCAAGGTTAAATTTACAGTACCACAACACGGCCAGATGGGTTATCATACAAGGACAGAATATAATAAATTAGTATTATTTATTGGAGAAAAGCCTGAGCAGATAAATCCAAAACCTGGTTTTAATCATTATGGGTTTGTAAAGAGTGATTATCTATTGGTTAAAGGGTCTGTTCCTGGACCTACTAAAAGGCTTGTTAGACTAACTGAACCTATAAGACAAGTAAAAAAGATACAGCCCTTGGAAATTAGATACATAGCAAAATGAGAGCAGATATATTAAATTTAAATGGAGAAAAAGTTAGAAGCATTGAATTGCCAAAGCAGTTTAATGAGGAGTATAGACCTGATTTAATAAAAAGGGCTATTCTTGCTTTAAGGAGTGTTAGAAGGCAACCTTACGGTGCTTATGAAAGAGCAGGAAAAGATTATTCTGCAAAATTGTCCAGAAGAAGAAAAGATTACAAGGGGGGTTATGGCAAGGGAATATCAAGAGTTCCAAGAAAAACATTGTGGCATAGAGGAACACAGTTTGGGTGGGTTGGTGCTTTGGCTCCTGGAACTGTGGGTGGAAGAAGGGCGCATCCACCAAAAGCAGAAAAGAGCTGGGCCAAAAAGATAAACAAGAAAGAAAGAAGAAGGGCTATAAGGAGTGCTATAGCTGCAAGCACAATCGGCAGCTTGGTGGGCATTAAAAATATCCCACTTATTTTAGATAGCAAAATAGAGTCTATTAATAAAACAAAAGAGCTTATCAAAGTTTTTTCAAATTTAGGATTGGAAGAGCATCTTGAAAGGGCTAGTAAGAAAACCATAAGGGCTGGCAGGGGAAAAGCAAGGGGGAGAAGGTACAAGTTGAAGAAAGGACCGCTTATAGTTGTTGGCGATAAATGCAATTTACTCAAGGTAACAAACATATCTGGTGTTGACATAAGCCCTGTTAACTTTCTTAGTGCAGAAATCTTGGCACCTGGTTTTATACCGAGGGTAATTTTGTGGAGTGAAAAAGCAATTGAAAAGCTGAAAAATGACAATTTGTTTACGGATATTAAAAAGGAAGTAAAAATAAAAAAAGAACTTGAAGAAGAAAAAACAATTAAAAGGATAAAGAAAAAATGAACAATATTTTAAAATACCCTTTATCAACAGAAAAGGCTGTAAGGTTAATGGAATCTGAAAATGAACTTTTGTTTGTAGTGGATAGAAAGGCAAACAAAATAGAAATCAAGAAACATTTTGAGAAATTATTTAAGGTTAAGGTTTTAAAAGTAAACACATTTATTGATGGTAAGGGAAGAAAAAGGGCCTATATAAAACTTGCAAGGGAATATCCTGCTATAGACATTATGACACAGTTAGGGATTATGTAAGATGGGTAAGAGAATAATACAACAAAGAAGGGGGAGAGGAACACCAAGATATATTTCTCCTAGCCATAGGTATCCTGGTGAAGTAAACTATAGAATGTATGATGATAAAGAAAAAAATGGTGTCATTCATGGAAAGATTATAAACATTATACATTCGCCTGGACATTCTGCTCCTATAATGACTGTGCTTTATGAAGATGGCAAAAAATTCTTAATGGTCGCTCCTGAGAAAATAGCAATAAACAGCGAAGTAACAACTGGTTCTAAGTCAGAGTTGCAGATTGGAAATGTTTTGCCTTTAGCCAATGTCTCTGAAGGAACTTCTGTTTGTTGCATAGAATCAAATCCAGGCAGTGGTCCGAGATTTTGTAGGGCTTCTGGAAGTTTTGCAATCATTGTTGGAAAATCTCCTGAGCATGTAAGCATAAAATTTCCATCAAATAAAATAAAAATACTTAGTCCTTTATGTAGGGCCACTATAGGTGTTGTTGCCGGTAGTGGAAGACCAGAAAAACCGTTTGTCAAGGCAGGAAATAGATGGCATAAGATGAAGGCTAGAAACAAGTTGTATCCAAAAACCTCTGCTGTTGCTATGAATGCTACAGACCATCCTTTTGGTTCTGGTAGAGGCAGGCATAAAGGAAAGTGCAGTGTTCCGCCAAGAAATGCACCACCTGGGAGAAATGTAGGTTTAATAAGAGCTAAGAGAACAGGAATGAGAAGATGAAAGAGTTTGTTTATAGGGGAATCCCTTTTGATGAATTGAAGAAGATGTCTTTGGCAGAATTTTCAAAATTATTACCTGCTAGACAAAGGAGAAGCTTGACAAGAGGATTTACAGAACAACAAAAAAAATTACTAAATAAAATAATTAATGCCAATAAGGGCAGGTATAAAAAGGCGATAAGGACCCACTGCAGGGACATGGTTGTTGTTCCGGAGCTGGTTGGAAATGTTATTTATGTTCATGATGGAAAAAGTTTTGTTGCTGTTAGCATCACCCAAGAAATGATAGGCCATTACTTAGGCGAGTTTGTGTTAACAAGGAAAAAGGTTAAGCATTCTGCGCCTGGTATAGGGGCTACAAAATCAAGCGGAGCTGTTGCTGTAAAGTAAAATGGTTGAGGCTAAGGTCATTGGAAGGAATTTGCAGATTTCAGCAAAACATTCTGTTGAGATAGGCAGCTTTATCAGAAACAGAAGGTTGGATGTTGCTAAAAATTTACTTAAACAGGTTGTTGAGAAAAAGGTTGCAGTTCCTTTTAAAAGATATAACAGAGATACTGGTCATAAGGCAGGGATTGCAGCTGGGCAATATCCCATAAAGGCTTCGGAAATGATACTAAGATTATTAAATAGTGTTGAAAAGAATGCAATTGCCAAAGGCATGAATGCAAGCAACTTAATCATCTCTTTTTTTTCAGCTAACAAAGGCGGGCTTGCCTGGCATTATGGAAGAAAAAGGGGGAGGAAAATGAAAAATACACATATAGAAATAAGGGTTAAGGAAAAGGAAGAGCAAAAGAAAGATGATAGAAAGACAGATAATATCACAAAAGCTTAAAGAACAGCAGATAAAGGATTATATATACCAATTTTTAAATAAAGCCAGCTATAGCCATACAGAGATACAAAGAACTCCTTTGGGTGAGAGAATACTTATATACACATCTAAACCAGGGCTAGTTGTCGGAAGAAAGGGAACGAATATTGTGGATCTTACTTCTATACTAAAGGAAAGATTTGGTTTAGAGAACCCACAAATAGAGGTTGTCGGCATAGAGAACCCCAATTTAAATGCGCAATCTGTTGCTAAAAGGATAGTTACATTGTTTGAAAGGTTTGGCTCAAAAAGGTTTAAGGCTATTGGGTACAAAATACTTGAAGATATTCTCGCTGCTGGTGCAATAGGGGCAGAGATAGTCATGTCTGGAAGAGGCTTGCCAAGCTCCAGAGCAAAGTCATGGAGGTTTAAGGCTGGTTATTTAAAGAAATCAGGGGATGTGGCGCAGAGTTATGTAACAAGGGGCTTTGCATCTGCCGATCTTGTTTCTGGCTGCATAGGCATACGTGTCAGCATATTAAAGCCTGATGTGAAATTGCCTGACAGGATGGTATTCAGAATTAGCAAGGAAGCCAAGCCGAATGAAGCAGCTGATGTTTCAGAAAAAAATATAGCAAGCAAACAGGAAACAAAAGAAGAAAAGAAAGAATTTAAAGAAGAAAAAAAGGAGAAAAAGCCTAGAAAAAGGGTACAAAAAACTGCAAACGAAGATGGCAATAATAAAAAAGAATGAATTAAAGGGCATGAGCACAGATTTGTTAAACTCCAAGCTCGAAGAATTGAAAAAAGAGCTAATTAAGATCAATGCTAAAAGGGCTGTTGGAACTGTTCCAGAAAGCCCTGGCAAGATAAAAGAGATTAGAAGAACAATAGCAAGGATACTAACTATATTAAAAACCAAGAAGGAGGTTAAAAAATAAAAGAATGATTGATGTATGCCCGAAATGTGGGCTCAGAAAGGAACTTTGTGTCTGCGAAGCGATTGCTAAGGAAAGCCAGAAGATAGTAATAGGGGTTGTAGAGAAGAGGTATGGCAAAAAAATGACAACTATAGAAGTAAGCAACACCAAAGACATAGATTTAAAAGAGTTATTAAAAATACTGAAGTCGCATTTTGCTTGCGGAGGAACAATAAAGAACAAAGTAATAGAGCTGCAGGGAAACCATGTGAACAAAGTTAAAGAGGAACTAATAAAACTCGGTTTTGGTATAGACTCAATAGAGATAAAGTAATATGTGTAGTATTAAGGCATCAGAGTTTATTGGACTAAATATAAAAATAATAAACTCAAAAAATAAAAGCATAGTTGGGCTAAAAGGGAAAGTAGTTGATGAAACAAAAAATACAATAACAATAGAGCATAATGGTAAAATGAAAAGACTTATCAAAAATCAGATCACCTTAAAGGTTTGCAATGGCAATAAACTGTTTGAAATAGAGGGTAAACTTCTAGTTGGGAGACCTGAGGATAGGATAAAAAAATGAAGAAAAGCATAGGCATTGGAATAGAAGCGCCGAATGTTGAATGCAAAGACAAAAAATGCCCTTTCCATGGAAATTTATCAGTTAGGGGCAGATCTTTTACTGGCAATGTTGTAAAGGCTGATGCTTACGGAACTATCTGCTTGGAATGGTTGAGGTTAGTGTACATGCCCAAATATGAGAGGTATGAGAAGAGAAGGAGCAGAATTAAAGCACATAATCCTAAATGTATTTCTGCAAAGGTTGGAGACAAGGTTGTTGTTATGGAGTGCAGGCCTTTAAGCAAAACTAAACATTTTGTTGTTGTGAGGAAAATAAAATGAAAGCTGTTAAGGCAAGGGTTGTTAAGGGATTAAACAGAAGAGCCAAGATAGGGGTTTGCGATAATTCGGGAGCTAAAACAATACAACTTATCTCAATTAAGGGAAGTAAAACAGTAAAAAGAAGAATCCCTGCTGCTGGCGTAGGGGATTTTATTACAGCCAGCGTTATAAAGGGCGAACCTGAGATGAGAAAGCAAGTTGTTAATGCGGTTATTGTCAGGCAGAGAAAGGAGTATAGAAGGGCTGACGGGACAAGGATAAAATTTGAAGATAATGCTGCCGTAGTATTAAAGGATGATAAGGGAAATCCAAAAGGAACTATTATAAAAGGACCTATAGCAAAGGAGGTTGCTGATAGATGGCCAGCTATTGCAAAGTTGGCAGTTATCATTATATAAAATGAAAAAGGGATTTAGCAGGCATTGGAAATCAAGCAAGCAACCAAGAAAGCAGAGAAAATACAAACACAACGCTCCTCTGCATGTCTTACACAAATTGATGTCTTCACATTTGTCAAAAGAGCTTATAAAAAAATATGGAAAAAGAAGTATTGTTATAAGGAGGGGGGATAAGGTAAAGATTGTCAGGGGGCAATTTAAAAAGAAAACAGGAAAAGTAGAAAAAGTCGATCTTAAGAAACAAAGGGTTTATATTGAAGGGGTACAGGTTGTTAGCAAAAAAGGAAATAAGTCGTTTTACCCTATTCATCCATCAAACTTAATAATACTTGAATTAAATCTAAGCGACAAATTAAGAAAGGCTAAGCTGGAGAAGAAAAATGCACCTTAAAAGATTATATGCACCAAGAAGCTGGAAGATAATGAGAAAAGAACACAAATGGATAGCCAGGCCTTTGCCAGGACCGCACAAACTTGACAAATGCATTACTTTGAATATTGCCCTCAAGGACATACTCAAATATGCCAAGACTACTGGGGAAGTAAAATACATACTTAATAATAGGGAAGTGCTTGTTAATAAAGTTGTTAGAAAGGACTATAAATTCCCCATAGGATTTATGGATGTTTTGGAGATTCCGAAGACAAACGAGCATTATAGGGTTTTGTATGACGAGCATGGTTATTTTGTTTTAAGAAAAATAAGCAAAGAGGATAGCAAGTTGAAGCCATGCAAAATTATAAAGAAGTTAATGGTTAAGGGTGGAAAACAACAGATTACCCTTCATGATGGAAACAATATTTTTGTAAAGGATAAGTATCAGGTTGGAGATACAGTTGTTATTGATTTAGAAAAGAAGAAGATTATAGATTGGATAAAACTTGAAAAGGATAATTTAATCTATCTTGTTGATGGTAAGCACGTTGGTAGCGTTGGTGTTGTCAGTGAGATACTAAGCTTTAAGAATATGCAAAAATCAAGAATTACTTTTAAAATAGGGGACAGATCTTTTGAAACTTTAAAGGATTACGTCTTTGTTATAGGCAAAAAACATCCGGTTGTGGTGGTATAAAATGAATGTTATGAGAGAAATAAAAATAGAAAAGGTAACTTTGAATATAGGTGTTGGAAAACCTGGAGAGCAGTTAGACAAAGCTATGAAATTGCTTAATAACATAACTGGATCAAAAATTTTACAGACAAAGAGCATGAAAAGAATTCCAGACTGGGGGGTTAGACCCAATCTTGCTATAGCATGCAAGGCTACCATAAGGGGGAAAAGCGCTGTAGACTTATTAAAAAGGCTTTTCAAGGCTATAAACAACAAGATCAGCTTTTCCAAGTTTGATAACAACGGCAACTTCTCATTTGGCATATCCGAATATATAGACATCCCTGGTCTTGAGTATGATGTTGATGTTGGGATAATAGGCATGGATGTTGCAGTCACACTTGAGAGACCAGGCTTTAGGATTAAGAGAAGAAGACTAAAACAGAGAAAGATACCATTAAGACATAGGATTTCAAGGGAGGAGGGAATAGAATTCGTACAAAAAAAGTTTGGGGTGGTTGTTGAAAGATGACAGCACGCAGTTATAAAAAGGTATTCAAGCAGTTAAGTGCAAAACCAACTATATTAAAAAAGTATATTAAACATAATTCACCTAAGCCAAGAAAGTTTGGAGTAGGCTCGAGAACTTGCAAAAGATGCGGGAGGTATGAAGCACATATACAAAAATATAACTTAGGATTGTGCAGGCATTGCTTTAGAGAGCTTGCAACGTCTTTAGGCTTTAAAAAATATTACTAAAATGACACTAACCGATCCATTGGCAAATGTTTTATCCCATATATTGAATTGTGAGGTAAAAGGGAAGCAAGAATGCATAGCCAGGCCAGTATCCAATCTAATTAAGGACGTTCTTGGGATTATGAAAGCTAATGGCTATGTTGAGAGTTTTGATATTATCGATGATGGCAAGGGCGGAATTATAAAAATAAAATTTTCAGGAAAAATAAATAAGTGCGGGGCGATAAAACCAAGATTTTCAGTTACTTTAAAAGAATTTGAAAAATTTGAAAAAAGGTATTTGCCTGCAAAGGATTTTGGCATATTAATAATTTCCACTTCAAGTGGTTTGCTTACTCATTATGAAGCAAAGGAGAAGAAAGTTGGGGGTAAGTTGATTGCTTATGTTTATTAAAATGAAAAATAAGATAGAAGAAGTCGTACAATTAGGTGAAAATTTGTCTGCAGAGATTCTTGGTAGCACGTTAACCATTAAAGGACCAAAGGGACAAGTTAGCAAAATTTTATTTGACCCAAAAATAAAAGTTAATGTTGATGACAAAAGGATTTTATTTTCTTGCAATAAGGCATCAAAATATGATTCATCAAAGATAAACAGCTTTGTAGCGCATGTAAAGAATATGATAAAGGGAGTTACCGACGGTTATGAAGCAAAACTTAAAATTTGTTCAGGGCATTTCCCAATAAATGTTTCTGTTGAACGCAATAAGATAATAATAAAAAATTTTCTTGGGGAGAAGGTTATTAGGGATGCAAGCATACTTGATGGTGTTGAGGTAAAAGTTTCTGGGGATGTTATTCATGTTAAGGGGTGTGATATAGAAAAGGTTGGCCAAACTGCTGCTAACATAGAAAAGTCTACTTATATTGCCAAAAAAGACAGACGCATATTTATGGATGGAATATTTATAATCGAGAAGGGCAAAAAATGAAAAATAAACCAAAATTTTTAAGGCAGGATGGACACAAAGTAAAAAAACTGAAGAAAAAATGGAGAAGACCAAAAGGCATGCATAATAAGATGAGGCTTGGTTTAAAGGGTCATCGCAAGTCCCCAAGCGTTGGTTATGGCAGCAAAAGGGAGAACAGGGGTTATATTAATGGCTTGAAACCTGTGCTTATAAGGGACATAGGAGATTTATCTAAGTTGGACAAATCGTGCATTGCAATCATCTCATCAAAGCTTGGATTGAAAAAAAGAATTATTGTTGCCAATAAATTAAAGCAGATGAATACTAATGTGATTAATTTGGATGTTAATGAGTTTTTAAAAAAGAATGAGAAGAAAGGGGCCAGGGAAGAAAAATGAACTTAAAAATGCAGAAAAAAACAGTGGCATCCCTTGCTGGCGTTGGTATAAAAAAAATATGGTTTGATCCTGATAGACTTGGGGATATAAAAGAGGCCATAACCAAAGGCGATTTAAGGAGTTTAATTAAGGAGGGGGTTATAAGGATTAAGAGCAAAAGAGGAATATCAAGGTCAAGGGTAAGAAAGCGCATAATCCAAAAGAGAAAGGGCAGAAGGAGCAGTATAAGTTCGAGAAAAGGCAAAAAGGGGGCAAGATTAGCCAGAAAAACTGCATGGATATTAAGAGTAAGGTCGCAAAGGAGATTTGTTAAAGAACTGCTTAACAAGAATTTAATAAATAACTCAACTTACAGATTACTTAGAAACAAAATTAAAGGAGGATTCTTCAGAAGCAGAAAGCATATTAAACTGTTTATTAGGGAACATAATTTATTTACGAAAAATGGCAAAGGACAAAAAATATAATGTTAAGCTAAAGAGAAAGAGATTGGGATTAACAGATTATGGTAGAAGATTGAAGCTGTTAAAATCTAAGGATTACAGGCTTGTTATAAGAAAATCCCTTTCTAATCTTGTTGCACAGATAATCAAGTTTGATGTTAATGGGGATGAAGTTATTGTTTCTGCACATACAAAAGAATTAGCCAGGGATTTTGGATGGAAGGCTAACAGGGGAAATATACCTTCAGCTTATCTTACAGGATTTTTACTTGGGTTAAAGGCGAAGGAGAAAAAAATAAATAAAGTTATTGCTGATTTTGGATTGCAAGACAAGGGTCTTAGGTTATATGCTGCTTTAAGAGGAGTGATTGATGCCGGGCTTGATGCCCCACATTCGAAGGATATACTCCCAAGGGATGATTTTATAAAAGGGGTTTTTATATCCAATTACGCTAAAATAATCGGAAGTCATTCAAATGCATTTTCAAATTATATTAAAAATAATTTGCAGCTGCAGGAGCTTCCAAAACATTTTGAGGATGTTAAAAAGCTTATAATGGAGAAGTACCATGGCAAAAAGAAATAGGGAAAAACACCCTGTTGGGAGTGAAGGCGTACAACCTGAGCCAAGGAAGGTTGTTGGCGTAGATAAAAAAGAAACTACAGAGGAGGTTATTGAGAAATGGATACCAAAAACAGAAATAGGAAAAAGAGTGAAGAATAATCAAATAACGGATATTAACGAGCTTTTAGATAAGGGTTTGCCTATTCTTGAGTCTGAGATTGTAGATAAGCTGATTCCTGGTCTTGAGCACATTTTACTTAACATCGGGCAAAGCAAGGGCAAATTTGGAGGTGGGAAGAAAAGCATTTGGAAACAGACACAAAAGAAAACCAAAGAGGGAAACAAACCAAAATTTTCCACCCTTGCTGTTGTAGGAAATAAGAATGGTTATATAGGCATTGGACAAGGCAAGGCAAAGGAGACAGTCCCTGCAAGAGAAAAGGCTGTTAAGAATGCCAAGATCAACATAATAAAAATAAGAAGGGGTTGCGGAGACTGGGCCTGCAATTGCGGAGAGGCACACAGTATACCATTCAAGGTTTACGGGAGATGCGGTGGTGTAAGGATTCACTTAAGTCCAGCACCAAAGGGCACAGGTATTGTTGCTGATGAGGAATCAAAAAAAATTCTTGAAATGGTTGGAATAAAAGATGCATATTCAAATGCCTTTGGCCAGACTAGGTCAAGACTTAATTTAATAAAGGCATGTTTCGAGGCCTTAAAACACCTACTAACAACAAAAGTGCAAGGATCTTATATTAAAAAGGGCGGTGTTGTGGAGGGCTCCTTATGAAAAGGATTGCAGTTATTTTGGTCAGGGGAGTTATTGGATCAAGCAAAAAAATAAAAGACACTCTGAAAATGCTCAGGCTTTATAAAAAAAATTGTTGTTCTATTATATCAAATACTGAATCATATATTGGAATGCTAAACTTCGTAAAGGATTATATAACCTGGGGTGAAATTGACAAGGAAACTTTTAAAATATTGCTGAAGGAAAGGGGAAAGATTTATGGAAATAAAAGACTTACAGACTCTTACATAAAGGAAAAGGCTAACACTACTTTTGATAATTTTGTTGACGATTTTATGAATTTTAAAAAAGAATTAAGGGATATACCTGGAGTTAAGTTATTTTTTAGACTTAAGCCACCTGTAAAGGGTTTTGAAAGGGGTGGAATAAAGGAGCAATACAGCTTGGGAGGAGCCTTGGGGTACAGAAAAGAGGCTATAAATGAACTGATAAGGAGAATGATTTAAATGGGATTTATAGTTTATGAGGGGTTGTTGGATGTAGTTTTAGATAAAGGAGGTATAAGTTTAGGGGGGATAACTAAAGCAGCACAAGATCTTGGCTTTGATATTAATAATGGCAGTTTTATGGTTGATATAAATACTGTGCTTAGATTTACACAAAGTTTAAAGTATATAAGGCTTGAAAATGGAAAGTATCACAAAAATAAAAATCTGGAAAATAGCAGCAAAACACTTTTAAATATTTTCAAAAAAGCGCCGGATGCTTATTTTACAGAACGTCCATGGCTATCAAAATTGAAGGAGAGGCTTGAGTTGAAATATGGTAGTTCATAAAAGAAGAAAATTCTCAAGAATGCGCGGAACAAGAACACATAAATGGGGGGCTAAAAAAAGGCACAGAAAATCAGGCAACAGGGGCGGATTTGGCATGGCTGGCACTGGTAAAAGGGCCGGGCATAAGAAACCAAGCATACTTAAGGAATATGGAAATACTTACTTTGGAAAGCATGGTTTTTATAGCATAAGAAAAGAAAAAACAAGAGCGGTAAATCTTTCCTTTATAGAAGAAAATTTTGATTCTATTGCAAATAAGGAGAAAGATATTTATACAGTTAATTTAGACAAGTTAGGTTATGACAAGTTGCTTGGTGGGGGTAGGTTAAGCAAGAAAGCAAAAATTGTATGTAAAAGTTTTTCAAAAAGTGCAGAAGAGAAAATCAAAGATGCTGGTGGGGAGGCTGTAAGATGCTAAAGAGTGTTGTTTCTGGGATACTATCTAACCTTCCTGAAGTACAACCACCTATTCAAAAAAAGCTGTCATTTAGCGAAAAATTAAAATGGACTTTAATGATTCTGGTTGCTTTCTTTATTCTATCTGTTGTTCCTTTGTATGGCCTTGGGGAAAATTCATTGCAACAATTTGAATTTTTATCCATTATTTTAGGGGCAAGCTTTGGAAGCATAATGAGTCTTGGTATAGGGCCAATAGTTACATCATCTATAGTTTTGCAGTTGCTTACAGGCTCTGGAATTTTAAAGCTTGATTTAACAACAAAGGAAGGAAGGCTTTATTTTCAGGGATTGCAGAAGGTATTATCTATATTTTTTATAATATTTGAGGCAATAATTTATGTTTTTATGGGCGGTTTGAGGCCAGCTGCAACTTTAGCACCTTCACAATACTTTTTTATGGAGTGGGTGTTGATAGGGCAGTTGTTTGTTGGCGGAATGCTCGTTCTTTACATGGATGAAGTTATAGGCAAGTGGGGGTTTGGCTCTGGCGTAAGCCTGTTTATAGCAGCAGGAGTGTCTTCTGAAATATTTGTAAGAACATTCAGTCCATTAACTACTGCTGGTGTATGGGCCTTTGGTTCTGGCCAGGCACCTGTTGGAAAGCTTTTTGTTTTAATCACCTCTCTAGCTGGGGGGGATCCTTTGGGAGCTGCCAGATCATTTTTTGCAATATTCTTTACAATAGCGGTATTTTTAGTTTCTGTATACTTCCAGGCTGTAAAAATAGAAATTCCATTGAGCTTTGGAAGAATAAGGGGTTATGGCATAAGATGGCCTTTACATTTCCTTTATACGAGCAATATCCCAGTTATATTAACTGCAGCATTGCTTGCCAATGTACAGCTTTGGGCAAGACTTATGGAAAATTGGGGGTATCCATTATTAGGAACCTTTAGTGGACAGACCCCTAATTCTGGATTAGTTGTGTGGCTGTTCTCACCAAATATTGTTGATAATATTTTGTCAGGAATATTTGGTTTTTCAGATTTGTTAAAAGCCCTTGTATTTACTTTGTTTATGGTTGGGGGCTCTTTGCTTTTCTCCATATTCTGGGTGCAAACTGCTGGGATGGATGCAAGAAGCCAGGCAAGACAGATTATGGCATCAGGATTGCAGATTCCGGGATTTAGGAGGGACGAAAGAATTTTGGAAAGCTTGCTGAAAAGGTACATCACTCCATTAACTGTCATGGGAGGAATTACTATAGGACTACTTGCTGCAACAGCTGATCTTACAGGAGCATTGGGCAGGGGAACTGGTATTTTGCTTACTGTCATGATTGTCTATAGGTTATATGAGGATATATCAAAGCAGCACATGATGGATATGTATCCTGGGCTGAGGAAGATGATGGGTGGTTAAAGTGGCATTAGGGGATTTTTTTAATTTAATATTTGGATGGAGCATAAAGATACACCCTGCTTTTGGCATTGCTTTTATTTCATTTGTACTGACTTTATTTATGACTTTAGTTTACAAGTATTTAACAGACCAGATGATTATGAAGGGAATCAAGGATGATGTAAAGAGCATACAAACTAAAATGAAGGATTCCAAGAATAACCCACAAAAATTAATAAGCTTGCAGAAAGAGGCTATGGAAAAAAATATGAAATACATGATGCACAGCTTTAAGCCAATGCTAATAACTTTTATACCAATAATCTTTATATTTAGTTGGCTCAGAAATACTTATAATGGGGTAGACTTAGATTTGTTGATAATACATAGCTGGATATGGGGGTATATAATTTTTACATTTATATTCACTTATGTGCTAAGAAAAGTGTTGAAGGTGTATTGATATGGTAGAAGGAAAGAAAAAATCTAGGAGCTTGAGAAGGGTTTATGTCAGAACACCTGGCGGCAGGACAGTTATACATTACAGAAAAAGGAAGCCAAAGCTAGCGAGATGTGGCATATGTGGAAAAGGTTTGAAAGGGGTTTTAAGGGAAAGGCCAAATAGGATGAGAAATCTTGCTAAGACTAAAAAAAGACCATCAAGACCTTATGGTGGAGTCTTATGCAGCAACTGTACGAGACTTAAACTAAAACATGAGGTTAGGAAAGGACAAAAGTAGGAGAAGTTAAAAATGCTTGACATAGGAAGGGTTTGTGTTAAAATAGCTGGAAGGGAAGCTGGGAGATACTGTGTTGTAGTTGACAGAATAGATGATACTTTTGTTTTGATAGATGGAGATGTAAGAAGAAAGAGGTGCAATATCTTACATCTAGAACCTGTTGATAAAATAATAAAAATCAAAAAAGGGGCTGATACAAAAACAGTTGTTGAGCTAATGAAAAAAGAAGGGGTTGCTTTTAAAAAAAGACCAAAAATTGATAGAAAGAAAAAGGAGATAAAGGATGGAAAGAAAGAGATCAAGAGCAAAAAGATTAAAAAACCGGAGAAGAAAGAGGCAAAGAAGACAAAGGTAAAAATTATCAAAACCAAAAAATGAGCGAAAAAGAAATTCAACAAAAGTACCTTGAACTACAAATACTTAATACACACATCAATCAGCTTACGAACCAGCTTAATATATTGGAACAGCAGATACTATCACTTAGGGTACTTGATGAAAGCATGAAGGATATTAAAGATGTCAAGATTGGAAGTGATATCTTGGTTCCGTTGGGTGAGGGGATTTTTATTAATGGAAAGCTTGAAGACAACAGGAAGGTATTGCTTAATGTTGGAAATGGAATTGTTGTTGAGAAGGGTTTGGATGAAGCAAAAGAAATGGTTCTGAAGCAGATTCAGGAGATAAAATTATTAGTATATCAGTTTGACAGCGAGTTAAATAATGCAGTTTTGAGAAGCCAGGAATTACAGAAGGAACTAATTAAGCATAGTGAGGAACATTAGGTTGGGCATTTGTGCGCGTAAGGCTTATAAATTGATTACAATATAAATTTTTATGAAGACTTTAGAATTCTATTCCAGGAAAGATATACAAAAACAGTTGGTTAAGATTTCTAAGGATAGAGAAATTGGAGTAAGATTCAATGAAAATTTTGGCAAGAGGCCAGATATTATATTATATGAAGGAGATGTTCTTAGTTTTGCTAAAAGTGGAGCAACAAGCTTTCATATGTCAATTGAAAGGTGGAGAGATCCTTTAAGGTTAAAGGCTGGAATGACTAAACTGGAACTTGACAAACTTAGGATAGGCTGGGATTTAATAATAGATATCGATGGAAAAAATGTAGAGTACAGCAAGGAAGCTGCTGTGCTAATAATTGGTGCTTTAAATTTTTACAATATACACAACATCTCTGTAAAATTTTCAGGAAACAAGGGTTTGCATATAGGAATACCCTTTGAGGCATTTCCAAGTATGATTGATGATAAAGAAATAAAATTGTTGTTTCCTGATTTGCTTAGGATGATTATTGAACATTTAAAAAGTATGATAAAAGAGCATCTTGAAGAGAGAATAGGAAAAGACCCTTTTTCTAAAGTTAGCATAGATACGCAGCTTATTTCAAATAGACATATGTTTAGAGCACCTTATTCTCTTCATGAAAAAACAGGCCTGGTCAGTCTTCCTATAAAGCAAGAGCAGGTAAGAGACTTCGACATTTCATTGGCTAAACCTGAAAATGTAAAGGTCAATCTTGTTTTTCTGGATTTGGACAAGATTATTAAAAATGAAGCAAAGCAGTTAGTAATACAGGCTTTTGAATTTGGAAAAAAAGAGGATAGACCCAAGGCTGATTTTAAAAGTAGTTTTGAGGTATCTAAAACTTTAATAGACAAAAAGTTTTTTCCGCCATGCATTAATTTATTAAGCAGTGGTATTAAGAATGATGGAAGGAAAAGGGCTTTATTCATTTTGCTTAATTTTTTGAAGAGTACTGGTTACAGCAATGAAGATATAAATAAATTCTTTTTAGACTGGAACAAGAAGAATTACGAGCCTTTGAAGGAGGGTTATATAAAATCGCAGTTGGAATGGAATAAAAGGCAAAAGCAAAATCTCCCCCCACCAAACTGCCCACATGCTTATACACACATCAATTATTACAAGGAGCTGCAGGTATGCTATTCAGATGATTTTTGTAAGACAATTAAAAATCCATTGCAATATGCTATAAAAAAATCAAGATTGTTCAGCAGCAAGAAATCTAAGTAAAAGAAAGGTTTAAATGTTTTAAAGTAGACAAAAATTTAATGAAAAAGGGACAGGTAACATTATTTATAATTCTTGGTATAATTATAATCACTTTAATAGCGTTCTTACTCTTTATTAGAAGCGAATCCTTAAGCTCTTTTCTTAAAAGCATATCTGAAAGAGCAAGGGTTGTTCCTCCTGAGTTCAAGCCGCAAGCTGAATTGATTAGAAGCTGCTTGAATGGGCTTGGAAAAGATGGGCTTAATTTGCTAGGGATGCAAGGGGGTTACATAAAAGTTAGTGGGGATCCTGCTGTGAATTATATTGGGTTAAATGTTGCTTACTTAAATTATAATTCTAAGAATATGGTCCCAAGCTTGAGGTTTATGGAAAGCGAGCTTGAGAATTACATTGCACAGAATGCAAAGGATTGCTTAATAAATATGAGCGATGTTAAAATAATCAGGGCAGGTGATATTGATGCTAATGTTGACATATTAAATGATAAAGTGAGTTTTAATATTAATTGGGATATTGATATTGAGAAGGATGATCTAAAGTTTCAGTTGAGTAATTTTAAATACGATGTTCCTGTAAGGCTTGGTGAATTAAGAGACATTATTAATGTTATGGTTGACAGGCAGATAAGTGACAGAGATACTTTATGCCTAAGCTGCATTGTAGATGATGGAATAAAAAATAATTTATATATACAAATGTACACGTATAATGAGGATTTAATATTTGTCATCAATGATCCAAAATCGGTTTTTGATGACAGGCAATACAAATTTATATTTGCAAGCAGGTTTTAAAGATGAAGAAGACTTTAATTATAGTATTGATAGCCTTTCTTTTAGTTGTTAATGTAAAGGCTAGTGCATTTGCAATTATTGGGATGCATGGGTTGCAGCTTATAAATCCAGAGGCTGCAAAGGCTGTCAGCACTGTTATCTGTGTTGCTAATCCAATTGCATGCGCTGAAGGCAAGGTTGTAGGTTATGTTGCTGGAGAGGCTGTACAAGCCCTTGCTGAGGTTAGCCCTGAAGCTGCCAAGGCTGTTGTTATGGCCAATCAAATTAAGGGTTATGTTGATGAGGGTGCTGCAATTGTAAATGAGCTTCAGCTTAATGAGAATGGGGAAGTTGTAGGTGGTAGCATAAAAATAGGGGAAGAGCAAAGCATTGGCAATTTAATGAACTCCCAATTAGACAAAGATTCAATTAAAATAGCAGACAGCGAATATTCTGTAAAGGAGGGTACTGCAACTGTTATGGTTGGAGAAAATGGCTATGTTAAAGTTAAAGACAAAGAGACAGGGTTAGGGTACAGCTATGAAAACATTAAGAAAGGCGGATTGGTAAAGTTGGATAATAATGGGAAGGTTACTGAAGCTGATTTCGCTGCAAAAGAGGGTGGCGGAACTTACGCTTTTGGAACTGATGTTGTAAAAGTTCCTTCAAATGCAAGGGTTATTTATAAAAATGGGGAAGTTAAAGTTATTGCTAAGGAAGGGGATGTTATAGAAACTTCGCAGATTATTGAGCAAGGCAAAAATACTGAATCAAGAAGGATAAGTGTTTTGAAAGATGGCGATGTTAATGTTAAGGGGAATAGGGTTTATGGTAAGAATTTTGTTGTTGATAACAGGTTAGGGGTTGCAAGCGGGTCTGTGCTTTTAGAAGGAGAAGGGATTCTGCTTGAAGGAAAAACAAAAGCAACTGCACTTGATATTGGTTTTGATATAAGGACAGGAAATGATAATGTTATGTATTACAAAAAGGGGATTGTACCATGCCAGAAGACATGCTATCCAAGCTATATATCTTTTGATGATAACAAGCTAACTTTAAGTTCGAGGACCGTTGATGGATTTGATGTTGATTTCAAAGAAGGAAATTTATATGGCATTGGCAAGACCCATACTTACTCTCTTAGGGATGATTATGCTGAGGTAAATTTTGTTAGGGAAGGAAAAGATGTAGTACACAATATAAAGACAGGGGATGGAAAGGTTTACCTTACTGATGCTGAACAGGTATTTAAGTTTGAAAATGGCAAGACAGGAGCTTTGGTCGAAAAGGGGGTTGTTAAAATTGGAGATTCCCAATCAAAAGCAACTATAAATTATGGGGATACATTAATCAAAAGTTTTTCTGATGGAAGCACTGAGTTTTGTGGCTCTTTTAGCAGCGCTACTGGCTTTGTCATTTTAGATTTTGTTACAGGAAGTGCTAGTGATTTAATGAGATGCGTGGCTACAGCGCAAGGCAAAAAGGATGTGGTTATAGACATTCAGGTAGACAAGGGTTATCATGGCTATATGCAGAAATTTGTTGTTAATAATGTAAAAATAGATAAAAGTAACTTTGTATTAAGGGAAGATGGTATGTATGAACATCAGCTTGATAGTGTAACTGAAAAAGATGCACAGGGGTACAATATAGTAGTTGATAGGAGACTTGTAGTAAATCCAGATACTGGTTCTTTGAAGGTTGAGGGTGTTGTTATAGGAAGCGAAGATGTTATTAATTATGATATAACTACAGGTCCAAAATCTTTGTCTGGAGATGATTTAAAAGTATTTCGTGACAAACTTGGATTACCAGAAGAAATAGTAAAAACAACAATAACTGGTTGTCCTGAAGGAACCGCACCTGTAATAGGGGGTTGTCGCCTTGATACTCTTAAGACTTGTCCTTTAGGTTATACCCAAATAGAAGGTACAAATGTATGCAGCAGATAGGTAATTTTTGTATACTTACAATTTATTTTGTGGCTTTGAATTTGCCTATCCTTGTTTTTAATATTATAGGATCACCTTTTTTTTCTCTATAACCTATAAAGACTATCCCTTCCAATTTATTTTCGTTTATAAATTTAATTTGTAATGCATTACTATTAAATCCATAATCATTTTTTGGAAATAAGAGTACACTATTATCATTTTCTATTTTTCCAAGCATATCCTCTATTACTACTGGTTTGCTTAGGTAAAATGTTACATCTCCTTCTACAAATTCTTTATTTTTATATAAATCCAATGTAATAAAATTTGCATCTAAATCACAATTATCTCTTTTGAATGAACCAAACCAACTTTCTTTTATTAGTGCGCTATTCATTTCTTCATCTTGTTTTGGTTGAATCTTATAATCATCTTTATTATACAATTTATTTAGACAAGATGTTCCATATAAACCAATAACAATTGATGCTAGCCCCCCGATTATGACTTTTGATTTTTTATCCATAAATATTGGGTATACTACTTGTATATAAATATTTCGTTTCTTATAAGTAGTGACTATTTTTAATAGGTTATTTATTGTGAATCAATGATATGGTTTATATAGTGTAATTTCTCCTTTTGTACCTTCAAGGATGTCATCAAGAAAGAGATTAGTACCATGCCTTTGTATATTCCCTATAATTTTAGCCTCTCCTGAGAAGTCTATTACACTATCTATTATTAGTTCTCCTCTGTTGCGATAACGCGGTATTTCTGTATGCACTTTTCCTGTATTTTTATCATAAAATCCTTTAACATTTTTATATAATGGCATCTGTTCAAAATATACAGTTTTAAATTTACCATTTTCGAGCTTGTTGGATTCTACATGGTCGCAATATAGGCCTTCCTTACTAGTTGAGTCAGACTCACATACATAATCGATACCTGTGATATTTCCTTTTCCTACAGATAAATTTAAACAGAGATTAGGCTGTAAATTCTATCAAAATCTTTTTTACTATACTTTCTTTTATAATTTTTAACTACATTCTTAAGCTTGTTTTTATCAATCAACTTTCTGGATAATAAAAACTGGCAGAATTGCGTAACATTCTTTGGATTTTTAGTGTAGT
The DNA here is from genome assembly GCA_040753775.1 of Nanobdellota archaeon. Lineage (GTDB taxonomy): Archaea > Nanobdellota > Nanobdellia > SCGC-AAA011-G17 > JAFCDX01 > JBFMDT01. The sequence goes on along the minus strand of JBFMDT010000005.1, from coordinate 17,998 downwards.
AGCATCTTTCAAAATCTATCATTATGGGCTTTTTGTCAATTATGATGTGCTTTATTGGGTTATGGAGCTCTTTTTTATTTATCTTTAGTTTGTCTAAGGTGTAGCATTGTTTTAAGAGCTGTTTTAATATTTTTTTATGCTTGTTCTTGGTTGATTTTTTTAAGAATTCCAAGATTGGCTTTCCCTTAACTAGCTCGTAAATAACAAAATTACCCCTATTTGTTATTAGCTTAGGGCCTATTGAGTGCTTGTTTAGTATTTTAAGAAATTTAGCTTCATTTTTTATACGGTTCTTTGCTGCTATGCCCTGTTTTTCTATTTTTATTGCAACTGCCTTACCATTATAGATCCCAGTAAAAACCACAGAGCGCTTACCCTTATTGAGGTATTTTATACTCCTTACACCCATTTGGCTTATTTTACTTAAATCCATGATAAAAACTAATAGAAAGGTTTTTAAATAAATTACCCTTTTTGTTAAGAGAGGTGATTAAATGAATTATAAGCTTTTTACATTCTTTATTTTTAGCATTTTATTATCAAGTTTTAGCTTGGCTCAGACAGGAAATTTCAGCGAAAGTGATAGCTATGAATGGCTCAATAAGACTATGGCTAAGTGGGATAAGGGGATAATTGATAATTCTATTGCCTTGATTGCGTTATTGAACAAAAATTACGATGTAAAACAGGGGATAAATAATATTAAGGCAGCCGAGGATTCTTCTGGTTGTTGGCCTAAAGGAAATTGCGATGTTAAGAGCAGTGCATTTGCAACATTGGCACTTGGCAAGGCTGGGCAGGATGTAGGCAAGGAGATAAAATGGCTAAAAGAAAGCCAGATAGCTGCTACTGCTGGCGGGACTTATTACTTACAGATAATTTCAGGGGCTGAGGGGAATTGTGAGATGAGTTGCAGCGGGAGTACTGTTAAAAAAACAATAAAAGCAAATTCAGACTGGGTTGATGCTAATACTATATGTAGTGGCATAGCAACATCTTTGTCAAAGAGTATAGATGTTGATTGCACTAATCTAGGAAGTTCTGTTATTTCACTTATCTATAATGTCAAGGCAGCTGATGGAACTGATGTTTATTACATAAGCGGGGAATCTCAGGAGAGCAAGGCAACACTATCGACCCATAATGCATGTTTCCTGGCAAAGAAGGGACAAAGTACATGTAACTATGAGGCAAGCGAATATGCAACATGGGTTTTAAGCGAACTTGGCAAGAGTGAAGAAATAGATACACTCAATTATTTACAGGGTAATATAAGGGCAAATGTAGTAGATTATTCTTTGCTATATTTAATTACGAAGAATATTGTGTATACGGACTGGATAAAAAGTAAACAAAAGCCAAGCGGAAGCATACAGGATGATGTTAGGGGAACTGCTTTTGCTGTACTTGCATTAAAACAATCAACTGCAGATTATGCTTACTATAACAATGCAACTATATGGCTCGAGAAAAAGAGGTCTGATAATTACAGCTGGAATACTGATGTATTTAATACAGCCATTGTTTTGATTGCCTTTTACGGCAAGCTTGAGCAGGTTGCTGTTTCTAGTGTTACATGTGCTACTGATGCAGACTGTCCATTAGGCAAATATTGTGATAATACAACAAAGACTTGCTTTACTAAAATAGCTACTTGCGCCAAGGATACTGATTGTGCTAGTAATGAGGTATGTGATATTGTAACAAAGACATGCAAAGCTAAAGTGGCTGTCTCGTGCACTGTTAATGCTGATTGTGCCTTTGGGCAGATTTGCAGCAATGGGGCATGTGTTCAAGAGGAATTAGGATGCACTTCTGACATAGATTGCGCAGAAGGGGAAACCTGTGATCTATCAACAGGACAATGCATTAGCGCAGGAATTAAAGAGGAGTGCACTGTTGACAGCGATTGTTTAAGCAATGAGCAATGCATAAATAATACTTGTGTAGTCAAAGAGAAAAAAGCAATATTGGGGGTTGTTATAACTGTAATAATTATACTAGCTGTATTGGCTCTTATATTCCTGCTTTATTATACAAAGTACATAAAGAAGGGAAGGGGATTCAAGGATTTTGCGAATGACATTAAGAACTTGTTCAAGAAAAAACCAAAGAAACCAACTTTTGAGGAGTTTTTAAAAGCCCAACCAAGGCAGGAAGTTAAGCAACCATTATTGCCTGAAAGACCGCCAAGAAGAACTAAATATGAAGGTAAGATAGAAGATGAGTTGGAGAAGTCAATAAGGGAAGCAGAGAGAATACTTCATGGAAAATAATTATGAAAAGATTTTTATTGTTGTTTATTCTTTTAAACATTTCTTCTGTAGCTGCACAAATGCAGATTGAGGTGCCAAGAAGCAGTTATATGCAGGGAGAAACTGTGCAGGCAGCCTTAAACTTCAGCTACAGGCCACAAAATGAAATAACTTTGAAGGATATTGGTGTTTATACAATGCAGGGGGCTAAGGTTTCATTGGCCATTTATTTTCTTAAGCTGAGCGATACTTATTATTATGCTTATTTTGAACTGCCCTACATAAAACCAGGGAATTATAGCTTAAATGTTGGAAAGTATTTTTACATTAAGGATGGCTTGTTTATTGAGGGAAGCAATTTTACTACATTTAACATCAATGAAGCCAAGGGAAATGTTGTTGCCTTAGACCCTGCTTTCATAAAGTTAGATACAAGAGATTATTTCAGTTTTAAGGCCAAGAATAATGGAAATACAATTGTTAACATCAGCATAACAAGTTCTTCTGGTTTAGTTTCTAATGGCTCTTTTTTGCTTGAGCCTGGCAGCAGTAAGGTGATAAATGTAAGCTTTGTCAACTTGAACAAAAGCAGCTCTGTAGATATTAGCTATGGAAACTCAAGCTATACAATACCTGTTTATGCACAGATTACTGAAGAAACTGTTGTAAATCAAACTACAACTAACTTCAGCGTGTCTATCCCAAGAGATGCCATAAGGCTTATTGAGCCTGTAGATTTCATAAACCTCACTTTGGGAAGGAATGATAGTGTTGATGGTCCATTGAGATTTAGGAATTTTTTTAATGAAGCTATTGATAATCTTGATTTTAGTTTGAGTAGCGAGTTTGCTGATGTTGTGAAAATAAACATCAGCCACGTTACTACTATAGAACCAGGAGAAACAATTATTCAATATCTTTGGATTAATAATAATAAAAATCTTGGGAAGGATTATAAAGGCAAACTAGTATTGAGCAGCAAATATACTAGCATTGAGGTTCCTATATATATAAACTACAGGGAAGCTGCGATAAACAAAACAACAAAATTAATCGAGAATGTCACTAAGACTACTAATCTTACTAATGTCAGTATAACTACCCCGGAAAAGAAGAGCAGAAACTGGGTGTATGTTCTAATATTTTTGTTCATTTTAATAGCCCTGACTCTTGCTATATTTTTATTCAGGAAAAAACCAAAGCAAGAAAGTTTTGAGGAGCTTATTTCTTCTCTAAAGCGCTAAGCCTGTTTTTCAGAACCTTATTTTCCGCATTTAGGTTGCTTATGAACATTGTGTACTGGTGAAGTTTTGCCAACATGTCATTGATTACATTTGAAATATAATTTGATTCTGATTGCACTGATATTGGTTCTATTATTTCAATGGATGAAGGCATATAATCAAAACAAAAATTAAATAATTTCTCTATATTATCAAATTCCAGTTCAAGCTCAGCAAACGTGGACCAGATTTCCTTTATTTTTTTAACTTTTGCAACACTTTTTTTTATTATTTTAATGCCCTTTTCTTGTCCAAGCTTGTCAAGGACATTTTTCATGGTATCAGAGACGTGCTTTTCAGGAAATCCAGCTATTTCTATTATTGAATTAATGGTTATGCTCATTTTTCACCAATGCAATTATTATTAACACAAGCACTAGGTTAATAAAATAAATTGCTATTTTTTTTATTCTTTCTGATTTTGAGCTGTAGACTAGCTCTTCTTTTACTGAAGAGCCCGCGTTTATAATACTTTCTGATTCTGTATTAAGGGTATTTAGCACTTTTATTGATGAGTTAATTGTCTTTGTTGTTTTCCTATCCTCTTTGTTTATTTTTATAATATAGCTATAATTCCCTGGCTCGAGGTCTGTTATAATATTCTTTAGTTCAATAACGGCCGAGGATTTTGCAGGAAGAGTTATTTTCTGCAGATTATCTTTCGAGTTTTTCCCTATATAACTCCAGACCTCAAAGTCTATATTCTTGTTTTCGATGTTTATTATTTCTATCTTTGTTTTTATTACTTTGTTTACTTCTGCTTCGTTTGGTGCTTCTAATATCTCATAATTAACTGTTTTTGGATTTATTATCTTCTCACATAATTCTTCATTAATGCCATTTATTTTCAGCTTTGTTTTATTTATTTTGTCAAGACCCTCAAGTATCATATTGTATTCTCCATCAGGAAGATTATTGTTGCAATTTGGCTCTATTTGAATTGGAATGGTCATTGTGTAGTTTGTATATTTTTTATCCAAGGTTATTGTGTCTCTTTTTGACAATCCTTCTATGTATAAATAAGCAGTTTCTTTTGTAGCATTTCCCCTGTAAATGTTTATTTTTACTCTTAATGTATCCCCGAATTTGGCTTTATTATCAGAGCCAAGGTACAGCTTTTCTATGCTTAATCTGGATTCCCACACCACAGAATTATCTATATTTTCTGCATTTGGAGTTGGAATTGTTTGTTGCCATATACTGTTTACTTTTGCCCATGCAACTCCTTCTTTAGAGCTATCGTAACTTACTTTATCCAAAACATTATTGCTTTGATCAATTAACCTTATTTCTTCAAAACCATCATTATTAAGCAAGCCGCTAAAGCCATTTGCATAAGCAACGAGGAAGGAGTTTGGATGTATTATTGTTCCATTGGTGGTTCTTGTATCTGTTATCAAAATTGTATGGTTGGCATTATCGCTTATCTTTAATCCTGATAAATCTAAGGATAAGTTGCCATAGTTAAACAATTCTATCCATTCTCCATCAGGCATGTTTGCATTATCATAACCATAAGGGTCTGGGAGGAACTCATTTATTAAAATTGTATACTCCTGCTTGCTTTCCAGAATTAAATTATTCTTTCCTGGAGATGGGCTGCACTCCTGCCAGGTGCTATACATTCTACATATTGTGTTGCCATTGCCATTTCCACCCAAAGAACTAAAATAAGTTATATTATCAACTATAGATGTGGAATTTTTTAGTGTTATTGACTCATTATTGTTGGAAAGGGAAAAAGTGCTGTCAATCAAGATTCCATTGAAATTAGTATATTCTTCAAGGAAGGCATTTGCATCATCTGCTATTATCAAATATTCATCTTCGCATATTATAAATGAACCATTAATTAAGGTTAAGCCGTGATTTACCCCAGCTTCATATAACTTCCAGTTTGTAAGATTAACACATTCGCCATTGTTGTACAATTCAATCCATTCTCTGCCTGTATCTGAGCCGAAGGGGTTGTACATAATTTCATTGAAGAGCACTAATGCATTTACAGATGGCACTAGTAGAAGGATTAGCAAGAAATTTAAGCTTTTCATCTCTTTATTCTTTCAGCCTTTCTAATAAATTTCTTTAATTCCAGTTTTCCTCTTTTAGTTTTTGTAAGATGACTTTCTATTTCCTTTTTTACTCCATTGATACATTCGTGCAGCGCTGTCCCCAAATCCCAATCTGCTGTATTTGCTGTAAAAATTTTTGTTGGGGCCTCTGCTCTTATATGAACGGAGTATTTTTTGGCCTTTCCCTCTATGTCGTACAGCTTAATGTGGCAGGTTATATTTGTTATATTCTTGATCAACCTATGTATTTTCTCGTATTCTCTTTCAAGGGTTTTTTTAACAGAACTTTGCTCTAATTCACTTAAGTCTTTTAATCCAATGTACTTTATTATGTTGATCATCATCTTATTAATTTCTTAAATGTCAGGCCCTTTTTCTTTATATAATCTATTGATATACTAAAATTTTTGCCTTTCCCCTTTTTTAAATCTTTAGGTTTTAAAAAGTACCATCCTTCGTTATTGAACCTTAGTCCAAACCATGGCTCAGATTTAAATCTTTTTGAGAAATCGAGCAGCTGTTTAACATCATCTTTTGTCAGATATTTTACATTATTTTTTAGGGATTTACATTCTATTGCAAGATATTTTTTTCCATTAGAGGCTATTAAATCTGGATTTGGATAAGATGATAACCCGCTGCCAGTACTTCTAACAACTGCAAAGCCAGACTTATACAACATATGCAAAAGTTCTCTTTCTGTTCTTGAGCCTTTGTTCTTACTCATTATACCTCTTTGAAATAAATAAAAAAGAAAAAGTTTAAGATGGTTTAAAGGTCTTTTGATTGAACTGTTTTTCTACCATTTGCATCTGCTCTTTTGGCTGCATCTTTTATTAACTCTTCAACTTTTTTGCTTAGAGCATCAGCAAAATCACCAGAAACATTCATTCCCTTAGCAACATCTTTTATTTTGCTTCTTACTACCAACAAGTCTGCCATATCTTTTCACCCCCTGTTCTATCTTTTTATTATTATTTATTGATTAACGGAATAATAACTACTATATAAATATTGTGTTTATATGGCTTTAAAGGGTTATTTTAATTGTTTTATCAGGTTGATTATTTTTTCTTTGCCAACTATCAAGATCAAGCTAGCTAGTCTTGGACCTTTTTCTTTATTGATTACGAGTTTATATGCTGCTCTGAAAAAATTTTCAGGCGTTAGGCTTACTTCTTTACATATATCATAAAATAAATTATGCAGTTCTTTTTCCTCATAAGATTTTTTTAGTTTTTCTGCCAGGATTTTCAATGCTTTTGTTTCCCTTTCTGGCAATTTTAGAAAAACTTTTTCCTGAATTTCAAATTTAAAGTTTTCTGGAGCATATTTTTCAAGCCAATTTAATGCACATTTTGCTCTTTCTTGCAGTCTTTTTTTATCAAAATCATTTTTAATTTCTTTTTTAAAATATTGGTTAATTTTTTTAATTTCCTTATTATATATCTGCAGTAATGTTGTTAAATGCCTAAATGTTATTTGGATAGGAAGATTTTTTGGAATTTTTTCTACAGATAATTCATAAATCTTCTTTTCTTTCAATGTTGCTTCTTTATTGAAATATTTTCTTTCCAAACTATCAAAATCCTCATAAATCTTTAGAACATCCAAATCAAAACTTATATGAAATTCTTTATTTGGCCTTGTACTTGCGAAAAGATATTTTACAATTTCTGGTTGGTATATTTCCAGAACTTCTTTTGGGGTGATTATATTTCCAAGTGAGCCAGACATTTTCCCACCTAAGCCTTTAATAATAACAAAATTGTAGGGATGGGCTGTTGGTGCATCATAACTCCAGACTTCTTTTGCAATTAATTTGCCTGTATCATAGGAACCACCGGGTGTAAAGTGGTCTTTTCCACCAGATTCAAAATCTACTTTTTCAAAGTGCCACCGCATAGGCCAATCACAACGCCAAACTAGCTTCACTATGCCTTTTTTTCTTAAATCAATTTTATTTTTAAAACCACAACTGCATTGATATTCAAGTTCATAATCGCTATTGTAACTTACTACTTTAACAAGGTCTGTTCCACATTTTTCACAGTAAATTGTAATAGGATACCAGTCTTCCCTTAATGGCTCTTCCCTAAATCTATTCAAGATTTTTATTATTTCCTTCCTTTTATTTAATGCTGTCTTGATTTCTTCTGCATATAAACATTTTGTATAGTAATCAGATTCATGCTTGATGTTTAAATCAAAATTAAATATTCTTATACTATTCTCAAATTCTTTTTCAAAATGTTTAGCATAGCTTTTATGACATTTGTATGGGTCAGGGATTTTTGATAAGGGCATTCCAATGTATTTGTCTAAGTTGATACCAATATTCGCAGGAGTTTTTCTAAATCTATCAAAATCGTCCCATGAAAAATTAAACCTTACATTGCATCCCTTTTCTTTTAAGGCTTCTACAACTAATGCTGCTGTTATTACTTCTCTGAAATTTCCTATATGTACAGTTCCTGATGGTGATATTCTAGATGTGCAGATATACAAATTTTTTTTACCTTTCTCTTTGATAACTGTTTCTGCTGCTTGGTCTGCCCAATGGAACTTTTCTGTTTCTTGCATAGATAATTTAAACTACGTTTGTATATAAGTTTTACTAATAGAATTAATATTCAATTTCAAAACTGTCAAATTCTCCTTTATAAATCTTTTTTTTGGTGTTTAGTTTATCTATCCTAACAAGACTTAACTTCTTTATAAAATCAATTATGCTTTTAATTTTTTCTTCTGGACCTTCAAAAATAGCTTCAACTCTTCCATCATCTAAGTTTTTAATAAATCCTTTTAACCCAAGCTTATCCGCCAGACTTTTAGTTCTGGCTCTTAGAAATATACCCTGAACATTGCCAGAAATAAATATATGAATTCTTTCCATAAATAAAAAATAAAAATAAGTTTAGTCTCTAGCTAGTGCGTATACTGCTTTAATAGCCACAACTAACGTTGCCGGGACTATAAACACTATTATTGCATTAAGCATTCTTCCCAATATAGGTCCTATCAACTGTACTTCGCTTATTACATTACCGCCAAATGCTGCTACAATTACCAATGCTACTGATGCTAGCAAGAATGGCATTGTTTCTTTTGTCACTACATTAAGCAATCCTACTATGAGGCCCAGAACTATCAATAGACCTGTAAGCCCTGTTTCTAGCTGCAAGAATCCTGCTGCTATTGCTATTATCACTCCTATAAGAAATGCCCAGCCACCTATCAAGTTTTTCTTTGCCATTTAGCACCTCCTTTACTTTTTTATAATCACTTTAAGTATATAAACTTTTATGTTAAAGGCTATTTTTTGTATATTTTGGATACGTGCCTTCTTTCATAAATACTTTGTTTACTTTTACAACTATTCCCTTCATATTTTTTAATATTTCTTCTGAATTAAGCATGGCTGTTCCTATACAAATTAACTCATTTTTTAGAGTTAATATTGCAATGATATCTTTTTCCTTTATTTCAGATTCGAGCTTGCTTATTCCAGGTATTGATAATTGGGCGCCGTGGCATAAAGAATCAACAGTTGTATCAAAAACCCATATTTTTGGAAGATGTTCAACAGCTTTTTCTATAGGTAAAATGCATTTTCTTAATTGTTTTTCATCCCCCTGCTTGTAGAATTCATAAGCGTCTTTAAGGTCATATAAGGTAATCCAATCCTTATCCGTGAATGTTGCTACCTTTGTTCTTACTAACTGAGACATATGTGCACCTATTTTTAATTTTTGTCCAAAATCATGAACAAATTTTCTTATATAGGTTCCTGCTTGGCAACCTATTTTGAAAAGAACATCCTGATTTTTAGTTTCTAAAATATTTACATAATAAATTTCCCTTTCTCTTAAAACTCTTTTAACAGCTGACTTTATTGGTGGCAGTTGTTTTATTTTTCCTGTAAACTCTTCAAATGTTTTTTTAATTAAATCCTCTGAAATTGGTTTGTGTAAGTGCATTAAGCAGACATATTCCTTTCCGGCCTTAAGCAGATATTCAACTATTCTTGTTGCCCTTCCTAGAGCTATTGGCAAAACGCCCGTAACCCCTGGATCGAGCGTACCGCTATGTCCGGCTTTTTTTATATTTAAAATCTTTTGAACATAATCTGAAACTTGGTGGCTCGTTGGACCATCTGATTTGTTTAAGTTAATAATCCCATAATTAATTAATTCCTTTGTGGAACGATCTTCAGGAGAGATTCCATATTCTCTGGATGTTTCAGCTTCTTTTTTTAATAGTATTTTTCTTTTTATCTTTTCAAAGGGTAGTAATTCTTCCACTTTCTTTCTGCTATATTATGAACTGCTTATTTAAATATTAATCTATTAGGTCGTTAAACATCTTAATTATTTCAGGATAATCATTTTTCTATGTTCAATATATACACAATTTTTTGAAGTTATACTAAAAGCATAATACTTATTAGTTTTGTATATTTTTAATTCAGAATCTTTGACATTAATTGAAAACAAAACTTTTTCTAATTTATCTATTATTAATTAGGCTTGCTTTTTATGCAATATCTTTCTTTTTTCTTCTTCCTCTTTTTTCTTTTGTTCTTCTACTTTTGTTAACTCTTCTTTTACTTCTCCCTTTACTTCCTTCTTTTCTTCCTTTATCTTTTCCTCTTTCTTTTTTGGTTCTTCAACGGAAAATCCCTCAAGATTTGTCCTTACAACATCCCCATATTTTGCTGCCTTTATCTTGATTTTGTGAGGTGGGTTTTGCCTTCCGTGCTTAAGAAGTTCTTCATTCAATTCTTTATGCAACTTTACTTCTTTGGCTTTCATATGCCTAATTAGAAATTCTTTAACAGCTTTAACAGCCTTTTTTGCTCTTCTATACTTTGGAACTTTTAGGAATTCCCTTCTCAATGGAATTACATATGTTCTTTCTAAATCTGCCATTCTAGTTTAATACCTCATTTCTTTTTGTAAAAGTTTGATATTTATCTATGCAAAAGACAGCTTCATCTAAGTTAAAACCCGGAACTTTCAGGCTATATTCGCATGTCTCTTTGTTTAATCTGCAATAACATTTATATTTTGGGCTTGGCATTATTGGTACATCAACTGCAAATTTGCACATATCTTTATTTTGTTTCATGCTTTTATTTTTGTTCTTCTCCATGATCTTTTAACTGATGTAAATCTTCCCGGGTGAACCCTTCTACCCATTCTTAATATTTTTGGGACTATCCAGTAAGGAGCCCATCTTGTTTGCCTCCTTCGCCTTATCAAGCGCAGTTTTTTTGCCAAGGGTTTGTATCTTGCCATTTTATTTTAGAGATTTAGCTATTTTGTCTAGGAAAGACATACCTTTTGGTGTTATTATACGGCCCTTATGCACACCCTTTTTTGTTTGTACAGAAAAGCCAGCCTTATCGAGCTGCTGCAAGACTTTTCTTATTATGGAACCTGAGCCCCTGAAATATTTTTCTGGCTTATAGCCGCGGTTTTTTCTTCCGCCATATTTTGTCCTTAACTTTGAAACTCCAATTGGTCTTTTGTTTGTATAAAGCCTTCTTAGTACAGCAGCTGTTCTTTTGTACCACCAATCCTTGTCTATTGGTGGGCGCTCCTTGAAGACACCTGTTTTAACAAATTTTGCCCAAACAGGCGGCTGCATTTCCTTTATTTTTTTAAGCTCTTCAGCTGCCTTTTCTATGAGCTTATTTGGATTTATATCGTAAACTGTCATTTTGTATTTGACTTAAGCTGATTTATTTAAAAAGGTTTCTATTACTTATTTAGAACTATAATATTGCCGCGGCCTTTTTTAAATCTTTTTATTACACCTAATTCTTCTAATTCAGCCAGCATCAGGCTTACTTTTGCTTCTGATAAATTTAGCTCTTTCCTTAAGTCTTTTTGGTTTATCCTTCTGCCGCGCTTTTGTATTACCTTAACAATCTCATTTAACTCATCAGAAAGGTTTTGTTTGGGTTTTGTCATGTATTTTTTAAGTATAATATAAACAGTTGCTACTAATAAAATTATGCTTATAGCTGAGATTAAATATGCATAATAATCTGTTTCTTTTGGATATTCTTCTATATCCATTTCTGTTGCATTAAGTATCTCTTCCTCTGCTTCAAAGCTAGGAAATAATAAAAGATCAATAATAAAATCACCATCTGTTTTAATTGTTATATTCTGGACAGCTATGTAATCACTATCTTTAGATGTTGCTTTTATAACATAAGAACCCGGGGGAATATTAAAGGAATATGAGCCATCTTTTGCTATATAAAATTGTTTTGGTTCTGTATTAATTTCTATTGTAGCATCCTTTGCTAGGTCTAATGAAGGATCATATACTTTTCCATGGATTGTTGCAGCATTAGTGATATTTATTAAAATAAGGGTGAACATAATTAAATAAAATAGTTTTTTCATAAAGGCTTAAAATTGGTATTTCTATAAAAATCTTTCTTTTTTATGGAAAAGAAGGTCAAAAAAACCTTTATAAAGTTTAATGAAGTATTATAAAGCTTTAATTTGCTGAATTAGAAAGTATGTTTATAAAGTATTATTAATATCACAATGCTATAAAATTATGATAATTAACAGGAGGCAAAAAATGAAAACAAAGGCAATTTTAATGGCGCTGTTCCTAGTGATGAGCGTTTTCACTGTATTTGCGCAGGAGGATACTCAAACTACTGGAGATGTCGGGGGTACAGAAATTACAGAGGATTTAGGTGAACCAGCTACAACTGAACCTGCACAAGTAGTACCTATACCTCAACCTATACCTTTAAGGGAAAGGATAAAGATAGCAAGACAAAGTTACATAGAAATTAGGCAGAATTATATTGGTGCTAGACAAAAGTTTTTAGATCAAAGAAGAATATTTATAACCTCAAAAGAGAAATTAGTTAACTGCAGAGGTGACTTCTCTGAAAGGTGTAAATCAGTAAGGGCTGATATAAGAAGCAATGCAAAACCTTTCTTGCTAAACAGTGCAGACATGGTATTAAAACTTCTTGATAACTTAGAGGCAAGAATAAGCAACTCAAATATGACTGACGAAGAAAAAAGCAATTTATTAGCTGATATAGATGCTAAAATAAAAGAAGTTGAAGATGCCAAAGCCAAGATAGAGGGATTGACCAAGAATTCAACTAATGAAGAGATAAAAGAAGCTGCAAATGTAATTAGAACAGCGTGGATTGATACAAGGAAGGATGTTAAGAGGGTTACAGGGCATTTCATTAACTTCAGAATAGGAGAGATAATTGTTAGGGCAGAAAGGTTAGAAGTTAGGTTTGATAAGGTAGTGGAAAAGGCAAAGGCTGATGGAAAAGATACAGCTCAATTGGAGTCCTTAATAAGTCAATTCAAAGAGAAAATTGAGGAAGCAAAGGAGAAGTACAATTTAGCCAAAGGGAAGTACATAGAAGCCAAAACTGCAGGAGATGTTGATGCTGTTATAAGGGAAGCAAACCAATATCTTAAGGATGCCCACAGCAAGTTAAAGGAAGCACAGAGCATACTAAAGAGCATTGTCCAAGAGATTAGAAAACAAGGCCAGGAAAAAACATTAGAAGAAACTACTGCAACTGAACCAGCACAACAAGAAACTACAGAAACAGCATAAAATTTATAAACAGTAAAGGAGTAATTGGAAAATGAAAAATATCTTTTTATTTATTTTAATATTAACCATTGCAGTATTAATAGCAGGATGCGCACAGAAACAAACAGGGACTACAGAAAACAAGGATGTATCTGATTTAGGAAGTTCATTGGATGATATCAGCTCTTTAGAAAAGGAACTTAATATAACTGATTTAAATTTAGAAAATGACCTGAATTTAAATGGTTTATGAAAAAATTTTTTATTTTTTTTATTTATATAATAGTTCTTTCTAGCTTTACATATGCTGAAATAAACTCTTTTAATCTGAATTTTATGATTATTGGCAAGGATGTTTATGTTGAGGAGGCTATAAATTTAAGCAGTAAACAAGATTTTAGCATTAATTTACCTAAGGATGCTAATACTATATCTTTGTATTTAGATGGCAAGGCAGCGAATTATTCTATTATTGATAATAAGATAGAGGTATTTGCTAAGGAGGTTAAGATTAATTATTTAACAAGAGCGTTCTTAAGCAAGGAAACATTTCTGCTTGAGTTTGTAGCACCAGATTTTATAAATAGACTTAATGTTAGAATTACTTTGCCGCAATTTGCTGTTTTATTAAGGCCCATTGAAGATGGTACGCTTATTTCGAATGCTATTTTTCCAACACCCGGCAGTTTAGAAACAGACGGGCAGAGATTAATAATAAGCTGGGATTTTGCTAATTTGAAGGAAAAGGATACTCTTAACTTTTTGGTAATGTACACTTTTAAATCTAATTACTATGTTTATTTAACTGCAGGGTTAGCTGTTGTTATTCTTGTTTTGTTCTATTTTATACCAAAGCTTAGGAAAAAGCCTGCTGTTAAGCCCAAAGTAAGAGCTAAACATAAAGCAGAAGGCAAGGCTGTAAAAGGATTAAACATTGAAAAATACCTTAAAGAGGACGAAGAGCAGGTAGTTAACATACTAAGGCAGAGGGAAGGGCAATGCGAGCAAGGAACATTAAGGGTTATAACAGGGTTCTCAAAAGCAAAACTTTCCGGGCTTCTTAAGGAATTAGAAGAAAGAAATATTATTTATAAAGAAAAAAGAGGCAAGAAAAACCTTGTTTTCCTAAGAAAATAAAAAATGAACATATTTGAACTATTATAAGCTAATTTTTATCTTTTTTTTTGAATTAAAGACACTGTTTTAATGAAAAATATTAAGTATTTACTGAATATACTACATAGCATGGAGTTTTGAAAAATGGAAAACAAAACTAGCACGACAAATGGTGGATTTGATTACGAAGGATTGGATTACTTGTTAGAGACTACTTTCCTACCGTATTACAATAAAACAAAAGAAAAGATATTTGAGGAAAGTGGCATACTTGATGGAATTCCATTTGTTTTAAAAAAGATAGGGGTTTTATTTGATAACTATATAGACATTTTAGAGAAAAATCCCAAATACGTAAATAAAATAAAGAGTGATTATCCTGATTTGGAATACAAACTTTGCCAAACTAACACTGTTTTGGGCAGGTTTGCGGATATTCAATTATTAGATGAGGTGGCTGTTAAATTAGGCAAAACATTCAACAAGGATAATGTTGCAGGGGAGTTCATATATAAAATAGGGAATTACCAACTTAGGCTAGATATGCTTGGCTTTAGCGGATATTCTGAGAATATTACAGTTGATAAGAAGGATAAAAAGCCCGATAATAATAAAGAAAAAATAAATGAAGTTAGAGAAATTGAAGTTGAAGATAATGAAAAAGTGATAATATTGGAAGATAGAGTTATGTCTTCAGATGGTAGTATTGCAAAGAGGCCGGAGAATGCTTCTATTTTTGAGAAGACATTTGATGCTCTTAATACATTGGGTTTGTTTACGAACGAATTAGACCCAAATCTTAAAATGGTTGAAAAAATAGAAGGAGGCAAAAAATGAAAACAAAGGCAATTTTAATGGCGCTGTTCCTAGTGATGAGCGTTTTCACTGTATTTGCGCAGGAGGATACTCAAACTATAGATCAGGCAACAGAATCAGCAACTACAGAACAATCTACAGAAACTGAACAGACAGAAGATGCTGGCGTAACTCCTGACAGCCCATTTTGGGGCATTGAAAGGGCTTTGGAAAGAATTGATTTAGCATTAACCTTAAATAAAGCTGAAAAAGCCAAGAAGGGATTAGAACATGCTAGAGAAAGGCTTTTAGAAGTCCAGAAGATGATTCAGGAGAAGAAGATAGATGCAGCAGAAAAGGCTCAAGAGGCTCATGAAAAGGAATTAAAAGACGTAGAGGATAATTTAGCTGAGATAGATGAAGATAATTCCACAGATGAGCTAGAGAAAGAAGTAGAGCTTGAAAAGGAAGTAAATGCACAGCATGAAAAAATAAATGAACTAAAAGAGAAAATAAGTGTCAAGGTAAAGGGGGAATTGACACCAGAACAGCAAACCGCACTTGATGCTTTGATTGCATCTTTTGAGGATTCAACAGAAAACGTTAAGATAAAGATAGAGACAGAAAAGGACAAGACAAAGATCAAGGTAAAGGTAAAAGAGAAGAAGACGGACAAAGAAGTTGATGACTTGGAAGATGAGCTTGAGGAAAAGCATGGAATAGGGGAACAGGTGAGGGAATTAGCTAAGGCTCAAAAAGAAAGTGAAGAAAAAACTAAAGAAGCTGGCGAGGAACCTGAAGAGCAAGAAGCACAAGAAACTACAAATGAATCTACAGAAAGTGAAGAATAAAAATCAATTTTTCTTTTTTATTTTATTGTTTTATGTTTAATACCTTTTGGAGTATCCTCTAATAGAATTCCCTTATTTTTTAGAATTCCCCTTATTTTATCAGCTTCTTTAAAGTTTCCTTCCTTCCTTGCTTTCTCTCTTTTTTTAATTAAGTCTTTTATTTCTTTAGAAAGCTTAGGCTCTTTTACATCAAAAATATCAAAAATTTCGTTTATTTCCAATAAGAGTTTATAATAATTTTTATCTGGACCTTTTTTATTTGCTTCCCTTATAAAATCAAATAGGACTGCAAAGGCTTTCGGCGTATCAAAATCGTCGTCTAAGGATTCAAAGAACTTATTTTTAGTTTCTTCTACAAATTTTTTATTATTTTTGTTGATTGGCTTATCCTTACAGTTTGATAAGAAATCGTTTAGCCTTTGAAGGGAATTTTTGGATTGCTCTAATAATTCATCAGAAAAATCAATCGGGCTTCTATAATGTGAAGATAGGAAAAAATACCTTATCAATTTGTAATCATACCTTTTTAAGATATCACTGATTGTTATAAAGTTTCCAAGGCTCTTGCTCATTTTTTGGCCTTTAACGTTAAGGAAACCAGTATGCATCCAATATTTGACTAATGGTTTTTTGCCAGAAGCAGATTCCATTTGTGCAATTTCAGCTTCATGATGAGGGAATACTAAATCAACTGCCCCACCATGGATATCATATTGTGGACCAAAGAAGGTTTCGGTTATGGCTGTATCCTCAATGTGCCAGCCCGGTTTCCCTTTGCCTATCTCTGTTTCCCAACTTGGCTCACCTAATTTAGAAAATTTCCATAAACAAAAGTCTCCTTTATTTCTTTTTTCTTTGCTTTTGTCTATCCTTGAAATAGCGTCTTCTGCCTGCTCTATATTTCTTCCGGATAATTTACCATATTCTTTGTCTTTGCTTATATCAAAATACCACCCATCGTTTATTTTATAGGCATAACCATTTTTAATTAAAGTATTTACCTGTTTTACAATTGCATTTATGTAATCTGTTGCCCTTACATATTTAGTTACAGAATCATTATGCAGTTTTTCCATATTTTCCAAGTAAATTTTTTCAAATTTTCTGGATAATTCTTTAGATGTTATGTTAAGCTCTCCTGCTCTTTGTATTATTTTATCATCTAAGTCAGTTATATTTTGCAAATAGAAAACATTGTAACCCTTGTACCTTAAATATTTTACAATAAAATCAAATTGTGTATAGGTTTTTGTATGACCTATGTGCGGGTAATCATAAGGGGTGATGCCGCAAACAAACAAATTTATTTTTTTCCCTTTTAATGGCTTAAATATTTCTTTTTTTCTGCTGAGAGTGTTATAGATTCTTAGGACCATACCTTAGGAAGTTGATGTTTATATTTAAAATTAACCAAATACACCAGATTTAGTTATATCTATTGCAAAGCCACCTGTAGCGTACTCTTTATTACAGGGAGTGCATGTTACCCTCATTTCGTAGCTTGTTTCTGCGCCTAATGGAGCATCGCTTGTAGAGACAGCTTGTATTACAAAGGTTGCCTGCTCACCCTCATCTAGTTTAACTGTTTTTGGGGATATAATTCTTGCTTGGACTTTGTCTGCTGGAACTTTTGAATCTGGGGCACGAGTTAGGGTTAGTGTAAAATCCTTGACGCCACTGCCTAAGCCTGTACTGTACACATTGACCTTTATTTGATTAGATTTACCTTGTTTTACATCAATTACACTAGGATACCTAAATGGCTCTGTGCCTTGGCTTAATTTTTCTATTTCAATATCAGCCTGGCTAAATGTGGTTTCTGTTATTTTAGTTAATTTTCCAAACAAGCCACGAACCCAAGTCAAACCAAGAACAAGCAAAGTGACACCTATAACAATAATAATGATAGTAGTAATAGACATTTCTATGGCTGCTTTTTTGTTTTTTCTTGAGATTCTTGAAAGCTTCATTATAACCTCTTTTTATTATTCTTGAATTATTTTAATTATATATAAATGTTT
>JBFMDT010000004.1:0-56592 GCA_040753775.1 Nanobdellota archaeon | reverse complement strand
AAAGCCATAACGAAATTAGCAACAGTATAATTACAGCCACTATCACAAATAGTTATGTCCTGCGCCCTTACAAAAGAAATAGTTAACAAACTTATTAACAGTACTAAAAATATCAAACCCAAATAAGTACCTCTTTTATTATATATATATATATCCATTTTTATATAAATTACAATATTTTTAATTTAAATACCTTACTATATAAAATGTCTATAAATAGTTTTTAAATCTTTATATTTTCCAATTTTTTCTCAATCTCTTCCAACTCGAGTTCTATCTTGCTTTTCTCCGGGGTTTTAATTGGCTTTTTTGGCTGCTGTATTTTAGAAATTTTAACACCTGGTTTTTCAGTTTCTTTTTCCTCTTCAAATTTAGGTAAAGAATTATACAAATCAACAGAAAGCTTTGCCATGTCATCAAATATCTTTTTAAAATGCCCTAAATAGGCCTCTTTTTTTGCCTTGATTTCCTTAATATCCTCAAAATATTTAAGAAGCTTTGTGCTATCTATCGCTGTTTTTAACACCTCTTTTCTTAGGTAATATGGAGAAGAGAGCATTACATGCATTACTTCTGGCTTTTCTTTTATCATACTTCAAAAAGGTTCTTGTCTATATCAAGAAGCTTGTTTTTTATTTTTTCTATTTCATCCTTCCATGCCCTTAGATTTCTTTCTTCCTCGTCCTTTATTCTCATAAGCTCATCAAGAGTATCCTCAGCTTCCTTTACCTTTGCCTTTATGCTGTCTATCAGGTGAATGGCAGTTTTGTACTTGTCTATTTTTACGAATATTGGCTTTTCTTCATGAATTGCCTGCTGGACTACCTGCTGCTTTGGGGTAGTTATCGGCATGGTTTTTTGCCTGAATGGAATATCCTGCTTTTGAACCTCTGCTTTTATCTCTTCTAAGGGCTTTATAGTTGGTGTATAAGAAGGAAATTCAGGAAACTTTGGAAGCTCTAATTTTTCCTCTTTTTTCTTTCCAAATAATGACATACATTAGAATTGCTTGTTGGGTTATTAAATTTTTCTTATTATTTCTGTGTAGTAAACAAAATACCTAAATTTATTTAAATAAGGTGCTGCATTAAAATTGGATGAAAAAGAGGAAGATTTCTAAGGAATTAGATAAGGATATAGAGAAGGCTATAAGCGAGACAATAGGAAATGAGGTTATACCTGTTGTAAAGGTGCTTAAAAATAAAAAGGATATTTCTGAATTCAAACTTGCAGAAAAGCTTAAGCTTGAGATAAATGACGTCAGGAACATTATATACAAACTAGATTCTTATGGGTTAGTGTCTTCTATAAGAAAAAAGGACAAAAAAAAGGGATGGTATATTTATTATTGGACATTTAATGAGGGAAAGGCGCTTAGTATAGTTATAATGATCAAACAAAGGGAATTAAACAGGTTAAGGGAGGAGTTAAAACTTGAGGAAAAAAAGATATTTTTTGTATGCCCTAACAAATGCACTAGGGTTGATATAGAAACAGCAATGGATTACCAGTATGTATGCCAAGAATGCGGCAACCTGATGGTTCAGGATGATACTGTAAAAAGGCTAAAGGTTATTGCTAAAAAGATTACAGATTTAGAAAATGAGCTATCAAAATTGAAAGAGCTTATCCAAATATAATTTTAAACAAGCCATAAAACACCTTGCTTCCATCTAAAGGAGGTATTGGCAGCATATTGAAAATAAATAACCACATGTTTACCTGCTTCAGAAGATAGAGAAATACTGCCTGCTTTCTTGTCAACTTAGCCCTATTCAATATTATCCATGAGACAAGCCATAATGTTAAATTGATGAAAGGCCCTGAAAAGGCAATAAGAACTGACTGAAGTAATGTCGTTCCAGAGCTTATACCAACCCAACCAGGCGCAAGCAGAATAAAACTTGAGCCGATTGCTTTTAGGAATGCTCCAAGTATTAAACCGAAGGGCCATATCTGGAATGCTGCACTTAAACCAAAAGACATTGCAACAAACTTATGGGCTAGTTCATGAAATACTATGCCTGGGGCTACTAAAAGACAGGCAAGCTTAAAGTTATTCCAGTCAAATCTTTTTCTTAAAACATAGGGATTATAGGCTCTTGGGATAAAGTTCATAAAAATGTAACCAATTACAGCTGTTACAATTAGCAGATAAAATATTTCAGTTGGACTAATTAGCATTTTAAGAATACATTAGAAACATTTAAATATATTTCTTTTTACTTTTTGAGGATGAATCTTTATAGTGCTGTAAGAGAGGCCTGGAAAAGACCAAGGGAATCAGAAGTTTATTTAGATAGATTAATAGAATGGAGAAAAGAGCCTGCACTAGTAAGAATTGAAAAACCAACAAGGATAGACAGGGCAAGGGGTTTAGGTTATAAAGCAAAGCAGGGATATATTATTATCAGAGTAAGGCTTTTAAGGGGGGGAAGACAGAGAAGAAAATATGGGAGAAGGGGAAGAAAAAGCAAGAATTTAAGGCTGAAGAAAATTGTTGGAAAGAGCTATCAATGGGTTGCTGAAGAAAGAGCCAACAAAAGATATCCAAATCTAGAAGTGCTAAATTCCTATTGGGTTGGAAAAGATGGAGTGCATTATTGGTATGAAGTTATCTTGGTTGATCCTAATAGTCCTGTGATAAAGGCTGATAAAAAAATAAGTTGGATAGCAAGACAGAGAGGAAGGGTTTACAGGGGATTAACATCTGTTGGAAGAAAATCTAGAGGGCTTGTTAAATAAGAGCCAAATATATTTTAACTGGATATCAACTGCTTTTTAAAACAATCTTCACAAATATCACCTGATAAATGGATATATTTTTTTAACTTAGTTGTTATATAACTTGAAAGTATATACCAATGCCCATTTAATTTTACTTTTAAGCAATATTCTACGCTATTATCTGGCTTGCGTACGCCAACACAACCATTAACTATTTCATTCCTTTTAAGCATTGACAATATTGTTTTTTCTATATTGTCCATTTTTACTTAGAAGCTAATTTTATATCTCCGGATTTAACGGTTTTTCTTCCTGAATGCATGGCTATTCTGGCTGCTTTTTCGCATATAAGCTGAGCATGGTCCTCCAAGATTTCCTTTAAGGCTACTTTTGCATCCTCGCTGACTCTTTGAGCTCCAGCTTTCTTAATGAGCTTTTCCATAGCCGCCAAAGGCAAAATTCCCATATTCAAGGCTAAAGAAGAGGAATTTATAAATATTTTGGTCTTTTGGACCTTCTAAAAACAAGGATAAGGATTATTAAAAATATTACTAACAAGATAATTGAGAGTATTAGTGAACCAAGGATAAAAAAGATTGCTAACAAGACAGGAAAGAATAAGGCTAAAAGAATTCTGTACCTTAATTTGACAATAGTTTTTCCATTAATCCTGATTTGCGATGTTTTTACAAAGATGAATATGGCTATAAGAACAAAGGCATAAAGCAATAGTTTCTGCCACAAGGGTAATTCAAGCATAAGCATTGGATTAATTTGTCTTTTATTAATTTTTCTTTTGACAAATAGGTTTATAAAGAAAGTAAACTTTTTTTGATTATGCTTACAGAAACCGAACTGAAAGAAATAAGAAGTTCTATAAAAAAGGCAAAAAATATTGTTGTTATTTTTGATGGGGATGCTGATGGGCTATGCAGCTACCTTACATTAAAAAAGGTAATGAAATGCTCTTATGGCATAGCAGCCAAGAGTTCTCCTATATTGAAAGAGGAGATTTACATCAATAAAATAAAAGAAATTAATCCTGATTTAGTTGTTATACTTGACAAGCCAATTGTTGCACAGGAGTTTATAGACAAGATAAATGCAAGAGTTATATGGATAGACCATCATTTGCCTCTGAAAAGAAAAAATGTACAATATTACAATCCAAGGATAAGGGATATTTCAGACAACACATCAGTATCTTACCTGTGTTATAAAACAGCAAAAAAAGGATTATGGGTTGCTGCCATAGGAGTAATAGGGGATTTTCAGTATTCCAACATTTTTAAGAGCGTTGAAAAAAAATACGGGCTTGTTGGAAATACTAAAGATCCAGGAAAAATTTTATTTAAAACCAAGCTAGGGATGCTAGCAAGAATATACTCATTTATGCTAAAGGGAAGGAATAAAGATGTCAGGAAGTACATCAGCTTATTAGAAAAAATAGAAGACCCAAGAGAAATCCTTGAACAAAGCACGGAAAATGGAAAGTTAATTTTTGAAAGGTTTAAGGAGATATACAAGGAATATAAATTATTGCTTGATGATGCTTTAAAACACAAAACAAAAGAAGAAGTACTAAGTTATGTTTATTTGGATAAAAAAATGAGCTTTACAGGAGAATTAAGCAACGAATTAATTTACAGATTTCCTAGCAAGATGATAATTGCCGGAAGGATCAAAAATAACAGAGTTAGGCTGAGTATAAGAAGCAATAAACATAATCTGCTTGGTATAGTGGAAGAGGCAGTAAGCGGCTTGGATGGATATGGGGGCGGACATGAACATGCCTGCGGCGCATATATAGCTGAAAGCGATCTTGAATTATTCATAAACAGGATTAAAATGCTGATTAAAAATGGTGATAAGATTGTATAAGAAGATTGTTTTATTTTTTGCATTGGTTTTTTTAATTTTAAATATAACCGCAGCACAAGAGGAAGATTACAATAAATATGCTTGGCTTAAGGTTAATCTTAATCTGTCTTCAGAGGTAAATGTTATTAGTTATTTAGATTCTGAACTGGATTACCTGTCAGCCGATGTTATGCTTTACCCTATAACTGAAAAGCAACAGGAGCTTATTGATATTTACACATATGGGAAGGATGCAAGGATTGATATAGGGAAAAATATTGTAACTTACTTGTGGAATACAGTAGTTAACAATGAAGAATATGGGTACTCTACATACGTAAAGACAAAGAATGTAATTATCCCTGTGAAAGAAAAGATAAAATTTCCATTAGATATTGATAAGGAGCTTCTGCCTTATATAAAACCGGGCGAATACATAGATATAACCGCGGAGATAACAAAGCAGGCTAATGAAATTATAGAAAACGAGGATGACTTATATGTAGTTGTGTTCAAGCTCGCAGATTGGACAAGGAATAATATAAAATATAACCTAAGTACGCTAACGGCAGAGGTAACAGAAAAGTCTTCATGGGTTCTTGAAAATAAGCAGGGTGTTTGCGATGAATTAAGCGGCTTGTTTATCTCTATGTTAAGAAGCGTTGGAGTTCCTGCAAGATTTATTTCAGGAAGCGCCTATACAAACACCATGTACAATTTTGGCAATCACGGCTGGGCAGAGGTTTATTTTCCAGGTTATGGCTGGGTTCCTTTTGATGTAACTTATGGGCAGTATGGTTGGATAGACCCAGGGCATATTAAGTTGGCTGAAAGCTTGGATTCTGGAGAGGCATCAATAAAATATACCTGGAGAGGCAGTAATGTTGATGTAAATGTTGGTGAAATAAAGATAAATGCCAGCTTAAACTCAAAGGGAGAAACAATAAGCCCATTGGTAAGGCTCAAGGTAATTCCTCTTGCAAATGAAGTTGGAGAAGGGAGCTATGTTCCTGTAAAGGTTGTTGTTGAGAATTTACAGCCATTTTACCTTCCTGTCACCCTAAATGTTGTAAAGGCTCCTCCAAACTTGACTGAAAAAAACTCCAAATCCTTACTATTAAAACCAAAACAACAAAAAAGCATGTTTTGGAAGGTAAAGATAAGTGATAAACTTGAAAGGGGGTATATTTACTCATCCATATTTGAGGTTGCTGATTTATTTGGGGGCATAGACTCAGCTAAAATAAAGTACACAAAAGGAAATAAGGTGATAAGCGAAGAGGAGGCTAATGCTATTATAGAACAGAATACTGAGAAAGAGGAAAAAACTTATTCAAAAAATTTGGTGATGGACTGCTATTCTGGAAGAAATTATTATTACAGTTATGAAAAAGAGCTTACTATCAACTGCTATTTGAAAAACATAATGGGCAATAAAATAAACAACCTAAAAATATGCTTGGGGGAAAGCTGCAGCGAGCTCGAGCTTGGAGTAACTGGAGTAAGAAATGTAAAATTTGTTGTTTCACCAGAAAACCGCACCCTCTTTGTTATCAGTGCAAGGGGTGACAGCATAGACCTGAATAGATACGTAAATGTAAACATGCTCGACAGCCCAAATCTGAGGATTTCCGGAATAAATTACCCCAATGTTGTGTCTTACAGAAATGATACAAATGTTTCTTTTGTCTTGAACATAGACGCGCCTGTTGTTGATGTTAGAGGAAAGCTCAACAAGAAAACAATGTTTACAGTAGATAAACTTGAAGATAGCGAGAGGATTACCCTTATACTTAAGAGTGGGGGGCTTTATACCAGGAATAAGATTGCAATAACTTATAAGGATGA
The DNA here is from genome assembly GCA_040753775.1 of Nanobdellota archaeon. GTDB lineage: Archaea > Nanobdellota > Nanobdellia > SCGC-AAA011-G17 > JAFCDX01 > JBFMDT01. The sequence goes on along the minus strand of JBFMDT010000004.1, from coordinate 50,157 downwards.
GAATGGAATTGAATATAGGAGAGAGGATGAATTCTATGTTAATCTGATTAATGCTCCATGGTATATAAAAATAATAGATATGTTTAGAAATTTAATATAAGATTAGAGTTTGTATACTAAGTCACCTTGTTTTGCTACGCTGTCTAATCTTAATCCGATTGTCTGCTTTGCCTTGGCTTCCTTTATTGCCTTATGCTCTATTTGCATTGATGTTACTGTCTGCTCAAAGTTATTTTTTCCTTCTATTGCAATTTTGTCTCCGCTCTTTAATCCAGAACTTAGCTCAACAACCCCAACGCTAATGTTTGGATAGAAATGAACTATTTTTCCAACAAGCTTTTTTACCATTTTCACCCCCAAGCTTTATTGTGTAAATAAGGTGTAGTAGTATATAAATTTTACTAATAGGATTTGGCAAAATATACTTCATATAGGGCTTTTTTCCCGCAGTGCACACAGGTTCCTTTTGGCTTGCTGTCAAATGGAATGTTTATACTTTTTACACCATTAGTTTTGTCTTTTATGGAATCCTCGCAACTTATATTACCACAAAAATCTGCTTTTATTAATTTTTTATTTTTAACTGCCTTTAAAAATTCTTCCCGTGTTTTTACTTTTATAATGCTTTCCTTTAAGAATTTATTAGCTTTATTAAAAAGATTTTTCTGAATATCCTCAAGGAGTTTACTTATTTTTTTATTAATGTCTTTTATTTTAACAGCTTGCTTCTCTCCAGTATCTCTTCTAACTAAAATAACCTGTTTTTTAGAAATATCTTTAGGACCAATTTCTATTCTTAATGGAATGCCTTTTAGTTCCCATTCATTAAACTTCCAGCCAGGCGTGTATTCTTCTCTGTTATCTATTTCAGCTGTAAATTCTTTTAGGGAGTCTTTTATTTTATTGGCAACTTCAAGGACTTTCTTTTTTTCTTTGCCAAAAAATATAGGTATTATAATGATCTGAATTGGGGCTATTTTTGGGGGGAGCACTAAACCCTTGTCATCTCCATGCATCATTGCTAATGCTCCGATAAGCCTTGTTGAAATACCCCATGAAGTCTGCCAAGGAGTATGCAATTTTTCATCTTTGCCAAGGTAGGAAATATTAAAGCTCTTTGCAAAATCCTGGCCAAGGTTATGCGAAGTTCCCATTTGCAAGGCTTTGTTTTCTGGAGTAAAGGCTTCTATCGATGTTGTGTATAGAGCGCCTGCAAATTTTTCTTTTTCTGTTTTCTTGCCTGCTAAAACAGGTATTGCTAATAATTCATGGCATAATTTCTGGTATTCTTTTAGGATTAGCAAAGTTTCTTTGTCTGCCTCCTCTTTTGTAGAATAAACACAATGACCTTCTTGCCATAAAAATTCCCTTGTTCTTAAGAATAATTTAGTTGCTTTTGTTTCCCATCTAATAATATTGCACCACTGGTTTAATTTGAACGGCAAGTCCCTCCAAGACCTTATCCATTTTGAAAAGGTATCATACATAACTGTTTCTGATGTTGGCCTTATTGCTAATCTCTCTCCGTCTTCTGTATTTGCTATCCATGCCACTTCTGGGATGAAGCCTTTTGCATGCTCTGCTTCTTTTTTGAAAAAAGATTCAGGAATAAACAATGGAAAATAAACATTTTTTACATTATATTTTCTTAAGATTGTGTTAAAGTATGTTTGAATATTCTCCCATATCTTATACCCATTAGGCTTTATTATCATGCAACCCTTGACTGAACTGTAATCTGCTAAGTCCCCCTTAACAACAACTTGAGTATACCATTCTGAGAAATCCTTGCTCTTTTTTACAGTAATTCCATCTTCTTTTGCCATTTTATTTAGTTATCTTAGGTGTTTATTAATGTTTTTGGATGAGGGTACCCGGAGATTCACAAACAAAACTGAATCAGCTTTGTAAGCTTTGAACCGGGATCGCCACCTTTCTAGTATCTATCCCAAGGGTGGAATCATAACCAAGTTAGACCATACCCCCATCAATCTAGAAACTTAATTTTAGTTTATAAAGATTATGCAACGAGCCCGGCCGGATTTGAACCGACATTCTTCCGTATCTCCAAAAAAACTACCGAAGCGGAATGTACTATCCTGATTATACTACGGGCCCATTTAATAGGCAACAAAATATATTTAAATAGTCTTTGCTGAATAAGTTTAATGAATAAACTATATAAAGATGCCTTAATTATTGAAAATATCGTCTGGAAGCACAGAAACACTGCATTGATAATCCTAAGCATTATAGTTGCGATAGTTATATTGAGATCGGAGGCTATTTTTGATTTTATACATAAACTAGGAAATTTAGGATATATTGGTGTATTCTTAAGCGGCATATTTTTTTCTTATGGCTTAACTACAGCACCTGCAATATCCATACTATATTTGCTTGCTAAAAACTTTAATAGTATATTCCTTGTTGCACTTATTGGGTCTTTGGGGGCTTTGCTTAGCGATTATATAATCTTTACATTTATCAAATATGGGGCTACTAAAGAGATTAGGCAAATAGAAAAAGAGTTGCATATCCATCCTAAATTCAACAGGGGCGTCTTTAAGTTCCTGAGAAAGATTGCTCCATTAATTGGCGGGATATTAATTGCTTCTCCTTTGCCTGATGAATTGGCTATTGCTGTATTAGGGACAGCCAGAATAAGGGATGCATCATTTTTGATAATAAGCTACATAGCCAAGTTTTTTGGGATAATTATAATAGCAGGATTAGCTAATTTAATATAAAAGTATATAAGCATAAAGAAGTGTGATGGAATATGGACAAAAGTGTATACGAAGCAGTTGCTACTTTATTAGGGGTTATGATTGGAGCAGGGATTTTTGGCATACCCTATGTTTTTGCCCATTCTGGATTTTTAACAGGCTTACTAACTCTGATAATAATAGCATTTTCCATGACTTTGATTAATCTCTATATTGGAGAGGTTACCTTAAGGACAAAAGGAAATCACCAGCTTACAGGATACGCTTCTATTTACTTGGGAAAAACAGGAAAGGTATTGATGACTGTTTCTATGGTTTTTGGAATATATGGAGCATTGCTTGCTTACATCATAGGAGAAGGAGAATCCCTAAATGCAATATTTACTTTTAACCCCTTATTTTATTCAATAGTATTTTTTGGTGTAATGTCGTTGTTTGTATATTATGGGTTAAAGGCTATAAAAGAGTCTGAGCTTGTAATGGGTATCATAAAGCTGAGCATATTTTTGATTATTTTCATTACTTTATTCTTTTCAGGCAAGGTAAACACAGGAAACTTAGTTGGATTCAATCTTGCAAATATTTTTGTACCTTTTGGCGTGGTGTTGTTTGCATTCCTTGCAACTGCAGCAATACCTGAAATGAAAGAAGAGTTAGCCAAGAAGGAGAGATATTTGAAAAGAGCGCTTATAATAGGCGGTTTAATTGCATTCTTTGCTTATATGTTGTTTGCTTTTGTTATAGTTGGGGTGACTGGACAAGAAACAACAGAGGTTGCAACTGTAGGATTAGCTAATTTACTGGGCCAAAAGGTACATGTTTTGCTGAACTTGTTTGCTGTTTTTGCAATGGCAACTGCATTTCTTGGGCTAGGGCTAGCTTTGAAGGAGATGTATATTTATGATTACAAGCTCAACAAAAATTTGGCATGGTTTTTGACCTGTTTTGTTCCTTTAGCTTTATTTTTATTTGGAATTAAAAGTTTTACAAGGACTATTGCTGTTACTGGTGCTGTAAGCGGCGGCATAGTTGGAGTTTTGGCTATAATGATGGCTTACAGGGCTAAGGCTGTTGGGGAAAGAAAGCCGGAATATTCCATACCAGTTAATGGCTTTTTGAGCTTTATTTTAGTTATTGTATTTTTATTGGCTATTGTTTACAGCATTATCTAATAGTTTTTTGCTTCTAATGTAATATTCAATCCTTTAGTAACCCTTATTTTCAGGCTTCTGTATTTTTTGGAATTGTCTATTTCTATAAAGTAATTATTTTTTACTAAATTTATTCTTGGGGCATATGCATTGATAAATTTGGCTCTTTTCCCTGTACTTTCATATTGGAGCATGCATTTGACATAATTTTTTCCTGAAGAAATGCAATTTATATCAGATTCTTTTCCCTCCTTAAACATATTTTTGGGGGTAACTCTAAATAAATCATTTAAGATATCTTCAATATGCAATATATCTTTTTTCTCTTCTGAAGAAAAAGATGCCTTTGGCAAAGATAGCACGATATTTCTTTCAAAGGGGGTATATATTTTTATACCAATTACTTTGTCTTCCATTGAAATTGTGGATAAATAATTTCTGTCCTTATTTTCAATTAAAGGTTTAAGTTCTGGTAAGAGTTTGTTTACTAAATTTGTTCTAGATTTATTTGTTCCATATTCAATTTCGCAGGTTATTTTATTTTCAGAACTATAGCAATAACTTTGGAGCAAGTTTTTAAAGGCCGTTGCTGTATTGGGGTCCATAAGCTTGTTAGACGCCCCTATTAATACAGATTCATCAGAAGCTAAGGCATTTTTTGGAAGTAGTGGCAGAGCTAAGGAAAAAAGTGTATATTTTAAAAACTCCCTTCTTGTTGTCATGATACATATTTGTTTTAAAGGTATATAAAACTTTCTTTTGTAACTACTTTATAATTATTACTTTATTTGATTAATTTTTTAAGAATTTCGTTTACTTCTTTTGGCGTCGCCTTTCCTTTGCTTTTCTTCATCACTGCTCCAACAACAAAATTTAATGCCTTTTCCTCTCCTTTTTTATAATCCCCAACAGCTTTTGCATTTTCTTTTATTGCTTCTTCACAATATTTTGTTAATTCATTTTTATCAGAAACAGCAATAAGCCCTTCTTTTTCGATGTATTCCTTGACATCAAATGGCTTTTCAACTAGCTTTTCTATTATTCTCTGGCCTGTTCTTTCAGTTATTTTTTTATTCTCTATAAGATTCAATAAATCCACTAAATGCCTTTCCTTTATTTCAGTTTCACGCAATTGCTTTTTATTATAATTTAGCACCCTCAACAATTCCCTTCTTATCCATTTTGCGGCCAGTATAGGATTAATTTGCTTAGCTACTTTTTCAAATAATTCTGCCATCAACAAGTCCGAGGCTATAATCTCTGCATCAACCTTTTCCAATTTGTATTGTTTGATGAATTTTTGTATTTTTTCATGCGCTAATTCTGGGATTTCCTTTTTGATTTTTTCAATTAGCTCTTTGTCAATTTCTATTTTAGTTAAGCTTGGCTCTGTGATATATCCGTAATCCTCTTCTGTCTCTTTTTTCCTTAAGGAATAAGTAATTTGCTGCTCTGCATCCCAACCACGAGTTTCTCTTACTGCCTTTTCCTTTTTCTGCCTTTCAATTTCATATCTTAAAGCTGTTTCTGTATCCTTTGCTCCTGTTATATTTTTTATTTCAACTCTTTCGCCATTGTTTAAGGAGATGTTTGCATCTGTTCTCAGAGAAGACTCGCTTTCCCTGAAATACACACCAAGGTATTCAAGGGTTGTAACTAATTTATTTAGGAAATCCCTTACTTCCTCTTGGCTTTTGAAATCCGGCTCTGTAACAATTTCTATTAAAGGAATGCCAGACCTATTATAATCTATCAAACAAAAATTAGGCTCATGGATTAATTTACCAGGGTCTTCTTCCATATGAACCCTTCTTATTCTTATATTGTTGAAACTGCCTTCGCTTGCCAAAGGTAATTCATGCTGGGTTATTTGGAAGTTTTTTGGAAGATCGGGATAAAAGTAAACCTTTCTTGAGAAAAACGTCTCTTTTGCAATTTTACAATTTAAAGCAAGAGCAACTTTTATTGCCTGCTTTAATGCTTCAAAATTCAATCTTGGCTTGCTTCCGGACTGGCCAAGACATACCTCGCAAGTATTTATATTTGGCTCTTCTGCAGTTTTAGTGGAGCAATTGCAAAATATCTTACTTTTTGTATTTAACTGTACATGGCATTCAATTCCTATCTTAATCATCTTAATTTCTCTCCAACAGCAATCAATTTATTTTCATCTAAATGATTTGCAATAAACATTATACCAACAGGCATTTTTTGCAAAAGGCTGGCATTGAGAGTGATATGGGGCAAACCAGCTAGATTTGGACCTACAGTTAAGGTATCCATCATATAATTCTGTAATGGTGTTAGCTTTGCAGCATCAAAGAATTTAGGGGCAATAATTGGCATGGTTGGGCTAACAAGCAGGTCGTACTTTGAAAAGGCCTTTTTATACTCCTGAATAATTAATGTTCTTACTTGCATTGCTTTTGAATAATACTTGTCCCTGTAACCAGCCATTCTTGCAAATGTCCCTAAGATTATTCTTCTTTTAGTTTCTTCTCCAAAACCTTTGCTTCTTACGTTGCTGAAATATTCATCAAAATTACCTTTCAGTTCTTCATGTAGCCCATATTTTATTCCGCAGTATCTAGCTAAGTTTGTGCTTGCCTCTGACATTGCAATAATATAATAGCATGGAATCCCGTATTTTGCTGTTAATGGAAGAGAGATTTTTTCATATTTTATTTTTAAATTATCTAAATTACTCAAAATTATTTCTTTAATTTCCTTATCAACATCAAGGCTTTCTTTTATCAAGGCAACTTTCTTTATTGTTTTATCTTTATTTGTATCTTGTTTTAAACTAGTTGCATCTTTTCTATCATTTCCTTTTATTACATTTAACATTAGATCCACATCTTCTATTTCCTTTGCCATTACCCCAATCTTGTCAAGACTATCTGCATAATCTATCAACCCATACCTAGAAACCAAACCGTAAGTAGGGCATAAACCAATAACACCGCAGAATGAAGCAGGATTAACTATAGAACCACCAGTGCTTTCTGCCAATGCAATATGTGGAAATTTGGCTAATTGTGTGATTCCTGCTGCTCCACCACTTGAACCCCCGCAGACCCTATTTTTATCAAATGGATTTAAAGGAATTTTAAAGTCTATTCCAACATTGCATGAGAAAGAGCCAAAGCCAAATTCATCCTGGGCTGTTTTACCTATTATGATTGCTCCTTCATCAATTGCTCTTTGAACAGCTGTTGCATTAAACACTGGCTTGTAATTCTTTAGTATTTTGCTTCCTGCTGTGCTTTCTACGCTTTTAACACAAATACAGTCCTTCACGCTTACCGGCAACCCTGCTAGCTTTCCTCTTGGAGCTTTTTGCACAGCCTTGGCTTGCTCTATTGCAAGCTCTTCGCTAATTGTATTAAAATAATTATACTCCTTGTTTATTTTTTTAGCTTCTTCAAGAACTTTATAAGTATGCTCAACTATGTCTAAAGATTTATTTTTAACATCTTGAATAAAATCAAAAATTTTCATATTGTTTTAGGACCCTTAAAATAGCCTTTAGCTTTGTGCTCTGTATTGCTTAATGCTTCTTCTTGTTTTAAACTTGGCTCAACCCTATCTTCCCTGTAAATATTTTTCATTTCTATTGGCTGAAAACTTGGCTTGACATTTTTTGTAACAGCTTTGTCTAGCTTAGAAAAGGCTTCAAGAATCTCTTTTAGCTGAGGCATAAATTTATTTATTTCATCTTCAGTTAAATTCAATCTTGCATTTTTAGCAATATTTAAGAGCAATTCCTTGTCTATTTTCATTTCTTAACAAAATCAGTTTTTAAATGCAACTCCTTTAATTGTTTTTCATCAACATCTGAAGGAGCTCCAGTCATAAGGCATTTTGCTTCCTTGTTCTTTGGAAATGCAATCACTTCTCTTATTGAATCATTTCCTGTAAGTATTGCTGCTAACCTGTCTATGCCAAAGGCTATTCCGCCATGAGGAACTGCAAACTTCAGTGCATCGAGGAGAAAACCAAATCTTTTTTTAGCATCTTCCTTGCTTATTCCAAGAACTTTAAATACTTCCTCCTGCAATTTCGGATTATGAATTCTTATTGAGCCGCCACCTATTTCTGTTCCATTTAACACTAAGTCGTATGCTTTTGCCCTTACTTTTTCAGGCTCTTTGCTTAATAATTTTACATCTTCATCCTTGGGGGAAGTAAAAGGATGATGAACGCTTGCTAACTTATTTTCTTCTTCGCTAAATTCCAATAAAGGAAAATCAACAACCCAGCAAAAGTTAAACTCATCTTTTACCAGTTTTAGCCTTTTTCCTATTTCAAGCCTTAAGCCAGACATAGCTGCATTTGTTATTTTCCTGTTGTCTGCAATAAAAAATAAGATATCTCCTTTCAAAGCATTGGTCTTTTTAATAATCTCTTTTTGAAGCTTTTCACTGAAGAATTTTGAGAGATTTCCTTCAAAGTTTTTTTCTATTTTTACATAAGCCAGACCTTTTGCTCCATAGGTTGTTACAAACTTAGTTAAATCATCTATATCCGTCCTTGAAAAATTAAATTTAACCTTCAGGCATTTAATCAACTCTGCATTTTTGAAAACATTAAAATCTGATTTTTTACAAAGATCTGTTACGTCAACCAACTCCAAACCAAATCTCAAATCTGGCTTGTCTGTACCATATTTATCCATCGCCTCTTTGTAGGACATTTTTTTGAATGGTATTTTGATGTCTTTGTTAAGAAGTTCTTTTAAGAGCTTTTTCATCAAGCCTTCCATTGTTTTGTAGATATCATCTTCATCAATAAAACTCATCTCAATGTCAAGCTGTGTAAATTCTGGCTGCCTATCTGCCCTTAAGTCTTCATCCCTGAAGCATCTTGCAATCTGGTAATATCTATCATAACCAGCAACCATCAGTATCTGCTTAAACAACTGCGGGCTTTGCGGCAGTGCATAAAACTTTCCGGGGTTAACTCTGCTTGGAACGAGGTAATCACGGGCTCCTTCTGGCGTTGATTTTGTTAATATAGGAGTTTCTACATCAATAAAATTTAAAGAATCAAAATAATTTCTTATAACCTTAATTAATTTATGCCTTGTCAAAAGATTTTGCTGCATTTTTGGCCTTCTTAAATCAAGGTACCTGTATTTCAGTCTAACATCCTCGCTAACTTCTATTCTATCTTCCACTTCCAAAGGTGGAGTTTCAACTTTGTTTAGAATATTCAGCTTATCAACAAAAACCTCAATAGAACCAGTTGCTAAAGAAGGGTTTTCCATGCCTTTTGGCCTTGCTTTAACAATTCCTTCTATCTGCACTACATCTTCCCTCCTTAATTTGTCAGCTTCTTTAAAGAGCTCTTTTTTGTCAGGGTTAAAGACTATTTGAGTAATGCCATATCTGTCTCTAAGGTCAATAAAAATAACACCGCCATGATCCCTTCTTGCATGAACAAATCCAGACAGTTTTACTTTATTGTTTATATTTTTATTATTTAATTCCCCGCATGTATTGGTTCTAAATGAAGTTTCTAGCATAATATCACCTATATCTTTAGTATAAGTACTTTAATAAAGGTATGTTATATAAATGTTTCTAAGTGCTATTGATTAAATTTATAAATTGGAGATGAGGTACTTAGTTATGGATAATTTCATTAGATATGCACAAAAAAAAGGGGCTGATTATGCAGAAATTCACAGTATAGAAACTAAACAAACAAATATAGAGCTTCAGAATAAGGATACCAAAGAGCTATCATTTAGCAATATAAAAGGATTTTCTGCAAGAGTGCTTTACAAAGGTGCATTTGGGAGCGCTTACTCCAATAAAAATGAATTTAAACTGTTAATTGATAAGGCTATAAAGATTGCTAAAGTGCTAAGCAAAGAAAACCCAAATGTAAGGCTAAAAGAGTTTGCTCCTATAAAGAAGAAGTTTAGTGTTAAGTGCAAGATAAATCCAAATGATATTAATATAGAAGACAAGAAAAATAACTTATTAAAATTTGAAATTCTTCCAAAGATAAGCATGATTAATATAAATTATGCTGACTTTAATAAGAAATATTGTTTTATCAATTCTGAAGGCAGGGACCTTGAGTTAAATGACTATATGAGCGGCTTATTTGTATGGGCTTATGCAAAAGAAGGGAATAAGATAGAGAATTTTTTGAAACCTGAAAGAGAGCATTGTGGATATGAAATAATGGAAAGGTATGGTGCTGTAGTAAATGAGGCGATGGTCAAGGCAAAAGAGCTGTTAAGGGCTGAATTTGCAAAGGGCGGCGAGTTTCCTGTTATAATTAACCAAAAGCTTGCTGGAGTATTTGCCCATGAGGCTGTTGGGCATGCATGCGAAGCCGACCATATTATAAAAAATAATTCTGTTTTTGTAGGCAAATTAAATAAAAAAGTTGCAAGCGATAAGGTTACTATTGCTGATGATGGCTCGTTTATAAAGTGGGGCTATACACCATTTGATAATGAAGGGGTAATTGGAAAAAGGAACATACTTATAGAAAATGGCATTTTAAAGGGATATTTACACAGCAGAGAAACAGCTTCCTTGCTTAATATGGAACCAACTGGAAATGGAAGGGCAATGAATTTATCAAGCAAGGCTATGCCAAGAATGACAAATACTATTATAGAAAGAGGGGATTCAAGTTTTGATGAAATGCTGAAAGAGATAAAGCATGGGTACTATTTAAAGGGTTCTATGGGTGGGGAGGTAAATCCAATAACAGGCGAGTTTTTGTTTAATGCACAGGAAGGATTTTTGATAGAGAATGGCAGGATAAGCAAAAGGGTCAAGACTGCTTCATTAATAGGAAATATTTTAGATATATTGCAAAAAATAAGCTTGGTTGCCAAGGACTTGGGCGGAGGAAGTGGATATTGTGGAAAGGACAACCAATTTGTTCCTGTTTCAGAAAATGCTCCGCACATAAAGATAGACTTAGCTAAGGTTGGTGGTAAGGGTGATAAATAAAATTAACAATTATATAAAAAGCAAGGCTAAGAAGTATGAGCTCTATTATGTTGAGAGTGAGTCTTTGAATAGTAGCTTAGGAAAGAAAAGCTTTGATTATATGTCAGAAGGAAAAAGTTCTGGATTTGGAATTAGGGTTGTTATTGATAATAAAATAGGATGTGCGAGCAGCTTTGATGTTAATAATTATAAGGAATGCATTGATAAGGCAATAGCTATAGCAAAAGTAAGCAATAAAGACAAGAGTTTCAAGGACTTTGCGTTTCCTGACAAATACAAAAGAATAGTGCCTTATAAAAAGGAACTTCTGAGCTTTAACGCTGAAGACCTTTGCAAATTAAATACGGAAATTATTAATAAAATAAAGAGTTATAATAAAGGGGTAGAACTAACAAGGGGTTTCTATTCAAAAATAATATCTAAAATCAGGATTATTAACACTAATGGGATAGACTTTGAACATAAATTAGCTACAAATAGCATAGGTTATGAATTAAAATTGAATAATGAGGTTATGGAGTTTGGCGAGGATAGCGTTGATTTCTTGACTATAAATAAACTTGACAAAAGGGTTAAAGAATGCGTGGATAGATTAAATGGGTTGTTCGGGAAGAAAAGGGTAAATAGTGGTGAAATGCAGTTGCTATTGCATCCAAATGCATTAAGAGACCTATTGGATAATACTTTTGAATTCTCTATAAATGCTGAAAATGTGCAGAAGAAAAAATCAATATTTATAAACAAGTTAAACAAAAAGATTGCCGATGAAAAATTGACAATTGTGGACAATGGTTTGAAGCCCGGCCTAATAAATACAAGAAGTGCTGATGATGAGGGAGTTCCAAGCCAAAAAATAGTTATAATTAAAAATGGTGTTTTAAAAAATTTTGTTTATGATACATATACAGCAAACATTGAAAATAAGAAAAGTACTGGCAATGCATTCAGGTCTGTTGATACAACACCTAAAATTGCTACTACGAACCTGATATTAAATAAGGGAAATAAAACAGAAGAGCAATTGTTAAGCATGGTAGATGAAGGGTTGTACGTTAAATATCTTCTTGGCGGGCATACTATGAATCAAGCAACTGGGGATTTTAGCTTAGGCATGGTAGAAGGACATTATGTAAAAGATGGAGAGATAAAGTTTCCTGTTAAGGATGCAATGCTTGTAGGTAATTTTTATGAATTAATCAAAAAGGTAGAAGCAATAGGAAAAGAAATAAAATATTACGGCAATGGTTATTATGCACCCTTAATTTTATTTCCAAAGATCAAGATTGTTGGGGGTTGATTAGATCATTTCCTTAACATTAATGCTAAAAACAATGTCCTCGAGCTTTTTTAAATTCCATTTTATTGCATCTGACTTCTTTCTCAATTCGCCATTTCTTAAGTCAAGCTTTAAGACTTCTCCGTAAATCTCTTCAACTAATTTTTTGATTCTGTTGACATCCTTAAATTTCTTTTTAATAACATCATTAACTGCCTTTCTTACAAGCTCTCCTGTTAAATCAAATAAGCCAAGCAAATATGGTTCGATGTCTATCTTTAATTCTTGTGCAGATGGAATTCTGTTGTATTTAACAAATTCGTAATAACATACTGCTTCGGCGTATTCCTGCAACGCAACTTTTCCCATATCTGTATCATAAGATTTTTTTGGTATTTTTTTTATTTTATTTTTTATTTCGCCAATTAAAGACGCTATTTTACCTACTTCGCCCTTATGTATAGCATATATTATTCTTTTAGAAAGTTGAATTATTGAACGAGAATTATTTATTAGTGTTTCTCTATCTTTTTCAAAATTCTTTAACTCTTTTCTTATTTTATCAAAACCCTTTAACATAAAGAAAACAAATAAAATAAGGTTTATAAGTTTATTGCTTTAATTTCTGCAATAATTCCATAACCCTTTTTCCATCAACCCTTCCCCTGTATTTATCCATTATTATGCCCATCAAGGCATTTATTTGGGCTTCTGTATTTTCCCAAATTAATTTTTTGATTTCTTTTATTAGCTGGGTTTCTGGAATTTCTTTGTAGTTAGCCAGATCAATCTTTTTGCCTTTCACCATGTCTATCAAAACATTTTCAATTGCGTTCTTGCTTATTTTATTTTGAGTAATATTCTTAAACAAAAATTCAAGGTCACCCTCATTTAGTTTATTGGTGTCTAGGTTATATCTGCTTTTAATATCCTTAAGCATTAGGATAAGCGTATTTGCAACTAAGGATGGATCTACCTTGAGCTTAACAAGACTTTCAAATAACTGCTGCTTATTCTCTTTTATAAGCTGGGTTGCTAATTCGGAGCTTATTTTATATTTCTTTGCAAGCTTTAGTGTCTTTTCCACAATCAACTCAGGAAGTTTTAACTCTGAAAGCATTTTTTCTGTTATAAAAATTAAGTGGTGATCTGATTCAGGATACATCCTTGAAGAGCCTGGCATTGGCCTTAGAAAGGTTGTTGTTAAATCTTCATTAGCCTTTCTTACTTCTGGTCTTAGCTTTTGCCTCCTTCTCAGCAAGTCCAACTGCCTTTTTACTTCCCTTTCTATTATTTTTGGCATTGACTTAAGGTCCTGAAAACCCTTTATTTCCACTCTTGCCATGTTTTTTATTGATAAGTTAACATCCTGTCTTATTGTTCCAATGCCGCGCTTTACTGCATCAAAGCTCCTTAATACCATGCCAAGATACTCAGCAATCTCTTTTGCATGTACTGGATCCTGGATATCTGGTTCTGTCCTTAGCTCAATCAAAGGTATGCCTATTCTTGATAGGGAATAAATGACTGTATTGCCTACATTGGACACAATCTTGCAAGAATCTTCTTCGAGGCATAAGCTGCTTATCCTTACCCTGCCTTTGGAGCTTTCAATAAAGGAATTTTCGCTTTCCAAACCAATCTGGACTGTTCTCTGAAAAGAGCTTATAGCAGAGCCATCAATAACTATTTTTCTCATAACCTGCAATACCGGGGGGATTTTCATTTTTAGTAGGGTTGCCAATTCAAGGGCTGTTTTCAGGGATTCATGATTTATGTAGTGTATCGGCTCTTCATCTAGGTCAATGAGACAGTATTCATTTGTATAACCATGGTAGATTAAATTAAGGTCTTTTGCCTGCTCAAACTTGGCTGCTATGTCTATGTTTCCAAACTCTCCTGCTGCTGCCTTTATCTTTCTCTTTACCTCAACCTGCAACTCTTTTTCGTTTAAGCTGGAAGAGCAACTGCAGAATAATTTTTTTGTATTCAATTGCTGGTGTATTTCAAGCCCGCACTTAAAATTAAGTTTTTTGTAGTTTAGCATTTCTTTCCCATACCAACTTGTTTTCTTTTTTTACCTGCACTATCCTATGCAGTGGTATTTGTGTAGCATCTTTCAGGGTGATAAATACAGCATCATTGTCTTTTATGTCATTGTACCTTATTTCTCTGAGCTTTTTAGTTATTCGGTCTATATAAAATAGTGAATATTCTTTTTGGTTTTCTAAGCCCCATTTTATCTTGTTTAATAGCTCCTTGATTGTTATCATTATTCCAAAAACTCTATCCCTGTCTTTTCTGTAATTTCCCCGGCAATGTTTTTATGCATCATTTCCCTTATTTTTTGCAAATCTTTTGTCTGAGCAAGAAGCCAACCAAGTTTTACGTATGCTGTTTCCGGAGTCATGTCTTCCCCTGAAATAACCCCTGCACTTATCAAATCCCTGCCTGTTGAGTATACATTTAAGTTGATTCTTCCAAAAATGCACTGGGATGTTATTACTATCGGTATTTTTTTAGATATATCCTTTACAAGGTTAAGGGTGGTTTTATGGTCCTTTGTAAATTTGTCAAGAGTATTAATAGGTATATGGCCAAGGCCAGTACCTTCTATAACAATGCCGCTGTAATTATTCTTGTAATAAAATTCCAGCTCCTTGTAATTAAAACCAGGATGCATCTTCACTAACGCTAATTTCCTATCAAATTTATCTATAACCTGTAATTTTTTATTTTCTTTTTTTGGGTAATCTGTGCTCAAGAAGGTTATTTTGCCATCCATGCTTACTTCTGCTATTGGGCGGTCATTAACTGATTTAAATGCATCTCTTCTGCTCGTGTGCAATTTCCTTACCTTTGTTCCCTTATGGATGTAGCTGTAGTCGTCGCTCATTGACTTATGCATACATACAGCAACGCCTGCATAATTGCTGTTTGCTATAAACCTTGCAGCACATATCAAGTTAAGGAATGCGTCACTTGAGCCCCTATCAGAGCTTCTTTGGGAGCCAACTAAAATTACTGGTTTTGGAAGGTCCTGAAGCATAAAAGAGAGGGCAGCTGAGGTATAATGCATAGTGTCTGTGCCATGGGTTACAATTACCCCATCTGAGGTTTTTAGCTCTTTTTCTATCTCTCTTGCTAGTATCTGCCAATGCTCTGGCTCAAAGTCTTCTGAAAACATCTGAAATACCAACCTCGACCTTAGGTTAGCTATTTTTTTTAATTCAGGAAATTTTTCAAGTATTTCTTCTGGTGTTGTTGCTGTTGTTACTGCCCCTGTTCTATAATCTACTTTTGAGGCTATTGTTCCACCTGTATGAAGCAAGGATATTGTAGGAAGCTCCTTATTGAACTCTATTTTTGGCTTTTGCTGCTTTTCCTTTGGCACAAATTTCTTGAGCAATTTTATTTTTTTGATGATATCCTTTTTTATAGCTATATTGTAACCAGAGTCTAGCTTTAGTATAAGAATATTTGGGTCTTGGGATGGCATTAAAATTCCTTTTGTTGTCCCTAAATCAGAAAGAACTTCTATGAGATCACCCTCTTTTATTGTTTCCTTCATTGACTTTATGAGAAATTATAGCATTAATAATAAAATTTATATTCTGCAAAATATATTTTATAGATTAAAAATGTTTATATATTAAAAGTAGATATAAATAATTAATAAAATTAGCTAACTTTCATTTCGTAAAGCAGTTAATTTGGGCGTTAACCTGCTTTTGGGCGTTGAAATGAAGTTGTACCTAAATTCTTATTATAGTTAGAGCTTCAATTTGGGCAATTAAAACTCTTTCTAAAGAGGTTGTAGTTTAACTTAAATATAAACTTTATTGTTTTGGAAACTATAACTTCAAGAATAATAATCGTACTAAGGGGGAGAGAAAAAATATGGAGTTTATAATACAAAATGCGTTACAAAGCGCTAAAGATCAATTCCAAAACATAGACGTTGTAGGACAGGCCAATATTAAAGTCATAGGTATTGGTGGAGCTGGCAGTAATGCTATTAGCTGGTTATACAAAAAGGGAATAAAGGGTGCAGAGATTATTGCTATGAATACAGACAAGCAGCATTTGGACATAACAAGTGCTGATAAAAAAATATTGATAGGAAGAAACCTGACAAAGGGGCTTGGCTGTGGCGGATTTATGGAAAAGGGAAGAGAGGCTGCTAAAGAGACTATACAAGAGATAAAGGAAGCACTAAAGGATGTTGATATGGTATTTGTTTGTGCGGGACAAGGAGGTGGAACCGGTACTGGAGCTGCTCCTGTTGTAGCAGAGATAGCCAAAGAAGTTGGAGCTATTGTCATAGGAACTGTAACAATGCCTTTTGATATTGAAAGAGCAAGAATAGACAAGGCAGAATTTGGGTTGCAGCAATTAAGGCAGGTTAGCGATACTGTAATAGTAATAGACAATAACTTGCTGGTTAAAATAGCTGGTAACTTGCCAGTAACCCAAGCATTTGCAGTTGCTAACGAGCTTATAGCAACTATGATCAAAGGAATAGTAGAAACAATTGCAGTGCCTAGCCTTGTTAACTTGGATTACGCAGATGTCAAGGCAATTATGGCGAATGGAGATGTTTCTGTAATTGGAGTTGGAGAGAGCGATTCTGAACACAGAGTAGAGGAATCAACAAAAAGGGCATTGACAAACCCATTGCTTGATGTGAGTTATGAAGGAGCAACTGGGGCTCTTATACATGTAACTGGAGGAACAGACCTTACACTAGATGAAGTAAACAGGGTTGGAGAAATGGTTACAGAAGCCTTGGACCAAGATGCAAATGTTATATGGGGAGCAAGAATTGACGAAAATATGACTGGAAAACTAAGAATCATGACTATTATCACTGGAGTAAACTCGCCATATATCCTTGGAAAGGCTGATAAAAAGGCTCAAGTAGCTAAGGCTGAACGCATGAGTCAAGAACTTGGAATTGATGTAATTAGATAGTCAAGTAGGCAAAGAGAAGAGACTTTAACCCCCCTTTGAATTGCCGTACCTTGATTTTGAAGCTAATGCCTTC
Source organism: Nanobdellota archaeon (assembly GCA_040753775.1). Classification (GTDB taxonomy): domain Archaea; phylum Nanobdellota; class Nanobdellia; order SCGC-AAA011-G17; family JAFCDX01; genus JBFMDT01. The sequence continues at coordinate 32,971 of JBFMDT010000004.1, read as the reverse complement.
ATGCATTAGCTTTTTTCTTTTTTTAATAAGATAATATTTAGTATAATTTTTTGAATAACTTAAATTTGTTTATTCTTTCTCTGTCTTTTTCATACTTTCCCCATTCTTCAAAGAAGGTTATAGAATCTAGATTATACCTTTCTGCAGGCTCTTCCTTGTCTTTTGGGTAGCCAACAGTGATTATGGCTTCTACTTTAATGTCATTAGGTATCCTTAGTATTTTTTTAATAGCATTTTCATCAAAGGCACCAACCCAACAAGTTCCTAATTTAAGAGAATATGCTGTTAAAAGAAGGTTTTCAATAGCAGCTGCGCAGTTATGTATGGAATAGATAAACTCGCCTTTTGAGCCATAAAATCTTTTAACATCCTCAACTTTATTACAAACAACTATATGAACAGGAGCTTCTGCCATCCAATGCTGCTTAAGGCATGCTATAGCTATTTCGTTTCTTTTTTTGCTGTCTTTTACTATTATAAACCGCCAGTTCTGCAGATTGCCTGATGAAGGAGCATATCTTGCGCTGTATATAAGCTTAGCTATTTTTTCATGCTCCACTTCTTTTTCGAGATAGGATCTTACGGATCTGCGTTCTTTAATGCATTTATCAAGGTCCATTATACCAAAACCTTTTTATCTTTAATAGAACTTGAAGTATTATGGAATATTTAAAACTTGTTAAAATCTATAAGGAATTGGAAGCAACTACAAAAAAATTAGAAAAAACAGAGATTATAGCCAAAGTGCTAAAAGAGGCTTCTGCCAAGGAAATTGCAAATCTTGTTTATCTCATAGAAGGGAGGGTGTTTCCTGAATGGGATGAAAGAAAAATTGGATTTAGTGACAATTTAATTATTAAATCTATTGCAAGGGCTTCTGGCGAAGAGCTCAAAAATGTTAAAGAACTATTTAGCAAAAAAGGGGATTTAGGACTAGTTGCTGAAGAGCTTCTCAAAAAGAAGAAACAATCTACACTAGAAAAAAAGAGTTTTACAACAGATGAAGTTATTGAGAATATAAGAAAACTAACTGAATTAAGCGGAGAGGGGACTGTTGAAAAAAAGATAGGGATTGTTACAGAGCTGTTAACACATACAACCCCTGAAGAGGCAAATTACATTGTTAAATTTATACTTGAACAGCTAAGAATAGGCGTTGCTGAGGGCATTGTCAGGGATGCTATTGCCAAGGCGTTTAATAAAAATATTGAAGATGTGGAGAAGGCTTTTGATTTAACTGTAGATTATGGCAAGGTAGCCGAGGCTGTCAAAAGCGGGAGATTGGGGAGTTTTGGCTTAACACCAGGAAGACCACTTAAGTTAATGCTTGCAATTCTTGTTGAAAATATAAATGAGGGTTTTGAAGCTTTAGGTAAGCCCATCCAATTAGAGTTTAAAATCGATGGCTTTCGTTTAGAGGTTCATAAAAAGGATAATGAAATCAGGCTGTTTACAAGAAGAATGGAGGATGTAACAAAACAGTTTCCTGAGGCTGTTGAATATGTTAAAAAATATGTTAAAGGGAACAGTTTTATTCTAGATTGCGAAGTTGCTGGTATTAACAAAAAAACGGGCAGATACAGGCCATTCCAGGAGATTTCCCAAAGGATTAAGAGAAAATATAATATTGAAGAGATGGTAAATAAGTTGCCTGTTGAGCTTAATATTTTTGATGTCATTTACTATAATGGAAAAAGCCTTATGAATGAAACATTACGGGAAAGAAGGACTTTATTGGAGAAGATTGTTGATGAGGTAAAGGGAAAGATTGTTTTAACAAAAAAATTAGTTACGTCTGATGAAAAGGAGGCAAATAAATTCTTTAAAAAGGCTCTTGCAAGCGGTGTTGAAGGAGTTATGTTAAAGAATCTGAAATCAACTTACAAGCCAGGAAGGTACGTTGGCGGATGGTGCAAACTCAAGAGTGTTTTAGAGCCTTTGGATTTAGCTATAGTTAAAGCTGAATATGGCGAAGGCAAGAGGGCTAAAACACTGAGCAGTTATACTGTTGCCTGCCAGAAGGATGGAGAATTACTCGAAATAGGCAAGGTAAGCACTGGTGTAAAAGAGAAAGCTGAAGGCGTTACTTATGAAAAGATGACAAAACTGCTTAAGCCTTTAATAATCAAGGAGGATGGTAAGGAAGTAACTGTCAGGCCTAAGATTGTAATAGAGGTTGGCTATGAAGAGATACAAAAAAGCCCTAGTTACAGCTCAGGTTATGCATTAAGATTTCCAAGGGTTTTTCTTTTGCGCGAGGAGAAACCAATTGATGAAATTTCTGACATAAAAATCATAGAAAGAATATACAAATCACAAAGAGGAAAAAAGAAATAAAATTTTATAATTTAATACTACAACTGCATGATAAAAATGTTTATATATAAGTAGATTTACTATTATGTTAACGTTACAATGAATAAATTGCTAATAAGTAACAAAAAATGTTTATCAATTAAAAAAGAAGGGGTGCATATCTCAGGAGGGGTTGCCTAATGATTGTAAAAGAGGAATTTCTTAGCAAATTAAGACGTTTTTTTGGCTTAAACTTATATGAGGTTAAAATCTGGACTGCATTATTATCGAGGGGGGTTTCTGCTGCTGGTGAATTATCTGAGATAGGGGATGTTCCGAGAAGTAGGGCTTATGATATCCTTGAGAGTCTGGAAAAGAAGGGCTTTGTTGTGATGAAGTTTGGAAAGCCAATAAAATATGTTGCAGTAGAGCCAAAGGAAGTTGTTGAGAGAGTCAAGAAGCTTATAAGAATAAGAGCAGAAGAGGACATAGACAAACTAAAGGAATTAAATAATAATGAAGTGCTGAAGGAATTAGAAACTTTGCATAAGCAAGGAATAGAATTTGTTGAGCCAACTGACTTAAGCGGGGCAATAAAGGGAAGGCATAATTTGTATTCTCATTTGGAAAGCATGGTCAAGAATGCTGAAAAGAGCGTGACAATACTGACAACTTCAAAAGGAATCCTAAGAAAGATTGAAACACTAAAGCCATTATTTGAAAAATTAAAGAAGAAAAACGTTAGAGTAAGGATAGCTGCTCCTATAACAAAAGAGCACAGCAATGTAGTGGACATTATGGGAAAATTGGCTGATATAAGGCATTCTAATAAATTAAACGCAAGGTTCTGTATAGTTGATAGTAAGGAAGTTTTGTTTATGGTGCTGAATGATGATGAGGTGCACCCAAGCTATGATGTTGGAATATGGGCTAATTCGCCATATTTTGCAGCTGCGCTTGAGGGTTTAGTTAGTAATTCATGGAAAGACCTAGAACCTGCAGAAAGGGTGGTAAAGAGGTGATTTGAAATGAATGGTGGAGGAAATGGTGGTGGCGGTGGAGATAACAGCCCATAGTTAAATAAAACATTTCCTACTTTTTCTTATTTTATTAAAAATTTTGGTTGTTATTACTGACCTTCTCTTTACTTCTTGCGTTGGAAGCAATTTTAATTTAGCTGTTTTTGTTCCTGGTCTTGGGCTGAATTTGGAGATATTAAGAACTTCTGGCTTGATTTGTTTTATTAAGTTAATGGTTTGTTGAAAATCCTTCTTTGTTTCTGTTGGGTAACCTAAAATTATATCTGTGCTTATTGTTAGATTAGGTATATTTTTTCTGAATTCTGTAACTATTTTTTTAAATTCTTGTACAGTATATTTTCTGTTCATGTCCTTTAAAACTTTGTTTGAGCCGCTTTGAACAGGAATATGCAAGAACTTGATTATGTTTCTTGATTTATAGATTTCAATTAGCTCATTCAAGAATTTTTTGACATGCTCTGGATTCATCATACCTACCCTTATTTTAAAATCTCCTTTTGGTTTTATTATTTTTTTAAGCAAATTTGGCAAAGAAGTTTTTATGTCCATTCCATAGCATCCATTGTCTGTTGAAGTTAGATTGATTCTTTTATAACCATTTTTAATATAATTTTTTATTTCATTAATTATATCATTTTCTTGGAATGAAACTAATGGCCCTTTTGCCAACTTTGTTTCGCAGAAGGTGCAATAAGAATTACAACCATAAGCGATCTGCACTGTTGGTGTTTTTGTTATTATTTTTGGCAATCCTAATTTTGATTCCCTTCTCTTCCCAAGGGCATCTGTATTTTCCTTAAGAACATTAATTATGTCTGTAATGTGTTGCGGGCTTACTAGCAATGCATCTGGAAATAGTTTTTTTAGTTTTTTAGACTCAGATTCTGCCATGCAGCCAGCTATTACAAGCTTTTTATTTGGAAAATCCTCTTTAATTTTTTTAATTTCATAAAACTCTCTTGCATAAGTCCTGTCTTTGACAACACAACTATTAATGATTATTATGTCTGAGGAACTGGCATTATTTGTTAACTTGTAACCATTTTTCTTTAGAAGCCCAGCTAGCAATGCAGAGTCATCATAATTTGCTGCACAACCATAGGTCTTAATGTATATACTTAACATTCAAATGATTATAAAGAGAAGATTTATAAATTATTTTGTTTGTCAATTAAGCATGGAACCTGTTAATCAAATTAATATCAAAAATGGAATGAAGGTAAATGAATTAGTTAAGGAAATGTCTCGAAGTGGTGTTTTTGGCGCTGGAAGAATTGCTAAAGCTGCTAATATTTTTGAAGAAATGCTTAAAGACAAAGAATGCAAGATATTTTTTGGTTTTGCTGGGGCAATGGTACCTGGCGGGATGAAAAATGTAGTGATTGACATGCTAAAGAACGGCTATATACATGTTTTTGTAACAACGGGGGCTAATTTAACGCATGACTTAATTGAGGCTCTTGGGCACAGGCATTACAAAGGAAGTGCAAATGTTGATGATAAAAAATTGCATAAAGAGAAAATAGACAGAATTTATGAGAGCTATATGCAGGATAAGGTATATATTACTTTAGAGAAATTTTTTGATTTCTTAGTTGAAAGGCTGCCAAGAAAGAAGATGGATGTCAAGGAATTCTTATGGGAGATTGGCAAATATGTTAACAGCAAGGATTCGATATTAAAGATATGCTATGAAAAGAAGATACCCATATTCTGCCCAGCTATTTCTGATTCTGGGATTGGGATGATGATTTGGGGCAATTTGGCAAAAGGGAAGAAAATAGAAGTAGATGCTTTTGCTGATTTAAAAGAAATTGTTGACATTGCATGGACATCTAAAAAAAGGGGTATATTTTATGTTGGTGGCGGGGTTCCAAAGAATTATATTCAGCAGGCAATGCAGTTCTCTGACAAGCAAGATGGTGCTGATTATGGAATACAAATTACAACTGACAGACCTGAATATGGTGGAAGTTCTGGGGCAGAATTAAGAGAGGGTATTTCATGGGGCAAAATGAATGAAAAGGGCAAATTTGTGGATGTTTATTGCGATGCTACAATTGCATTGCCTTTGATTTACGCTGCTGTTAAGGATAGGTTGAAATGGTTTTAATTGATGTACACTGCCATCTGAGTTATCTACCTATTAATTCTTATGTTGATAAAATAATAAAAAGAGCTATAAAAAATAATGTTGTTGCTATAATAAATTGTGGTACAGAAGAAAAAAGTAATAGGGAAAGTCTAGAATTAGCAAAAAAATATAATATAGTTAAAGCTGCTTTAGGTTTTTATCCAACATACTGTGAAGAGATTTCTGAAGAGGAGTTTGATAAGGAAATAGAATTTATAGAAAAAAATAAAGACAAGATAATTGCTTTGTCTGAAATTGGGTTAGATTATAAAAATCCGGATACAAACAAAGAAAAGCAAAGGAAATGCTTTGAAAAGTTTATTCAGCTTAGTGAGAAAATAAAAAAGCCCTTGATAGTTCATTCAAGAAATGCAGAGCTTGAAGTTATAGAAATGCTTGAAAGCTCTAAAAATAAAAATATTGTAATGCACTGCTTCTCTGGAAGAAAGCATTTGATTAACAGAATTATAGATAATAAGTGGTATTTTTCTATTCCATGCACAATTATTAAACTAGAGCATTTTCAGAATATTGTTAAGCTAACTGATAGTATTTTAACAGAGACTGATGCTCCTTTCTTAAGCCCTTTTAAGGGTAAATCAAATGAGCCTAGCTTTATTACAGAAACTATAAAGAAGATAGCCGAGGTAAAAAATACTAGTAAAGAAGAGGTTGAAAAATTGATTTATAAGAATTATCAAAAGTTATTTAAATAAAGGATAGTTTAAGTTATAGAGGTGACATGATTTCTAAAGTAAGAAAGAGAAATGGCAAACTAGTTTCTTATAGGCAGATTAAGATAACTAATGCAATTAAAAAGGCATTTATTGCAACTAAAACTGCTGATAAAGGAAGGATAGCTTTTTTGTCAAAACAGGTTAAAAAAATACTTAATAAAAAGTTTAAAAGAGAAATTCCTAGTGTTGAAGATATACAGGATACAGTTGAAGAAGTTTTATTGAATAATAATTTCTTAAATGTTCTAAGAGCTTACGTTATCTATAGAGAAAGACATAGGTTAATGAGATTAGAAACTGGATATAAAGAAATAAGGCTTGAACCTATACTAAGCCTAAATGCAATTAAAGTTTTGCAGAAGAGATATTTGCTAAGGAATGAAAATGAAAATATAATTGAAACTCCAAGGCAATTATTTTATAGGGTAGCAAGGGCCATTGCATCAATAGACAAGAAATACGGGGGCAATGTTAAGAAAACAGAGAAAGAATTTTATAATGCAATGAAGAATCTGGAGTTTATACCTAACAGTCCAGTATTATTTAATGCTGGAACTAAAAATAAACTTGCTTTAAGTGCATGTTTTGTTCTACCTATTGAAGATTCCCTTGAAAGTATTTTTGATGCTGTTAAAAATATGGCACTTATCGAACAAGCAGGTGGTGGTGTAGGGTTTTCTTTTTCAAGATTGAGACCAAAAGGGGATATTGTGAGGTCAACTACTGGTGTAGCTAGTGGACCATTAAGTTTTATGAATATCTTTGATATGACAACAGATGTTATTAAACAAGGAGGAAAACGTCGTGGCGCTATGATGGGCATATTAAGAGTCGACCATCCAGATATACTTGAATTTATATCTGTCAAGCAAAACCAAAAATTACTAACTAACTTTAATATTTCGGTTGCAATTACAGATAGTTTTATGGATGCTGTATTTAAAAATAAAGATTATGAATTAATAAATTCAAGAACAAAGAAGGTTGTGAGAAAGTTAAATGCAAGAAAAGTATTTGACTTAATTGTTAAAAATGCTTGGCTAACTGGTGATCCTGGATTAATATTCATTGACAGGATTAATAAATCTATTACAAACTCTGTTCCAAGCTTGGGCCCTATAGAAGCAACTAATCCCTGTGGCGAAGAACCGCTATACCCATTTGAATCGTGTGTTTTAGGGAGTATTAATTTAATAAAGATTGTAGAAAAGAAAAAAGTAAATTGGGAAAAGCTAAGTAGGTTAGTAAAATTAGGAGTCCATTTCTTAGATAATGTTATCGATGCTCAGGAAACACAAATAGAAAAGATAAATGAAATGACCAAAAATAATAGGAGAATTGGATTAGGAATTATGGGGTGGGCAGAAGCAGTAATTAGATTAGGTATAAGATATGACAGCAATGAAGCAATAAAGCTAGCTAATAAATTAATGAAATTTATACAAGATGAATCAAGAAAAATGTCTGTTGAACTAGCAAGAAAAAGAGGAAACTTTCCTAATTTCAAAAAGAGTATTTGGAAGAGAAAATACAAGTCATTCAGAAATGCTGCACTAACAACAATCGCGCCAACAGGAACAATAAGCATAATCAGCGGATGCAGCAGCGGAATAGAGCCAATTTTTTCTGTATCTTTTGTAAGGGAAGTTTTAGAGGGAGCAAGATTACTGGAAATAAATCCTGAATTTGAAAGAATTGCAAAAGAAAGAAAATTCTACAGCAGAGAGCTTATGGAAAAAATAGCTAAAGTTGGATCTGTACAAAAAATCAAGGGAATTCCAAGAGACATTAAAAAATTATTTGTTACCGCTCTAGATATTAAACCAGAATGGCATATAAAGCATCAGGCAGCTTTCCAGAAGTATACGGACAATGCAGTGAGTAAAACTATAAATCTTCCTAAGAATGCATCAGTTGAGGATATTAGAAAGGTATATCTATTGGCATATAAACTTAAATGCAAGGGTATAACGATTTACAGATACGGGAGTAAACCTAAGCAAGTCTTGTATATAGAGCCCTATGTTAAGGCACATTCAGAATATGCTGGAGGCCATATTTGCGCGGAGTGCATGTTCTAATGAAAATAAAGAAATTTCTAATAAGGGAAACAAAGCTGACAATAAAGGACTGGGTATTTGGCGGGGAAGACGGGCTAATGGTTACTTTTGGGGCAGTGCTTGGAATGAGTGCTGCTGTTAATGAAAATAGTTTAATAATTCTAACAGGGTTATTAGTTATGCTATCAAATGCCATATCAATGGCAGCCGGCAGTTATCTGTCAACCAAATCCCAAGCGCAGGTATTAAAGCATGAAGAATTTAAAAATCCTGTATTAAGCGCTGCTGTAATGTTTATTGCATGCCTATTCGGTGCGATAATAGTTATACCCTTTTTATTCTTAAATATACAAGCAGCAAGAATTTTATCGATAGTTTTAACAATTTTAGCTTTGTTCGGCATAGGCATTTTTAGGGGTAGACTAACTAAAAGAAGCTGGATAAAAAGCGGATTTGAAATGGTAATTGTTGCCATGATAGCCGGAATAGTATCCTATTTTATAGGAAGGAGTTTTGCCTTATAAAATGGGTGAAGTTTATGTTTTTACGGGCAATGGAGAGGGAAAGACAAGCGCTGCTCTTGGGCATGCCTTAAGAGCGATTGGCTATAATAAAAAAGTTGTAATAATTCAATTTTTAAAGGGAAGGAAAGACATTGGAGAAGTAAAATTTAAAAACAAAAATTTTAAATTATATCAGTTTGGAAGACCGGAATTTGTGACAAAAGTCAAAGGAAAGCATAAATTCATGTTCAAGATGGCAAAGATTTCTGCTGATAAAATTAGAAAAGAAGATATAAAATTAGCTAACAATGCTTTAAAGTTTGCAGAAAAAGAAATGAAAAAGAAGCCATTTTTATTGGTTCTTGATGAGGTTAGTGTTGCACTTTATTTTAGATTAATTAAACTAAAGGATGTCTTGAAATTAGTTAAGAAATTACCAAAAGAAACAAATCTTATATTAACAGGAAGAAATGCCCATAGAGAATTGATTAAGAAAGCGGATGTTGTTACTAGTATGAATGGAATTAAAACCCCTGCAATTGCTAGTAGGGGTGTTGAATATTAATGTATTTTCTGGGTTCTTAAAGCTCCGCCTCTTTTGTAAGGGCTAAATCTTCTTTTGTGCTTTTTCTTTTTCCTTTCGTATGGGACTGCATAATCCATTTTAATTATCTTTTTGCCAGTTTTTATCCATTATATGTATGATATTAATAGGGCATGACTCGGCTGCTTCCTTCATTTTTTCAAAATCCTTTTCATCTATTTTTATTGTTTGCTTTTTCTTATTTTTAGTATCGGGGCCCTTTAAGTCTACTTTTCCATCCCCTACCAACCCCAGTGGTTTGTAACTATCCCTTTCATCATAGCCTCTTGTTATTGGAGTATACAATCATATTTCTTTTCTTAAGCTCTTTGAAGAATTGCAACGGTGGAACAGCCTCTTCTGGTGCTGTAATTCCGATTTTCTTTATCAAATTTTTATTCAGCATCTGTGCCATTATGGAAATTGACATTCCAGTGTCTATATTGCTTCCAACATTTTCCCATCCCTTTAATGTCCTGACAAGGCAGTCCATCTCTATTTTTTTAGATTTGCCATTCTTTTTCCCATCTACTTTAACCCATATGTCCTCTATTTCCTTGTAGCCCTTTGGGTATTTTATTTTTTTAAGCACTTCCCTAGTAAAATCAATTGGCCTCAGGTTAACCTCCTTTAAGTTAACTGGATCTTTTGAGCCAAATCCAAGCTTTATTATCATATCAAGGACTTTAAAAGAATGCTCAGGAAATCCTGCTTTGTAGTGCACAAACTTTAAGCCCTTTTTACCAAAATACTTTTTAAATGTAAATACCTCAGAATGGACAATGCAGTAGGTACTCTGCTTTCCAATGCCCATGAACTTGACTATGCCTTCTGGAGAGCATACCTTTACTTTCTTAAATTTCCCATTTTCCAACACTATTGGGTCTGTTGTAAGCTCATGCACAATGCTTTCTATAGAGTAAGGAAGAACAAACTCCTTCATATTGGAATTCCATGCAAATCCAAGATCTATGTTACTAACAGAATCTAGTTTATCAACAGCATAAGCAGCCATTACATTTGATATTCCTGGAGTTGATCCGCAACCAAGCAGTGCGGTTAATTTTCTTTTTTTAAAATCTTTATTGAGTTTATACTGCTGAATTGTCATTTCCTGCAGTCCCCCAAGGTCAAGATAATGTAATCTAGAGATCAAGCATGATTTCATGGCGTTTATATTCATCCTCAGCTCAGCGCAGTTAACAGCTATTTTTGACCCAGATTTTTTTAAGATAGAAGCTGTTTTTTTCACATCGTTTAAGTCAATATAGACAAATCTTGCTTTCTTATATTTTAATAAATGCTTTACTCTTGCTTTGTTTCTTCCGCATAATAAAACAGAATATCCAGATTCCAATAAGTCTTTTGATGCTATATTTCCTTCCTCTCCTGTAGCCCCTAAAACAACAAAATCAAACATTTTCACCCCTTTAATTAACCATCTTATTATTTTTATAAATATAAATTTTTCTCTTAGCTAGTTCTTTAAAAAATTCTTTTTCTCGAATTATAGTCTCTGGAGGAAACACTCCTTTATCGGTTATTTTTCCTTTAGCTATCATTTGGGCTACAATAGACGGTGGAACTCCTGTATCCTTGTCTATTGTTTCATTAATGCCTTTTATCCTTGCATCAAGGGTAATTCTCTTTTTCTTTCCCTCACCCACTACCCTTATTACTTCAAATTCTTTTATTTTCTCGGGGATTGATTCTGGCAATCTCTTTAAAATTTTAGCAGAAATGTATTTTATAATAAATTTTTTATCTTTAATTGAAATATTCTCCTCTGATAATAATCCCAAGCTAGATAAAGTTTTTACTTTATCAACAAAATCTTCGTCGAAGGCTATCTTAAATGACACATTTCTTGCTTTCAAGGTATACGGCAATGTTGCTATTTCTGAATGTATTGTATATTGTGGCTTTTGTATTCCAATGGGCTTAGGAAACTTATAGTCTTCTCTTCCTGATATTGGCTCAACAAATTTAGCCTTTCCATTTACAAATACTACCGGCTTCCAAGAAAATTCCTCAAGTATCGTTTGTATGGAATAGGAAGTTGATAAGGGGGATATTTGCTTGTAGGTTGAGAAATCCTTGTAGCCTATTCTTATTTCAATATTATCTATTTTATCTAAAAATTTTGATGCATATTTTGCTAAAACATTTGTTATTCCTGGAGCTGCACCCATTCCGAGTATAGCTGTTAATTTTGCTTTTTTGAACTGCTTGTTTAATTTCAACTGCTTTTTTGTATAGTAGTACAAGCCCCCTAGATCAATGTAATGCGTTTTAGCTTTTAAGCATGCTTTCATGACATTTAAATTAAATTCATGATGAACAGCGTGAATAATTATATCTATACCTTTAAAGGCCTTTACCATAGATTTTATATCAGAAACATCAGCATATCTGATAATTACATTTTTCTTATTGCCAACAAACTGTTTAATCCTATTTTTATCTCTCCCTAAAAGAAAAATTTTTCCTTTATAAGTTTTAAATAAGTCTTTGGCTATAATCTTGCCCATAGCACCGATACCAAGAATGCCTATTGTCATTTAAGGTTCACCATAGACAACATAATGCCATGGCTTTCTTGCCAAGTTAGTTTGATCTATGTAGACATGTTTTAGTTGTGTATATTCTTCAAGAGACTGTATTCCTAAATCTTTTCCAAATCCGCTTTGTTTATAACCGCCATGAGGCATTTCGCTTAGTAAAATTCCATGCTCATTTATCCAGACAGTTCCAAACTTAAGTCTTCTTGCTATATCCAAACATTTGTTGATGTTCTTGCCCCAAACAGAGCTGGCTAGACCATAAACAACATCGTTTGATTTATTAACAGCTTCATCAACATCCCTATACTTGAATACACTAAGCACAGGGCCGAATATTTCCTCCTGGCATATTCTTGAATAGTGCTTTACATCTGTAAAGATTGTTGGTTCTATATAAAATCCTTTTTTAATATTTGGTCTCTTGCCTCCAATAACTATTTTTGCTCCCTGTTTCTTTCCAGACTCAATATACATCTCAATCCTTTCTCTTTGCCTGGCTGATATCAAAGGACCCATATCTATATGCTCATTTTGGGGATCACCAATCCTAAACTTCTTTGTTTCATCAACAAGCATCTTGACAAATTTGCCATGTAATTTATCAGGAACATAAACTCTTGTAACAGCTGTGCAATCCTGGCCTGTATTCCAGAATGCTCCTGTAACAGCCCCCTTGGCAGCAGCATCCAAGTCAGCATCATCCAAAACTATCAAAGGAGCCTTTCCTCCCAACTCAAGATGAAGCCTCTTAACATTAGAGGAAGCCAATTGCATTATTTTCTTTCCGGTTGATGTATCTCCTGTCAGGGCAATCATATCAACATTTGTATTAGAAGCTAATTCTGTTCCGACTACTTCACCAGGACCTGTTACAACATTGAAGACGCCTTTTGGAATTCCAATCTTTTCAACAAATTTTGCAAACTCCAGCAATGTTAATGGTGTATAGGAAGCTGGCTTTATGACAATTGTGTTTCCAGCAGCTAAAGCTGGAGCGATCTTCCATACAGCTATGTACAATGGATAGTTCCACGGTACAATTGCACCTACAACCCCGATAGGCTCTCTTCTTAATGAGGAAGTACCAAATGCCTTATGCTTTTCTTTTTTATGGTAGTCAGCATATTCTGCATCTGCCTTGCCTTCTAGAATTCTAGCAACCCCAGCAAAAAATCTTAGATTATCTACAATAAACGGAAGATCTGAGTCCCTTGCATATTTTATTGTTTTTCCGGTGTTAAGAGATTCAAGTTTGGCTAGCCTTAATAAATTTTTTTCAACTAAATCAGCCAATTTGTTTAAATAAGAAGCCCTTTCAGATGGCGTGCTGTACTGCCATTCTTCAAATGCCTTTCTTGCTGATTCTACAGCATGTTTTGTATCCTCTTTATCACATAAAGGAACCTTTGCTATTACTTCTTCTGTTGCTGGATTAATGACGTTATAAGTTTTCTTGCTTCTAGAATCAATAAATCTTCCATTAATGTGGACTCGATATTTATTTACCATCTTTTTTTGATTAAATTATCAACATTATATAAATATATACTTGTAGGCAGAGTATGATGCTGAAACAGCCTCTCCTACACCAGTTATGGCTTGCTTGAATTTTGTATCAACAACATCGCCTGCTGCAAATATGCCCTTAACATTTGTTTTTGATTCCCTATCTATCATTATCTCACCTTTTTCATTCAGCTTAACCCCTAAATTCTTGGCCAATTCTGATTGAGGAATAGTCCCTATTTCAATGAAAACTCCGTCCAGCTTAAACTCTTTGCTCCCTTTGTAAGGCTTATCAAGAATAATATGCGTAACAAACTTATCTCCTTTTATTTCCTTTATATTTGTGTTATTTATTATCTCTACCTTACCTTTTTTAATTAATTGGCCAACTCTTTCCATGTTAATTGGCTCTGGATGTATTTGCCCTCCCCTGTAAATAATATAAACTTTTTTTGCCCATTGTGTTCCCAATATTGCTTCCTTTGCAGCACTATCAGAACCTCCGACAACACCAATAATCTTATTTTTAAAAAAGTAACCATCACAGAGCATGCACGTATGCACCCCCTTGCCGGCAAATTGCTTTTCCCCAGGCACACCTAATTCGCGATGTTTAGTTCCTGTTGCAAATATTATTGTTTTGCTTTGGTACTCATTTTTTTCTGTCTTAACAAAAAAATAATTTCCTTTCTTTTTAACATCAATTACTTTTTCCTGCTTTATCTCAACAAAATCCCTGTAGTCCAAAGCATGCTCTTTTAACTTATTGGCTAATTCTTCCCCGCTTAACCTTATAAATCCAGGATAGTTTTCTACAACATTCGTAAGTGTTATTGTGCCTCCGAGATTGTCTCCAAGAACTAAGGTTTTGAGTTGAAATCTTCCAGAATACATTGCAGCGGCATAGCCTGCGCAACCCCCACCTATTATTAGAATGTCGTAAATGGCTTTTTTCATTTTATATTTAATTCTTTTCTTAAAGAAGATTCATCAAAGCCCACTATTATTTTTCCATCTATATCGATGACTGGAACCCCCATCTGGCCTGATTTTTTTACCATTTCCTGGGCTGCTTTTTGGTCCCTGTCAACATAGATTTCCTTAAACTTAATTTTATGCTTTTCTAAAAACTCTTTTGCTAGCTTACACCAGTGACACCATTCTGTCTTGTAAAGAATAACCTTTTTTGCCATTTAAGCCCTATTAAACAAAGATATTTAAAATGTATATAAACCTTTCCAAAATTGAATTGATGGGGATAAATTTAAATATAATAAAGTAGAGAGTAAGGTAAATAAAATGGCAAAGAAAGGAAAGAAGGAAAAATACTACAAGAAAAAGGAATACTACGAGAGGGATGAAGAGCTTGAAATGCCAGACGAGGATGAAGAGGATATTGGAGAAGACAGCGGAGAGGATTATTAGCTGAGAAACTTTGGCATAAACCTTTTACTATTTTCTTTAAATTTTTTTATTTCTTTTTCTGTCAAAGGCGTAACTATCCTTGATACTAAGCCATGCAGGGAATAGGGCAACCTTATCAGTCTTATGTAACCCTTGCTAACCCAGGGGTCTATTGCATAATTTTTGAATTTGAAATTTAGGTTTGCCCTTTGTTTTGGAGTAAGACTATATGCATTTTTGTCCCTTACATGGATGTGAAAGCCACGGCCAGAATAAACAATTACTACTTTTTTAAATTTTTTATTTAATACATTTTTAATTTTAATTGCATCTTTCAGGGCTTCTTGCAGGCAATTGCTACAAAAGCCCCTTCCCTTGCATAAATCACATTTTAAATTATCTAAGTCTACATCAAAGGCTAGTTCCTGACCAAGCCAATTTCCGTCTGTTATGCTTCTGCTAAATTTTTTCTTAATATTTCCCCTTTCAAGATACAAGCTGGCATTTTTATAGATATTTCTGTCGTAGTAAACATCCTCTGGTAAATATTTTATTAATTTCTTTTTTAATTCCTTGTAGCTTATGTTTGGCTTTAAGATGATAAGGCCTTTGCTTTTATATTTATAGATTTTGCTGTCTGAACCTGGATCGATGACAAAGAACCGGAGTTTTATTTTGTTTTCGTTAAACCATTTTTTTACTTTGCTTATCTTGAATTCTTTTTTGTAGAATTCTTCACGCTCTTTTAGGCTAGCAATACTTACCATCTATTTTAAGCTGTTACCACATTTAATAAAGTTTTGGGAAGTTTTATAAAAAGCAGTTTCTTATTTGGTTTATGGTTAAGTGCGATATTTGCAAGGAAAAGATTGAGGTTACTTTTTTAGGTAAAATTAAAGGAGCTTATATTAACGTAAAGGGAAGGCTTAAAGCAATTTGTCCTGATTGCCAGAAAAAATATACAAAAGAGGAAGCGATTAAAAAGCTATAATGCCCTCGTAGCTCAACGGCAGAGCAATTGCTTCGTAATAAAGATTTAAAAAATCTTTAAGCAAAAATGGAAGAGCAATAGGTTGTGGGTTCAAATCCCATCGAGGGCTATAAATTAATAAAATTTATAAGTTCTAAGAAGTCTAATTTATTTATATTTCAGAAGGTGATTGGTTTTAGAGAAAAAGAAAAAGCGTTTAAACTTAACTATATTCTTGACAAACCATTAGGTTTATAAAGAATTATTTTTTAATCTAATTTATGTGGGAGTGGCAGAGCCTGGTCAATAATCTGATAAGGATTGGCTAGATGCGCAGGACTTAAGAGTGCGAAACTCAGAATGCCATTGGGATATCCTGTGGGTTAGTCCCTACGCAGGTTCAAATCCTGCCTCCCACATACATTTTCAAAACTTTTAAAAAGAAGTATTAATCTTAATTTCTATGCCTCGGTAGCTTAGCCGGTAAGTTAATGCCGAAAGCACTTCCTTGGTAGTAATTTACTGAAGAGGAAGAGATCGCGTGAGGTTAAATTACCCGCGAATTCAAATCACGCCCGAGGCTTATACAAAAATGAAACTAATATTGCTAGGACCGCCGGGATCTGGAAAAGGTTTGTTCTCGCAGTTCTTGGAAAGAGACTATAATATTAAACATATAGCAACAGGCGATTTGCTAAGAGAGGAAATAAATAAAAAAACAAAACTTGGAAGGAGTATAGAAGGAATTGTGAATAGGGGTCGCCTAATTTCTAATGATATTATAAACAAAATAGTAGAAGAAAGGCTAAAAGGATATAAGAATTTTGTTTTAGACGGCTATCCAAGAAATTTAGAGCAAGCAGAATATCTAGACAAAATAGAACATATAGATAAGGTAATATACATAACTTCCTCTCGCGATGTGATAATTAAGAGAATTGCTACAAGAGTGCAGTGCAGCAAATGCAATAAGATATACAATTTAGAAACAAAGGAGATCAGGCCTAAAAAAGAGGGTTACTGCGATATTTGCAATGCCCCTTTATATGTAAGAGAGGATGATAAAAAAGTGATAGAAGAAAGGATTATGGTTTACGAGAAAGAAATAGGGCCTTTACTAGATTTTTATAAGGAAAAAGGGGTATTAGTTGAAATAGAAGGCAATAGACTTCCTAATGCTGTTTATAAGGATATTAGAAAAATTATTAAATGAGAAAATACAGGTTATTATACAAAAAAGAGGTAATATGAACAAGAAAGGCCAATTTTTCATATTTGTAGCTGTTATACTTGCTTTAGTGATATATGTAGTTGTTTCTCAGGTCAATAGAATAGAAGAAAAGATACTGTTAGAAGATTTTAATGAGCTTTCAAAAAATTATGCAACAGAGGCTCCAAAAAAGGTTAATGATATTGTTAAAGATGTTGCTGATAAAACGCCAGAGGAACAAACCGAAGCTATTGAAGGTGGGTTAAACAGCTTTACTAGTGACTTTTTAGATTATGCAAAAACCCAGGACCCTAATATGGGCTTTGTTTATGTATATTATGACAAAAACACTGGTGATTATTTAGTAAGCAATTATTTATCATCTGGAACTATAGAAACTATAGATGGTGGCCAGATACCAAGCGGCCAGGAAAGCACAATAAGCAACATAAAATTGGATGTAGCTGGGCAGACTTTTAAGCAGAATGTTCCTATCAAATTAACCACTTTTGGCAACTTAAATTCAGGTGTAAGCCAAAGTCCAGACATAAAAATAGGGGGGATAACTTACAAACCAAATTTAGAGGGGAAGAGCATTGCAATAATAGCACAATCATTTGAAGAAGATACTGTAAGAGTGTCAGCAGAGGTAATTTAAAAATGAAAAAGGCAGTTAGTCCATTGATAGCATGGGTATTATTAATAGGTTTTACAGTTGGAGTAGGAATCCTTGTTTCTAATTTTGTCATAAAGCAGACTGAAAGATTTAAGCCTGGGGAGCTTGTTGAGGGAAGCTTATTTTGCGATAGTGTAGCTTTCAGTGTTGATTCTTATTGCAGGGGTGAACTGCCAAACAATCCTTCTGGCTGGGGCAAACTAACCCTGTCTTTAAAAAATAGGGGCTCTTTTACTATTAATAAAATCGTTTACAACCTAAATGATGCAAGAGGTGTTATATCTGACAGCATTCAATTAACCTTACAACCTGGTGGAAGCGAAGAAATAAGCTTAGCTGTAAAAGACAATAATATAGTAAATGGAATTACAAATAATATGGAAATCAAAAAGCTTATATTAACTCCGGTAATAACAGAGGAGGAAAAAGAGGTTTCATGCAGCGAGAAAAAGTTTATTATGACAGAAGATATGTTCGATGAAGTACAACCATGCGGGGGTGCAAGTTAAATGAAAAGAGGAGTAAGTCCATTGATAGCAACAGTGCTTTTAATAGGATTTACAATTGCAATAGGTGTAATTGTATATTTGTGGTATGGTAACATTGTAAAAGAACAAGCTGAAAAGCAAAGTGCGCTTTCGGAGATAAGGTCTGATTGCGCTACAGGTATTGCTATAAGTGTAAATGATGCTTGTTTGAGTAGCGGGAATATATTAAAAGTGACAGTAAGAAATGAAAAGAATTTATTGATACATGGCATTAGAGTTAGGTTAAATGGTGATATTAGCGAATTAAAGACAGAAAAAGAGGCTTTAAATGGCCTTGAAGAGAAACAAATAGATGTCAGATACAATGATGAAGTAGGAACTATCAATAACATAGAAGTCATGCCTTTAATAGTAAGGCAGGGCGTGGCTGGAACATGCAGCGAACAGCTTGTTAAGTATGATACCTCAAACATAGGTCCATGCTGATAACAAAAGGTTTAAGAATAGAAAAATATACTAAAGATTAATACAATTAAAAAGGAGGGGATTAAATGAAAAACAAAAGAGGAATTTCTCCATTAATAGCTACGGTGCTTTTAATAGGATTTACAATAGTATTGGCTGCTTTAATCATGCAGTGGGGATCAAGCTTGCTTAAAGAGCAGACTGAAACAACTGGAACAACAAGCAAGGCGCAGATAGCATGCTCAACAGAAGTGGATTTTACAGTAGATAGTGTTATTATTGACTCTTCTGATGCAACAGGCAAAACAATAAAGGTCACAATAACAAACAATAGGGATAGGCCTTTAGTTGATTTTATAACAAGAGTAAAACACACAGCAGGTGGAACTACTGATGTTGATCAAAGTGTAAGTGATTTGCCAGGAGGATTAGGAGCGTTTGAATCAAAAATATATAGTGCTACTACAACAAGTGCAAATGCAGCTGGAGACACAGTAGATGTGATACCTAAGATAGATGTAGATGGCAGTCAAGTTCCATGTAGCGAACAAGTAAAGACAAAGACAATATAAACTAATTTAATTTTATTTTTTATTTGTAAAAGATTTAAATAAAATGAAAAAGGCAGACATATGGGTATCAGCAGTTATGTATATAGCTTTAGGGGTAGTTGTGATAAGCATAATCCTTGCTGCTGGAATGCCTGTCATCAATAAACTAAGGGATAAAAATACAATTCTTCAGACAAAGGACTTGATGTTTAAGCTTGACGAGACAATTAGAACAGTGCTTACAGAAGGTCCTGGGTCTAAAAGGGCTTTAACAATGCAGATAGGAAGGGGTGACTTTGTTATAAGCAATAATGTGGTTGAATGGAGCATGGAAAGCAAGGTCATTTTATCTGAACCAGGAGAGCCGGGAGTGGAGGTAAAGGAGGGCAGCCTTATTTTAAGAACAGACAACACAGCTACTAAAGGAGAATATAAAGTCCATGTTAAGTTGGATTATAGCAATATAGCAGTTATTAATACAAATTTAAAAAAGCTGTCTGGAAATTACAATTTAATCATTATGAATAGCGGTGTGGATGCAGAAAGCAATATGATAAAAATAGATATAAATGAAGCTACTGTTTAATAACTATAAATCATAAACAATTTCTAAACGAAAACTATATAAGCATTCAAAAAATATTTTACTTAAAAGCTTTGTTTTTTAAAATGTTTAAGAAACCAGTATTAATTGAAAAAAAAGAGGAAACAGTATTCCACATAGACATAGAACAAAAAATACCTGTCCTGCCTGATATTACAATTAAAGAAAAGGTTGATGTAAGATACCCATTAATTGCGCCTTATGCATATGCACATATCTACTGGGACAGCACTGCCAAGGAACTGGTTTATGCTGTTGAAGAGCCTGTGCTTGATGACAAGGAAAAGAAGATATTAGGTGTGATTGAAGATGGTGTAAAAGAACTCATAAACATAACTTTCATAAGCATTAAAGAGGGAGATACTTTAATTAAATTTTTGGAAAAGAATATCAAACTATTATTAAATGAGTTTGGCATTGGCGTTTCTAAGGAGACTTTTCTCAAGCTCATGTATTATGTATATAGGGACTTTGTCGGGCTAAATGAGATAGAACCTTTGTTTTGGGACTATTTTATTGAAGATATAGAGTGTAATGGGGTTAAGTTCCCTCTTTACATTGTTCATAGAAAATACAGGAATTTAAGGACAAACATACAATGGAACGATATTCCTAGACTAGCAAGTTTTGTTGAAAAATTAGCCCAGAAATGCGGTAAATATGTTTCTTACGCCAATCCCTTGCTGGACGGCTCTCTTCCTGATGGTAGCAGAATTAACGCAACGTATACAACAGATGTCACATCTAGAGGACCAACTTTCTGTTTTGTTAATGGTTATTTACAATTAGGTGACGGAAAATTAGTAAAAATAAATGACTTGTTTGAATATTGTAAAAAGAGGTTTAATCTTAAAAATGAAAATAAAAATGAAATTATTGAATTACATAATATGACTTGTTGCGGTGTTGATGAAAATTCATTAAATCAGCGAATATCAAATTTAAAATCGATTATAAAATTAAGACCTCCAAAAAAGTTGGTTAAACTAGAGTTAGTAGATGGGACATTAATAAATGTAACAAAAAATCATTTATTCCATGTCTTTGATAATAAATTGGAATTAATAGAAGCAAAAAAACTAAAAGAAAGTATGTTTATTCCAGTTCCAATAAAAGTTAATATAAATGGTTGTTTACAGACAGTTGATATAGCTTCTTTGCTAAAAGAATTTTCATATTCTAATAAGATATGTATAAGATCAAATATTATGATAAATGACCTTGTAAGCAGGGTTGCATTGCATAATAATCAAGCAGAACTTGTCAAACAATATAATGTTCATGGAAAGTATTTTTATGAAATAATGTCTAGGGGAAATTCAGTTTCTTTTGAGATTCTTGAACAAGTTTGTAAAAATAATAATATAAGAATTAATTCTTTAGGAGATATAAGTGTTGTTGTTTGTGGTGGAGGACGGAAAGGAAAGACAAAAGCAATTAAAGTTCCACAAATTATAGATGAAGAACTAGCTTACTTAGCAGGGGCAATTATAAGTGATGGGCATTTAAGTGAAAGCTCAATAGATATATCTTGTTATAATAGTGGTTTTGCAGCTGCTGTTAAAAGGGCATTTGAAAATAAATTCAAATACTGTGAATCCTACTACTCTGGAACTAGAGTTTATTTATGTAATAAATTTGTATCCTTTTACTTTAACAAAGTATTTGAAATAGCTTATGGTAAAAAATCTAATATAGCCAAAGTTCCTGAAATAATTTTTAAATCAAACAATAAAGTTATAGCTTCTTTTATTAAAGGTTTATTTGATGGTGATGGAACTTGTCATGGTGGATTGAGCTACAAAACTAACTCAAAAGATTTAGCAGAACAATTAACATACCTCTTAGCTAGATTAGGGATATACTCTTGTTTAAGAAAAAATTCCAGACAATACAAAGTAATTATTCCCTCTCTTTACGAAAAAATATATTATGAAAAGATAAATTTTGAAGACGATATTAAAAAATATGATTTAGTAAGATTGCTTAATAAGAAAATATCAGATAGAGAATATTCTAGACATGGAAGAGTTCCGATTAAACCATTCTTAGAATTAATGAAAAAAGTTGGCATTTCAAAAAATAAAGTTTCTAAAAAAGTAGGTATAAATTATAATAGGTTAGTGTACTACGATAGCATTTCTAAACCACTTGCAAAAAGAATAATAGGTTTATTTCCAAATAAAAAAGAACTGCAAGATGACATTGATAAATTAAAATGGTTGATAAATTCTAATCAAGAGTTTGTAAAAATAAAATCTGTCAAAGTTATTGATAATAAAAAAAATCTTCCAGTTTATGATATAGAGCTATCACCCTGCAAATTTTTTATAGCTGGAAATAGACCAATGAATATTTTTGATACTGTCAGAAAATTCACAAAAGAGCCATGGAGTCCAATAAAATTAATACAAATGAAAACTGTTTCTCCGGAAATAATGGCTTATCTTTGGATACTTATAGAAAACGAAATGAATGTTATGGTAATAGGAGGAACTGGAAGCGGCAAGACGACTCTCCTGAACGGGTTGGCTTTCTTTGTTCCGCCACAGGCAAGAATTGTTAGTATAGAAGACACCAGGGAAATTAGTATAGAACATGCCAATTGGCTTCCATCTGTTGCAAGAGAGGGGATCGGTTTAGCAAATATTATTGGACAAAAGTACGGAGAGGTTAGCATGTTTGAACTATTAAAAGAAAGCTTTAGGCAGAACCCAGACTATGTTATTGTTGGAGAGGTCAGAGGCGCTGAAGCGTATGTGCTTTTTCAAGGCATGGCTTCTGGACACCCCTCATTCGGAACAATGCACGCGGATGATGTTAATACAATGATAAAAAGGCTTGAAACTCCACCAATCAACTTGTCAGCTTCATTGGTAGAATCAATGGATTGCGTCTGTGTTATGGCTTCTGTAAGGGTTAAGGATCAGCCTGCAAGAAAGGTCAAGGAGGTTGTAGAGATAATAAAAGTTACTGAGGCAGGGGCTGAAACAAATATTCCATTTTACTGGGATCCTGCAACAGACAATTTTTACTTTAAAACGGAGAGCAATGTATTCAACAAGATATCAAAACAGACAGGGGTGCCAAAGGAAAGATTATATCAAGAGCTTAAATTAAGAACCCTGCTTTTAACTAGCCTATACAGGAAGGGCATTTTTGGCTATAAGGAAGTACAGGAGGCAATTAATGAATATTACAATTCTTCTGAAATTGCATTAAGGAAGTATGGCGTAATAAAATGAGCATGGACTTGCTAAGGCAAAATACAGAAACCCTTATTGAGCTTACAAACAATTACAATAAACTAAGCAGCCAAAGGGAGGAATTAAATGAAAGAATAGAAACAGCCAAAGCCAGAAAATTAAAAAGTGAGCTGGAAAAAAACCAGAGGGAGCTTGAAGAGGTAAATATAAGACTTAAACTCGTAAAGAATTACATTTTGAAGCTAATCGTTAAAATGGATAAATTGGTTGAGGAAGAAAAAAATGCCTTATGAACTTGTTGACCGCACAAAAAATATTAAGTTGCTCATTGAGGAGTTAAAGAAGCAGGAAGATAAGAGAGCTAAACTTGTAAAAAATGGGATGAAGAAAGATGAGTTGGATTTGTGCAATAAGGATATAACTAATATTCTTAACAAGTTAAAAGACGAGAATTCCAAAATATATTTTCTTATGCAGGCTGAACCAAAGATCGAAACTAAAAAATTTATTACGCCCATGCCCGTAGAATTTCTCAAGCTTAGCAAAGAAGAGGTTAAACAATACTTAAAAGAGCTAAATATTACAAAAGTGGACATAAAGAGATTTTTGACTGGGCTTAAAAAAAGAGAGATGCAGATGTATGAAAGAACAGATTACACTTTGTATAGCTCAAGCAAATTTGGAAAAGTAGCAAATAGGTTCGTTGAGCCATTGACAATATACCTTACAAGAAAGTTTCCTGATTTGTTTAAACCTATGAATGATGCTTTGAGAATGGTTAATATAAACATGCTTTCAAAGACTTATGTAAGTACGATTTTTTTTTCAGGGATAATTGCCTTTTTTGCTGTTGGCTTTATTTTTGGAATTATCTTATTTAGCATTGTTAAGGGTATAATTATTGGTATTGTTGGAATGATAACAACAGTGTTTGTTATGTATTATTACCCAAAGACCATGATTAATGCAAGGAGGAGAAGAATTAAGAATGAGCTTCCATTTGCTATAGTCCATATGGCTGCTGTTGCTGGTTCAGGAACCCAGCCAATAAATATGTTCATCCTTGTGCTTGAATCAGGTGAATACAAGGAACTAAGCAAGGAAATCAAAAAAATAATAAATTATGTTAATATATTTGGCTACAACCTTTCAACAGCATTAAAGCTCGTTGCTGCAAGCACACCGTCACCTGAATTTGCAGAGCTCCTGAATGGAATTGTGTCTACTATAGAAACAGGCGGAGATTTAAGGGGATATTTGGATGGAAAGGCTGTTGATACATTAGCCACGTACAAACTTGAAAGAAAAAAATACGTTGAGATGATATCAACTTACTCTGATATTTATACAAGTATACTCATAGCTGCACCCTTGCTTTTTGTAACAACACTGACTATAATAAACGTAATAGGTGGGCAGCTTGGCGGATTAAGCGTGTCAACCATAGCTACAATAGGAACATTTGTTGTTATTCCCTTACTTAATATAGGGTTTATGGTATTTTTGAACATAACTCAAGCTGAGATATAAAATGGAGATAAAGGTTCAAACAAGGCATATCTTATTTATTATACTTGGGGTTATGATAATTATATTCAATTTTTATTTCTTTTTTGGAAAAGATTCAAGGTGGTTTAAGCCGCTTATTGTTGTTGGATTAGTGGTAGTGGGTTCGCAGTTTCTTATAGACTTCTTAATGGAGAACAAGAGGCAGAAAGAGCTTGAATTAAAGTTTTTAGAGTTTGTAAG
This sequence comes from Nanobdellota archaeon, assembly GCA_040753775.1. Classification (GTDB taxonomy): domain Archaea; phylum Nanobdellota; class Nanobdellia; order SCGC-AAA011-G17; family JAFCDX01; genus JBFMDT01. The sequence goes on along the minus strand of JBFMDT010000004.1, from coordinate 8,226 downwards.
GGCGCTTGTACAAACAGTTAAATCAGGGATATCTGTGCCAAAGGGAATATTGCAGGTTGCGAATGAGGATTATGGTGCATTAAGCCCTTATGTCAAGAAGCTGGCTCACCAGATTGGGTGGGGTTTTCCTTTGCATGAGGCACTAAATACATTCAGCAAGGATACAAACAACGGCGTGATAAAGAAGTCCATATCAATTGTTACAGAAGCAGAAAAATCAGGTGGAAATATGGGTGATGTCCTGCAGGCTGTGACTGATTCGGTGTTCTCTATAAAAAAGATAAAGGAAGAAAGAAGGTCAAGTGTTTATTCGCAAATGGTGCAGGGTTATATAATATTTTTTGTTTTCATAGGAATTATGCTTGTATTACAGGTATATTTAATTCCAAAGATAGCTGTTTTAGGTGGAGAGGCTGCAATAGGGCTTACCGGAACTACTATGGGTGGATTTATCGAGGGTGGTGCAAAGCCAGTATCTATAGAAGAGTTGGACAAAACATTTGTATGGCTGATAATTATTCAGGGATTATTCACAGGGCTGATGATAGGTAAGTTTACAGAGGGGGAATTTAAAATGGGGGTAAAGCATTCGCTTGCGCTTATGACTATTGGGTACTTGATAATATCAACTGTAAGGGGAATATAAAAAGATTTAAGAACAAGAAATGCAACAAGGTACTATGAAAAAAGGGGTAAGCCATATAGACTGGGTTGTAAGCATGGGTTTGTTTATAGTTTATGTATTGATACTTTTTATATTCATCAAGCCAGGCTATAGACCAATAGACGAAGGCAAAATACTTCTAAAAATAGTTGAGAATGATTTCAGAGATGGTTTTTACTGGGATATTGATAAAATTCCATTGTTTATTAGGGTCAGCGATAACCAGTATAGCTCCCCAGGATGCAAGAAAAGTGGACCTGGTAGCGAATATAATGACAATCTTGAGATAGCTGATTTTCCTTTTAATTGGAATAACAATAACTTTTTTATGAAGAATGAAGATCAAACTAAACTTATTAAATCTAATCTTAAAGGTGAAGCAACAAAATATTTAGATTTCAGGGCCGATAGTATTCAAGCAGGCACAAATAAATATTGGCTCTTTTATAACAAGGCCGAGGCTTATGGAAGTGAGTTTTTAAAGGAAGAAGTATGCGGAACTCCAGGAAAACCTAGTTGCAACACTGAAGATTGTTTTGATTATATACTTGGCGTAAATGAAAGGTTGGGTGGAATAAAGCCCATAGATAGATTAAGTGTTTTGAAATATTTAGATTATCCAAGCACAAGGGAGTTTTCAATAACTATTTACAACAAGGATGGAAGTACTGCTTATAGTTACAGTACAGCGGGAGAGCCCCCAATTAATGTTAATGTTTATGTAAAGCAGTGGAGCGACTGGATATTAAACAAGGATGGAACAAATATGCCTGTAACTGTTAATATAAGAGCGTGGTAAAATGAAGAGAGGATACTTAAGAACATTAGAAGCTGTAATTGCCATAATACTCATATTCATTTTTATGTACACCATAACACCAAAAAGCGAAGGCAAGGAATTAAAAGTTCCTGAGGGAATTAAGGCTACACAGAATGCAATATTTTCTGGAATACAACAAAGTGATGAACTAAGGGAAGACATATATAACGCTGATAATGATGCTGGTGCTTTTGGTAGGTTTGATGGTTTTATAGAAGGGAATATTCCGGCTGGTTATTCTTATACTTTTATGTTATGTAATAAAGGAGGTAGTTGTTGGTGTAAGGATACAGGTTCAAGTTGTACAACACCGCCTAGCCTTCCTGAAAAGACTGTATATGCAAAAAGCATGCTTATAACTGTCCCAGGATACAAAATATTAAGGCTGTATATCTGGCAATGAAAAAAGAAAATTATATAAACAAAAAGGGGTGCAGTAATTTATGGCTGATACTAGAACTTTATTCTTAATGGTATTGTTGATAGTTGGTACGGGCATATTGTTTACAAAGATGTTTCCTTATGCAACTTACACTGGAAAAGCAACTATAAGTAATGTTGAAAAGTCAGATAAAGTCAGCAAGGTATATATAAACCCAAATGTTATTGCAAATGGGCAGGAAGTTATTATAACAGTAAAACCCGGAAGCAACGGTTTGCATAAAACCTTAAAATTCTGCAAGACTAGCGGTTTGTGCATAGACAAGACTTCAATCTGGTGCAAGGAAAATTACAAATGCTTTGATAAAACATCCTTTAACTATATAATACCCAACAATTGGCCAAGTGGAAATTATGTTTTGAAGGGCTATGATTATTATATAGACGATTATGTAACAATGCCTTTTGAATTGCAGAACTTGTCCGAAGATGCAGCACCTAAAGAGAGATTAGCTATGGGCCCTATAAAAGTAAGATGATGAATAGTTTTATAAATTATTATTGTTAATTCTTTGATAAGCCGAGGTCGCATAACCTGGTATTGCGCAAGATACAAAAATATGCGAACCTGGAAATATACTAGGTAGCTTGTATCCTTCGGGATGTGTGGGTTCAAAAGAGCTTTTCAGAAAAATAAAAAAGACTGAAACTCCCACCCTCGGCGATTTTTTGGAAATATTTATAAAGTATAATATTTTATAATAAACATATAATGGCAAATCAATTTTTTGACAATCCTCTTGGCCCACCTATTGAAGACAGAATCCTGATAGCATTCAAAGAAAAAGAAAGTGACAAACATGGAGTAAAAATATGTAGTGATTTAAAGACTGGTTTGTGGTTAGTAAAAAGCAGGATAAGCGAATTGAATAAATTGCAAGATGTCATAATAATAGGAATAGGGGGCGGTTCTAGTTCTGGAAAGACATATTTTTCAAAAAAACTTAAGGAAAAAATTATTAGTATGGATGACTATTACAAAGGGATAGACTTAATGAAAGACCTGAATTTCGATGATCCAAATACCCTGGATTTAGATTTTCTCAGGGAGCACCTAGATTTATTAAAAAATGGAGTTGCTATTAAAAAACCGATTTATGATTTTAAAACACATTTGAGGAAAGGCTATGAAAAATTTGAACCTAATCCAGTAATAATAGTTGATGGATTATTTGCCCTAAGTGATGCTATAAAAGACGTTTTGGACATTAAGGTATTCATAGATTCCCAAAGTGAAAAAAGGTTGGAAAGAAGGATTAAAAGAGATATGAAAGAACGCGGAAGAAGTTATGAAAGTATAATAAAACAGTGGGAAGAAACAGTTGAGCCGATGTACAAAAGATGTGTATTGCCAACAAGGAATTATGCGGATATTATTATATTGAATTAAGATACTCTTTTATTCGCTCTATTATGGAATTTAGGTAATATTTTTCTATCTTATTTTCAAATACTTTTGCCAAAGATTCATTTTCAGTTATTCTGTATTTATTATTTACTTTTTCTATTATAAACAAATCCTTTAGCCTTTTCAACTGCCTTCTTATGTTTGATGGGGCAACTCCCTTTAATGGAAGCTTGTATTTATTTCTTGATTTTATTACAAGCTCATTGATTTCTTCTGGTGATGGGGAAGAGTTTGTAAGAAGAACTTGCAAAATATCAACTATAATGTCTCTGGAATCCCCTGGCTGCAACAAACCAACTGACAAGCAAACCTTTCTTATCAATTCCCTTTTTTCTGTGTTAGATGGCTTTTCATATTTTCTTAAAGTAATTTCTGCTAAGGGGATGTCTTTTGAAATTGTTTTTGGCATTAGTTAATTCACTCTTTTTATGTTTAAATAGTTTATTATAAAGATGCATTGTAACGTAAGCGGGAGTTGTCTAACTCAAAAAAAATTATTTCTTCTTTGGTTTGTTCCATCTAGCAGTTTTACATTTAGGGCAGATAAGAGGTCTTTCATCTCCTCTTTTCATCCAAGTGTGTCCACATTTTTCACACTTGTAGATTTCTTCATTTCCAAATACTTTTTGGATTGCCATAATTATTCTAAAGAACCGAGATATATAAAGTTTACTATTTAGGTTAACCTAATAACCGAAAAGTTTATATAGTAGTATTACCTATTAGGTATACCTAATAAGTAAAAATAAGGGACTCCGAAGAGTCCCGATTTCACCGTCGTCAAACAAATGAAATCAAAAGATATAATCCAAGAGAAGTATAAAAAAGTTTCTTGTCCTAAATGTAGTTCTAACAAGATCAAGAAAGATGGAAAAAGAAGGACACAAAATAGAGGCAAAATTCAAAGATATAGATGTAAAGAATGTAATTTTAGATTTATTATTGATGATGGTTTTTACAGAATGAGAAATCATCCAAATAAGATTACTGCTGGAATTGATTTGTATTATAAAGGCGTTTCTTTAAGGAAAGTGCAGGAACATTACCAAGCTTTTTATCCGACAAATTCTAGTCATATGTCAGTTTATAGATGGATTGTAAAATATTCCATGATGGTAAGCAATCTTACGGATAATTTACCAATACAAGCTGGAAATGAAATGATGTCTGACGAAATGGAATATCACAGAAGGTTATACCATCAAAAAGGTATGAAAGGAGTTGAGCAGAATTGGTTTGTTGATACTTTTGATGTTCAAACAAGATTCATGATTGCGGGAGAATATATGAAAAGTAGGACTAATGAGAATCTTACTAAAGTTTTGAAAAGAACAAGATTCAAAACAGGAGAACAAGTGGAGATAGTAACAACAGATGGATTAATGGGTTATCCTGCTGTTTTGAGAAAAACATTCAGCTTACAATCTCCTTATCATGCTTCATCCAGAACAAAAAGCAAGATAATTCATAATGTTGTTATAGCTTCTGAAAGAGGTTTTAATCATCCTATTGAAAGATTGCATAACACAATAAGGGAAAGAACAAAGGTTATGAGGGGTTTTCATGGTTGTTTAGAGAGTGCTTATGCAATTATGAAAGGATTAGAAATAAATTATAATTTTAATAGGAAACATATGGCTCTTGATGGTAAAACCCCTGCTGAAGTTGCTATACCTGAATTAGAATTAGGAATTAATAGATGGTTGGATTTAATAAAATTAGCAACACTTTAAATGCTCTAAAATTTCTTTAGTATCTTCTGGAGAATATGTATCAACAGTTGTGGCTAACTCTCCATTTACTCCATCAACAACACCTAACAAATTCAATTTTTTTAAAATAGATAAATCTTCAATTCTACTCAGATAATCTCTCTTTGTTAATTTAGAGATATATCTTATAACCCCATAACATCCCCAATTAGAAATAGAACTTAAGACTAAGTGTTTAGATTTTATTTTAGAAGGTTTTGGATAAACACCCTCTTGTACAATTTCTTTGTATAAATTTCCCATTCCAATCTCATTACCTGTATCTCCAATTGAAACAGAGTTTTCAATTTTTTCAAATAAAATATCTATCTTTCCAGTAAATTTAGTTATATCCTGTCCTTTAAAATTATAATATTTGTTATCTAAACTTGCTCCACTTCTTTCAATTGCTATAATCAATGTCGGATTAATTCTTTTTATTATATTGTCTATGAAACTCTCTCCTATTTCTCCTAATGGAAATTCAATTACTGGAAAATCTTGTATATTTTGTAAAATATTAAAGCAATATTTATCTGTAATAAATGTAATATCTGCTCCCAACTCGGATAAAATACTCGCAAGATTTATAGCACCCACTAATCCGTCTGTTTCACAAGTTCCGTTAACATAAAACCCAGTCGTAATAATTGTTCTTTTACAATTTTGTAAAATAAATTTTGTAGAACTTTCACAAAAATTTCTATTTAAATATTTTTTAAGTTTTGAAATCCCTTTCTTATCATTTGATAATATTACATCCTCTATCGTCATTTTCTTAAATCCCAGCCATATCTATTTGGCATATTTCCTTGTTCTCCAATCTTTTCGGCATATTCCTCAAGGATTTCGTAATCAGGAAGTTCAGGACAAAAAGCTCTTACCCATAACTTTTTTAACTCTTTAAGATCAACTAAATCCTGATCTTTTAGTTCTGGATATTTGGATACAAGTTTCGTAAAATTAGGAGAGCCGGGCAAAGGAACCATAGGAGAACCATTAGAAACTCTCACATCTGCCATATTTCTTATCTCTTTAGCAAAACTCAATGTTTCTTCTAAAGTAGTTCTAGTTTCCCCTCTTTCTCCTAAAACATACGAAGTAAAAAGAGGGATGTTGTTTTCTGCCATCAATTTTATAGCTTTTCTCATTTCTTCATTTGTAACTCTTTTATTCATATTTTTTAAAATACTATCATTAGCAGACTCTACAGCAGCAAAAAGCATTCTAACATTTAATCTTTTGAGTAAATCTATAACATCTTGATTAATATCTGCAAGAGCATTGTAAACGCTAAATTCTAAATTTTCTAATTTCTTCGGTCGCGATTGTAATAATTCTGATATGTATTTTTTATTTCCAGTTAATGAATCTCCCCAATCTTTTACTATATTAAACCCATATTGTTGAACTCCTCTGATAACTTCTTGCCAAAAATTTTTAGGATCGCGAAAATGTAAATGAGTTTTAATGGAACAAAAACTGCAAGGACCAAAGGATTCTCTTTTAGCACATCCTTCATGTGTCATAACAGACATCGGATTGTCGGGAAAATCAGGATATATTTGTTTGTGGTTTCTTGAGTAAGTCTTTAAATCTAGCAGAGAATAATCTAATGGCGGCAATTCATCTAAACTTATAATCTTACCTGCGGGGTTTCTTCTAATTTCGCCGTTATCTCTCCATATTAAACTAGACACTTTTGATTTATCTTTAAGTTCTAAAAATTCTAAAAAAGCCCTTTCTCCTTTACCATAAATAACTGCATCAATATAAGGCCTATTTTGCAAGATTGTTTCTCCAAAATAAGTAGCATGTAAACCCCCTAATACAACAATAGAGCCATTCTCTTTTGCTTTTTTTGCTATCTCAGGAACATTAGAATAATTAAAGCTAGTAGCGCTAATTCCCACAATATTAGCATTTGGATCTACTCTGCTCTCTAAAGAGTTATTATCGGGATAAAGCTCTCCATCAAAAATTTCTATTTCTGTTTGTGGAGAGTTTGCTCTAACGTATGATGCAAGGGTAAGAGTAGTTAATGGCCAATAAATTCCATTATGTGCTCCACATCCTATTGTCGCTTTTGGGTAAAATATCTGTACTTTCATTTTCTTATTTTTTACTACTATTAAGTTAATTAATAATATTGATAATTATAAAACTATGCTGTCCCATTTAAGGACAAAAGATTTAAATAGAAGTTCAAATTGTAAAATATTATGTTAAAAACAACACTTATGGAGATTGGATTAAGCGAAAAAGAATCAAATTTTTATTTGCTTATTATAAAACATGAGAAAATAACTGCTGGAGAAATATCTAAAATTAGTGGAGAATCAAGGACCCATGTTTATGATACATTAAACAAACTCCTTAAGAAAGGTTTAATCTCTTACGTAATCATGAATAATATTAAATATTTTAAGGCAGTAAAACCAGAGAGGATATTAGATTACTTAAAGGAAAAAGAAGATACTATAAAAAAACAAAAAAAAGAGATATTAAAAATTATTCCTGAAATAGAAAAATTGCAAAAAGAGTTCAGGAAAGAGGATGTAAAAATTGAAATATTTGAAGGGAGTGAAGGAATAAAAGCTGTGATGAATGATATCTTAAATGAGGGTAAGGATTTTGTTACATTTGGGGCAAGTAGTAAAGTTAAGGATTATCTTCCAGAATTTTTTATTGAAAGGTATTTAAGAATAAGAAAAAAGAAGAATATCAAAGCAAAACAATTATTTACAGAGGTATCGGGTGTATTAGAAACCCCCCTTTCACAAAATAAGAAATTACCTAAAGAATTTGCAACCCCTACAACAACTGCAATCTATAGTGATAAAGTGACTATTTGGTTTTGGTTAGAAGTTCCAAGAGTAATTTTAATCAAAAATAAAGATTTAGCAAGTTCTTATAAGAATTATTTTGAATTATTATGGAATTCTATAAAATAAGTTGTAATTATTAATTTTTATCTATAAAGGGTATTACAACTCCCTTTAACGTTACAATGCGTTATAAAGACAAGATTTAAATATAGAAATAAATGTTAGTTGATTATGACAGATTTAGCAGCAATTTTATCAACTGGAAAGGGAACCTGGGGCCATGTGAATAGGGTGATGATGGATGAAAGATGGGA
>JBFMDT010000003.1:59222-74140 GCA_040753775.1 Nanobdellota archaeon | reverse complement strand
GTATAGGAAGGAAAGATTAAGATAGGAAAATATATATTTTATTTAATTTTGCCAAGTAAATTTTTTTTTCCTAATCTTTGAGGTATTAATGAAGGAATATATCTATAATCTAAATTCCAATATTCAAAAAATTCCTTAGCAGATTCAATATTATTAATTGGAATAGCGATTATATTATCAGAAAGCCTAATAGCACCCCATTTATCTATAACTCCTTTATTTGATAATCTTCCATTCAAAGCATAATAAAGTCTAGTTCTTTTAACATTAGTTATTTTTTTTGTATTATAAAAAAATAATCCAAACGAAATAAAGCCAAATTCTTCAGCAATAAATCTTGACTTTATAAGACTATAACCTTCAAATAATATACCTTCTCTAGCATCAAAATAAGGATTAATATAAGTTTTTTCTGTTTTAGAAATTATTGAAACATTCTGTATATAATTTAAAATTAATTTTTTAAACTTATATTCTATATTTTTATTTATATTATCTTTAAATAACATAACAATATCTATATCTTTAGGATCAGATTTCCCTCTTATTACTGAACCAAATAAAATAATATCTTTTAATTCTTTTTTATATTTTTTAAAAAAGAATTTACTTATTTTAGTTAATTGAGTGATTAATAATTTCATGTTCAACTATTCTTTTTATTCTTTCACAATCAGTTTTATCTATTACTTTTGAGTATGTATCCCTGTAGGTTGAAAATTCTATATCTAAATTTATATAAATTTTAGGAAAATTCACTTTAAGTAATTTAAACCTTTCACTATGGTCTTTAGGGGTCTGTCCCACTTTGTTTAAAAGAATATAATCTTGTATTGCAAACCATGTTTTAAAGTAAAGAATTGTTGCGGAAGTATAGTCTCTCAATCTATATAAATTATCTGCCGATTTCTTGAATATTAATATTTGTTCTTTGGTTATCATGTTATATTATATAACAAATAGCCTATATATAAACTTTTTGGTTATATAGTATAACAAAGCCAAAAGTAAGCATAGCCTTCAATATTCCAGGAAAGCCAGCAAAGGAACTCAAGATAACAGTAATTCCAGTAAAGAAGGTATTATTATGGCTGATTATAATACTAATTCTTATTATAGGTTATGCTTATTACAGGTATAGGAAAGAATTTATTTAAGCCTTATAACCTCAAGATTCTTTGGGGCAGATGTTTCAATCCTAAATATCTTGTGAATGGCACTTGCAAGCTCTATACATTTGCTGCTTTCACCATGATTACATAGGACTTTTTTTGGCCTTGGATCCAGTCTTCCAACAAAATTTATAAGCTGCTGGTAATTGCTATGCCCACTGAATCCCTTTATAATGTATACGCCCATCCTTACCTTTATCATGGTTTTGGTTTCGTTGTCCATAATCTCCCTTTCACCATCTTCAAGCCTTCTTCCTAATGATCCCTGGCCCTGGTAACATGTTAATACCAATATATTTTTAGGATTTTCAGCAAGATGCTTAAAGTACTCTAAAGATGCACCGCCAGTAAGCATACCGGAGGTTGCAACAATAACACATGGCCCTTCCTCATTTATTACCTGCATCATTTCCTTTTTTCCAACTATACGCTTGAATACATCAGCAAGGAAAGGGTTTTGGTCTTTATGGAATATATCCTTTTTTACCTTGCTATTGAAGAATTCTGGGTAAGCAGTGTGTATTGCAGTAACATCCCATACCATGCCCTGAATAAATATAGGCATTTTGTTAAGCCTGCCCTCTCTTATGGCCCTTTCCAATATCAAAAGTATTTCCTGCGACCTTCCAACACCAAGCACAGGGAGTAATACCTTTCCGCCGTTCTCTATTGTTTTTTTAATCAGGGATATTAAATAATCATCGCACTCTTTTCTTGTCGGGAATACATCCTCCCTATGGCCATATGTTGATTCTATTATAAGAGTCTCTAACCTAGGGAATTTTGTTGCAGCAGGGCTAAGCAAGTTTGTAAGCTCATAGTTCATATCTGATGTGTAAAGCAGATTATGCAAGCCATTTCCGATATGAAGATGAGCCATTGAAGAATTATGCGATAGTATCCCATTTGTTATGAAACTTCTATAAGCTGGAATTGATAGGTCATAAACTCTTTTAAATTTATTGTTCATTTTTTTAATTTTTATTTTTTCCCACCTTATATCAGACCTTAATAGTGTTTTAAAAAAATTTAAATTGTAAAATAATTTAAAGTCCTTTATTGCTTTATTAATTATCTGTAAGAAGACATCTCTTATTTTCTTATTTTCTTTATTTTTCTTTATCATATAATGAACTCTCTGTGCAGTTAGATTTAATGCATTCCCAAGTTCGTATAAACTGGCATTTAATTTTTCTTTTATAAACTCTACTGAATATTTATCCAAATTTTCCTTTAAATTTTTAAACTCCATTAATCTCTTTTCGAATATATTAAGTATATTGTCTAAACCAAAATTACTAATTTTATGATATCCACTTTCATAATGTTTTATACTAAGGTTAAAATCTTTCCTATCCAATCTAAGCAGTTTTCTTACATATTTAATCTCTTCAGATATATTGGGTAATCCTCTCTTTGAATAATAAGTTGCTCCTTTCTTTTTAAGCAAATTTGACAATTTGGCTTTTTTATTGTCATCAAAAAGTATAATGTTCTTATAAAATTTATTTATACTTTCTTTTTCTGTAATAAAAAGGCGATATACCCTATGCTTGCCTTTTCCTGACTGCTTTTTTGAACTCTGCTGACTTATAATGCCAAATCTTAATAATAAAATCTTAACTTTCTCTATAATGTCTTTTGATGTCATGTTTATCTCTATATTATCTTTTGAGATACTTCCTTCTGCATCAAATAAACCCCCTAAAAAGGAAGAAATTTCTTTATTAGTAGTTTTACATATTATTTGGGGAATTTTACGATTTGGAGATCGGACTAATATATTTAAAAAGTTTTTATCCAAAAAGTTTACAAGTTCTGTAGAATTTATAATAATAGAATAAGATTTCCTACATTTTCTTTTTACTATTTTTGGTTTAACATTAAAAACTTCTTTAGTAACTGATGCGTATCTTTTTAAATTATTAATGTTTTTATCAGTTATCGTTAAGTATTTTGAAGTTCTTTTCTTGTAGCTAAGCCTACATCCATCTCCCAACAAATATCCAATTACCCTTACCACTTTACTATTAGTATTGTTAGGTATTTTTATATGCAAAGAATTTTTTGCTTTTCCTTTTATAAAGTTTTTATCTAACCTCTGTCTCTCTCCAGCTATATTTATCTTAGATGGAACTGCAATATAATCGTTGTTTAATAAATCTTTGGCCTTTTTATTTTTTACTTGGGAATCCTTCAATACAAAAAAGGGATGTTCTTTGGTTACAATTACACTTCCACAATTCGTTTTAACTTTGTATAAATCACCATAGTATTCTCTTTTAAATGCAGTTCCAATAGCTGGTTTTATTGTTAAATCATTTGTAAGGGACATTGCAATGACTGGGGTTGGATTTGGATTAGTTACTATCTCACTAATAGGTTTAATACTCCCATCCTGTAATACAATCATAGTATCCCCCTTTACACAACCAATATTATGGCCTGCATTATAAAATGTTAATCTCACATCTGGAGTTATATCAGTTACTTCACCATAATCCAGACATACGCTGTGCTTTACAAAGTCTTTTATGTCAGTGCTGCTGTAAAGTGCTTTTTTTGCTTCTTTATGCGCAAGTCCTAATAAATCAAGGGCTAATAGTGCTGAAACATCCCTTGTTGGCTCTGTGCAATAAGTAGGGCCTTTAAAGCCATATTTGTAAAGATAGTTGAGAAATCCGCAATGATCGATATGCGGATGGCAGAGTATAATAGCGTCTAATTCCTTAATATTAAATTCTGGGACATCTAAATATGGGTATGCATTTTCTCCAGAAGCAGCAACATTAAACCCACAATCCAAAAGTATTCTTGACTCTGGCGTCTGTAAAAATAAACAGCTTCTTCCAACTTCCCTTGCACCTCCCAAAAATGTAATCCTTACCCACTCATGCTTTTTTTCTCTTATCCAGCCATCATAAATTCTTTTTCCTATGTTATGCAAAAACTTTTTTCTGTAATCATTATTCTCATAGAGCACCTTCCTAATATTTTCTATTATCTGAGACCTTATTGGTGGATTTCTCCTAATAACAGGAACCCAGAATGTTTTTTGCCTTATCTCCTTAAGCAGCCCTCCACCCTTACCTATAACCAATCCAGGCTTATCAGCTTCTATTATTACTATAGACCTTTGCTTGTCAAATATTATCTCGCCTAAGCCAGCTTCTGCAGGTATTAATTCTTCTATAATCTTTTTTGTTTTTTCCTCACTTTCAAGAATAGAAGGATCGCATCTTAATTCAACCCTTTTCTTTATGCTGTTAACTATGTCCCTTATCATGCCGTTATTGCTTATAAAAAAGTTTTTGTTTTTAGTATACAGGATGATATTTGCACCTTCAAAATAGCTATCGCTAATGTCATCCTTATTAGGTATAAATTTCATTATTTCATCTAATATATTTGCCATCTTTGGTTAGAATACCAGTGTTATATTGTCAACTCTGTCTTTAGGTCTTTTGTCAAAACCTTTTTAATGCCCTCTTTTGTTATGCTTACTATATCTATACCGTCTCCGCTTGCTGTATCCCTTTGCAAGGCTGCATTTACCGCCTTTACAGCCAGCTTTATCCCTTCGTCGCTCTTCATATCCTTCTTGAATAAAGTATCGAGTATGCTATTTGCAGCAACTATGCTACCAGAACCAGAAGCAAGATAATCATCAACCTCGTTTACGCTTCCATCAGGGAAAATGTCATAAAGATGCAGTCCGGAATCATCGCGCCCAGCCATAATAAACTGAGCTAAACCTGGAATGGTGCTAAATTTTCTTACATTTTGGTATACCATTCTTGCAAGCAGGTTGGCAGCTTCTTTAACATTGCACTTTTTTCCCCTTCTCATTTTTTTAATCTGCAATTCTGACTGAAGCAATTTGACTAGTATCTGCACATCAGAAACCATGCCCGCAGTTGTTACAGCTATATTATCGTTTACAAACATTATTTTTTCAGCCTTCTTGCTGTAGATATAACCCCCACCAATCGTTGCTCTTTTGTCAGCAGCAAGAATGATGCAGTCCTTACAAACTAAACCAACAGTTGTAGTACCGGTTTTTAATATATCTTTATTTTCCATTTTAACAAACCAGAAATCCCATAATCAACATATTTGGTATATTTATAAACTTTTCGCTTCTATTTTTTTAATCTTTTCTTTTAACAGCTTGTCTTTTATTAGTTCTCTTATAAAATTGTTAACATTTGTGAATTTCCTTTCTAGCTTTATGCATATTCTTTTGTTCCTTTTGTAGAACTTGTGTTTATTCCATTTTTTCTTAAAGCTCTCTAAGTTCTCCTTCTTTTTTATAGGAGGCCCGTAATGTATTTTATATTTACTAAGCTTTTTCTTTACCTTATACCAAATCAAAATTTCTTTATTAAACTCAATTCCGCTAACTTTAACAAGGAATCCCTCTTCATTTAATGCTCTTTTAATATAATTGAATGCACTTAGGGCTTTGGCTTTTGCAATATCCTCTTTGCCTTTAAGAAGAGAAACTTTTAAAATTATTGCATGCTTTGGGATTTTTGTTTTTTTCTTAACAAAAAATTGCTCTGAAGGACTTTTGAGATAAGCTACGCATGCATTGACAAATTCATTAAACTTCTCTATTGATAAAGCAGCAGCAGCATTTCTTCCCTTTTGCACAGGGTCTATTACAATTAAAGGGGATATTTTTGATATGTTCAGTTTATCATAGCTGCCATAATTTTTTATATCTATTATTGTTTTTGGTTTCCATTTGGCAGCAGCCCTTACTAAGTTTTCAAGTCCTTTATAATAAATTGTCAGAAGCTCAAGCACATAACCGCTAAATCCCCTTATGTAACTTTCAGCGCCATAAACGTTTTGAGCAATACAAAATGCTTTGCTTAATCTTATGTCATTTGCCAAATTACCTATGTTTTTTCTTATCCATTTAATATGCAAAGGGCTTATATCCATTATGTTCTTTGCTTCGCTAGCTTTGGAAATCTTTAAGACAGGGACAATTTCCAATATAAACTTTTTTTCTTTAATTTGATAATAATCCCTTGAGCCATGGACAACTTCAAATTTTTTAGAAATTTTTTTTAGGACATTCTTAAGCTTTGGAATATCCTTTTCATTCTTGAACAAAACAAATATATCAATATCATAATTTCCCTTCAGCCATGTGTCTTTTGCAAATGAGCCGCCAACTACAGCATTTGCATTCTTTAGGTTTTTACTAAACGCCACAAGAAATTTTTTTATAACTGCGTCTGCGTTAGACCTTTCCCTTTCGCTTGGTACTATTTTTCTGAGTATCTTTTCTTTGTTCATGCATAACCTAGCAGTTGGTTACATAAAAAACTTTCCATAGAAAGGTTTAAAAGTTATAAAGATGAATATTGGGCTAAGCCGAGGTCGCATAACCTGGTATTGCGCAGCACTGCTAATGCTGTGTCCTTTTGGACGTGTGGGTTCAAATATCAGAACCCGAGGTTCCGATACCTCCTGATAGAGCTTATCCCACCCTCGGCGAGATTATTAAAAGATTATGGGTGTAGCCCAAGGTAGTTAGGGATATTTATTCGAAAACTATTTAAATATAAAAGAATTTAAATTTTTATGGTTATTACTAATACCTCGTTATATTCTATTATGGGTAAAAAGGGCTCATGCATTAGATGGGGGCGAATACAAGCTAGACAAATTGCAAATATTAGGCGTGATAGTATGGGTATTAACAATCTTGTTAAAATTCATGGGTATTTAGCAAGTGATGGTTGCTTAGCGTCTAATATTCTAAAATATAAATATGATATAAGATTTTACCCAGATAGTTATACACTTGTAAGAGATTTTTTAAAATCATTTAAGATTGTTTATGCCATAATTCCTCATGTAACTAAACTAAATAACTATTACAGAGTATATATAAGAAATAAAATTGCCTATAATCATTTGATTGCTATTGGTCCTTTTGGAAGTTTGAAATGGAGAGTTCCCTATAAGTTACTAACCAATAAAAAAAGAAAAATTGAATGGCTAAGATGCTTTATTGATTGTGACGGTTATGTTTCTAAAAGAGGCACTATCCAAATACAGTCTGTTAATAGGGGGGGAATTAAAAATATAATTACTTTATTGAAAGAATTAGGTATAAATTCTACTTTAACAAAATATGTGAGAAATAATAAAAAATGGAATATTAATTATATATTAACCATCAATAAAAGTGAGTTATTTAAAATGAAAAAATTATTTAAACTATTACATCCTAATAAAAAAATGAGGTTATCTAAGTGTGCCGGAGTCGCATAATCTGGTTATTGCACTGGAAATTTTGGTGAATCTCGAAAACCAGCGTCCTTTTTGGACATGAAGGTTCAAATCCTTCCTCCGGCGGTAAGTTTTTATAGAGATTAGCCATCACTATATCATGTTCGATCTATTAAGCTTCACTGGCCTCTTGATCGGGGTTTTATTAGCAAAACTTTCGCCAGAAGAAGTAAAGCCCGGCAAAAAGTATTTCATCATATTAAAAAAGTTAGTTTTGCTTTCAATAATAATAACTTTAGTTTATTACACAAAATTCCTTTTCCTTTCTTTCTTTATCGGGGTGCTCTTTGCCTATTTCTTTAATTATGCATACCTTTATTTGGGATTATCACTTATTGTTTCAGTTATCTCAAAGCAGTTTAATCTCCTGATTGCTTCATTTATATTTATCTATGGCCTTCCTTATGGCACTTTGCTCAATAAAAATATTCTAAAAAAGACTGTGTTATATCTTCTTCTGTTTCTTGCCCCCCTATTATTGATTATAAACAATCTTAATATAATTTATACAAACATAATCTCCTCATTTGTAGTAGGCTCAATTGCAGTTCTTATAATAAAAAATGACCCTTAATGAAATAATTTCTGACATAAAAAATAAAAAGGAATTAAAAGGATTGGATAATAAATTTATTCAAACTATTGCATCTGATAATGGAGATATTCTTGCTAAGTTTTCAAAAATTGATTTTAAAAAGCTGAAAAGAACCAGGGAATACAAAAAGTTCTTCAAGAATATAAGGAAAAAGCTCAGGCTTGTATATGGTATCTCAAACGAACTTTCATTTAAGGAAAGGTATCCCTGCTACAAGGAAATATACCCCAAAATCTTTTCTATAACGGGATTTCCAAAAACAATACTTGACCTAGCCTGCGGTCTTAATCCCCTGTCTTATGAATTTCTTGGTTGCAAGCCATTTTATTATGCATCTGAGCTGACTGAAAAAGACTGCATCATCATTAAAAACTTCTTTGAAAAAAACAATATTAAAGGATCTGTGTTCAAGTTTGATTTGCTGAATGATGACTATAAAAAGCTTCCAGAGTCGGATGTCTGCTTTTTGTTTAAGGTCCTTGAAGCGCTTGAAGCGGTTAAGTTAAACCTAAGCAGGGAAATCCTTCAGAAAATTCCAGCAAAATATGTAATAGTCAGCTTTGCAAAAGTAGCCCTCGGCCAAAAAACAAAAATCAAAAAAAAGGGGAGAATATGGTTCAGGAGCATGCTTAAAGCCCTCGGATACCCCTATGATATCTTAGACATAGGAAATGAGATCTTCTTTGTAATAAAAAGAAAAGTATAAAAATACCTGAAATTAATCATATTTATGCAAAAGAGAGGTATTAGTCCATTAATAGCCACTATTCTCATTCTTGGATTTACAATAGTCTTAGCAGCATTGATTATGACTTGGGGCATGGACATATATAAAAGCATAAAAGAGGAGCAAACAATAAAAGCAGAAGCTGAATTAATATGTTCTTCCAAAATATCCCCTATCATAAAACTATCCTGTATGAACAATCTTCCTTATGTCAAAGTAAAAATTGAAAATAGGGGCGAGGCCAATATTTCTTCATTTTTAATAAGGTCAAGAAGTGGTGATAAAATTAATATTAAAAATTCTACCTCTGGAATAAGCTCTTTTGGCATTGTAGAATCCTTTGCTTTGTATAACATTGGAGATAAGCAGAGTGAAGTTGAATTCATTCCAAGGATTGTTGTTAAAGACCAGGAAAGGTCTTGCAGTGCATTGAAATACTCAGTGGATTGTAGCAATGTTAACCTTGATAATTTGCTTGGGTTCTGGAAAATGGACGAAGATGAAGGGACTTTTGTAAGAGACTATACTGACAAAAATAATGGACAGAATAATGGTGCAACCTGGACTGCCGATGGTAAGATTAGCGGGGCTTATGTTTTTGATGGTGTGGATGATTATATAGGTATTCCTTCTGATATTTATTTAGGTGATGAAGTGACAGTAGAAGCTTGGGTTAAACCAACGGCTGTATCAGGGCAGTATGTAGTATATGGAGCAAATCAAAATGATGGTAGTCGTAATTTTATTTTATGGATTCAAGATAGTAATACAATATTTAGAACAACACCTTATGCCGGCCCAAATTGGCAGTTATCAACAAGTGGATTAAACATGCAACCTAACACTTGGTACTATATTGCCGCAACACGAAATAATATAGAAGGTAGAGCTGTATACGTTGATGGTGTATTAAAAGCAGCAGATACCAGTTCTAATTGGGCTGGTCCTACATTATTATCTAATGTTATTGGAGCAAGGGCACCAGGTACTAGCCTATTTTTCAACGGCATAATAGATGAAGTAAGAATATACAACAAAGCCCTTTCACCTGAAGAAATAAGGGAGCATGCTTCTATAAGATAGCTTAATCTAAAAGTAAGATTTATATCCTACGGCCCTTACATATCTTTATGCTATACTTGATAAGCCTTGGATTGAACGATGAAAAAGACATTACATTAAGAGAATTAGAAATAGTTAAAAAATGCGATTTAATTTACCTAGAAACATACACCTCTGTACTAAATTGCTCTGTTAAAGACTTAGAAAACTTATTTAAGAAAAAAATTATCATTGCCAATAGAGAACTTGTTGAGAATAAGAATGATATAATAGAAAATTCAAAAAAGAATGACGTTGCCTTTCTAGTTCCTGGCGATATCTTCTCAGCAACAACACATATAGACTTATTCTTAAGGGCAAAAAAGGAAAAGGTAAAAGTTAAAGTACTGCATAATGCCTCAATACTAACTGCTGTTGGCGAGACTGGATTGATGCTTTATAATTTTGGCAAGACAACATCCATACCATTTTTAGAAGGAAACTGGCTTACAGAAACGCCTTATAATGTTCTTAAAGACAACTTAAAAAATAATCTTCATACTTTGCTTCTTCTGGATTTAAGGCCAGATAAGAATAAGTTCCTGACAATCAATAATGCCATAAAATTCCTTTTGGATCTTGAAAAAAAGAAAAAGGAAAATATTTTTACAGAAAATACTTTTTGCATAGGATGCTCTGCCCTAGGCTCTGACAGATCTAAAATAAGGGTTGGAAGCGCTAAAAAATTATTAAAAACAAAATTCAAGAACTTTCCGCAATGCCTTATAGTTCCGGGAAAGCTTCATTTTATGGAACAGGAAATGCTGGACAATATCAATACTAACTAATGATTCAAAAGATTTAAATAATGTCAATTTGGAATTAGCTTATGGCTAAATACAAAATAATACATGACAGGCCCGTTTGCATCGGGTGTGGGGCCTGCACTGCTGTTTGCCCTGGCTTCTGGGAAATGAATGAGGATGGAAAATCAGACTTGAAAAATGCAAAAAAAGCAGGGAAAAAACAGATACTTGAATTAAATGAAATTAAATGCAATATGGAAGCAGCAGAGATATGCCCGGTTAACTGCGTTCACATAGAAGTTGATGGAAAAAAGAAGATATGACTTTTAAAATATGAAGGAATATTTATTAAAGGTATTGGATACAAAAAAACTAAGCAGCGGAGTAGCCACAATAAGATTTAAACCTAATAAAATGATGGAGTTTAAGCCAGGCCAATTTATCAATATTTATCTAGAGGGAACAAAAAAGCCTGCTGCAGCATATTCAATAGCATCCCCTCCTGATAAGGATTACATAGAGATAAGCGTCAAGCCAGTTGGGGAATTCTCTAATAAGCTCTGCAATGTCAAGGTAAATGAGGTTATTAAGGCAAAGGGTCCATTTGGGCATTTTTATCTTGATGAGAACAAGGATGCTGTATTAATTGCAGGAGGCATTGGAATATGTCCATTCAAAAGCATGGTAGATTACGCCATTAAAAAGAAATTAAAAAATAACATAACTTTATTGTACAGCTGCAGAACCCCAAATGAGATTATTTACTATGATAATTTAAAATCCATAAGAGAAAAGAATATAAAGGCAGTTTTTACAGTAACCAGATATGAAGGAAAGGATTGGCGTGGAGAAAGCGGAAGGATAAACAAGGAAATGATAAAAAAATACGTCAAGGATTTGAATAATTCTGTGTTTTATATATGTGGGTTGAGAAATATGGCAGAGGATATCAAAAACATATTGAAGAAGCTCAATGTTTCTGATGGGAATATAAGAGTAGAGGCATGGGGATAATGGAAATAGCAATAGTTGGCGGTTTTGGCGAAGTTGGGAAGAACATGGTTGCTGTAAAAGTAGAAAATGAGGTTGTTCTTCTTGACATGGGAATTTACTTACCTGCTATTATCAACCTTGAGGACGAAGAAAGAATTAATCTTAGCGAAAAAAGGCTTATTGAAATCGGGGCTATACCAAATGATGTTTTTATAGAAGAATGGCAGCCATATGTTAAAGCTATTGTTCTTGGGCATTGCCACTTGGACCACATTGCAGCAATTCCATTTTCAGCAGCAAAGTACAATGCTCCAATAATTGCCACGCCTTACACACTAGAGGTTTTGAAAGCTACTTTGCATGATGATGAAATAAAAATTGTCAACAGTTTTAGGCAATTAAATGTAAACTCAACACTAAAACTTTCAGATACATTAAAGATTGAATTCATAAACATAACCCACTCAACACCCCAAAGCACCTTGGTTGCAGTTTACACAAAAGAAGGAATCATATTATATGCAAATGACTTTAAGTTTGACAACAATCCAATAATAGGAAAAAAGCCAAATTACAAAAAACTAAAGCAATTAGGAAGCAGGGTTAAGGTTCTTATTCTCGAGTCCTTGTATGCAGACAGGGAGGGAAAAACGCCATCAGAAAAGGTGGCTCAGGAATTGTTGAATGATGTTTTGCTTGGCGTTAGCCATAAAGGCCATATCGTATTTGTTACAACATTTGCATCTCATATCGCAAGATTAAAAAGCATTATTTCACTAGGCAGAAGAATGAAGAGGAAAATAATTATCTTTGGCAGAAGCATGGCTAAGTATATCGGTGCTGCTGAAAAGCTTGGGCTAGTCAAATTTTCAAAGCATGCCAAGATAGTTGCTTACAAAAAACAAATTAAGAAAGAACTGGAAAAAATAGAGAAGGACAGGGGGAGTTACTTAGTTGTATGCACTGGAAGCCAAGGCGAGCCTAACAGCGTCTTGGACAGGATTACCAAAAATGATGTTAAATTTGGGTTCATTCCAGAGGATTCAGTTATATTTTCATGTAGGACAATACCAGTTGAAATAAATGAAGCAAACAGAGCAGCTTTGGAAATGAAATTAAAGCAGAAAAAGGTCAGAATATTCAAGGACGTTCATGTTTCTGGGCATTCAAGCAGGGAGGACCTAAGGGATTTTATTAATATAGTAAAGCCGGAGCATATAATTCCTGCGCATGGGGATTTATTTAAGATGAACAGCCTTGCTGAGCTGGCTACTGAGATGGGATATAAATTAAAAAAGAACCTGCATGTATTAACAGATGGCCAGAAGCTAAAATTATGATCAATCCTTTCTTACTCTTCCTTGCTTGACAACTTCCCTAACTTTATTGACATCAACATTGTTCCTTTTTCTAATGTAATAAACTAGACCATAGATAAGCAATCCAGCTAAAACAATGATTCCAGCATATTTCACTTTTCCTTTTATGAAATCTAATATTGCAAGGCCTGTTGGCGTAGTGCTTATTTCTTCCTTAGGCTCTTCAACTATTTTTTCACATTTATTGTCTTTGCACATATAGCCACTTACGCAGTCTGAATCTGCTGTACATTCAACATAAATACAGAATTGGGTTGATGCTGGCTTGTCCAAATCAGTCTGGCACCCATTTTTATCTGTTACGCTTCTTGTTTGCATTCCATTGATTGAACATTTTGACCATTCTCCAACAGTCCAGTTAGGTATGCAAGGAGCTTCACTTCCACCTCCGCCACCGCCTCCGCCCCCTCCTCCAGGTGGGCTTGATGGAATTGTTGTGGTGAAATTGAAGTTTGTTAAATTTGCTGTATTGTTGTATTGGTCAGTTGCAGTTATGTTGAAATAGTAGGTTGTTCCTGAAGTAAGGCTATTTAAGGTTACAGACTTAAATGATGCCCCACTAAATGCTGCACTATAACTTAATACTGTGCTGTTTATTATCCAGTAATCTATTGTTTCATTTGCAGCTTCATTTATGTTCCAGGAAATAATTGCAGATGATTCTGTAATGCTGCTCACAGTTACATTTGAAATTACTGGCGGAGTTATGTCAAAGGTTATACTCCATGGAGAGCTGAACTGTGACGAATTTCCTTGGTTATTGTATATGTCATAACAGCTAATGAACCATGCGTAACTTCCTTCTGCCAATATTGTTGAGATAATATTATTTGTTATGCCATCATTGATTATCCCTGCTGTTACAGTATTATTTGCTATGTCATTTAAGTAAAGAGTGCAGTTTGAAATTGCAGCAGTGTCATAAACTGTGTAATTGAAATCAACGCTTCCATTAGTCAATACTGTACCATCCAAAGGCCATGTCAATGTTACACTTGGGGCAACTGCATCTATATTCAAGACTCTGTTTGGGGTTGTTGCCGAATTATCTCCTTGGTCTATGCAAGTGATGTTCCATTCATATGCTCCATTTTGTAAATTGATATTTGAGAAGGCATAAGTTCCAGAGCTGCCAGTTGTTATTGTTTGGGTTGTGCTGTCTATGTTTAATGTGCATGTCAAATTTTGTGAATAAGTGTCACTGACGTCAAAAGGAATTGTTATAGGATTGCCAGAATAAGCTCCATCAGATAGGCTGCTAGTCAAGTCTATTAGGGGAGCAGAGCTATCGATTACGAAACCATATGTGCTGCTTGCTGTATTATTCAAAGTGTCATTAGCATAAACTGTTATTGTGTTTAAGCCTTCAGACCAGTTTGAAATCGCATCGTAACTGCTATTCAAAAAGATATTATCAGTTCCGTTGTAATACCATGCAGAACTTACATTACTGTATAAATCTGCTATTTCAAAATCAATTGTTGTTATGTTTGAAATTACTGAGCCATTTAATGGGGAAACTAAGGCTATGTTTGGGCCTGTTGTATCCAATGTGAATGTTCCTATTCCGCTTGTTGCACTATAACCAGCTTTATCTGCGCATGTAACATACCATGAGTGAGGGCCATCAATTAATCCAGAAACATTAATATTCACTGTCTGGTTTCCGCTACTTGTTATTGTTGTAATATTATTGGATATACCATCCACATAAAATTCACATTGCATGCTTGCATTTAATTGCGGATCAAAACTAAATGAATTGTCATCTGCATTATAAGTTAATGGCAAATCTTGGTTTACTGTGACATTGTTTGATTGAATAGCAACTGTTGGTGGGTATTGGTCTATTGCAATAAATCTCATCAAACTGTTTTGGTTTAATGCATT
>JBFMDT010000003.1:17303-59122 GCA_040753775.1 Nanobdellota archaeon | reverse complement strand
TGTCATCTGCATTATAAGTTAATGGCAAATCTTGGTTTACTGTGACATTGTTTGATTGAATAGCAACTGTTGGTGGGTATTGGTCTATTGCAATAAATCTCATCAAACTGTTTTGGTTTAATGCATTATCCCTGACAGTAACTTTGTATGATAGGTATATCTGGTCAGGATTTGATAAGTCTATTGTTGTTGAGCATGAATTTGATGTGCACCCCATAGCTTGTGTAAAGTTTGCAGTGCTCCATGCCCCATATATGGTGTAGAAATCCCATTCTAAGTTTCCATCAAGAATTCCTGTTTCTGATTCATTAACATTGAC
Organism: Nanobdellota archaeon; assembly: GCA_040753775.1. Classification (GTDB taxonomy): domain Archaea; phylum Nanobdellota; class Nanobdellia; order SCGC-AAA011-G17; family JAFCDX01; genus JBFMDT01. Next base: position 58,803 of record JBFMDT010000003.1, on the reverse strand, counting down.
AGAGAATGCTTGCGATTCATTTTTGACTATGCTCCCGTTAGCAGGCAGGGGATTTGAAAGCTGCGGCGCTGTTGAGTCATTTAGTGCTGTAACCGAAACTGAATTTACAAATGTATTATTGTTTGTGTCCTTGGTTAGGATATTCCAATTATTAGTCACATCGCTGCCAACCAGACTTGCTGTTGCATTAAAAATCAATACCCCTATAAACCCTGGTGATATCGGATCTGTTGCTGTGTAAAATGTTAGGGTGTTGCCGTTTACAGAAGATGTCCATCCGCTTATCGGGCTTATTACCTCATTTATGGAATACCCGCTTGCACTAATTGAGATGTTGTTTATGGAATCTGTGCTGTTCAAGTTATTTCTTAGCCATATCTCAAAGGTGGTTTTTACAGTTTCATAAGAGTTGCTTGGTGTGCTTGAGACTATTGTAGTGGAATGTGCAGCAAAAACTAATCCAACCAATGACAATATAATAAATAGGTACAGAAACACCTTTTTTTGCATAAACTTAACCTCTTTCAAGTTAATATGATATATAATATTGGGTATTTAAAGTTTGTTGTATTGCACACTTACTATTATCAATATTTAAGTTTTTTCTTTTCTACAAATTTTTTCTATGTTTTCTTGCTCGTCTATCATTCCATCTTCATTATGGTCGTATACTAATGTATCAAAACAACCATCTCCGTTCAAGTCCAAATAACATTTCCATGGCGTATTGCTATTATTCTTGTAGTAACATTCCGCATCAACAACCTTTTTTTCAGGGATAGCTATGTAAGTCAAAACACTAGAATATAATGAAAGTGGCAAAAATAAGGCTATAAGTTTTTTGTTTACATCCATGCTTTACTAAGATCTAACTTGCTTATATGCTTTTCTGAAAATATATAAAAAATTATAACTATACTTATAAACTTAAAAAATATTTCAGCAACATGAAATTTGCTCATTTAGCTGACTGCCATATAGGTGGATGGAGAGAGCCAAAGCTGACAAGAATAGGGATAGAGGCCTTTCGCAAAGCAATAGATACCTGCATAAAGGAAAATACTGCCTTCATTCTCATATCCGGGGACTTATTCAACACATCACTTCCAGCAATTGAGCTCATAAAAGAGACAGCAGCTATATTAAAAAAGGCAAAAAGCAAGGGAATCAGCTGTTATGTCATACCGGGCAGCCATGATTTCAGCCCATCAGGCAAAACAATACTTGATGTTCTTGAAAAATCAGGATTAATTGAAAATGTTGTTAAGCTGAATAAGAATAAGTTAAGCTTCACTATAGACAAGACAAATACAAAAATTACTGGATTATATGGCAAAAGAGGCGGACTTGAAAGCGTAGATTACAAAACCTTGGATAAAACCAACTTGGAAAAGGAACAAGGATTTAAAATATTTTTATTTCATACCTTGTTTAATGAGCTAAATCCAGACAAATTTGTTATAAGTAATTTGGATACAATAGAAAGCCTGCCGAAGAATTTTAATTATTATGCTGGCGGCCATCCCCACTTTATCTACAGCAAGGAATATGGCAATGGCATTGTAGCGTATCCAGGACCATTATTTCCAAACAACTTCTCTGAATTGGAGGAATTAAAGCATGGCGGATTTTATCTTGTTGATGTAAAGGGTGCAAAGTTGAGCCTAAACTACACTCCTGTAAAGATAAAAGAGACGATAAGCCTTGTAATAAATGCAGAAAATAAAACACCTGAAGAAGTTGAAAAGCAAATTTTAAGCTCCCTTGGAAAAAAGGAGATAAAGGACAAAATAATTACCTTAAGAATAGAGGGAATTTTAAGTGCGGGCAAGCCTTCTGACATAAGCTTCAAGGAGCTATTAAACAAATTTAAAGAGGCTTACTTTATAATCAAAAACACAGGCAAATTAAAAAATAAGGAGCTTGCAGAGATTTGGGCAGAGGGCAACAGCGCTGATGAAATAGAACTGAAAATAATAAAGGAAAATATTGGGAAATCAAACTTGTTTATGGATGAAGAAAAGGTAACGAGAGAACTTATGCACATTCTAGATAAGGAAAAGGGAGAAGGAGAAAGGAGTTTTGATTTTGAGGAGAGAATAACTAAAGATGTAAATAAACTCTTTGGGGTGAAAGATGCTGCTGAAAAAGATTAAGCTTGAAAATATAAGAAGCTATATGAGTCAGGAGATAAACTTTCCATTAGGCAGTACTCTACTTAGTGGGGATATAGGGAGTGGAAAGAGCAGCATACTATTAGCAATGGATTTTGCCCTCTTTGGTTTGCAGAAGGATGCCTTGAGCGGAAACAGCCTGCTAAGAAATGGAAGAAACAAGGGAAATGTTGAATTGCATTTCAGCATAGACGGCAAAGAAATAATAATAAAAAGAACATTAAAAAGAATAAAAAACGGCGTTACTCAAGATGCCGGTCATGCAATAATAGGTAATGAAAAAAGAGAACTAACACCTGTTGAGCTTAAACAGCTAATTCTTTCTATTTTGAATTATCCAAAGGAATTGCTGACAAAAACAAAGAGCTTAATATACAGATACACAGTTTATACACCCCAAGAAGAGATGAAGCATATTTTACTGATGGACAGGCTGAGCCGCTTGGACATACTAAGGAAGGTATTCAACATAGACAAGTACAAAAGGCTTACTGAAAACTCCAAGATTTATCTGAATTACCTAAAACAAAGAAGATCAAGCTTAACAGAAAAAACAACAGATTTGGACAATAAAATTAAAGAAGGCAAAGAAAAGGAAAAGATGCTTGTAGATGTTGAAAAAGAAATTATAAAAACAAATGAGTCCTTATATGAAGTGAAAAAAATAATATCAGAAAAAAAGAAGGAAATCAAAAACTTAGAGCAAGAAGCAATAAAATTAAACGAGCTAAAGAAAAAAATAGAGCTTGCGGAACTGGACTTAAAAAATAAGACACTTAGAAGCAAGGAAAACAAGGAAGAAATTTTTGAGGTTGAAAGATTTACCAATGAATTAAGGAAGGATATTAAAACAGCAAGAATAGAAAACCCGAAAGAAAAGATAAAGGTTAAGGGGAATGAAATTGCCTTGATGGAAACAACTGCAAAGGAGCTTTTAAGCAAGATAAACGAGCTGAGGATTAAAAAGGAAAATTCTGAAAACCTGAAGAAAAAGATTTCAGAGCTGGAAACATGCCCTGTATGCAAACAAAAAGTAACCAAGGAGCACAAGCATAATATTATTGAGAATGAGGTTAGGAACATAAAGGACTTTGATAAGGGCTTAGATTTATTTTTGGAAAGGCGGGAAGAGGCAGAAATTAAATTAAAAAAACTTAAGAATGAGCTTGAAGAGCTGAAAAAAGAGGAATATTCTGCAGAGGCAAATAAACTAAAGATATTGTCGCTTGAGGAAAAGGAAAAATTAAGGGAAAAACTACTCAGACAGCAAGCCAGCCTTGAATCAGAAATAAAAGAAATCAGCCTGAAAAAGGAAGATGCAGAAAAAGAACTTAGGAAATTTGATGACCTGGAAAAAAGATATAATAATGCCAGGGATGAATTTGAGCTGATAAGAGAAAGGGAAAAGGCAATTGAGATAAGGAAAGCAACCTTAACTAATGAGCTGGGTAATCTGAAAATAATTTATGGCAAACTGAAAGAAGAGATAGAAACAAAATTAAGAATAAAATCAGAAACAGAGCACCTTAACCAGCTTTACCAATGGATTGATGACACCTTCATAAACTTGGTTGGCGCAATAGAAAAAAACATTATGAGCAAGGTTCACAGCGATTTCAATACCTACTTTGAAAAATGGTTTGATATGCTCATGGACAATGAACTCCTTAAAATAAAATTGGACCAGGACTTTACGCCATTAATAGAGCAGGATGGCCATGATATTGAATATGAATACTTAAGTGGCGGGGAAAAAACAGCTGCGGCACTTGCTTATAGGCTAGCCCTGAACCAAATAATAAACAACCTTAGCAACATAAAAACAAAGAATCTCATAATACTTGATGAGCCGACAGACGGGTTTTCAAACGAGCAGATTGACAGGATAAAGTTTGTTCTTGATGAGCTTGACATGAAGCAGATAATCTTAGTAAGCCACGACCCAAAAATAGAAAGCTTTGTTGACAATGTGGTAAGGCTTAACAAGAGAGAGCATGTTACAGAGATTTTATAATTCAGCCAATCTTACTGCATTCTTTATCGGCATCCTGTATAAAATAACTGCTTCAATAGTCTTGTTTGTTAAGTATTCCTTACCTATATTTTTTAGATGATTGTTCACTCTTATAAACAAGGACCTTAACCTTTTGTAGCAGTACAGTGCAGCTGCCAACGCATCCTTTTCATGCTTGTTTTTAAGCTTTATAAATTCCTTATTCTTTTTTAAAAAATTATCAACAAGCTTTCTTTTTTCCTTTACCAATAATTTATGCCCTGGAATCAAGAGCTTTGCTCCAAGTAAAGTTGAAAGATTTTTGGCAAATGCAGGCTCTGGGTTTACGTCAGTTCCAACAATAATTACTTTGCCTGAGGAATTAACTTCATTTACTATTTTTATTAGAGATGGGTTTCTTAAAGAGCCCCATTTTATCAATTTTCCATTAAATGCAAGCAAGGCGTACCCTGCAGTATTCCCTGGATCTATGCCAAGTATTGTAAGCTTGTCCAATTTAGACATAATTCTTTAGTGTTGTTTATATATTTTTTGAAATACGAGTTATCGGATTAATTATCAAAAAGCTTTTAAATAAGAATAATATAGAGAATGTATGAAAAAAGTAGTGATTTTGGCAATAATATTAATGCTTTCTTCTATCACTCTTGCAGCTGAAATAGAGATTGATGTTGTTCCTATAAAAAATACTGTTTATCAGGGAGAGCAGGCATTATTTGACATAAAAATAACTAACAATGGCGATACCTCTGCTGACTTTAAAATAAAATCAACTGACCTCAATTGGATACCGGATGAATCAAGTGTTAAAAGCCTTTATGTTGGCTCCCACAAAATAGAAACAGGAAGACTTATATTTAATGCTTTAAGCGATGTAAAGCCTGGAAGATATGGAATAAGCCTTGCCATAGAGAATGGCAATCTAAAAACAGAAAAAATACTTCCAATAATCTTAATAGACTTTTCAAATTTAATTACACCAAGGCTAGTTGGGCCGCAGATAGACCCTAGGAGAGAGGGAATAATAAGATTACAGCTCAAGAACAATTACGATGTTGCTTTGGAAAATGTTGAGGCTAAACTGACCAGCGATGTATTTGAAAAAACAATTACAACAACACTTAACCCATTAGAAACAAAAATAGAGGAATTTACAGTCAACCTTAATCCAAATACAAAAGAGGGGGTTCATGAAGCAACCATAACTTTAAAACAAAATGGTAATTTAATAAGCGAAACAAAGGATGCAATCATCATAGCTTATTATCCTGGGTTGAGGGAGATTATTACTCCAGAATATTCTCTGCTTGTCAAAAAAGATACAATTCAAAAGCTTAACGAGGGTAATGCTGTGATAAGCGAGAAGTATGTAAGAGAATTAACGAGATTTGAAAAATTATTTACCTCAACAGAGCCATTGCCAAATTCAATAAGTTATGAAAATAAGTTGTATATTTACAAATGGAATCTTGACCTTAATCCTGGAGAAGGAAAAATAATAGTCATAGAGACAAATTACAGAACACCGCTAATTATACTAATTGCAGCTTTGATAATTTTAAGCTTAATTTACTACTATTTCATTTACAAGGATATTTCAGTGAGCAAAAAGGTCCTTACAACAATAAAAACAGAGAAGGGCGAGACAAAGCTAAAGGTTATTATCAACTTAAAGAACAAAAGAAAAAGGGCATTCAAAAATGTCAAGGTTATGGAAACCATTACAGGAAACTTAAAGAATCCATCTGAGTTTGGAACAATTACACCAAACAAGATTGCGAAAACAGGAAATACCCTAAGCCTCATATGGATACTGCCTGAATTAGGGAAGTATGAGGAAAGGGCATTATCTTATTCTGTTGAAGCTGGACACGATGTCAGGAAGCTTCATGTACCTGCAACTTTGGTTAAATACCACAAGGCTGGAAGAAGCATTGTTTCAAGGTCGAACAAGATAAGACTGTTTGCAAAATGATAGACCTAGAATATTGGGCTAAAAGACCCTTTCACGAATTTGAAAAGGTATATAATATTATCAGTATAAAACGTGGTGCTGACCGCTCTCCTTATTATAAAATAAAAACCCCTGAATAATTTGAAAAAAAGCATAAAAAGGTTCATAAGCTTGTTGATAAGATACTTAAGAAATATTTAAATAATTCATAAAGCTTATAAGCTGGTACATTTTTGATTTATTATGATAACTAAAAACATTATAATTGCTGCAGTTAGTTTGCTTCTATTTTTATATATTCTAAGCAAACTCAGGAAAAAGAAAACTAATTTTGATAAGGAATACACTGAACTTTTGACTTCTAACAAATATAAAGTCAAGGGCCCGTATGACTAAAATATAAATTAGCAACATAACATTTATAAACTAAAATCCTATTATAATTTTGTAATTTAATGCCCCGCGTAGCTCAATGGCAGAGCACACGGCTGTACATTTTAAATGAGCCAAAGTCTGCTCTGACGCTGTTCGACAAAGCATATGCTGTGAATGAAAAACAGATAGCCGGTAGTTCCCGTGAGGTTGGGAGTTCAAATCTCTCCGCGGGGATATTTCATTATTTAGATGGATTGAAAATGTTGACTCTTGCTAAGTTTAATTTAACTTATCACCAAGCATAAATTCCAGAACTCTTTTCTTGCTTTCCCCATCTAAAATCCTTGGTTGAAATATAACCTCAAAATTATAAATATTTACTGGAACAATATCAAGTTCTTCAATATTGTCTTTAGATATATTTATTTTTAAAATTGCAGATTCTTTGACCTTGTTGTAGCAACCAAACACAAAGTTTCCAAGAGAATAAGCAATTAAGCTATCTTTATGATATTCAAGAGGCTGCAATACATGCGGATGATGGCCTATTACAATATCAGCCCCGGAATCAATGGCCAGTCTTGCTCTTTCTATTTGATAGTAATTTGGCTCTTTGCTAAGCTCTCTCCCGAAGTGAAAAGATACAATAACTATGTCAGCCAAATTTTTTGCTTTTTTTACATCAGTTTTTATGTATTCTAATAAAGCAGGGATTACCCCAAGCTTATTTTTTTGAGCTTTAAAACTTTCAGGATGCACTCCGGAATATGCCAAGAATGCTGTTCTTAACCCATTCTTCTCAACAATTAAAGGCTCCCTTTCTTTTCCGTTCCAAGTTCCAACATATTTTATGCTGTGAGCATCGAGCTGTTTTATTGTCTCTTCCAAGCCTTTAATTCCATAGTCTAATATACGATTATTTGCCAAGCTTACAACATCTATTCCTGCATAAATAAGAGATTTAATTGCTTCTGGCTCTGCCTTGAAATTCCATTCTTTTTTTATTATATCCTTGCTTGTTGTCAGGGGGGCTTCAAGATTGCAAAAGGTTATGTCAACCTCTTTAAGGTAATCTGCTGTATTTTCAAAAGGATAAGCATAACCATTTGCTTTCAAAATTTCATTTAAATGGTAATCTAACATAACATCGCCGACAGCTGTTATTGTTATTCTTTTGTTTTTATTTAACTCTTCTGCATTTATATTATTTAGGTAAAGTGGAAAAAGCAACAGCATTAATAATTTTTTAAGATTTAAGCTAACTTTCATAACTATTAATTCATAAAAAACCTTATAAACCTTTTGAGCTAAACTGCATTATACAAACATTTTTAAATTTTTGCTGTTTACTGTTAAGATGGCAGATCCAGGAGTAATATCAGCTTCAAAAATTACAACCTATAAGGGATGTCCGCTTTCCTATTATTTCACCTATGTTCTAAAGCCAAAAATAGAGGTCCCACAGGCTCCTGCAAAAATATTCGGGGCAGAGATCCATGTCATGCTCCAGAAATTTTACAGGAAAGAGGATAATAAAAGCTTCAAGAAATCACCCTTTACATATCAATCAAAGGAATCTTTTTTAAATGCATGGAAGTACAGGTGGTGGTTTGGCGTTGTTAAAAATGGCTTTGAAAAATATCCAAAGGTAGCATGGTCTTATGAAAAACAGCCAGGTTATTTCTATGGTTTAGGCTATAAAATTTTATCAGCATTTTACGACCACTACATCAACCTACCACTTCCAAAAGAAGTAGAAAAACCCTTTAATGGAGAATTTAGGGGGCATAAGGTAAGGGGTGTTTTTGATAGAATTAATATTCGCAATGGAGAACATTACATAATTGATTATAAAACCGACAAACGTAGTCCAAAGGAAGATAAGTTTCTTTTAAATAGGCACCCACAATTTACAATCTATAGTGCTATATATGAGCAAATGCATAGAGATGAATTAAATGGCGAGAGACCCACAGTAGGATACCATCATTTAAGAAGTGGATATGTATTTAAAACAAAAAGAGATGAAGGGGATTATGATTACTTAGAAAAATTAATAATTTCAACAAAATCAGGCATTGAAAAAGATGACTTTATCCCATTTTATGGCTTTCATTGTCCGATTTGTGAATATATTCCTGTGTGCAAAAGAGCTTGTATTGATGTTGGGTCAAAATTAAAAGAATTGGAAACAATATCGTCCCTTGAAGTTGAAACAATTGATTGGCTCTCCTACCCTAAACTAATCAAACAAAACAAATCAAAGTTTGACATCATTGTTGAAAATCTCTCTTCAGATTTGCAGAAGTTCTTGATCAGCCAATTTGAGTCTTTTTTTGATTTAGGGGAGAGGGCAGCAAAAAATGACCCAGAAGCCAAGGAAATACTTGAAAAAAGAAAAGAAGCACTTGATTGGATAAAGTATGCAGCTTAAAATTTAAATGTAATTAAAAAGATTTATAAACTAAAATAAAGTATTTGAGTTTGTGCCTCAGTAGTATAACGGATAGTACAGAGCCCTGTCGAGTAAGCTTTTGAAAAGTTTATTAAAAAGCAAAAATATGGAAAGGCTCAGACCCGGGTTCAATTCCCGGCTGGGGCGCTTTGAATTTTTACAGAAAAATCTATACCATAAACTTTAAATATAACCTAATTTGTCAGAGAAGAGTGAAAACAGGTCTTTCTAAGGATAAAAATGGAGAAAAATATTATTGCACTGCTTAAATCCCTTGGATAGTCCTATAAACAATAAATAAAAGCAAAAGGGCCCGTAGCTCAGCTTGGTAGAGCACCTGAATATATTAAATTAGAATACATGGTGAACCTTTTATCAAGCAAAGAAAGCAGGTGGTCGTGGGTTCAAAAGAGCTTTTCAGAAAAATAGAAAAGACTGAAATTCCCATCGGGCCCGCATACCTAAAAATGGAAGAAAAGTTTGACATACTGCAGCACAATCTTGTACCAAAGCATGTAAAAATAAACGAAGAAGAAAAAAAAGAACTTCTTAAAAAATATAATATAGTGCTTAACCAGCTTCCAAAGATCTCAGATACGGACCCAGTTGCAAAGATTCTTGGAGCGAAGGCTAATGATGTTATAAAAATAATAAGAAAAAGCCCAACCACGGGCGAAAGTGCATACTACAGGGTGGTTGTTCATGGTTGATTACAGGACACTAATCAAGAAATATTTTGAAGAAGCAAGCTTTGTGCAGTCAAACATAAATTCCTTCAATAATTTTTTGGAAAAGGACATACAGAAGATAATAAGCGAATCCGAAGAAGTAATTCCAACAATAATCCCAAAGGAAATAGAAATCTTAAAAATAAAATTTGGAAAGGTAGCAATTAAAAAACCGGAGGTAATAGAGGCTGATGGTTCAAGGAGAAAATTGTACCCTTTTGAAGCTAGGCTGAGAAAGCTAACCTATTCTGCATCCGTTTATGTTGACATTAACGTTAATATTGATGGCACGCAAAAGGAGTCCTTCACAACAGAAATTGGAAAGATTCCAGTAATGCTCAAGTCAAAGTTCTGCCATCTTTATAATCTAAAAGACGAGGAATTAATACAGCACGGAGAAGACCCAAAAGATCCAGGAGGCTATTTTATTCTTAATGGCAATGAAAGGGTTGTCATAATAGTAGAGGACCTTATATCCAATAAATTATTTGTAGAGGAAAATCCGTCAGGGGCTCCAAGCAAATACATAGCAAGGCTTTTTTCAGAAAAAGGGGCCTACAGGGTTCCGCACACAATAGAGCAGATGAAGGATGGCTTGATGTACCTAACATTTACAAGGTTCAGGAGGGTGCCTATAATAGCTGTAATCAAGGCGCTTGGCTTAGTCAAGGACCAGGAGATAATGAACTTTATTTCATCAAAAAAACAGCATGATTCCATCTACATTAATTTATCTGACAGCGTAGAAATTAAAACAGAGGAGGATGCGGTTGAATTTCTTGCCAGGAAGATAGGGATAGCACAGACAAAAGAGGAAAGATTGGAAAAAACAAGAGAACAACTTGATAAATACCTTCTCCCCCACCTTGGAATACGCCAGGAAGACAGAATAATCAAGGCATATAATTTGTGCAAGTTAATTAAGAAATTCCTCATGACAGCTGAGGACAAGTTAGGTGTTGTGGACAAGGACCATTATATGAATAAAAGACTCAAGCTAAGCGGAGACTTGTTAGATGAGCTGTTCAGGATAAATTTCAGAACCCTTATACAGGATATAATCTATAATTTCCAAAGGCTTGTAAAAAGAGGGAAATTCCAGTCCATAAAGATAATAATAAGGAATGAGTTATTAACAAGCAGGATAAAGAGCGCATTTGCAACAGGAATATGGGTAGGAGGAAGAAAGGGAATAAGCCAGAACATAGACAGAACAAACTATCTTGCGTCATTGTCCCATTTGCAAAGAGTAGTCTCGTTGTTGGATTCCACGCAGGAGAATTTTGAGGCAAGGGCATTACATTGCACCCACTTTGGAAGGCTTTGCGCAGTAGAAACTCCAGAAGGAACTCCCATAGGGCTTAGGAAAAACCTTGCATTAATGAGCGAAATTACCCAAGAAGAGCATAATGAAGAAAAAATAAAAAAGGCCGTGGAGGAAACAGGCTTAATACAAAAATGATAGATATATTCCTGGATGAAAAGTACATAGGAAAGGTAGAGTCTGCAAATGAATTCACAAGAAAGCTAAATGATGAAAGAAAGAAAGGAAAGCTTCCACCATCCTTTAACATATTTTATGATGAAGATTTTGACGAAATACATCTGCAGGTATCTTGCGGAAGAGTAAGAAGGCCATTGTTGGTTGTTGAAAATGGAAAGCCTCTCTTTAAAGAAGAGCACGCAGAGGGAATTAAATCAGGAAAGCTCACATGGAACGATCTTGTAAAGCAAGGCGTAGTAAGATACCTAGATGCTGCTGAAGAAGAAAATGCATATATTGCCCTAGATGAAAGTGAACTTACAAAAGAGCACACCCATCTCGAGATAAGCCCTATTACTATGCTTGGAATAATCTCATCTTTAGTGCCTTATTCCAATTTCACGAGCAGCTCAAGACTGATAAGGGGAAGCAAGATTCAAAAGCAGGCCCTTGGTTTATATGCCTCAAACTATCTTCAAAGAATGGATACAGATGTCAGCATATTGCATTATCCCCAGATGCCAATAACAAAATCTTTTACAAATGAGATATGTGATTACGCAAGCCATCCAAGCGGGCAAAACATAGTCATTGCACTAATCAGCTACGAGGGATACAATATGCAGGATGCAATTATAATAAATAAGGCATCTATTGAAAGGGGGCTAGCAAGATCAACATTTTTCAGACCGTATACTACAGAAGAGCTCAGGTATTCTGGCGGATTAAAGGATGAGATTATGATTCCGGACAAAGAAGTTAAAGGGTATAAATCTGAAAAGGATTACAGAAATCTAGAGGATGACGGTATAGTCTATACTGAGGCAAAAATTAATGAAGAGGGTGTTATAATCGGCAAGGTAAGCCCACCAAGATTCTTGACAGAGCTTGAGGAATTCAGCATAGCAGCAAATGTCAAAAGAGAAAGCAGCACTATAATAAAACATGGTGAAAAAGGAACAGTTGATATGACTATTATAAGCGAAAATGAAGATGGAAATAAGATAGTACAGATAAGGCTGAGGGAACAAAGGATTCCAGAAATAGGGGATAAATTTGCATCAAGGCATGGACAAAAGGGGGTAATAGGGTTGATAGTTCCATCAGAGAACCTTCCTTTTACAGCAAATGGCATAATTCCAGACATAGTATTCAGCCCGCACAGCATTCCAAGCAGGATGACGATAAGCCACCTGATAGAAATACTTGCAGGCAAGGTCGGAGCACTATCAGGGCAGTACGTAGACGGCACTACTTTTGATTCGATGTCAGAAGAAGAGCTTAGAAAACAGCTTCTAAAGCTTGGGTTTAGGGAGAATGGAACAGAGACAATGTACAATGGAATAACAGGAAAGCAGCTTAAGGTCAAAATTTATGTTGGCAATATTTATTATTTAAAGTTAAAGCACATGGTGGCAAACAAACTGCATGCAAGGGCTTCAGGAAAGATTCAGTTGCTTACAAGACAGCCCATAGAAGGAAGGGCCAAGGGTGGGGGATTAAGAGTAGGAGAGATGGAAAAGGACTGCCTAGTTGCTCATGGTGCTTCTTTATTATTAAAGGAGAGGTTTGACAGCGACAAGACTGTGCTGTATGTTTGTGAGAGCTGCGGAATGTTTGCAGTATACGATCATTTCAAGAACAGAAAATTTTGCTCGAAATGCGGGGGGAATGTTGAAATTAATGCTATAGAACTAAGCTACGCATTTAAATTACTGCTGGATGAACTAAAGTCCCTATGCGTATACTCAAGACTTATACTTAAAAGCAAATATAAATGAGAAAAATGCCAGAAGAATATGTTTACAAAAAAGTTGAAGCAATAAGCTTTAGTTTATTAAGCCCGCAGATAATCAAAAAAATGGCTGCTGTAAAGATTGTAACAGCTGAGCTTTATGATAAAGAGGGTTATCCTGTTGACGGCGGCTTAATGGACATAAAGTTTGGGGTCATAGATCCTGGGCTTAGGTGCAAAACATGCGGTGGGAAGCTAAAAGAATGCACTGGCCATTTTGGGTATATCGAATTAGCAAGGCCTGTCATTCATGTCAAATATGTCAAGCCAATATTAGACGTCTTAAGAAGCATATGCAAAAACTGCGGCAGATTGTTAGTTGCGCAGGACAAGCTTAAAGAGCACACAACCTTAATTGAACAAATAGAAAAAGAAAAAAATATATCTGCTGCAAGAAAGAAGGCTGTTGATAAATTCGTCAGCAACATCAAGGGCACAAAGAAATGTGTATATTGCAATGCAAAGCAGGGAAACATCAAGCTAGAAAAACCAACTACGTTTATTGAAGACGGCATAAGGTTAACCCCAACAGAAATAAGGACAAGGTTTGAAAGGGTGCCTGATGAAGATATTATGAACCTTGGATTAAATCCGCAACACACAAGACCAGAATGGATGATACTCAGTCTTCTTCCAGTTCCTCCAGTAACAGTAAGGCCATCCATAACACTTGAGACAGGGGAGAGAAGCGAAGATGACTTAACTCATAAGCTAGGGGACATAGTAAGGATCAACCAGAGGCTTTTTGAGAATATTAATGCTGGAGCTCCTGAGGTTATTGTTGAGGATTTGTGGGATTTATTACAGTATCATATAACAACCTATTTTGATAATAACATTGCACAGATTCCTCCAGCAAGGCATAGATCAGGGCAGCAATTAAAAACATTGACAGAAAGGATAAAGAGCAAGGAGGGAAGATTCAGGTATAACTTGGCTGGGAAGAGGGTTAATTATGCTGCAAGAACTGTCATAAGCCCGGATCCAAAAATAGAGTTGAATGAGGTTGGAATACCAAGGGTTGTTGCAATGGAGCTTACAATACCACAAAAGGTTACTGCATGGAATATTAAAACATTAAAAAGATTTATTGAAAATGGACCAAGCAACTATCCAGGGGCAAATTACGTTGTAAGGCCTGATGGAAGAAAAAAGCAGATAACTAAAGAAACACAACAACAATTGCTTGAAGAGCTACAGCTAGGCTACATAGTTGAGAGGCATCTGGTAGACGGGGATATTGCAATATTTAACAGACAGCCAAGCCTGCATAGAATGAGCATAATGTGCCATAAAATAAAGATATTACCTGGAAATTCTTTTAGGCTTAATCCAAGCACTTGCACCCCTTACAATGCGGACTTTGACGGCGATGAAATGAACCTGCATATACCACAAACAGAAGAGGCGATGGCAGAAGCAGAAATTTTAATGCAAGTACAAACACAAATGATAACACCAAAAAACGGGCTTAACATTGTTGGCTGCATAGAAGATGCCATAACTGGAAACTATCTGTTGACAAAGTATGGAAAATTCAGCAAAGAAGAGGCTTATCAGCTGCTAATATCCATAGGGGCTGATGTAAGCAGAGCTAATTTTGGAAAGGAGGTTGATGGCAAAGAAATTTTTAGTGTTATACTTCCAGAGGATCTTGATTTCATGGGAAATTCCAAGGATGGAGCTAATGTTGTCATTAAAAATGGAAAATTGGCAGAAGGCATAATAGACCAGGCAACAATAGGGGAAGAGAATGGAGCTTTGATAAGGGCAATATACTCAAAGTACAGGGAAGAAATTGGTTTGAGTGTTCTTGGGAAAATATTCAGGTTGGGGATAGCTGTTTTGCTCAACAATGGATTTACAACAGGAATAGCTGATGCAGACTTGCCAAGGAAAGTAAAGGGAAAATGCGAAGAGGTTGTAACAGAGGCAGAAAAAATGGCGCAAAAATTAATCTACCAATATAATGCTGGAACTTTGTCTGCGATGTATGGAATGAGCGTGGAGGAAACATTAGAGGTAAAAATGTTAGAGCTTCTTAACAAGGCGAGAAACAAAGTAGGCAGGATAATCGCTGAAGTTGCTGACAAGAAGAATCCAACAATAATCATGGCATTATCAGGGGCACAGGGAAAGCTCCTTAATCTAGCGCAAATAGCTGCATGTGTTGGGCAGCAGGCTTTAAGGGGCAAAAGAATAAACATAGGCTATAGAAAAAGAACACTTTCAATCTTCAATCCAAATGACTTAAGCCCAAGAGCCAGGGGTTTTATAAGAAGGGGGTATAAATATGGACTTAAGCCCTATGAATTTTTCATGCACTTAATGACTGGAAGAGACTCGCTCATGGACACAGCATTGAGAACACCAAAATCAGGCTACCTGTACAGAAGACTGGTCAATGCGCTACAGGACCTCAAGGTGGAATATGACTACACAGTGAGAGATTCAAATAAAAATATTGTGCAATTTAGATATGGCGATGACGGCATTGATATAAGCAAGAGTTATGGCGGCAAGCTTAATGTAGACAAAATAGTGAAGGAGGTGACCAAATGACAACCCATTCTGAAAAACTGCCGATGCCTGTTGTAAATGAAGTGAGGAGGCTTGCTGAAAAAAATAATCTAGAAGAAGACAAAGTAAACGAAATTTTAGAAAAATTGCATAAAGAGTATGAAGAAGCCCAGATACATCCTGGTGAGGCGATAGGGGTAGTTACAGCAGAATCATTTGGCGAACCCTCAACCCAAATGACCCTTCGTACATTCCATTTTGCCGGTGTATCTGAAATGAATGTAACAATAGGCCTTCCAAGATTAATAGAAATATTTGATGCGAAAAAAGAGCCTTCCACACCGATAATGGAGGCATACCTGAAGGACGAATACAAGAAAAACAGAAATAAGGTTAAGGAAATAGCTGGAAGAATAAAAGAAACAAGAGTAGAAGATATTACAAAGGAATTCAGCTTTAATCTTATAAAAGCCCAGGTTGAAATAAAATTGAACAGAGAACTTATGCAGGAAGCTGGAATAGTGGCCAAGGATGTAATTTCTGCAATAAGTAATTCTGTCAAGGGACTTGAGGTTTTGCAGGATAGGGACACTGTAATTGTGCATTTTGCAAGCAAAGAAGAATGCAAAATGAATGACTTATACAAACTAAAGGAAAGGCTTAAAGAAATCCACATATCTGGATTAAAAGGAGTGAAACAGGTGTATCCTATGGAAACTGAAGAAGAGTTTATCATTTACTGCAGCGGTTCTAACCTAAAGGGAATATTACAAATTGATGGGGTTGACTGCCCAAGAACAAAGACAAATGATATTTTTGAAATAGCTGATGTGTTAGGTATAGAGGCAGCAAGGTCAGCAATAATAAACGAGGCTTTAAGTGTAATTGAAGAACAGGGCTTGAAAATAGACATAAGGCACATCATGCTTTTAGCAGACACCATGACTCATAATGGCGTGATAAAAGGCGTTACAAGAAGCGGAATTACAGGAGAAAAAGAAAGCGTTTTGGCAAAGGCATCTTTTGAAACCCCAATCAAGCACATAGTGAATGCAAGCCTTACTGGAAAAAAAGACAGATTAAGAAGCGTTATAGAAAATGTAATGCTCAACCAGCCAGTGCCTTTAGGTACAGGGCTTCCTGGCTTGATGGTCAAAATGAAGCCAAAAAAGGGAACAGAATAAAATGAGCGCTACTGAATTAAAAAAGGACATAAAGGAAGGCAGACTTATTTTTGGGACAGAAAGAACATTAAAATCCCTCAAAAATGGCAAATTAGAAAAAGTTTACATAGCTTCAAACTGCAAGAGGGATGTAAAGGAAGATATAAATTATTATGCAAAACTTTCTGGCATAATGGTTGTAGAACTTGAAACAAACAACAAGGAAACATCAGTGATATGCAAGAAGCCCTTTAATATTTCAGTTCTTGGTCTATTAAAAGAGAAATAACATGGGCATTAAATATAATTTACAGACTATGCAGTACAGGACAACATTTGAAAACCTCACTTCAGCAAGGGTTAAGGACTGCTTCTTGATGAACAAACTGATTATAGTTGTTGATGAGGGGGAGCTTGGAAGGGCTGTTGGAAAAAATGGGGGGAATATAAAAAAGATAGAAGCCATCCTCAAAAAGAAGATAAGAGTGATAGAATACAGCAATGACATTTTAAAGTTTGTAAAAAACTTGATTTATCCAATAACAGCAAAGAGCATCGTGCAGGAGAATAATAACATAACGATTTTTGTTGATGGAGTCCAGGATAAAGGGAGGATTATAGGAAGGGACAGAAAAAATATAAATGAGCTAAAGCATATAATTTCAAGGTACTTCAAAATTGGGGATATTAAGATAGCATGAAACCTAAAAATGATCTATCCAAAATAAACGAGCTTTCTGATGTGATTAAGAAGGAAGATTTTATATTTCCAGACACAAATATATTTATCCCTGGTTTAGTTGACGATAATGGCAGATTTAGAGATTTTAATTATATCTGTAGGGAAATTAAGCAAAACAATGAGCTTTATCCAACGATACTGAAATTCTTCAAAACCTACTGCAACAATCTCAGCATAATATACAGCCTATGCAATATTGTGTTGCCAATCGAAATCAGAAATGAGCTGGAAAAATTTTATGATTCCTATGTAAAACGGGAGAGAGGTATAGGTTCTATACTGGATAATCTTAATGATAGAAAGAATAGAATAAGAAGCGGGATGTATGAAATAAAAAAGAGAATAAAATTTTATAGCGATATGAAAAAATTAATTAAAATAGCTAAAGGGATTCTTCCAGTCTCCAAAATTGATGTAATAACAGAAGAGCCCAATGGAACTTACCAAAACATATATGATTTTGTTAGATTCACTGCCAGAAGAGTATACTTTGATGCTAAAGATGAAGATATTATAAGCGACGCTGACCGAGCCCTAGTAGCCCATGCTATATACTACTCCACCAAGAATAATGCCAGAAGCTTCATAATGTCAAGAGACAGTCATATAAGAAATATATGCCACACTCTCAAGAAAGACAAGCAGGATTTTAGTTTTTTAAAATCAGCAAGTGTTATGCTCTTATATTTTGAAAGCAATAATTTGTTAAAAGAGGAATTTTAAGCTGAATCAATAAATTTTTAGTAAGCATAGAAAAATTAAGACTTACCAGTAAACTTTATAAACACCAAACTATTCCGAAGCATAAAATGGCTAAAGGTTTGTTTGCCGGAAAAAAATTGAAGAGCGATAGAAAAAGTTTTAGGTTAAATAAACAGCTCTATGTAAGAAGGACTTTTAATCTGAAAGAAAAAAGCGATCCTCTCAAGGGAAGCAGCCAGGCCAAGGGCATAGTTCTTGAGAAGAGACAAGTAGAAGCAAAGCAACCCAATTCGGCTATGAGAAAGGCTGTAGTTGTTCAGTTAATTAAAAATGGAAAAAAGGTTACGGCTTTTGTTCCTGGATATAATGCAATTAAATTCATAGATGAGCATGATGAAGTTCTTATAGAATGCATTGGTGGCGCTAAGGGCGGTGCTAAGGGTGACATTCCAGGAATTAGATGGCAGGTTATTAAGGTAAATGACCAAAGCCTTAAGGCTCTAGTTGAAGGAAAGATAGAAAAGGGTAGAAGATGAGCATAAAGATTTTTGATAAATGGGATACAACTGGGATTAAGGTTCAGGACCCTGGTTTACAAAGATACATAAATCTTCAGCCCATAGTTGTTGCAAGAACAGCAGGCAGGCAAGCAAAGTACAGGTTTTACAAGTCAACTGCGGTTAATATTGTTGAAAGACTGGTGAATAAGCTGCAAGTTCCAGGGCACAGGGGGAAAAAACACTTCAGAACATCAGGTCATTGCACAGGCAAGGCGGCAAGGTTGTATAGAACTGTATTTAATGTTTTTTTATTAATAGAAAAGCAGTTGAACAAAAATCCGATAGAGGTATTTGTCAGGGCTATAGAAAATGCAGCCCCAAGAGAAGAGATAACTGCAATAGAATATGGCGGTGCAAGATATCCGCAGGCAGTTGAGTGCGCACCCCAAAGAAGAGTTGATTTTACCTTAAGAATGTTTGTACAGGGAGCTTACAGCAAATGCTTTAATACAAAAATTAAGCTGGAAAAAGCACTTTCTGATGAAATTATTAAGGCTTATAATTTGGACCAAAGCAGTGCAGCTATAGCAAAAAAGCTTGAACTGGAAAGGCAGGCTGATTCTGCTAGGTAAGTTTTAGTAGTAACAAAAAATTTAAATATTTTTAAAATAATTATTCATCCATGAACATCTTTAATGAAATAAAAAGGATGCAGAAAGAAATTTCTAGAATGCAGGAAAACATGGATAAGATGTTTAAGGGTTTTTTAAAGCCTATGCATATAAACTTTGAGGGATTTAAACAACCTGCTTCTGATGTTAAAATATCTAAAAACAATGTTATAGTAAAGGTTGAAATGCCAGGCATAGATAAAAAAGATATACAGCTAGTTGTTAGAGACAATTTTCTTGAGGTTAAAGCTCAAAGAAAATCTGAGTTAAGAGAAGAGAAAAAAGATTTCTATAGGCAAGAGAGGAGTTACAAGGGTTTTTACAGAGCAATAGCGCTTCCTGTTAATGTCAAAGCTGAAGATGCAAGTGCAGAATACAAAAATGGGGTGTTGACAGTGACGATACCAAGGAAGGAAAAGGCTCTAGCAATCAAGGCGAAGAAAATAAAAGTTAGATAATAGATTTGTGGTTATTATCACAAGTTATCATAGTGTTGTCTTTGTTGTCCTGATTTTATCGTATACTTTTGAAACCAGCTTGTACCCAGCGTCACTGATCACCTTCTTAGCTATACTCTATGCCAAAGCCTTTGATTATCGAGCATTAGAGGGCATCATCAATGGCTTATCACGGAGGCTTGGTCCATTTCCTGTTATCTCTTTCAGTCAGATAAGAAGGAGGATAAAGAAACTTAAGACTGCATTTAAACCAAAAGGGAATAATCTCTTTGTTGCAGTTGATGGAACAGGAATTAAAGTGAGTAACAGGGGCGAGTGGATACGTCAGAAATGGAAAGTAAGGAGAGGATGGATTAAGGTAGTGCTTATGGGAGATACAGAAGGAAATATTGTGGATATTCGGATTGGGAATGAGAATCTTGATGAGAATAGTGCTGGAAGGGGTATGTTGAGAAACAATCATAAGAATATAGACATATGTGCTGGAGATGGATTATATGATGCGAGGGATAACTTCTGTTTGTATGATCAGTTAGGTGTAAAGCCTGTGATTAAAATCAGAGAGAATGCCGGCACCAAAAGTCGTGGTTGTCTGGCAAGAAAGAAAGAGGTTCTTGATTACAAGGAACTTGGTTACAAGAAGTGGGCGAAAGAAAAAAGGTATGGTATGCGGTGGGTTGCTACTGAAGGTATCTTTTCAGCAAGCAAACGCATGTTCGGTGAGTGTGTAAGAAGCCATAAGAAAAGGAACATGTACCATGAAGCAAAGCTAAAGTTCTGGGCATATCGGCAAGTGAAGGATAATGGTATGAAGTAAGAGGAAGACATGAGTGAGAGCTCTACTCATGTTTCCTTAATCATGCCACACAGCAGTTTTTTAACACTTTCTATTTATGTGCAAAAAGCTTTTGTTTATGTGCAGAACCTAGTTTAAGTGCAAAGCCGTTCTAAGTACTCTGGTGCAACCCTACTTTTGATATACAATAGCTAGTGGTTTTCTTTTACTAATCTACTACCTATAACAGGAATGCACCAAAGCCCTTTAAGATAATAATTTTTTATACATAAATTTAATAAGCTTACCTAGTTTAATATTGTCCTATGATAGAAGTATTAAAGCAGCCTTATAAGGAAGAGGAAGTCAAGAAAATACTTAATCCTATTGTAAATAAATGGTTCTTCAGCAAATTTAAGGAATTTTCTTTGCCACAGTTATATGGCGTAAAGGAAATTCATGATGGAAACAACATTTTAGTCTCAGCGCCAACAGGAGCAACCAAAACTTTGACTGCCTTTTTAAGCATATTGAATGAATTAATTAATCTATCCGAAAAAAATAAATTGGAAAATAAAGTTTATTGTATTTACATTTCTCCTTTGAAGGCGTTATCAAGAGATTTAGACCTTAATTTAAAGAAACCATTACAAGAAATGGAAACTATAGCAAACAAGAAATTAGGTATAAGGGTAACTGTAAGAACAGGGGATACAACTGCTGCAGAAAAGCAAAAGATGTTAAAAGAGCCGCCACATATTTTGATAATAACTCCTGAGTCATTAGCATTAATCTTAAGCTCTATTAAATTTAAGGAGTTCGTCAGAGATGTAAAATGGGTTATAGTTGATGAGATACATGCTTTAGCTAATAATAAAAGGGGGGTTCATTTAAGTTTAAGCCTAGAAAGATTACAACAGCTTAATGATTTTATAAGAATTGGACTTAGTGCCACAATATCTCCTCTCGAAGAGGTAGCCAAGTTCTTAGTTGGTTATGAAGAAGGAAAGGTTAGGAATTGTAAGATCGTAGATGTTCAGTTTATTAAAGATGTTGACTTAAAAGTCATTAGCCCTTTGCCAGATTTAATTAATACAACACATAATCAAATACATAATGCCATGTACAACCTTATAGATAAATTAGTACAGGAACACAAAACAACACTGATATTTACAAACACAAGGAGCGCTACAGAGCGAGTTGTTGATCATCTAAAGAATAAATTTCCTAAAAAATATATAGATAACATTGGGGCGCATCATGGTAGCTTGAGTAGAGAGCACAGAATTGATTTAGAAAATAAGCTTAAGGAAGGCAAATTAAAATGTGTTGTTTGCTCTACTTCATTGGAGCTTGGCATAGATATTGGTTATATTGATTTAGTAATTTGCCTTGGAAGCCCTAAGAGTATAGCAAGGTTTCTACAAAGGTCTGGAAGAGCCGGGCATAAGTTCCACGACAAAGTCAAAGCAAGAATAATTGTTCTTGATAGAGACGATCTAGTAGAGTGTTCTGTACTTTTAAAATCAGCCATAGAAAGGAAGATAGATAAAATAGACATTCCTAAAAATTGTTTGGATGTTTTAGCGCAACAGATACATGGTGTTGCTGTTTCTGATAGAATTTACATAAATGACTTATTTAGATTAGTTAAAAGCAGCTATTGCTACAAAGAATTAAGCAAAGAGGATTTTCTTGAAGTGATAAATTATCTATCTGGAAAATATGTTGACCTTGAAGACAGAAACATCTATGCAAAGATATGGTATGATGAAGAATCTGGGTTAATAGGGAGAAAGGGAAAGCTGAGCAGGGTTATTTACATGACTAACATTGGGACGATACCAGAAGAGAGCTTTATAACAGTCAAGATAAATGAGCAGGCTATAGGACATATAGATGAGGCATTTTTGGAAAGATTAAAACCAGGGGATGTTTTTGTCTTGGGCGGGAATACGTATGAATTTCAGTTTAGTAGAGGAATGACGGCACAAGTTAAAGCATCTTCTTATAGGCCGCCAACTGTTCCTTCCTGGTTCAGCGAACAGTTACCACTAAGCTTTGATTTAGCTTTTGATATTAACAGGTTTAGAAAATTAATGGAAGAAAAGTTTAATGCTAAAAAGAACAAAGAAGAAATTATTAAATTTATTAATGAATATCTTTATGTTGATGAAAATGCTGCTAATGCCATATACGAATATTTTAAGGAGCAATACCTGTATGCAGAGATAAGTCATGATAAAAAATTGTTGGTTGAGTTTTTTAATCTGAATAATAAAAAATATGTTGTATTTCATAGCTTATACGGAAGGAGAGTAAATGATGCGTTAAGCAGAGCTATAGCATTTGTAATAGCAAGATTACAGCACAGGGATGTTGAGATAGGAATTAATGATAACGGGTTTTTCATTGCAACAGATGATAAGATACAGGTATTAAGGGCGTTCAACTTAATAAGGTCAAATGAATTAAGAAAAATAGTAAGCTTAGCAATAGACAAAAGCGAGGTCCTGAAGAGGAGATTCAGGCATTGTGCAACAAGGGCTCTAATGATATTAAGGCAGTACAAGGGAAAAAAGAAAAGAATAGGAAGGCAGCAGGTAAGCAGCATGATATTGATGAATGCCCTAAGAAGGATAAGCGATAATTTTTGCATATTAAAAGAATCTAAAAGAGAGGTTATGGAGGACTTGATGGATGTAGACAATGCAGCTAATGTATTAAGAGTGCTGGAAGAAGGCAAGATGGAGCTTAAGCAAATAGCAACATCCTTACCAAGCCCATTTGCATTTAACATTGTCTTGCAGGGGCATTTGGATGTATTGAAGATGGAGGACAGAATGGAATTTTTAAAAAGAATGCATAACATGGTATTAACAAAGATTGAGCTTAAAAAATAATGATTATTCCAATATATTTATTATTAAACAGAAAACTATATAAGTAAGAGATTTTTAATTTATGAGTGAGAAAATGGCTGATATAGAAAAGATTATTCCTGGCATAATGAAAGCTATTACTATTAATTCTAAGGATGATGAACAGGTATTCAAGAAGGTTGTTCCCTCTTTAATCAGAAAGGGCATAAACAATGTTAATTTAAGCATGTTTAATGAGGTAACCAGAAAGGCCTTGTTGGATGCAGCTGGCGAAGAGCTATTTAAAAAGGGACGCATACAAGAGGCAATAAAAGCATTTTCTTTTACAGGAAATAATAGTAAACTTGCTGAGGTTGGAGATTATTATGCCCAGATTGGTTTATTTGCGCAGGCTGTTGACAGTTATATTTTAGCAAAGGATAATGAAAGGCTGATCAAAATTGGAGATAGGTGCTTAAAAGAAAGCCATATTCAAGAAGCAATCAAGGCGTTTTTAACTGTGGGGGAGAAAGAAAAATTAAGCAAGGTTGGAGATGAGTGTGTAGAAAAACAAAAGGTTGACTTTGCTATAGAAATATTCGGGGCTTTAAATAACAAGGCAAGGCTGAATAAGGTTGGGGAGATATGCTTTAAGAATAATGAGCTTGACAAGGCTGCAAGGGCATTTAAGCTAGCGGATAATACAGAGAAGCTTAATCTAGTTGGAGACACTTACCTTAAGGAAGATTCACTTCCAGAGGCACTCTTTGTTTACGAGCAGGCTGGAAATACTGCTATGATTAATTTCATTAAAGAAAATTTCCCTAATGAGCTAGAGAAAAGAGTAAAAAGATGACAACTTATTTCTGCAAAGCATGCAACTTCAGATATTCTCCAAAGGGAGCAAGAACACCAAAAATATGCCCTGCCTGCGGAAGGGAAACGATAGTTAGGGATTATGATGCAAATACAATTCTTGAAGAAGTAGGCAAGGAAAATTTTTTTGATAGGTAAATCCAAGCTTCAATAAGTTTCATAGATTCTTATAGAAAATAATTTTATTTTTTGATATAAGACAAAATATATAAATAAGAAAGTAATACTATAAGCATGCCAAAGAGCAGAGTATTGGAAGCCCTTGAGAGATTAAAGGCCCAGGAAAGGCCAAAGTGGTTCAAAGAAAGGCCGATTGTAATTACAAAAGAGAGAAGCGAGCCTGTAAAAACAATCCAGCAACACAAGGTAAAGGAACTACTTTCTTCTATAGAGAATATGGAAAAGAAGATGAAGCAGGACAGCAAGAATTATTTAGGTATGTACTGGGATTTGGCAAAGCTTGAGAAAAGATTTTTGGCTGCTGTTGAAGAGATGGAAAGAAGCAACATAAAACCGGCAGAGTTATTTGACAATGAAATTCAAAAAAGAAAGGCAAAGATAGAGGCAAAATTCGGCAAACTCCAAGACTTGTACAAAGACAGGATGGAAGAGTTATAATGGAAGAAAAATCCTTAGAAGAGTTTGGGCGTGGACTAGGGCTTAAGAGAATATATTTAGAATTTATTCTTGAAGAAAGAAAGAAGCTTTCTGATGAACTGAAGAGCTAGTGTGATGAAATTTATGAATGGAAGAGAAAAATGAATTTAGATGAATATAGGGTTTAAACTTTTATTATTTTAATATAAATGAAAATTTTACCAAACATTGAAATAGTAGATTTAGCTTTGTACATTGAAAAAGAACAAATTTTAGTAATGTCTGATTTGCATATTGGATATGAAGAAGCATTAAATAAGCAGGGAATATTTATACCTAGATTTCACTTCAAAGATATTCTTGAAAAAATTAAAAACATAATAAAAAAAGTAGATGTGAAAAGGGTTGTATTTACAGGAGACTTGAAGCATGAATTTGGAACAATATCTGGACAGGAATGGAAAGACATCTTAAGCTTGTTTGACTTCCTGAAAGACAAGGAAATCATTATAATAAAAGGAAATCATGACAAAACAATAAAATATTTGGCAGAAAAGAGAAAGGAGGTAAAGATAAGGGATTGTTATAAAATAAATGATGTCTGCATTTTGCACGGCGATGCAATATTAAAAAATAATGACATAAAAAGTGCCAAAACAATAATAATCGGGCACGAGCATCCTGTGGTTTCATTCAGGAAAAGAAGCAATGAAAAGTTCAAGTGCTTTATGCTGGGGGAATGGTATGGAAAAAAAATAATAGTTATGCCATCAATGAACCCTGTTGTTATGGGAAGCGACATTACAAAAGAAAAATTGCTAAGCCCCTTCCTAAATAATATAGATGATTTTGACATTTACGTAGTTGAAGACAAAGTATATCATTTTGGAAAACTTAAGAAATTGAAGTTATTATAATTACCACTATGGAATAGATATATTTAGAAAGCTTTATATATAAGTTATTCCTAAAAAAGTTTGGGGTTAAAGTGAGTATTACAAAAAGTTTAGGGAAAATAATATTTCCTGTCGTATTGTATGGAATTACTTCTTTAGTTACGCCTCGGGCAAGGGCAGAGGAAATAGATGAAACAGGGATTAGGGAACTTTTAAAAAATGCTGAAATTGCAGAAGAAACAAAAGATACTCAAAAGACCAACAAATCTGAAAAGGAATTTTTTGAAGATGATGGAATTGGAGATCTTATTGAATCCTTAGGAAACAAAAATCCAACGGTGGAAAAAGTTCAAAAATATTTTAGCGGGAATATCTATTTTAATCCAAGTTTTAGCACTGAAAGGCAGAAGGTTACAAGTTATGATGAAGATGGAGTTCCTGTAATAACAAATACAAGGAACAGCATTAATGAATTAAATACAAACATAGAATTAGAGCCAAGAATAAGCTATAAAAGGCTGCAGTATCATGGGGTTTTGAATACTAGTTTTGGTATTGGTTCTGGCAAGGTTGCTGGCGATGATTTGAACAACCTAAATGATTTTGACTTGGAGATTGGTGCTGGAGTGAAGTCTTTAGATGAAAAATTAAGGGGGCTTAAGCTTGATATTGGTTATAACAAAAATATTAATAAGTTTGACATAGCAACTTCAGACAGCTTAGTTGGCATATATAAAAGCACTAACCTAAATGGATTGTTTTCAAGGGTTTCATTTGAGAACTTGCCTTTGAACAGCAGGGTTATCTTTGATTATGTGTATGGCAGAGGGAAAGCAAAAGAGACAGTTGATATGTACTTAAGCAAGCTAGGACTAGAGGATTCTTCTGAAAAAACTAAATACAATGTTGAGAGAAATATGTTTAATATTAGCGGTGATACTTATCCCTTTGATATTAGAAGCCATAAGTTAGGGTTCTTGGGGGCATTGGGAAGGGATGTGGTCAATGAAAATGGAAATAAAACTAAAGTAGACAGCATATCGGCAGGTATAAACTTTGAAATAAACTCAAAATATTTTTCGCAAAACGGCATGAACTTAAGGGCATGGATATATGATTCCATTAAATATGTAACTGTTGATAATTCTGATATAAGGCTGAATGGGGCTAATACGCTTAACTTGGGATTTGACATTGAATTCGGAAAAAGACCTAGAAGATACAAATGAGTATATTTATGAAAAAAAGGAATGTTGTACTATTTTTATTAATCAGCATTCTGTTCAGTATTGGTGTTATTGCTGCAAATGTATGGATAACCCCAAATCCAGCAGGCCATAACCAGGATTTAACCTGCAACGTAGCTTCGGGAACAGGGTATACTTATAAATGGTTTAAAAATGGAGCTGAAACAGGAATAAACAGCAACTTTTTAAGCAATTCTCAAACAACAATAGGCGATAGCTGGAAATGTGAAGTATGGAAGTATTATGGAAGCAGGATTGGCTGGATAAAGTTTGGGGAAGACACAGCAAGCATAATAAACAATGCACCAACACTGATAGCCCCAAGCATTTCAGTAGGCACTTATTACACAAACTCAATGCTAACCTGCAATTCCGGAAGCTACTCTGATGCAGATGGAGATTCTGTAAGCGTAAATTGGAGGTGGTACAGAAATGGAAACCAGATTAACGGACAAACATCACAAACTTTAGACTTAAGCATTAATGGCAATGGAAACAAGAATGATAATATAAACTGTGCTGAGCAGGCTGTTGACAGTTATGGGACAACAAGCAGCTGGATGAATTCAAATACAATAACAATATTAAATTCCTTGCCTGTTGTTTCAAATGCAGCTGTAGCTCCAACAAGCGGCTATGAAAATACAGTATTTACATGCAGTTATAGCTTTTCTGATGCTGACAATGATCTTAACAATTCAAGGATACAATGGTATAATCAAGTTGGACAGATAAGCGGAGCTAATTCAAGCACAATTAACGGAACATACTTCAACAAGAATGATATGATATACTGCAGGGTAACCGCTGATGATGAAACAGCCGATGGAAATACAATACAAAGCAATTCTGTTGCGATAAGCAATTCAGCTCCTGTATTAAATCTGATAGGGGACCAAACCGTAAATGAGGGGGAGCTTTTGCAATTTACAATTTCTGCAACTGACCTTGACAATGATCCTTTAGTATATTCAACAAACAATTTACCTTCAGGAGCAATATTTGATGCAGGAACACAGACATTCACTTGGACTCCTGATTCCACTCAAGCTGGCGTTTATCCAAATGTAAGGTTTGAAGTTACTGATGGGACTGACATTGATTTTGAGGACATAACAATAACTGTAAATAATGTAAATAACCCGCCAACTTTAGTAAGCAATATTCCTGACCAAGCATGGGATGAGGATAATATACTTAACCTAGACTTAAGCCCATACTTCTCTGACATAGATGGGGATACATTAAGTTACAGTGTTATCTTGGCTCCAACAGACATAAATGCTGTGATTAATGGAAATATTTCAACCTTGACGCCAAATGCAGACTGGAATGGAATAAACACAATACAATTCAGGGCAGATGACGGAAATGGCGGAACTGTTGACAGCAATGTTGTAACCTTAACTGTAAATTCTGTAAATGACGATCCTGCAATTATATCAACTCCTCTTACAACAGCAGCAGAGGGAAGCTTGTACACCTACGATGTTGATGCAATAGATGTTGATAATGATACTTTAACTTATTCCTTGTTAGTTTCTCCATTTGGAATGTCAATAGATTCAGGAACTGGCTTAATCACATGGACTCCTGATTATGGGCAGGCTGGGCTGCATGATGTAACAATAGGAGTAAATGATGGAAATGGGGGTATTGCACAGCAGGTATTCCAAATAGATGTAGCAAACACAAATGTTGCGCCTGTAATAAACTCGTTTAACCCAACAAGCAATGTTACTATGGATGAGGATACAACACAGCCCTTTGATGTAACTGCTTCTGACTTTGATAATGATACTTTAACTTACTCTTGGTACTTGGACAATAATCCTATTGGAACTGGATTGCCAAATTATGATTATTATGCTGATTTTGATTCTGCTGGATTGCATAATGTTACTGTAATAGTGTCTGATGGAAGCTTGGAAGCAAGCGTATCGTGGGATGTTACTGTAAATAATGTAAACAGGGCTCCTATTTTAATTGCTCTAATAACACCAGACCCAGCTACTTTTGATGAAGATACAACTAATTTATCTGCATTTGATTTAGATAATTTCTTTTCAGACCCAGATT
Organism: Nanobdellota archaeon; assembly: GCA_040753775.1. Classification (GTDB taxonomy): domain Archaea; phylum Nanobdellota; class Nanobdellia; order SCGC-AAA011-G17; family JAFCDX01; genus JBFMDT01. The sequence goes on along the minus strand of JBFMDT010000003.1, from coordinate 29,735 downwards.
TAGATACATTGACTTACAGCTTCTCTGGAAATACAAATGTTAATGCTATAATAAATCCAGACAACACAGTTGATTTTTCAGCTGCTGGAAACTGGAGTGGAACAGAGACAATAATCTTTAGGGCGACTGATACTGGGGGGTTATTTGTAGAGGACAGCATTGATGTAATAGTTGCTCCTGTCAATGATGCACCATGGATATTCCCAGTTATACCAAATCAAATTCAAGACGAAGATGTAGCACCATGGACTCTGGATTTAAGCTCTTATGAAAATGATGTTGAAGATACAGACTTAAACTTAAATTGGGCTGTGTCAGATGTTAATACAAGCTTATTTACTACAAGCTTTGACGCAAACAATAATATAATAACATTTACTCCAGTTGCAGATGCTTTTGGCTCTGATGACATTAACTTAACATTGACAGATTCTGGTGGGTTAACAGCCTCACAAATTATTACAGTTACCCTGAATCCAATAAATGATGCTCCTGTATTTAATGGGCCTATTTCAGATGTAATCTTTGATGAGGATACAAGTTTGCTTAATTACTTCAACTTAAATTCCTACTTCAGCGATGTTGACGGCGATGCTTTAAGCTATTTTGTCAATGGCAATACAAGTGTAATCATAACCATAGATGCAGATGGAAATGTAAGCTTCTCTGCTTTGCCTGATTGGAATGGGCAAGAGCAAGTTATATTCACTGCAACAGACTCTAGTTCAGCAACAGCAAATTCAAATCTAGTTACTATTACAGTTAATCCAATAAATGATGCTCCTGTTATAACATCCACTCCAATAACAATTGCAACTGAAGGAGTTTTATATAGCTATGATGTCGATGCTACTGATGTAGATTTAGATAATTTAACTTATTCCTTAGTAACTGCGCCATCTGTAATGACAATTGATCCTTCAACAGGGTTAATACAATGGACTCCGGCTTATAACCAAGTTGGATTAAATAATGTAAATGTAAGCGTAGATGATGGAAATGGTTGGCTAGTAAGTCAAGCATTTACAATTGATGTTGCTAATGTACCTCCAATTTTAACAAGTTACATATTTGAGCTACAAGGTCTTGGAAATACTACAGCAAATAATGTTTATATTTCACCTGCTAATTTAGACAATTATTTAGATGGATTAAGAATTTTTGCATCTTCAAATGAAATTGTTGATTGGGTGATAAGAATACAAAATGCAAATGATCCATGGGCAACAAGAAATGATGCAACAAGTATATCAAGACCATCAAGTTGTGCATATTGGAATGGGACATTTAACCAATGTAGTGGAACAGCATTAGCGGATGGAGTGTATAATGTAAACATAACTATAACAGACTTTGGCGGAGCATCTGTATCTGATACAAGCAAGACAATAACAATAGATAACACAGCACCAACAATTACAATTAATAATATTCAAGATGGTGCTTATTACAATACAACCATCACACCAGACATAACAATTTCAGATTTGAATGGTGTTGTTTCAAACAGCACTTATTTAGATAGCGCTCCTTACACAGGAAATCCTATAACAGATGGCCTACATACTTTAGAAGTCAATGCAACTGATATAGCTGGAAATTTAGCAACTACTCTTATCTCATTTACAGTTGATACAATAGCTCCAGTTGTGACAATAGACCCTGTAATAACACCGACAAATGTTTCAGTACAAACAATAACAGGCACATTTACAGATGCAAACATAGCAAACATAACAGTCAATGGCGTATTGGCAAATCTAGGTGCTGGAACTTATGACGCTACTATCAGCTTAGTCGAGGGCAATAATGTTATTGATGTAATTGCAACAGACTTGGCTAACAACATTGGAACTGCTTCAACAAATATACTATTGGACACTATAGCGCCACTAACAACAGACGATGCTCCTTCAACATGGCAGAATGCAGACTTTGTTGTAAATTTGACAGCAACAGATTCTGGTTCAGGAGTCAGCTATACAACTTACAATTTAGATGGAAGCGGGTGGGTTACTGGAACTTCTATATCAATAACGACAACAGGAAATCATACAATACAATACTATTCTGTTGACAATGCTGGAAATGTTGAAAATGTTAAAACAGCTTATGCATTGCTGGACAAAGATGCGCCAATTGTAACTAACTTAACTATAAATCCAAGCTTGCTATTTACAGGCCAGTCAACTGAAATAAGCGCTAATGCAATAGATAATGTAGATGTAGCAAGCGTGACAGCTGAAATAACATTGCCTGATGCTTCAATTGATGCAGTTATACTAACAGAGACATCCCAAGACTTTTACAGTATAACATATTCAAATACAGCATTAAATGGAACATATAATGTAAGGATTATTGCAACAGATGTAAATGGTAATGTGAACAACGCTGTAACAAGCCCATTTAATGTTGCACTAACAAATACTGCTCCGACATTAAACCAAATAGGAGATAAAAGTGTTAATGAAAACCAGACTTTAACATTCACAATAAGTGCTACAGATGCTGAAAATGATACTTTAACTTACAGCGCATCTGGATTGCCTTCAGGAGCAATATTTGATGCAGGAACACAGACATTCACTTGGACTCCTGATTTCACTCAAGCTGGCAGTTATCAAGTTAACTTCAGCGTAAGCGATGGGCAGTTGATGGACTCTGAGTTAATAACAATAACAGTTTATGATGTAGATATAACAGCCCCAATAGTAACAATACTTGAGCCTGTAAATGGAAGCACAAAAACCTCAAATAATGTATTAGTAAGCTTTAATGTTGATGAGCCTGCAACAACAACCTACAGCTTGGATGGAGGTGCACAGCAGGCTATAACAAACGGAACAACCTTAAGCATAGCAGATGGAAACCATACTTTAACTATATTTGCAACAGACCCAAGCAATAATGTAGGAAGTGCAAGTGTTTCATTTACAGTAGACACAAGAGGAATATTGGCTGGCTATATATTAAATGCAACAGACAATTCAACATTAGACGGAGCAACAATACAATTAATAAGAGATGGAATTGTTAAGGGAGAAACAACATCACTAGTAGATGGCTCTTACAGCATAACAATCGTTGCAGGCCCATACAATGTAACAGTTTTCAGAACAGGATTTTATGATGCTACAATAAACAATATAAACCTAGTAACTGCAACTACAACTGACTTAAATGTTACCTTAACTCCAGTTATTACAACAGGAATATTAACTGGAACAATAACAGATGCAAATAATACAATATACAATGCCAATGTGCAAATAACAAAGGATGGTGTAACAGTTGCTGCACTGCAAACAGATGCAAATGGTGATTACTCAGTTGACTTGAACATAGGAATTTACAATATTACGGTAAGCAAGCCTGGATTCAACAATGTTTATGCTTACAACTTCAATGTTAATGCAGGAGTTAATGCTTATGATGTTGTATTAACCCAGAATAATGCTATTGCCGGTGGAATTTCAGGAACAATTTATGACTTATTAAACCTACCAGCAACAATAGCGGATGCAACAATAAATATATATAAAAGCAGCAATTTGGAATTAGTGCAGATAGTTAAATCAAATTCAGCTGGGCAGTATGTTGTTAATGGATTGCCAACAATAGAGACTTATGATTTGGAGGCTGTTGCTGCTGGCTATACTAACCAGACATTTGCAACAGGAATAGGAATAACTGCCGGAGGAATGCAGACTTATGTTGATGCATTTATGAGCTAAAATGAATATTAATAAAATAATACTAAGCTTGCTGTTTGTAATGATTTTTGCCAGCTCTGCTTATGCATATACAATAACAGGGCAAGTTGCTGAAAGCGGGACTGGTAATGCAATTGAAAATGCTAATATAAACTTTTATGATTTTTCATCCCTAACCCAAGTAAACTCAACAACAACAAATTCAACAGGACATTTCGTTTTAACAATATCTAACCAAGGTGCATACAAGTATAATATAACGGCTGTTGGTTATGATGCTTATAATACAAATATTTACGTAAATAATGATATAGATATTGGGATAAAAAGCCTTGGCCCACAACCATCTGTTAACTTATATGGCTATGTCAAGGATACAAATGATGCAGGCATACAAGGAGCAACAATTGATGTCAAGATAGGCAGCAATACTGTCCAAAGTGCAACAACAGATGTAAATGGGTTTTATAATGTAAACATATGGAACAATACAGCATACAATGTAAATGCATACAAGAGCGGATACTATGATAGTGTGCTTTCTACAACTGTAATAGGCAGCACAGAATTAAACTTTACATTAACTCAAGCGCAGCAAACAGGAAGAATTTATGGTATAGTATACAACCAAAACACAGCTAACCTGCTTGATGGCGCTGATGTAAGAGTAATGCAGAATGGAGCAACTTTGTATTATGTGCAGACTGTCAATGGTGCTTATAGCATTGATGTCGCTCCCGGGACCTATGAGCTTAAAGCAACAATGACTGGATTCCTCGAAAATACTGTCAGCGGAATTTATGTTTCATTCGGCCAAAATATATCACAAGACTTCAACATGACTACTACGACAATTACAACCCCTCCTGGCCCTGGCGATGGTGGCGGCGGTGGAGAGCCTCCTGAAGAAGAAACTACATTCAGGATAGGTGCAGGAAGATGTGATAGTAATTGGACATGCACAGAATGGAGCCCTTGCGTAAACGGCTATCAAACAAGGGTATGCACTGATTTAGAGGACTGCGGACTTGATGATAACAAGCCAATAGAAGGAAGAAAATGCACCTTGCCGACGCAGGCTGTAAACAAAACTTCTGAGAAACTGCCATGGTACACTGGAGCTGCAATATTAAACTTTTTCAAAAGTAGGGATAACATAGTTGCTGCCATAATTGTATTGCTGGTTGTTGGATTTGTAATTACTATAGGTTACTTATACTTCAAGAAAAAATAATTCCTTTTTGGTAAAGTAGTTATCTATAGTAAAAAATGAATATATTTATATACTATTAATAAATTAGGGATAATAATATGGCAGAAATTCACAGCAAAACCTATAATAGCATTCTTGATAAAATGAAAAGGGTTGATAGGGTGTTAAATGAGTCAAGAAGGAATATCTCTAAAATTGAGGCTTTTGTAGATGGGGCAAGAAAAGTTGAGCCAATTTTTGCAAGACATCATTTATATTTCTTGATAGGCAAAAAGATAAGCGAATGTTTAGGGGATATAGTCCGATATTATCCCAACAAATAATGGCAACCTATATACAAGCAGATGACATTAAAGAAAGAGCAAGGTTAATAGCAGACAGATTTATGTTTGGCCATATAGATTTTAACAGGGTTCATTGCTATCGTTATACAAGCAAAACAAAGACAGTGGCAAAGATTATAGGATTTTTTAAAACACTGCAGCTTGTTCATCCGGAAATTCAGCCTTATTATGTTGTTGTTTTTAATGAATATAACTTCTTAAAGCAGAGCAGGGAAGAACAAGATACTACTATATTGCATGAGCTGTTGCATATCCCAAAAACATTCTCAGGGGAATACGGCAAAATAGCCCATCATAAGATTAGGGAGATGAGCAAGAGGGCATTTAGGAAAATTCTTTAACCATCGCTTTTAGAATAAAGTTTTCTCTTCTATCAAATTCTGTTTCATAAATTTTTAAGTCATTATTAGCCACTTTAAAGTAATAAAGTTTATAAATACTAAAAACATCCTTAAAAATATGAGGTATGGTGTTTTTGGGGATGTGCAAGGAGTTTATGATAACTTAAAGCAGATGTTTATGTATTACAATAAATCAGGAATAGACTCGTTCTTGTGCTTGGGTGATATAATTCAAAATGGTGATAAATACTCGGACAATCTCTGTATAGATTCCATAAGAAAGAGAAATTGCTATGTTGTAAGAGGCGATCACGATGACATTTCAAACATAGTAGCAGAATACGGCAAAATTTATCAGGAAAACATAGCATTCTTAGACAAGCTACCTTTGGTTTTAAGATTAGGAAATATTTTATTGTTTCATAAATCTTTGAGTGGCCAGGAAAAAATTGAAGATGTGAAAGATGCTAGCAAAGAATTTGAAGAAATAGAAATGAAATATCCAAATATTGTCAAAATAGCATTTTATGGACATACACATAAAATAAAAGGATTTATAAAAAAAGAGAACAACATTTATGATATTAATCTTAAACCCAAAGATAAGATAATTCTACAAGAGAATAATATATATTTAATTAATCCAGGAAGTATAGGACTTCCGGATAAAGGAAACCCTTCGTTTGGAATTTTTGATGCAGACAAGAATACATTTGAAATAAAATGTTTATGATATTTTTAAACTTTTTTCTTAAATATCACCTTATCATAAGGCAACTTGCTTGTTAGTATAAATTTTGTTATTATACTATAGGCTTTCCCTATATCTTTAGGATCATATTTAACTTTTGGACCAAGCGATAGGCCAGTAGTAGCTCCAATCTCCAATTCCTTTATCTTATTTTTTTCCAGTAATACATAACATCCAACCAAATGGCTTGCTAATTGCGGGTTTTCATACAGCTCTTTTTCATTTTTTAATCCTAGCATTTTTATAGTAGCTCCTATGTGATGCAACCATGCCGGCAAAATATGAATCTTCTTATTTTTTACGTTAACCAAAAATTTTAATAATACCTGGTCTCTTGGAAGAATTTGTCCATATCTAATTAGGTCTTTTGTTAATATTTTTACGGAAAAAGTGTTTATATAAAAGGAAGCTATCATATTCCTGACTATATCAACAGTAGTTTCATCTAATTTATTGTGACTCAAACCTTCCCAATATGCCATTATCTCTTCTCTTTTTGTATTTGGGTTACTTAAGATATAAGCAACTAAGGACTTAACTTCAGGAATATTTGGAAAATTTTTCATTAAATTTTTACATAATTGCTTAACATCCATATAACTTGTTAGATTAAAACTTTATAAATATTGCGTAGTAAACTTTATAAATCTTAATTTGGCTTTTCTAAGATATGGTCGATAAATTAACAGAAAATGTTATTGAATTAATGGACAAGCCTGAAAAGATTAGAAATATCTGCACATGTGCGCATATTGACCACGGCAAGACAACATTTTCAGATTCACTATTAGCTGGCGCTGGAATGATTTCTGAGGAGCTGGCAGGAAAACAGCTCGCATTAGATTTCCATGAGGATGAGAAAGAAAGAGGAATTACAATAGATGCTGCAAATGTCTCAATGGTGCATGAGCTTGAAGGGCAGTCTTACCTTATCAATCTTATAGACACACCAGGGCATGTTGATTTTGGTGGTGATGTCACAAGGGCAATGAGGGCAATAGATGGTGCAATAGTTCTTGTATGCGCTGTAGAAGAGGTAATGCCACAGACAGAAACAGTTGTAAGGCAGGCTTTGAGAGAAAGAGTAAAGCCAGTTTTATTTATCAACAAGGTAGACCGCTTGATAAAGGAAGTTAAATTAACCCCGCAGCAAATGCAGGAAAAATTCTTTGGTATTATAAAGGATGTTAATAAGCTTATAAAACAGATTGCTCCTGATGAGTTCAAGGAAAAATGGCAGGTTAATGTGCAGGATGGAAGCGTTGCTTTTGGCTCTGCTTTTCACAAATGGGCCCTATCTTTCCCTTACATGAAGAAGCATAACCTGAGCTTTAAGGATGTCATTGATGTGTACAACAACAATACTTATGAAGAGCTTGCAAAAAAAGCTCCACTGCACAAGGTTATTCTGGAAATGTCAATCAAGCATCATCCTAATCCAATAGAAGCTCAGAAATACAGGATTCCAAAAATATGGCATGGCGATTTAGAAAGCGAGGAAGGAAAGGCGTTGCTGAATTGCGATCCAAATGGGCCTGCTGCTTTTGTTGTAACTAAAATTGTTGTAGACAAGCATGCTGGGGAAATAGCTGCTGGAAGGTTATTTTCAGGTAAGCTGCAGCAAGGCCAGGATGTTTACTTGAATATGGCAAAAAAATGGGTAAGGCTTCAACAGATAAACATTTACAGGGGAGCCCAAAGAATACAAATAGAGAAAGCACTTCCTGGAAACATTGTTGGGCTAGTTGGATTGAAGGATACTTTTTCTGGAGAAACTGTATCAAGCAAGCCTATTGAACCTTTTGAAAGCATAAAGCACATATTTGAGCCTGTTGTTACAAAAAGCATCGAAGCTAAGAAGGCAAGCGACCTTCCAAAGCTGATAGAAGTTCTGAGAAAGGTCAATAAGGAAGATCCTACGATTGTTGTAGAAATAAACGAAGAAACAGGGGAAAACTTAATTTCTGGAATGGGTGAACTGCATTTGGAAGTCATCGAAAACAGAATAAAAACAGAAAAGGGAGTGGATATTGCAACTGGCTCGCCAATAGTTGTATATAGGGAAGCAATACAAAAAACAAGCCCAGAGGTAGAGGGAAAAAGTCCAAACAAGCACAACAAATTCTATTTTGTAGTAAGCGTGCTTGATGATAAAATATACCAGGCAATAAAGGCTGGGGAAATACCTGAAATAAGGATTAAGAAAAAGGATGATGCTCTTGTTAACAAGTTAGTTGAGTTGGGAATGAACAGGGATGAGGCCAAGAATGTTAGAGAGGTATACAGGGGAAATATGCTTGTTGACAGCACAAGAGGGATTGTACATATTGGCGAGGTAATAGAGATGATAGCAGATGGTTTTGAGCAGGTTATGAATGAAGGGCCATTGGCAAAAGAGCCCGGGATGAAAATTAGGGTTGATATAACTGATTGCAAATTACATGAAGATGCTATTCACAGAGGACCAGCTCAAGTATTGCCTGCTGTGCGAGATGCAATAAGAGAGGCAATGATACTAGCTAAGTGCAATATATTTGAGCCGCTGCAGATAATACAAATAGAAGCTCCTGCAGAAACTATGGGAGAAATAAGTAAATTATTAGGTAACAAAAGAGGGCAGATGCTGGAAATGGAGCAGGTTGAAGAGCACATAACTATTAAAGCAAAATTACCTGTCGCAGAGATGTTTGGGTTTACAAGCGAGTTAAGGAGTGCTACAAGCGGCAGGGGAAGCTATTTCATAGTAGACCAGGTCTTTGAAAAAGTACCAGAGGAACTGCAGCAAAGGGTCATAACAAGCATAAGAAAAAGAAAGGGATTGCCGATAGAGCAGAAATAAAATTAAGATTTAAATAAAGAACTTATATCTTTCTTATTTTTTAATATTTCAACAACCTTTTCAGAATATTTTAAAAGAGTAATGTTAATGTCTTTACCTTCTTCCTTCTTTCGTAAAATACTGCCTGCCCTAACTTTTATCATATCAATCTCTTTTTACATTATCAAAACCATAACCTGCTGCTGAAATTTCAAATTCTGGACAAAACATAATATAATGGTTATTAACACCTTCTGTAATTAAAGTCAAAAATGGTTCATCGAGACTACTCTCTTCCAAGACAGAACTATTTCTAATTTCTATTTGTCGTGGGTTGTTCCCATCCATCATTTTTTCCATACTCCCAATTTTTTAAACCATCATCTATACTTTTTTGAAGATATTTCCTAGAAAACATTTTAATCGCTTTAGATAAGTAATAAGATGAAATTTAAATATTTATCTACAAATTTAAAATAAATAGAAACATTTAAATATTACTTATTAAATTAAATTTTAGCACTTTATAGGTAAAAATGGCAAAGGAAAAACCACACCTAAACATCATATTTGTAGGTCATGTAGACCATGGTAAAAGCACTACAGTAGGCAGATTACTCTATGATGCAAAGATAATAGATGAGCAGACATTAAAAAAGCTTAAGGAAAAGGCGCAGGAATTAGGCAAGGTTGGATTTGAATTTGCTTTTGTAATGGACGAGCTAAAAGAGGAGCGTGAAAGGGGAGTTACTATAGACCTAAGCCATAAAAAATTCAATACCCAAAAATATGAATATACAATCATAGATGCTCCAGGGCACAGGGACTTTATTAAAAATATGATTACTGGAGCGAGCCAGGCTGATGTTGGCATTCTTGTATGCTCTGCTAAGGAAGGCTTACAAGAGCAGACAAAGGAGCACGTATTCTTATGCAAGACTCTTGGTGTAAATCAGTTAGCAGTAGCAGTAAATAAAATGGATGCTGTTAATTACAATGAAGCAAAGTTTGAAGAGGTTAAAAAAGACCTTATAAATTTATTAAAATCTGTACAGTACAATGTAAATGAAATCAATTTTATACCAATGAGTGCACTAAAGGGGGATAATGTAGTTACAAAATCAGGAAATATGCTGTGGTATAAAGGTCCTACAATACTTGAACAATTTGATTTATTCAAACTTCCAGAAAAACCGATAAACCTGCCATTAAGGCTGCCTATTCAGGATGTTTACAATATTCAGGGAATAGGTACAGTGCCTGTTGGAAGGGTGGAAACAGGTGTTATGAAGGTTGGTGACAAAGTAATAATAGTGCCTGCAAGAGAGGGTACTGGTGTAGTAGGAGAAGTTAAAAGCATAGAAATGCACCACGAATCATTGCCAAAGGCAGAGCCAGGTGATAATGTTGGATTTAATGTAAGAGGTATAAACAAGAAGGATATAGCAAGGGGAGATGTTTTAGGCCATACAGACAGCCCGCCAACAGTTGCTAAGGAATTTACTGCACAAATAGTAGTTTTAAATCATCCAAGTGTATTAACTGTAGGTTATACGCCCGTATTCCACATACATACAGCACAGATAGCATGCCAATTTATAGAATTAGTTAAGAAAATAAATCCAGCAACAGGAGCAACAATACAGGAAAAACCTGACATGCTTAAGAATGGGGAAGCAGCAATTGTAAAAATAAAACCAACAAAGCCATTAGTTATAGAGAAGCATGCAGATATACCACACATGGCCAGATTTGCAATAAGAGATGCTGGGGCAACAGTTGCAGCAGGGATTTGCATAGACTTAGTTAAAAAGTAGTTCTGATTATTAAAAATAACTTTATATATTTTTAGGTCTTTTAAAATAGATGAATAAGATCAGACTATTCATTTTTGACAGAAGAAACATAAATTTAAGAATTAAAAATTCTGATTACGGGGGTGAGGTAATTAAGACCCTTGAGGATGAAATACAGAATACATTAGGCTATCCGTCTGTTGAATATTATGTCAAAGATACAAATGACTACGATGTTGCGCTTAATCTAATCAGGGAGGGTTATGATTTTATTTTATTGTATAAATTAAATGAAAGTGATGCAAATATTATCAATCTTATTAAATTGGACGGTAAAGCGTTTAAGATAATTGCGTATGATAAAAAGATGGTGGATTTTAAAAATATTCAAGAAAGAAAATATATGTCTGAATTAGAAAACATGCTTGGAAAAATAATAGAGCAATTAGTAATAAAAGATACTATAAAAAACATTATTTTTTGTGATGAAGTAGACTGCAAGGCAATACAGTCCTTGATTAAAAAAATAAAAGGAAACAGAGAACAATATAACAACAAAAACTTTTTTTATAATAATGGGGGGCTATCGGAGGTAAGATATGAAATTAAAAGAAATGAGGGGATTCTTAGCAGGATTTTTAAATAATGGTGCATTGGTGCATTAAGTGGTCTTAAATAAATAAGTTTTTCTTTCGGAAACCGAATAGTTTAAATAGTTCGAATACCTAATTTTATTTATGAAGATTTTAAAGGCATTTGATAAAGAGGTCAATAAAGTAAAATATTATCGTTATAGAATTAATTTACCAAAAAAAGTGGTAGAAGAAAGTGGGCTTATAGATAAGAAATTAAAAGCCAAAGCTGAAAAGGAAAAGATTATTATAGAAAAAGAGAAATGAGCTGCATTCCTTAATCCCTTTATTCTAAGTATGAAATCATTTTTTGTGTAGCCGTGCAGTTTTAACATCTTCTGTTGCATTCCTTAATCCCTTTATTCTAAGTATGAAATTGCTGAGTATAACATACAGACATTAATACGTAAACTCTAGTTGCATTCCTTAATCCCTTTATTCTAAGTATGAAATATGCCTACTCCGGCAAGAAAACCCCAGCCCTCATCAAGTTGCATTCCTTAATCCCTTTATTCTAAGTATGAAATTTTACCATAGTATATTTTTCTTATTTCCTTTAGTTTAGTTGCATTCCTTAATCCCTTTATTCTAAGTATGAAATCTGCTTCGGTGATGGCTGTTATTGGTTTTCTAATTAGTTGCATTCCTTAATCCCTTTATTCTAAGTATGAAATTGAATTATGACAGGATAGGACGGAAAAACCTTTACTGTTGCATTCCTTAATCCCTTTATTCTAAGTATGAAATTTAAGGACTTTTTAGGAAAGTAGTTTTTTTTGCAGGGGTTGCATTCCTTAATCCCTTTATTCTAAGTATGAAAT
>JBFMDT010000003.1:0-17203 GCA_040753775.1 Nanobdellota archaeon | reverse complement strand
AGTTGCATTCCTTAATCCCTTTATTCTAAGTATGAAATAGCATCCAGATTTAAGGAATTGGGCTCTTGAAAAGCTCAAATTTTTTCCGGATTTTGGAATGTGTAATTCTTGCATTTTCATTTATAAAGGAGTTCTGATTTTGTATCAGAACGGGATTAAAGATTAATCCGTCGACTTAATCGGCCGAAACCAATAATCGCTATCTATTTCCTAAATTATTCATTTAGTTATTTCAATAGCTAAGTCTTATAGACGATTTTGAATCTTTAATTGCGGTGCAACGCCGCCATTTGCTTTTCTCCGTTCGCATATAGCTTACGGCATCTCGTTACCTCAATACTATTAAGTGAATAATAGCATATCATCAAAGGCACTAGAGTTAGTTAGCATTCAGAATTTTTAAACCTTTCTGTGCTATGTTAAAAGAGGCGTTATAATCAGAATTTAACTCAACGCCGCAATCATTACATTTGAATAAAGAGGTTTTTGCTTTTTTCGCATTCGGTTTTTTATATGGCCTTTGCGTATTTAATGAACTGCAATGTGAACAAGTTTGGCTCGTCATTTCTGGAGGAATATAAATAACCTTTATCCCATCTTTTTTCGCTTTGTATTCTATGTAAGTTGAAAGAGTTTTAAAATTAAATTGTGCTAATTTATAACTAAGGTGTCTACTCTGCCTATATCTTCCCTTTCTTGGTTTTTCAAGCTGCTCTAATGCAATTGCAACCTCCCTGCTTTTAGCAAATTCAACTATTTGTTTTGATACATTATGAATTATTTGATCAATTCTTGGCTCTATTGGTCTAATTTTCTTCTGTTTCTTCTTTTTATTGTGGGTTCCTTTTAAAAAATATAATTGCTTTCTTCTTTGATTTTTTAAAATTAATATACCTTTACCACTAAAGAATCTAACGAAAGAAGGCTTATTTTTGCCATTCTCCAACAAAACAACACAAGCAAGTGTGTTTATTCCCCTATCAATTCCCAATATACCCTTATATTTATTCTTAGTTTCAGGTAAAAACTCTACAGTATACTGAAGATAATAATCATAAATTGATTTATTTTGACTTTTATTTATTTTTTTTCTGAGTAAATATGCATATTTTGGTTTGTTTTCCTTAATTAGCTTTAACTTTTCAGCAAAAAATTTTCTTCCATGTTCATTAGCAACATTTAATCCGCTAAATGTAAATTCATTTGGTAAATTTTTTGAAATTGCCATTTTAACTTTATTGTTTTCATCATTAAATTTTATTGATGGATGTAGAAGAATTCTATTTCCTTTAAAATTGATTGGAGATTTTTTACGTAAAGATTTTTCTTCTCGCTCAATATTTCTGCTAAGAATCTTAATTTTCCCCTTAATTTTTTTCAAAGTATAACCTTTAAATTCAGAAGCCCTATCTTTTAGATTTATATGAATAAATTTTTGTTGCTCTCTTCTTGTTCTTGGTAGAGGAAAACGTTTATCTTCATCTTTAAGCATATCTTCAAATTGTTTTAATCTTGCTTTATCTCTGATTAGTTTCTTGATCCTCTTATTCCTTTGCTTTTTTAAAGCATCTAATAATTGAAAAGCATCGCGTACAACAAAATTATAATGTGTCCCGCTCAGAATACTTGTCGCGTTTAATATATTAAAATTTGAATCAACCTTTCTTCCTCTTGTAGCATAGATTCTCTTTCTTATACCATTTTCCCCAAATTCTAATAAATAACAAGAGTTACAAATTTTCTTGCCCTTACTATTCTGATATGCAATCTCTTTTTTCTTATTACAAAGATTGCAGTCGTCAATTGGAAATATCCATTTTTTCCCTTTTTCTTCCTTATTTCTTTTTCCTGCAAATAAGAAAGGCGATTTTAGTTTGTCAATCACTCTTGCTGCAAAAGTAACTGCCTTCGCATACTCGTCAAAATAATTATTTAATTTTTCTAAGTCTTGTTTTTCAGGATAAATCTTAAACTTAATTCCTAAGATTAAAGCGTGTTCTTTATGTTCATGCTTAGCTTTTGCCTTCTGAATAGCATCATTTTTTCCCAAATAATTTTTAGGAATCTTTCTCTCTTCGTTACATTTTTCACAAAAGAAAGTTTGAACCTGCTCTTGCATTATTAGTAAATCCTCCTAAAACAATTATCTATTAACCTTCTTTTATATTTTGTGGCTTCTGGATAGATCTCATTTTTTATAATATTTTTCACTTTTTCTATGGTTTTAAATAATAAATGTCTATTTTCAAGATTAACCTTAATTAAATCCCCAGATAGTTCATATTTTATATATCCATAAGGGGTTTTGTACCCAAAGACAGTTTCTATTAACATAGCTTCAAACATTAATTGTAATTTCTGGGTTCTATAAAATACACATCTTGGCTTCCTAGCATATTTTAACTGCAAGGGATAAGCTTCTTTTTTATCTTCATTAATCAATAGGCAATCAATTTTTGTTGCATATTCTTCAGTCTCTAAAGAAATATTATATTTTTTTATTAATTTTGGATTATAAGATTTCCCTTTTATTATCTTATTCCTATTTGTATCTTTCTTAAATGTAAAATCTTTTTCCAACCCTTTTTTCTGTTTAGCACTTTTTGTTTGAGGCAATTTCAGAACTCTTGTAAAGTAAACAATTCTAGGACAATACTCATAATTCATCAAGTCGGCAGCTGTTATTTTAAGTATCATTTTGAAATATTATGAATCTTTTATCTTTAAGCCTTTCTTCATCTAATTTACCAATTATCTCCCTCTCCGAAAAACAGGATTTACATGCAGGAATCAAGAAAATACAATCTTCTGGTTTTAATTCTAACCCTTTTATCTCCAATATTAACATTTCAGCTTTATTTTTACTTAAGTTACCTATAAAAGAACTTTTCTGAACTCTAAAAAGTCCATAATTCTTACATTTTGAAGCTATTCTGCTTCTTATTTTATCGTTACTAATATCATAAATTAACCAATAAAGCATTTTATCTCCAGACAAATGGCTTGTAATCTTCCGAATGAGCTAACAAAAATCTTGCAATTTCCCTGCCTTGTTCTAAAATAATCTGTGAAACAGTTAGTTTTTTCTTGTTAAATATTACCTTAAATGACAAAGAATTCATTACTTCTTCAATTATCTTTTTTCTTCCACTTTTTGTTAAAATAATTGCTTCTCCAATAGTCTCTAAATCGTTTTCGGAAATTTGTTTTCTAACAAAAAGATTAATTATGGCTCTATCAATTAATGGCCTGAACTGCTCAACTAAATCCAAAACCATAGAAGGCTTGCCGTATCTGTCCACATGTAAAAATCCGAGGTAAGGATCAAGTCCAGATAAAATACATGCCCTTTCAACTTCCAAATAAAGGATTCCATAACCATAGTTTAAAGCTATGTTGAAAATATCATTTGCTTTTGGTTCTCTGTTCCCAAAAGGAATTATTTTATTTAAACATGAAAAATAAACAGAAGCAACATAGCCTTCATAACCTAAAAGTTTTTGACGACAATCATCAATTATTTTATCAGAAACCTGTCTTATCTTTTTAAGTTGTTTTTCTAATAAGCTTATTTCTTGGGTAAAAATTCCGTTTCTTGTTTTATTCAATCTCTTGATCAAGAATAGTTGATTTTCTAATTTGGCCCTTAGTATCTCTTTAACAATTAAGGCTCCTCTTTCATCAAAATAAGCTTTGGCTTGCTCTCTTCGCGTTAAGGTTGTCCCTCCAAGAGTGCAGGGATATATTCTTGCAAATGGTTTCCCATTATAAGAAGTATAAACGATATCTATATTATTTTCAATAGCTAACTTTACTACTCCCTCAGAAATAGATGACGGACTACTGATTATTATTTGTTCAACTTGATCTGCGGAATATTCATCTTCTTTTTCTTTGGTCTTAATAACAAATCTATTCTCCTTTTTAGATAAATAGCTTCCAAACTCGTTGACTACGATTTTCATAACAATTCTAATAAACACCCCCCTTTTTAAAATTTTCTAATTTAGTAATTTTATAATAGTAACAGATTATTTTTACTAATTACTTTAAAAAAGGTCAACTTATTCGAATACCGAAAGGTTTATATAGTTCGGATACCGAATAGATAGTATGAAAAAACAAGAAATGATATGTCCGAAATGTAGCAGTAAAGAAATAATTAGAAGAGGGTATATCCAGACAAAAGTTAATGGTAAAAGACAGAGGTATTATTGTAAATCCTGTAATAAAAAATTCATTCCACAAGATTCTTTTTACAGAATGAGAAATAATCCAGAAAAAATAACCTGTGCTTTAGATTTATTTTTTAGAGGCTTAAGCACGAGAGAAGTTCAAGAGCATTTCAAAGCGTTCTTCCCACATAATTCAGACCATAGCACCATTTTAAGATGGATTAAAAAATATAGTGCACAAATATCTTCCTTCACTAATAATCTAAAACTTCAAACAGGCAGTTATATAGAAGTTGATGAAATGGAATATCATAGGAGAAAATCTCATAAGAAAAAATTAGGGATTGATAAAAATTGGTTTATTGATGGTATAGATGTTAAAACAAGATTTATGATAAGTTCTGCTTATGTCAAAAATAGAGGTCAAGTAGAAATTAAAAAAATTTTATCAAATATTAGAAATAAAAGTGGAGAACAAATTAAAATAATTACAACTGATGGTTTAACTGCTTATACAAACGTAGTAAAGAAGACTTTTGGTTATAATCTAAAATCAAGAGATTACAAAATAGAACATAGGGTAATTACTGCTTCAAAAGGAGAGGGATTTAATATTTGGATAGAAAGATTGCATAATACAATAAGACAAAGAACTAAAGGATTTAGAGGCTTTCATGGTTCTATTGAAAGTGCTAATACTATTATGAAAGGTTTAGAGATTTATTATAATTTCATTAGAAAGCATGAAGCACTCAAAGGAAAAACCCCTTCAGAATTAGCTATTCCATCACTCCAATTTAATACCTCTAACAGATGGTTAGAATTAATCAATAAGTCAAACGAAGGTTTTAAAAATGAGTAGATTATATTATAAAGAAAAGATGAAAACAGAACACAATATTATCTGTGGTGATTGTTTAGAGGAATTAAAAAAGCTAAAAAAAGAAAGTGTTGATTTAATAGTTACTGATCCACCATTTAATATTGGAAAGGATTATGGAAAGTATAAAGATAATTTAAAAAAATATGATTATATTGGTTGGTGTAGGGAATGGCTTACTGAATGTATAAGAGTTTTGAAAAAAGGCGGTGCTTTATATTTATTTAATTATCCAGAAAATAACGCTTACTTATTACCTTTCTTAAATAAAAGTTTAACTTTCAAGAGATGGATGACTTGGCATTATCCAACAAATACAGGAATGTCTCCAACTAATTTTACAAGAAGCCAGCATTCTATTTTATTTTACATTAAAGGTAAAAGACCAAGAGTATTTAATAAAAGAGATATTGCTATTCCTTATAGAAATCCAACTGATAAAAGGATATTAGAGAGAATAAAAAATGGTAGTAATGGTAAAACGCCTTATGATGTCTTTCAATTTAACATAGTAAAAAATGTTAGCAAAATAAAAACAGAACATCCCTGCCAGATACCAGAACAATTAATAGAAATATTTGTCAAAGCTTCAAGCAATAAGGGAGATTTAGTTTTAGACCCTTTTGGTGGCAGTTTTACAACAAGTGTAGTAGCCAAAAGATTAGGTAGAAATTCTGTTAGCATTGAGATAAATCCTAAATTTTGTGAAATAGGAAAACAAAGACTGAATAAAGTAGCAACTCTATCAGAGTTTATGGATTGATTTTCTCTCTTATCAACTTAATAGTATTACCTTTTTTAACTAAATTGCCAATAAAAATAATTTTATCCTTTCTCTCAAATAAACTTTTAATTGAATAACTTGGACCATAATATCTTTTAGACATTCTTGAAGTCCAATCATCTTTTTGTAAATGAACAAGGCAAACAAAGAACTCATCAAAATCACTGCCCCAAGAAACTAATAAATAATCAAAAGGTCTTTGGCTAAATTCACCGCCTGTCCAAGCTGTATCTGTAGAAGTTATTTTAATCTCTAAAGGTTTATTTAATTTAGTGAAAAATAAGTCTGGATCTCTATCACTTTTAGAGCTATTAACTAAATAGCCCAATCTTTTAGTAAATATTTCTGCGGCAATCTTTTCCATCATCCTACCTATAATCTCTGACAGATTTTTATTGCTAAATCTAATATCATAAGGTTCTATAGTCCCTTCTTTTAGAGCCCTCATCCTTTTAGTTAATTCTATAACAATTTCAAGAACCATAGCTTTAGTTATATGAAACGGGTTTATTTTGCTATATTCTTCTTTTTCCATTAAGTTTTTAGAAGAAGATTACTATTTAAATCCTACGAAAAGCCCAATTAATGCACCAGTGAAAAATAATGGTAAGGTTTATAAATTAAATTCTTATTGAAAAATGCATGCAAAAGGCAAGAATAATACTGGTAAGTCCGGACATTAATAAAATAAACCAAATATGCAATTCCATTAAAGATGTCACTCTTAAAACTGGAACAAAAATTTATGGTCCTGTCCCGTTACCAACAAAAAAATTGAAAATGACTGTAAGAAAAAGCCCAGATGGCGAAGGGAAGGCAAGTTTTGATAATTTTGAAATGAGAATACATAAAAGGCTAATTGATGTTGGTGTAGATGAAAGAGCATTAAGATTGATTATGAGAGTCCCAATACCAGAAGGAGTTAATATAGAAATAGAATTGTTGGAATAATTTATTTAAACCAATTAAAAAATTTTTCTTTATTGATACTTGTCATAAAGGTAAACAATTTTCTTGATAATTTATCTAACTTTTCATAAAGAAGCTTAAATTCTTCATTATTTACATAAGCTAAATCTTTGCTCAACATTAGCAACACTTCTAATTCGCGACAACTACCATAACTATAACTTAAAAATTGTAAAAAGGCCCTTTTAGAGAATCTACTACAACCCTCAGCTATGTTTAAAGGTATAGAAACACTGGCTCTTCTTATCTGCTGAATTAAATTAACCTCCTCATTTTTTGGAAAATTTTCAGTTATTCTATATAAATCTAAAGCCAAATTGTATGCCAGCTTCCAGACTTCTAAATCATGAAAATTCCTAGCCATATTTAGACAAGTAATTTTTTGTTTATAAAATTTACCATAAAGCTTATATATTCCATTTTCTTTGATTTAATATGAAGCGTTCATCAAGGCGTTGGAAAAAGAAAGGTCAAATGCGTTGGAAGTGGCAAAGAAAAAGAATGAGAAAAAAGAAGCGAGCAAGGAAAGCAAAACAATAAATCTAACCAAAATCTTTAAATATAAGATACTTAATATTTTTTAATAAAGAAGATTTAATATCTTCAAATGATTACTTAAATTTTTTAAGTATGAGGTATGAATACTAGTAGTTCAGATTGTGGTTAATTCCCGTTTACCCTGCGGGAGATTGCTGCTATTAGAGTTCGGTTAAGCCATGCAAGTCATCTCGCAAGAGAGGCATAAGGCTCAGTAACACATCGATAATCTACCCTTAGGTTTGAGATAACCTTGGGAAACTGAGGATAATATCAAATAGAAAGAAGGTACTGGAATGTCCTTTTTTTGAAAGGTTTACGCCTAAGGATGAGTCGGTGGCTGATTAGGTAGTTGGCGAGGTAAAGGCTCACCAAGCCTAAGATCAGTAGGGGGGATGAAAGTCCTAGCCCCGAGAAGGGCACTGAGATACTGGCCCTAGCCCTAAGGGGTGCAGCAGGCGCGAAAACTTTCCAATGTGCGAAAGCATGAGAAGGGAACTCTAAGTGCTTATCTTTAAGATAGGCTTTTGCCAAGTGTAAGAAGCTTGGAGAATAAGTAGTGGGTAAGACCGGTGCCAGCCGCCGCGGTAACCCCGGCGCTACAAGTGGCAATCGCGTTTATTGGGTCTAAAACGTCCGTAGCAGGTTGAATAACTCTTTTGTGAAATTGTTGTGCTTAACATAACATTGTGCAAAAGAAAGTATTGAACTTGAGACTGGGAGGAGATAGGAGTATTCTAAGGGAAACGGTAAAATGTAATAATCCTTAGAAGACTACCTGTGGCGAAGGCGCCTATCTAGAACAGCTTTGACTGTGAGGGACGAAAGCTAGGAGATCAAAACGGATTAGATACCCGTGTAGTCCTAGCTGTAAACGCTGCAAGCTATGTGTTGCATATTCTTAGTGGATATGCAGTGCCTAAGTGAAGACGTTAAGCTTGCTACCTGGGAAGTACGGCCGCAAGACTGAAACTTAAAGGGATTGGCGGGGGCTCACTACAAGGGGTGAAGCGTGCGGTTCAATTGGATTCTACGCCAGAAATCTTACCAGGAGCGACGGCAGAATGAAGGTCAGATTAAAGGTTTTACCTAACACGCCGAGAGGAGGTGCATGGCCGTCGTCAGCTCGTGCCGTAAGGTGTCCAGTTAAGTCTGGCAACGAGCAAGACCCACATTTATATTTGCTACATCTCTTTTAAGAGGAATGAGCACAATATAAAAACTGCTCTCGAAAGGGAGAGGAAGGTGTGGGCAACGATAGGTCAGTATGCCCTGAATCTTCTGGGCTACACGCGCGCGACAATGGTAAGAACAATGGGATACAACTCCGAAAGGAGAAGTTAATCCTCTAACTCTTATCTTAGTCTAGATTGAGGACTGTAATTCGCCCTCATGATAACGGAATCCCTAGTAATCGGAATTCAACAGGTTCCGGTGAATACGTCCCTGAGCCTTGCACACACCGCCCGTCAAGCCATTCGAGCAGTGTCTAAATGAGGATTAACTTAAAATTAATTCGAATTTAAACTCAGTAAGAAGGGCTAAGTCGTCACAAGGTATCTGTAGGGGAACCTGCGGATGGATCACCTCCTAATTAAATAATTGCTAGTATTTGTACCTTTTTTTCTTAAAACAATGTAATTAAATAAGCTTTTCTGAGATAAGGTTTATAAAGTATAATTATTTGTTAAATCTAAAATTTTGGGCTCGTAGCTCAGTCTGGTAGAGCACCTCCCTTGCAAGGAGGGGGTCTCGGGTTCAAATCCCGACGAGTCCAATCGAACTAGGTTTAAAAATAAAAAAGTTTATATATAAGTGATTTAATAAAATATCTCTAAATGGCATGAACAATGAAGCTATTTTAAGTTCTTTTATGCAACTCAATAAGCTTATTTTGGGTGAAGGATTAATAATGTTTATATTATTGATCGTGCATAGGTAGTATAATAGCTCTGTAAGCCATTAGGCGAAAGACTTGGCTCAAAAAGTTAGGAAGGGCGTGGCAAGCAGCGAAATGCTTTGGGTAGGCGCATGCAGCCTTAGAACCAAAGATTCCTGAATTGGACTTCCTATCTTTATAAACTAAAGATAATCCAAAAGGATAACAAACGTAGGGAATTGAAGCGTCTTAGTACCTACAGGAAAAGAAATCAATTGAGATCCTATTAGTATCAGCGAGAGAAAATAGGACAAAGCAAACCGAATTTCTTATAGTAATATAAGAAAGATGTGGAGTCAAAAGACCTACTTTTAGTCTTCTTCAAGCAACTTAAATTCTTCTGGAATGAAGAACCAAAGAGGGTGACAGTCCCGTAAAATTGCTAGAAAAGATGTGTGGGTATCTTGAGTAGGGCTTATTGAATATTAAGCCTAAATTTGGAAGCATCAACTTCTAACTTTAAATATTTTTTTGAGTCCGATAGCGAACAAAGTACCGTGAGGGAAAGTTGAAAAGAACTCTTAACAGAGAGTGAAAAGAATCTGAAACCTAATGGTTATAGTATGATACGGCTTTTGTTGTATCGTACGTTTTGAATAACGGGCCAGGGACTTTACTTAAGTGGCGAGGATAATTTATCAAAAAGCATCCAAAGCGAAAGCAATATTCCGCAGCTTGCGAGGGAAATGGTATGAAAATGCCATTAGTCACTTAGGTATGACCCGAAACCAAGCGATCTACTCTAGAGCAGGATGAAGCAAGGGTAAAACCTTGTGGAGGTCCGAAAGGGTTCTGTGAGCAAGCGTTCCTTTGACTTTAGAGTAGGGGTGAAAAGCCAATCGAGCTTGGTGATAGCTGGTTCCTACCGAAATAGGCTGTAGTCTAGTCTCATAGGAGATCGCTAAAATGGTAAAGCTACGGATTTGGAAATTAGGGAAGGAAACTTCTCGGTTCCTTGTCCAACTCAGAATGTTTTAGCATCGTAGATTATGGGAAACGGGGATACTGGGGTAAACTTGTATTCCGAAAGGGGAACAACCCACGACTATGGTTAAGGTCCCAAAATACCAATTAAGTGCTAACGGGTAAAAGGTGTGTGTTATCAAAGACAGCAGGGAGGTAGGCTTAGAAGCAGCCATCCTTTAAAGAAAGCGTAACAGCTCACCTGTCAAGATGATGCGCCCTGAAAATGGACGGGACTAAATTGATTACCGATACCATAGATTTAGAGATGCATTCTTTAAATTGTAGGTAGGCGTTCTATTAGAGAAAAATTTAAGCTGTAAAGTTTAAAGAATCTGATAGAAATGCGAATCCTGGCGGTAGTACGGAGCTAAACAAAGTGAAAATCTTTGACACCGAAAGGGCAAGGGTTTCTTAGCAATGCAAATCAGCTAAGAGTAAGTTGGTCCTAACTATATTCTCTTAATCGAGATTTAGGAAAGGGAAAAAGGTTAATATTCCTTTACTACTTAAGTACTCGGCAACGAAAGTTTAGTTTCAGACTCTTTTGGTTAGGGTGACACTATTTTTAGTGTTAAATAGGATAAATTACAGGAGTATTGTAATGATGAGAATGTAATTAAATCTATGAATAGCAGGCTTATGGTTTGTTTACCTGATACCAAGAGATCATAAAAATGAAATTAAACGAATCTTAAGTAACCATACCAAGAACCAACACAGGTGCCCCTAGGTGAGAAGCCTAAGGTGTGATGGTATAATCTAACTAAGGGAACTCGGCAAATTAGTCCCGTGCCTTCGGCATAAGGGATTCCTGCGATTGTTTCTTTACAGAGGCGATTACAGGATGCAATTACAAGAGGGGTCCGACTGTTTAACAAAAACATAGCCATCTGCAAGCCTGAAAAGGTGAGTATAGGTGGTAACTTCTGCCCAGTGCTGGTATCTCAAACTTCTTTCCAAGGAAGCTAAGGACCAGTAAACGGCGGGAATAACTATAATTCTCTTAAGGTAGCGAAATACCTTGTCGTTTTAATGACGACTCGCATGAATGGAGTAACGAGATCCCTACTGTCCCTAGTTAGAAGCCACCGAACACACTATCCTGGTGGAAAAGCCAGGGACCTCTAGTGGGAAGCAAAGACCCCGTGAAGCTTTACTGTAACTTGTTGTTGTGATATGGATTTTGTTGTGCAGTGTAGGTGGTAGCTGTTAAAGCTTAGTCGCTAGATTAAGTGTAGGCAAAGTTGAAACACCACCCTATAAAATCTGTATCGCTAACTTAGGAAACTAGGAACAGCAATAGGCGGACAGTTTGGCTGGGGCGGCACCTTGCTGAAAATGTATCAGTAGGGCCCAAAGATCTGCTCATCTGGTTTAGAAATCCAGAGTAGAGTGCAAGAGCAAAAGCAGGTCTGACTGTATTTCTAACATTATGAAATGCAGAGAGGAAACTCGGGTCTAGCGAACCTATATGTCCTCCTTGATGGGGGCTATAGATGACAGAAAAGCTACTCCGGGGGTAACAGAGTGGTCGCGCCTAAGAGCTCAAATCGACGGCGCGGTTTGCTACATCGATGTCGGCTCTTCCTAACCAACGGATAAAGATGCGTTCTTGTCCGTTTAGAGTGGCTGTGCAGAACAGCATATAGGAGTCGGCTAGTGCTATTAAAACTCTTATTAGCACTGTAGGCAGCCAAGGGTGGGGGTGTTCACCCATTAAAAGGGATCGTGAGCTGGGTTCAGAACGTCGTGAGACAGTTTGTTCGATATCTAGTAGAGGTGCTTGGTGTCTGAAGGGAAGGACCATCTAGTACGAGAGGAACGGTGGTTCGGAGCCTCTGGTGAATCTGTTGTCTAACAAGGCAGGCAGAGCAGCTACGCTCCAAGTCATAAGAGCTGAAGGCATCTAAGCTCGAAGGACGCCTTGAAAAGAGACGCCATTTTAGAGCTCTCATAGAAGATGAGGTTGATAGAACTGTGGTGTAAGCATCAAGGCAACGAGATGTTCAGCCAGCAGTTACTAAAAGCTCTAATCCTATTATACTACTTATGCATATTTTTTTTAAAAAGTTTTGTAGTTAAATTTATATATTCTTAATAAAACCAAATTTAAATGGACATAAGCACATTAAGACATTCTGTAGCTCATTTATTAGCCCATGCTGTAAAAATTTTGTTTCCTAAAGCAAAACTAGGCATAGGTCCAGCAATAGAAGATGGCTTTTATTATGATTTTGACAATGTTAACTTTACTCCAGATTCATTTAAAAAAATAGAAGAAAAAATGAAGGAGCTGGCAGGAAAGAATTATCCTTTTAAAAAAATAACAGTTGATTACAAAAAAGCAAGGGAAATGCTAAAAAATGAACCTTACAAATTAGACATTCTTAAAGGACTAAAGAGCAAGAAGATTACTTTTTACCAAGATGGAGACTTTATAGACTTATGCAAAGGCCCGCATATCAAAAGCACTGGAAAGATAAGGGCGTTTAAATTGCTAAAGATTGCCGGAGCCTACTGGAAGGGCGATGAAAAGAATCCCATGCTACAAAGAATATACGGAACTGCCTTTGAAAATGAAAGCCAGCTTAAGGAATTCCTAAAAAATAAAAAAGAGGCAGAAAGAAGGGACCACAGAAGATTAGGAAAAGAGCTTGATTTGTTTAGCTTTCAGGAGGAAGGCCCAGGGTTTGTTTTCTGGCACCCAAAAGGCATGACTGTAATTGACAAGCTATCAGAATTTATAAAAGAATTATATAAAAGATTTGATTACAAAGAGATCAAGACGCCAACAATACTCAACAAGAACTTATGGCTTACAAGCGGGCATTATGAGCATTACAAGGAGAATATGTACTTCACAACAATAGACAAAAAAGAGTTTGCTGTCAAACCAATGAACTGTCCGGGGTGCATTCTTGTTTATAAGAATTCTTTGCACAGCTATAAGGAACTGCCGTTAAGATTTGCTGAATTTGGCCTAGTACACAGGCATGAGTTAAGTGGGGTTTTAGCCGGGTTGTTTAGAGTTAGGGCCTTTGTGCAGGATGATGCCCATATCTTTTGCACTGAACAGCAGATTGAAAATGAAATAAAGAGCATAATAAAGTTCATAGATATTGTTTACAAAACCTTCAACTTTAAGTATGATATTGTTCTAAGCACCAGGCCAAAGAAATTTATTGGAGATGTAAAATTGTGGAATAAGGCAGAGGGCGCATTGAAGGCTGCTTTAAAAGGTTTAAGTTATAAAATAGATGAAGGTGAAGGGGCATTTTATGGACCAAAAATTGATTTCATAATAGAAGATGCTATGAAAAGAAAATGGCAATTAGCAACAATACAGCTGGATTTCCAGATGCCCAAGCGCTTTAACCTGACTTATGAGGGGCAAGACGGGAAAAAACATGTTCCTGTTATGATACATAGGGCTGCTTTGGGCAGTTTGGAGAGGTTTATTGGGATTCTTTTAGAGAACTTTAATGGAAAATTGCCATTGTGGCTCAATCCGCTTCAAGTAAAAATAGTTACCTTGGCTGATAGGAATATTAAATATGCTTCAGAAGTCAAAAAAGAGCTTGATAACTATAATATAAGGAACGAAATTGATGCAAAGCCTGAAACAATGGCAAAAAAAATAAGGGATGCTGAATTAGGAAAGCCATGTTGCATTATTATAATTGGAGACAAAGAAGAAAAGAACAAAACAATAGCAATAAGAGAGAATAATGAAACAAGATTTAATGTAAATCCTGATAAGTTCATTAAAGAGGTTGTTGAAAAAATAAATGAAAGATATTTATAGTAGCCTAAGACATGTTGAGGATTCTGAAAAATTTAGGGAATGGAAAAAGAAGCATAAGGGATTTTTATGCAGCATTTTTATGATGTGTAGCGCTGACAAACTTGATGGGGATTGGCAGTTTGATTTCTACAGCAATGGGAAAATAACAAGCTTCTCTGATAAAGCATTTTCAGAGAGCGATATTTTTGAAAAGCATGAGCTAAAAGAACTTAAACTAGACAAAGTGAATATTAAGATTGAGGATGCATTAAAAATTATTAGAGGATTGAAGGAAGAAAAATATAAAGATGAAAGTTTTGACAAGATAATAATTATTTTGCAAAATGGGCTATGGAACATTAGCTATATCACTAAAAGTTTTAAGATACTAAACATAAAAATAGACAATAAAAATGGAAAGATAACAGAAGAAAGCCTAAAGCCATTATTTTCTTTTATGTAACATCCTCTTTGATATGCTTCATCATTAAATAGTTACACCAAATACTTATAAATTTAAAAATTGGACTTAGAATATGGCTTATTGCAGTGCATGCGGAAAAAAACTGGAGGAAAGCTACCTTTTCTGTTACAGCTGTGGCAAAAGAATCAAAAAAAGGGAAGATGAAGAGATAAGGGCTTTAGAGGTCAAAACAGGTGAAGCGGAAAAAGAAGCAGAAAAGGAGATGAGCACTGGAAAGGAAATAGCACTCATGATTGTTATTCTTGTAATAATTGTGCTGATAACTTATGCTGTTGTTGTTTATGGGGATGTCACAAAGATTATAGAGGTCATCAGCAGGATTGGAACTTATATTAAAAATTTATTTTAATCTTGCTTTCTAAATTTCCTAACTACACCATAGATTATTAATAAGGCAAATATCCCAATAATTGTATATACAGCAATATTAAAATACTGGCTGTTGTAAAAATCAATTGCTAATGGATGAAGATAATTGTACAGGACTAAAGATTCTTGTTCTATTGATAATGCAGCATATTTTAATTTTAACGGGAGCAATGGCCAGTACTTCTGGATTAAACTTATTATGCCTTTCTTATAAATAACCCCAAGGATAACAGCAATAATTAATAATAATGCAGCAGTATATTTCAGGATGCTGGCTGACCGCCTTTCTTTATGTTTTACTTTATAATATACTGATGAACCTATAAGAAAATAAATGTAAGAACCAACTATAAAAATGATTAATAACAAGAGTATGATGAATATAGAATTTAATGGATTTTCCCTTAAATATTGCACAGAAAATATATTTTTTTCTGGCTCTTTTACTTCAAACATATAAGTGGATGTTCCTACAGAAGAGCCGTATTTAGCAATAGCAGCAAAAACATAGGTTCCTGGCCTGATATTTTCTGGTATTTTTATGATTTTAGTAAATTGGGCCTTTTTTTTCAATACAATATTCTCTGTTTCTGTTATTATATCGTTATTATCAAAGTCCTTTATGTAAAATTCTAGCCCGATGTTTGTTAGATAGGTTGTCTTAAGGTTGAATAAATTAATATTCATTATCAAATCTTCTCCTGCAACAATTGTTCTGTCATTAGGCTGAATCTCAAGATTTGTGTCAAATAAAATCTCCTTTGATTCTATTTCCAAGATTATTGGTATTTCTGCTTTTTGAGAGGAAGAGATTGCTGTTAATCTCCCTGCATATACATTGGGGTTAAATTCGCTTGAACCATCTTTTGTTATAAAATCAAGGTTTATTGTTTTTGTTTCCCGGGGAGCCAGGGTGAAGGAACTATCAGATATGCTTACCAAATTACCCAAATTGGAGCTAAGTTCTATGGCTTCAGCTTTGGAGTCAAGATTTGTCAGTTTTATCTGCCTTGCCAGGACGTCACCTTGCTTAATGAGCTGCTTTATCAAGAACTGGTCTACTTCCAATGCCTGTGCCTTAGGGCTGGCCTTGGATGCAATAAAGTCATTGAAGGATATTTTTGGCAGATTAGAGTATAGTATTATTCCTATTATAACAAGAAGGAGGATGATTATATTAACTTTAAAAGAAAGCGCTGGTATAATGCTTTTCCTTTCTCTTCCGAGGTAGATTGACTTAACATTGCCATTTTCATCCCTTATATTTTTGTAATAATAAGGCCCTGTTTCCTTCCCATCCTTTTTTATATAGCGCTTAAATACAATGTTTATCACCCTTTTTGTAGTGTAACTTTACATTACATTTGTTATTTTTCATTTATAAGTTTTTTGTTTTAGTGGAAAGTATAATATGAGTATATACGGGAGGCTTCTTCATTATGTTAAAATTTTATTACAGTGAACTACTCATAACCTAACCCTTCGGTGTTCAGGTTATAGACTTCTTGGCACGAATGTTAAAATATCAAAATTTATGTTTCTATCACAATTTTATTCCCTATTTTTGTTATTGCTATCTCTTTATTTTCATTTAATTTAAGCTGTCTTTCTAAATCTGAAGGTACTCTTAATATTAATCCTCCCGCACTTTTTGATAAATGCCTATATAATTTTAATGGTTCTGGCCATATACCCAATTTTTTTGCTATAGAAATAATTCTTTGTGTTTCTTTTTCATAGGGAAATTCTTCATTACAAACATTGCATTTTTCTCCTTTGGCAATAAAAATGTAACCTTCTATTTCTAATACTATATCCTCTACTTTAATTAATTCTCCTTTTTCGCATATTAAACATTTTTTCATTTTCCTTCAGCTCCAGTTATTATAAATATTTCTTTATATTCGTCATCTTTTATAAATATTATTTTTCTACTTTTACCTTTTGTTCTTACATAAGCTTCATATTTATATTTTCCTACTTTGTCAATTTTATAAGCAGTTTCTAAAGCATTTTTTAATAAATCAATATCGTAGTTCCATTTTCTCATCCACGTCAATATAAAATGTTTACTTGGTTTTATTTCATGGTCAATAATATTCATACTATTTTCACTACATTTTGTGATGTTTTTGTTATATATAAATCTTTCTACCCTAAAACCGCCTTCTTCTTGCTATTCTGACTATATAAAACACTATCAAAATTCCAACTATCCCTAATGTAATGTAGGCATAAAGATAAGATTTCTTCATTATGCTAAAGGTGTCTGTTGATGTTATGAAGGCATCTCCTGATATTACCTCCATGCCAAGG
>JBFMDT010000002.1:6084-85358 GCA_040753775.1 Nanobdellota archaeon | reverse complement strand
TATTATTTGTATATTATTATTTTCAAAATTAATTGAATAGAATTTTTTTTCTTTTTTAAATAAATTTGCTTTTATTAATTTTAAAAGAGCATTATCTAAAGGAATATTATTTAATTTTGTTTTTTCTTTAAATTCATTTCTTTTAAATTTAGAGCCTGATGATAATGAAAAAATTGTTAAAATTTTAAATATATCCTTATCAAATATTAAATTTATCATTTTATTAATCCTATCATTTTTTCTAAATATGGCAAAACAATATTATTTAAAAATTCTTTTGCCCTTTTAATATATTCTTCCTTCATAAAATCAGTTCCTGTATAATATTGCACTTTTACTCTATCTTCTTTTGCTTCTGCTAAATCATTTGCGAGGCTTATAAATTCTTTATAGCCTTCTTGTATTAATTTTAAAATTTCTTTATTTTTTATTAATTCATCCAATACCTTTATCGTTGTTGCATGCACTTCAAATTCAATTTTTATCCTGAACTTCTTTGCTAGCAATAACTTAGTTATATCGTGCATTGCATAATACCCAGAAATGATGCTCCACCTAGGAAAAGCCGTTATATTTGCTTTGCTATGGCCAAGATTATCCAAATAAGATTTTTCAAAGAAATTAATATATCTATTAAGCTCTAATTCATTTATTCTTGATATTTTCCCCTCTTTGAATAAAATCTCAATTTTTACCATATTTTTGGTATAATATTATTTTTATTTATATAGTTTACCAAATTTATGGTATTTATAATACTTAACTTATATATAAATCTTTCTACCCTAAAACTGCCTTCTTCTTACCATTCTTATTACATAAAACACCATCAAAATTCCTATTATAGACAGAATTGCATAAGCATAAACAGGAGACTTCTTCATTATGCTAAAGGTGTCTGTTGATGTTATGAAGGCATCTCCTGATATTACCTCCATGCCAAGGACATAATTGCCTGCTTTTAGTGAGGATGGAACTTCAATGCTTTTTGTATAAAGACTCTGGTCTATTAATGGAATGTCTTCAGTTTCCTCAAATACTATGTTATTGAAGCTGTCTTTTATCAAATAGCGCACTTCAGCAGTATCTTTGTCGCCTTTGTTTATCAATGAGATCTGGGCTTTTAGCTTATCCCCTGGCCTGAGATTCTTATAATTGCTTGGAATAGTGAGCATGGCATCAATATAAGACTGCAGCTTTGAGCTTATCTCCATGATAATAGACAGTATTCTCTGCATGTCTCCTGTATTAAAAACAACATTTCCTGTAAATATTCCTGGAGTATCGCTCTGCATTGTAATAGGTATTCTTTCTGTTGCCCTTGCATTAATTGAAATCTCTCTTTGTATTGAGGTTATGTAAGGCATGTTTGGGGTTATTGACAGGAACATCTGGCTGTCAGTTGGGTTTATTATTGTGATATATCTTTGTATAGGCTCTCCTGTTGTACCTGAAACCTTTAATTGCTCTTCCTGCAGGTTAAAGTTTTCTGGGATTTCATCAAAAGAAATTCCGCCCCCGCCTCCGCTAGGTGAAGTTGTTGTTGTGCTCACAGTGAAGCTGAGCAGGCTGCTGTTTCCAATGTTGTTGTTTGTATCATTTGCATATACCTTTATTGTATTTGTGCCGTCTGATGCAGTTATTGTAATTGTTGTTGCTGTTGCAGAGCATGTTGTCAGGGTTACATTGCTTCCTGAATTTAGTGTGTACCAGCAGGAGCTTACGCCATTAGTATCGTTAGTTGAATAGGTTAAGCTTATTGATGTTGAAGAATAAGTATCCCCAGCAACAGGGGAGGTAACAGTAACATTTGGGGTAGAACTGTCTATCAGGATGTACCTTGTTGAGCTGTTTCCAAGATTGTTGTTTGTATCATTTGCAGTTATATTGTAATTATACCCGCCATCTGAAGGGCTGGTTAAGGTATAATTGCAATAGGTTGATGAGCCAGAAATTATTTTTGTCATTGTGTATCTGGTATTATTGAAGTTTAATCTGCAGGTGTCAATTGCTAATAAGTTATCTGAAATAGTGCTGTTAATTGTTATTGTTGTTGATGACTGGTTTGCATTATCATTTGGGGTTGGTAATGCATAAGCTATTGTTGGCGGTGTTGTATCTATTATGAAAGTTAGATTTGAGGCATATGGGCTTAGGCTTATGCTGTCATTTGCTGCTATGCTTAGGTTGAATATTCCATCTGCTGTCAAGTTTATAGTGTAGGTTGTTGCTGTTGTGGTTGCATTCAAGGTTCCATTTAGGTAAATAGAATAGTTTAACTGGTCATTGTCTGCGTCTGTTGAGCTATAGGCAAGGCTTATGTTTCTTGTTGAAATATTTGTATTGTTTGGCGGATGAGTTATGCTTGGGGTTGTTGGAATATTATTTATGTTCAGGCTGTTGTTGCTTGTTGATATTAAGTTGTAGGTGTCATTTGCCCAGACTGTGTAATTTTGCGTATGTGTGTATGATGCATTTGTAGTGAAACTTGCTGTCCATATGCTGTTTATTAAGGTAAAGAAGTATTCTGCCAGCTTGTTTACTCCATTATTTATTCCAGACCATATTGTCACCCATACAGAGCTTATGGATGTTCCTGCTTCTGAAGTTGCAGTTACATTAAAGCTTAGGTTAGAGCCTGCAGTTATGTTTGTTGTATTTGCCAGTATTGTATTAGTTCCATTTAAGTAGACTGTTACATTTGTTATGTTTGGCTGTATATAGCTGTGAACTTCAAGAACAGAGCTATTTACAGAAGTTCCATCCTGCTTTAGGTCATTTGGTGTTACTTCTGCATGCCATTTGTCTCCTGCTGTTAGTGCATCACTTACTACTATGTTGTAATTTGTTTTATTGTGCTCTAAAATTTCTGCTGCTGATAAAGTTCTGTTGTATATTCTTACTTCGTCTATTGTGCCGTTGAAATTTTGTATTATACCTGGATTGGTACCTGCTCCTATGACAACTCCTTCAACTTGATTTAATATGGTTAAATTAGTTGTTAAGTTTAATACCCCATCAATGTATAATTTCGTTCCATCAGTTACACCATTTTGAAATGTAAACCCTACAAAATGCCAATTTCCATCTGCCAAGTTTACATTTGTACTTCTGTCGCCAGCAGGAAAAGGCCAATTATAAATTATAAAGACATTATCTCTCAAGAACATTCCATATGCACTCTGCTTTACTACTATTCCTCTGTAGCTTGTTCCAGCATTTGAAGTTTTTATCCAAGCAAAAACACTGCCATTATATATGTTAGTTGAACTTGTTGGAGGTTCTGACAAAACTACATTATCATCCACTCCATCAAAGCTATAGGCTCCCCCTATTTTTCCAGATGATGTCCAAGAGGGCTGAGTTGAAGCTGTTGCATTGCCTAAATAACCTGTATTGTTCCTGCTTGAGTAATCCTTGACCATTCCTTGAGAAGTACTAACATTTGTGTCAAAGCTCATTACAAGAACTGCATCAGAAATATTATTTTTATACCAGTTTGTTATGTTAGTTACTGTATCTCCATCTGCGTCTGCTGTCTGCAAGCTTAAGGTTATGTTCTGATTAGAGCCATTTGTTGTTGGATTGGTTGAATTAAGAGTAATATTTTGGACTATTGGAAGGCTGTTAACAGAATAAGTAGAGCTATTAGCACTTTCCAAATCCATAGTTAAGGTATTCAAGGTTACTTCTGCATGCCATTTGTCTCCTGCTGTTAGTGCATCACTTACTACTATGTTGTAATTTGTCTTATTGTGCTCAAGTATTTCTGCTGCTGATAAAGTTCTGTTGTATATTCTTACTTCGTCTATTGTGCCGTTGAAAGGAACAATCTTACATGTGTTATGTATACCTAACCATACACCTGTATTATAATTGTCTATATTTCCTGTTTGGGAAGAGCTGTTGTCTAAAACTCCATTAATATAAATTTTCATTACAGAACCATCGTAGGTAGCGGCAACATGATACCAAGTATTAGCAGTTAAAGTTGAAACTGAGTTTAATTCCTTACGTGAACCACCAATAGAAAGTTCAAATGATGTTCTGTTTGTACCGTCAAGGTCTTCACCCAGTCTTAGGTCATACTGGGAGTAGGGTGCGGCACAAGAAGTATATGGTTTATCAATTATTCTTCTAGAGCCAGCAAAGGAAGACGGTTTAATCCACGCCTCTAAAGTAATCGCATTAGTAATATTAAAAGTAGTTGAATTTCCAGCATCAACAAAATCATCCACTCCATCAAAGATATAAGCCCCCCCTATTTTTCCAGATGATGTCCAATTAGGCTGTGTTGTTCCTGTTATATTTCCCAAAGTTCCTGTGTTTCCATTGCTTGAGTAATCTTTGGTTGTTGCTCCTATGGTTGCTGTCCCATTAGATGTGTTGGTGTCAAAGGGCATTACAAGAACTGCATCACTTATGTTGTTCTTGTAGAAGTTTGTAATGTTTGTCCTTGCTCCCTGGACTAAATTAGTGGGGTATACAGTTATGTTTTGGGAAGAGGTGTTTGTCAATGGATTTGTTGAGTTTATTGTCAGCTGCATTACTACAACATTGCTTAAATTTAATTCAGAGCTATTTACAGAACTTCCATCAGCTGTGTTGTTGTTGGGGGTAACTTCACAGTGTATTTTATCTCCTGCAACAGCCCCTGCTTCCTGAGTTAAAAAGGTGTTGTATCTTGTTGCATTATGCTCTAAAATTTCTGCTGCTGATAAAGTTCTGTTGTATATTCTTACTTCGTCAATGATGCCGTTGAAAGGAACAGAGTTACATGTGCTATGCATACCTAACCATACATCTGTATTATAATTGTCTATATTTCCTGTTTGGGAAGAGCTGTTGTCTAAAACTCCATTAATATAAATTTTCATTACAGAACCATCGTAGGTAGCGACAACATGATACCAAGTACTAGCAGTTAAAGTTGAAACTGAGTTTAATTCCTTACGTGAACCACCAATAGAAAGTTCAAATGATGTTCTGTTTGTACCGTCAAGGTCTTCACCCAGTCTTAGGTTATACTGGGAGTAGGGTTCGACACAAGAAGTATATGCTTTATCAATTATTCTTCTAGCGCTAGCAAAGGAAGACGGTTTAATCCACGCCTCTAAAGTAATCGCATTAGTAACATTAAAAGTAGTTGAATTTCCAGCATCAACAAAATCATTCACTCCATCAAAGCTATAAGCCCCCCCTATTTTTCCAGATGATGTCCAATTAGGCTGTGTTGTTCCTGTTGTATTTCCCAAAGTTCCTGTGTTTCCCCTGCTGCTGTAATCTTTGGTTGTTGCTCCTATGGTTGCTGTCCCATTAGATGTGTTGGTGTCAAAGGGCATTACAAGAACTGTATCACTTATGTTGTTCTTGTAGAAGTTTGTTATTACTGTGTCTGAATTTGATGTTGAAGTGTTGTAGCAGGTGAGGTTCTCTGTTGTCTTGTTTGAACCATAAGTGCTGTTAAGCTCCACTGACGTTGAAGGAACTCCTGAAGCTGATATAACTATGTAAATAAATGCAAATAAGAATATTACAAAGAACATGGAAATAATTATATCAGCCTTACCCTCTTTTCTCATCTTTTTCTTATTACTTCTTAATTATTTAAATCTTCCCATCCCCCGACACCCCCTTCCTCCCCCACCTACACCCTTTCCCACAATCGAGACCTCATTTCCTATGGAACCCCAACAGCAAGCCTTATACCAGTAAAATTCTGCATTTCCGAAAAATCCTACCTTATTCAAAACCTTCTCAGAATCGAGGCCTATTTCGAGACCTAGACGAGACCTAAACTTCTCACAATCGAGACCTATTTCGAGACCTAGACGAGACCTAACCTTCTCAGAATCGAGACCTAACCCTCTCAGAATCGAGGCTTTTTTCTGCCAAGAATCGAAACTTTCTCAAACTTAATATTAGGATTAAAGGTTTTAAGTTTTTGGTGCATAAAATTAGAAAAGTTAGTTGGTAAAGAAATTTTTTTAGTTTATTGTTGTAAATTAGGTGGCGAAATTAATATATTTTAAATCATTTCTAATCATCAAAAAAATCTAGAATATCCTTTATTGATTTATCTTTAAATTCCATTTTATCAGGAACTAATATAAAAAAATCTTTAAAATTCCTTAATTTATCTTTTAATTCTAATATAATTTTCTGATTTATTTTTCCCCATTTTACTTCCCCTATAAAGGTTGGTTTTTTAAATTTTAATAAAAAAATGTCTATCTCTCTTTCTTTTTCAAGTATTATTGCTTCAGTCAATCCAAATTTATATGCTAAATATTCTCTAATGCTAGATTCTATAAGTTTTGGCAACAATTCAGTTAATATAAGATTTATTTTTTTATCATTTGCCTCTTCACTAAAATTATATTTTTCATCGGCATAAAAATATAGCTTCATCAAGGGCGAGACAAGATCATATATATAATCTTTTTTATTATATATCAATATTCTTTTAATTATACCAAATCCTGTAAGGTTTTTCAAGTATTGCTGTATCATTGTTGAACTCTCTTTTCCAATAAGTTTTCTTGAAAAAAGATAATTAGCTATTTCTCCTGCCTTATATTTTCCAGTTGAAATTGCCCTTAAAATTCCTTCATAAACTATAGAAAGATTTTTTTCTTCTTCTAAAAATATTTCTCCTATAAGAGCAGGAACAATATGCTTTGTTGTAAGAAGGATGTTACTTATAATTTCCCTCGCTTTTTTATTTTTTTCTATGTATTCTATTGCCAAAGGCTCACGACAAAAAATTGCAAGCTCCAAAGCATCTTTTTTATTAAAACCTAATTTGAATATTTCTTTAAAGCAAGCATCCAATGAGATTAATCCCAGAGGAAATTCTGCAACAAGGCCCAATAAAGGAGAATTACTATCCAACAATTTTTTGCTTAAATTTAATGTTGAAGATATGAGTATTAACTTTCCACCACTTCCTATAGCGTGAAGAATGTCAAGAAAATCCGCTCCTAATCTGTGAAATTCATCCACAACGACTGTTTTGTTGCTCTTGAGGTACTCCTTTAATAATTCTAAAAAGGTTTGGTAACTCAATTCCTTGCTATTTATTATAGTTCTGTCTCTTTTAACATAAAAATATTCGTCGTATTTTAAGAAATTTTTAACTAGAAAAGTTTTGCCTGTTTTCCTTCTCCCGTATAATAAGATCCATTTATTTATATTTCTTATCTGTTTGGCTTCTTTTCTTAAGATAATCATGGTTATAATAACGTAGGTTATCTTTATAAGCCTTTCGGTTTGTCCTGCATCAAGTTAAGTTTAATTCCACTGATGTTGATGGAACTCCTGAAGCTACAAAAATAAGAGAATAAACAATAGCTATGCTGGATTGCTAAATTTTACTTTATCCACATCAAAGGTAAATAGCTTATCCTCATCAAACCAACAACATTTTATGTCCTTCAAAGCAACATTTGTCCTAAAGCTTAAAGCCCTTGCATAATTCCAAAGCTGGGAAACAACACTATTGATATTTTCCTCAGAGGCCTTTGGCTTATAATCAAGGATCCAGAGTTTTCCATACTTAACCTGCAATATATCAATATGCCCGCAGATTCCTGCATTCATCCCCTTGTCCCAGTACCATACAGGAACTTCAACAGCCATAGTGTCTCTATCGCAATTAAGCAAAAGGTTCTCAATGACGGAATGCCTTTGCTTGCTGCTTTTTATAATTTTTATGGCTTTGCCAATATTTTTATTCAACTTTGTATTTTCCAGTTCTTTTATATTAACAGAAACATTAAGATTGATATCAGAGCACCTTATTCCATTAAATAACCCGTCATCTATTCCCTTTCTTAATTCAGAGATAAACTTCTTCAATCCGAAAAATTTGCCGAATTCATTTAATTTTCCTTTGTGATACTTAAATTTGTAAATTAATCCTGAATGCTTAAACATTCTTCCTATTATTAAATTAAACCCATATTTTTTAATAATCTTTGGCCTTATATCCAAATAACCCATATCGTATTCCCTAGACCACCTTTCAATAGAACTTTTATTAATAATTATCTTATGCTTTCTTGAAATTAAATCGCAAGCATCTTCATAGCTATATCCCTGAGCATAGGCACAGAGGGAATCTAATATAATTTTAATGTCAAATTTCTTTTTGCTTACGCCAACTGAAAATTTTTTGTTGCAGTTTTTACATAAATAAACCTGCTTTTTTTCTGTTTTCAATTTCCGCAATCCCTTCTTGACTATGCTTTCTGAACTGCAAAATTTACAGCTAACCATATTATATATTAATTAGGGTTCTTTTTAAATTTATGTATGGGTTCAAGAATATAAATTTATTTAAACAAACACTTAGGTATAGTTAGATGCTTCATGGAAATATTGGCGTTGATATTGATGGCCCCTTGGCTAAGTTTATTGAAAAATACAGGAAATTCTGCATCAATAATTATGGAGATTTTAAAATTGGTTACATTGATGAACTAAGATTGGGGGCGTTTTTTAATTCCGATGATTTTGATGAAATTGAAGTAGAGGAAGGCTCTATTGACGGCATAGAAAAATTATCCAGGCATTATGAGTTGCACATCATTAGTGGAAGAACTTTTTACATGAGAGAAAAGACGGAAAAATGGATAAAGCGGCATTTCTGGGGTAAATTCAAAAGCCTCAATTTCATAAACCTAAATAGAAATGGAAGCAAATATGATGTTTGCAAAAGGCTCGATTGCGGGATACTTATAGAAGATGAGAAGTATTTCTTAAATGGAATCAAAAGTGATGTTTTAGTCATTTTTTACAGGACTCCTTACAACATTGATGTAGAGCCAAATCCAAACATAAAAATAGTTAATAGTTGGAAGGAAATAACAGATTTATTGATTAAGCAAAAGGTTTAAAAAGATGTAATCCTGTATAAAGGGACAGCGCGGTAGAACAGAATCGTAAGATGTTCAACTAGGAGTGTTCGTCGAATCTTGAGGAAAGGTGCGAAAGGCCCATAGCTGTTTTAGGGATACCCGAAAACCAAAAGTCGGGAGGATCGTTGGTTCAAATACCTTAGATTTAAAAGGTCGAAACTCCAACCCGCGCTATTTATTTTTATTTGCTAAAATTTTACAAGGTTCTGAAAAAGCCCGATATCCTTGAGCATGCACTAAAATCAATTATGCCTAGTACTGGCTTAAGTTTAGCGGAAAATGTTTTCAATAAATAATCTTGTATGCCTTTATTGGCTTAGCCTTTCCCTTCAGCTCAAAATTACCTACATCCTTCATTTTTGTTGTTTTGTCAGAAATAGCTTTTCTTGTTGACTCTGATATTAAAATTTCCTTTGCATTTGCCTTTCCCTGCAGTCTTGAGGCTGTGTTAACTGTGTCTCCTATTGCTGTGTAATCCAAAAACTGCTCTGTTCCAACATTGCCTATAACTGCCTCTCCTGTATTAATTCCTATACCAATGTTAATTTTAAGTTTGTCCTTTGATAAAAACTTATTTAATTTTTCAATTTCCTTCTGGATTTCTATTGCTGACCTTACTGCCCTGTCTGCATGGTCTTTCTGCTGCAAAGGAGCATTGTAGAAAGCCATAACTGCATCTCCTATAAATTTATCCACTGTTCCATTGTATTTGAATATGGCATTAGTAACAGCCTTGAAATATTTGTTAAGCAATGATACAACTTTTTCTGCTGTTAACCTTTCAGCAAGTGGAGTAAACCCACGGATATCTACAAACAATACGCTTACATTCTGTCTTTTTCCCTCAAGCTTTAAGTCCTCTTTCTTGACCAACTCATCAACGATATATGGATTAACATAGCGCTTGAACATGTTCCTTACTTTTTCATGCTGCAATTCTGCCTTATGGCGCTTTCTCTGCACATAATCAAATGCAAGAAAGGTAATGATTGGTAAAAAGGACAATATTAGATTTAACCTGAATTGCCTTGTAAGCATAATGAACTGCTCTATATCCAAAGCCTGGGAAATCAAATTAAGAGTGAACAAAAGAACCAAAAAAAACATGAAAAGGGCTGAGCTTTGCTTTGTTTTCTTGTAGGTTTTATAAGACCTGTAGCATGCATATACTGCAAAAATGAAGAATATGAATCTTAGATAGCTAAGTGGATTTGTTATTAACTTGAAGATGGCTATTATCGGCCTTGCTTCTACCATAATATAACATCAACAAAAAGATATTTAAATATTGTTATTAGGATATATTTATGGACAAGCTTGAGCCAAAACTAAAGGGGCTTCTTAAAAAATATCTCATAGTTGTTATTGTATTAATAGTCTTATCACGCATTGTAGCACAGATTTTAGCTAAAAGAGTGTTATTTTCCAACTTGCTTTCTTATCCGTTGGTGGTTGTTGCTGTTGCGCTATTTTTTATAATTCTGTACAAGTCAATAAGGTACGCTGCCACAAATTACTTATTCAAGATAGGCAAAAGCGAGAAAGAAAAAAGAGTTAACAATTATTTTTATTTATCATTTATTTATTCTGTGCTTGTAATTTTGATAGGGATAAGCTTTGGAATAAGGGGATTTTTTAATTTGATTAGCGGGATACTTATTTTATTTGCCTTGAATGGATGGATTATATTCAGGCTGAAGGCAGGAGAGATTGAGAAATAATGTTGGTTTTGGGCATTGACGAAGCTGGAAGGGGGCCATGCATAGGAAGCATGTTTATAGTTGGGGCTATGTTTGATGAAAGGGATTTAGCTAAATTAAAATCTCTTGGAGTAAAAGATTCAAAATTATTAGTACATAAAAAAAGGGTAGAACTAGCAGAGAAGATTAAAAAAATTGCAAAGAAAATAAAGATAGTTCAAGTAAGGCCAAGAGAGATAGACAAGGCTGTTGAAAGCAAAAATGGCTTAAATCTTAATTGGCTTGAGGCACTAAAACAAGCTGAAATAATAAATGAGTTAAAACCAGATAAGGCAATTATAGACTGCCCAAGCCCAAACATAAAAAAATACGGAGAATATTTATTAAATCTATTAAAGAATAAAAAGATTGAATTGATTGTTGAGCATAAAGCCGATTACAAGTATATTCCTGTTGGAGCTGCTTCCATTATAGCGAAAGTTGAAAGGGAAAAAGAAGTTAAAAAAATAGAAAAATTTGTTGGCGAATCCATCGGTTCTGGCTATTCCTCTAATCCTATTTGTCAGGAATTCATAAAGCATAACATTGACAAATATCCAGAAATATTCAGGAAGAGCTGGATGACTTATAAAGCCCATAAAACTGCTAAATCACAAAAGAAATTAGATGAGTTTTAATAAAAGTTTTTCCTCCAGAGGCTTTTTATAAAAGGCCCTACGTAAACTATTTAAATTATCCTAAATAGAGTTTTAATAAGAAAATGAAAGACATTATGACATTAATGGAGCTTTCTGCTTATCTAAACATCTCTGAAAGAACTATAAAAAAATATATGAAAGATAAAGACAACCCAATTCCATATTGTAAGTTAACCCCAAGTTGCAGCTCAATAAGATTTGTTAAAAAAGATGTAATTGAATGGGTTAAAAGCAAAGAAATTACTCTTGAAACTAAAGTAAAATGACACTAATACAAAAGATAAGGCTGCAGGGATTTAAATCCTTTCCCAAGCTGACAGAACTTATATTCCCGGCAGGCTTTAGCTGCATTTTAGGACCAAACGGAAGCGGTAAGACGAATTTAACAGATTCAATATGCTTTGTGCTTGGCAAAAGTTCTTCAAAGGAGTTAAGGGCAGAAAAAGCCTCTCATTTGATATACAATGGCGGAAAAAAAGGCTCTCCTTATAAAGAGGCATTTGTCGAGGTATTTTTTGACAATTCTAACGGCGAGTTTCCAATAAAAGACAACCCAATAAAGATTTCAAGAACTGTAAAGCAAACAGGAGTCAGCACGTACAGGATTAATGACAAGGTTATGACAAGGGAGCAGATCCTAGATTTATTAAACCATGCAAAAATAGACCCGGATGGACATAATATAGTATTGCAGGGAGACGTAGTAAGATTCATAGAAATGAAGCCTGTTGAAAGAAGGGAGGTTATAGAAGACATTTCTGGAATATCTGTTTATGAGGACAAAAAAAGAAAGTCATTGATGGAGCTTGAAAAGGTAAGTGAAAGGCTGAAGGAAGCAGAAATAATCTTAACAGAAAGGGAGGCTAATTTAAGGGAGCTGAAAAAGGAAAGGGACGAGGCATTAAAATACAAGGAGATTGAAGAAAAGATAAAAGACAGCAAGGCAACTTACATAAATCTATGCATCGAAGAAAGGGAAAATAAGAAAAGGGAAGTGGAAGGCAGGATAAATAATTGCAAAGAAAAAATAAACAAGATTGACTCTGTCATTAACAAATTTAGGGATGATATAAAAAGATTAAAAGAGGAGATAAAAGAAATTAACAATGAGGTAGAGGAGAAGGGGGAAAAAGAACAGCTGGAATTAAGAAAAAGGATTGAGATAGCAAGGACTGATTTGATAAGGACTAAAGAGAGGCTTGGAACATGCAGAAATGAGGTTGAAAAGATTGAAGCAAGAAAGAAGCAGCTGAAAAATGAGACTGTTGACATAGACGAGAGGGTTAAAGAACTAAAGAAAAAAAGGGAAAACATTGAAGCAGAAATAAAGGGCATTATCGGAGGGGAAAACAGGCTGAAGGAAAGCATAAGCAAATTAAAAGAAAAGAATGAGGAACTAAACAAGCTAAGAGTAAGGAATTTGAGCATAAGGGAATTTACAGGAGATCTTGCTGTTAAAAGGATTCTTGAGCTAAAGGAAGATGGAGTTTACGGAACAATAAGCCAGCTTGGAAAGGTTGATAGCAAATACGAGCTTGCATTAGGGGTTGCAGCTGGCTCAAGAATGAAGAGCATTATTGTGGAGAATGACAAGAT
The DNA here is from genome assembly GCA_040753775.1 of Nanobdellota archaeon. Lineage (GTDB taxonomy): Archaea > Nanobdellota > Nanobdellia > SCGC-AAA011-G17 > JAFCDX01 > JBFMDT01. The sequence goes on along the minus strand of JBFMDT010000002.1, from coordinate 72,443 downwards.
AGCCGAGAAATGCATTAGATTCCTCAAGGAAAACAAGTTAGGAATAGCTACATTCTTGCCATTAAACAAAATAGAGCCAAGGGAAAACAGTAATTTAAGGGAGCTTGCCAAAAAAACAGGGGGCTTAGCAATAGACCTTGTAAAGTTTGATGACAAGTTCAAAAATGCATTTTCTTTTGTTTTTGGAAATACAATTGTTGTTAAAAACATAGAAGAAGCTAGGAAGATTGGAATAGGAAAGGCAAGAATGGTCACGCTTGATGGTGATTTAATAGAGCAGGCTGGAGCAATGATTGGCGGTTTTAGAAGGATTGCCACAGGATTCAGCGATAATACAGCAAAGGTTGAAAGGGAGATAAAAGAGCTAAGCGACAACATATACAGGCTTGAAAACAAAAAGATGGAAAACGAAAAAAGGGTGATTGGGCTTAGGTCGGAGATAAACAAGATTGATATACAGATAGAAAGCATGCTTATACCTGAGGGAAAAAAGACAGAAAAAATACTTTTGCAGCACAACAAAGAACTTAATGACTTTAAAAGAGAGATTAAGGAATTGGAAGAAAAAGTAAGGGATTATGAAAAAAGGCTCAGAGAGGATGAAGATAATGAGAAAAGATTCCACAGCAAGGCAAGAGACTTAATCAATAAAAGAAATAAAAACAACGAATTAATACAAAATACAGAAAACAGAATACAAAAAGAAGAGGAAAACAAGAAATCTATTGAAGACAGCGTTAACGAGCTTTCCATTAACAGGGCCAAGGTTGTTGCTGAGATTGAAGGGCTGGCAAAGGAGCTTGAGCCATTTAAAGATGCCAAGATACTGAAGAATGCTCCCCTAAATGAATTAAAAGTAAAGATACAGGAATATGAAAGGACATTAAAAAGCCTTGGGAGCGTAAACCTAAGGGCATTGGATGTTTATGACAGCATAGAGAAAGAGCACCAAGAATTGTTAAAAAAGGCTGATAAACTGAAGCTTGAAAAAGATGAAGTCTTGAATGTAATTGCTGAGATTGAATCCAAGAAGAAGGATATTTTTATGAGAACATTGGACATAATCAACAATAACTTTAAGAAAATATTCTCAAATCTCTCAGCCAAGGGAGAGGCGCACCTTGAACTTGAAAATCCAGAAGAACCATTTAATGCAGGCCTTAATATAAGAGTAAAGTTTTTTGGAAATAAGCTACTTGACATATACAGCTTAAGCGGGGGGGAGCAGACCTTGACAGTGCTAGCCTTTATATTTGCGATACAGGAGTATGACCCAGCATCATTCTATTTGTTTGACGAGGTTGATGCTGCATTGGATAAGGTTAATTCTGAGCTGCTTTCAAAGCTTATCAAGAAGTATTCAAATAATGCACAGTATATTGTAATAAGCCACAATGATGCACTTATCACAGAGGCTGACCAAATTTACGGCGTAAGCATGCAGGATGGAATAAGCAAGATTATAAGTTTGAAGGTTTAAGTTTTTATTTTTGGAAAAGTTTAAATAGATAAAAAATATTTCTCTTTAAATGGACAAGCATTATAAATATTATCAACAATTTAGAGATGCAATTGAAAAGAATGATTTTTTACTTGCATATATAATTTTTAAAAAAGATAAAAATTTGTTTCGCGATGCAGTATGTGGACAGGCAGGAGAAGATTATGTTTTACTAAGAAGAAACCTCCCTCTTGAACTAAGTGATAGGTTAAGAGAGCATGTTCAAAAAAATAAGGGTATAAGATGCTTTGATATGTTTATAAAGTATAAGGCATTGGAAGGTCAATTGCAACATGGAACATTTTGGGAAAGAAATGGACCAGCTATAACTTAGGGCAATAAAAGAAATATCTAAATGGCCTGTTGTGGATGATGATAATGAATAGGCTATAACTTATTATTTTAGTATTCTAGTTAATTAAGATAAAAATAAGAAAAAGTAAAGCTTATTGATTAGGATAAAAATAATAGCTCTCTGCTTCTGTTACCCCTGGCTCTTCTGTTTCGTCTTTCTTGAATTTCTTTATGCCTATTATTATTCCCAATATAACCAATACAACCAATAGCAAGATGAATATCACTAAAATTACCTTTTTTATTACATCCCATGCACTTGTTTTCTTTGCTGCAACTACATCTGCGCCAAGATTTATTTCCTTTACAACCTCATCTCCTGACTTTATTTTTACTGTAAACATGTGCAATCCAGGAGAAGCATCTTCGTTAACAGCTAAGTAAACATAGGCATCGCTTGTTGAGTCTGGATTAACATTTATAACTGCTGGGTCTGAGCTAACAGTTGCCCATTGCTCTACTCCTGAAATCTCCAAAGTGTAGCTCTTTTGCTTGTCTTCAAGGTTTGCAAATGAAAGCTTGTATATTGAGCTTGAACCATGAGTTAGCTGCCTTGTTGAGGTGTCTATTGTAACCATTGCTGTTGGCTCGACTTTTAAAACAGCACCAAGAACATTCAAGACAAAAGACTGCTCTACAACAGAATGACCGTTGTTAAATTCAACCTGAACAACAACATCATAATTTCCAGCCTTTGTGCTTTCAGGTATTCTCAAGTATAATTCATTGCTTGAAGCTGAATCCTCTTCATTTGTATTATCAACCTCATGTGCAACCAGTTCATCAACATAGGTTCTTGTTGACAAGCCTAGTTTTGGAATGCTAAGCTTTACCTTAATATCCTCTTCCTTCTTGTCTCCTATGTTCTCTATTCTTATTGTTGCAAATAGGTTTTTTCCAGCCTCTACTGTAAGGTCATTTGGAGTGAAAAGAACATCCTGTATTTCTATATAATGCCTTGCCTCCTGCACCCTCATATTATATACATTTTCTATGCTATCGACATCATCAAAGACTTCAACATGCAAGGTATATGTCTTGGAAGCATCTATATCCTCTGGAATATCTAAGTTTAACACCTTTTTATAAGACACGCCTGGCTCTACCTCAAATATGTCTGATGTTGCAGTAAGATCGCCATATTCATAACCGCCAATCCATGCCCTTACCCTGACATTATCAACAGAGCTTGAACCAGAATTATTAACTCCTGAAAGCCAAACTTCTACTGTAGCACTTTGGCCTCTTTCCATAAAAACAGCATTTCCATTTTGAAGAATGTTAACATCATCAACACTTACTTGGTCTATTTGATAGTCAGCTGCAGTAACAGCAACTACACTAACAAGTAAAAGTAATATTGCACTTATAAATTTGAATTGTTTCATTCTTTAATCCCCCTTATGAATTGTATTTTGTTGTTATTTTGTGGTGAGAACTAATATATAAACTTATCGGTAGCAAAAAATATGCTTTCATTCCATTAATCCCCCCACTAATTTCTTGATTATTAAAGCAAAAAACATGATAAATGCAATTGAAGTTAATATTATTGCCAGCAAACTTGTCATTGAAACAGCATTATTTGTATCATCTTGAGTTGCAATGTCTTTTACTATTTTAAATACTGCATTTTGCCTTATGTCAATTGTTATGTATTTTTCATCTTTATGCCTGTCATTTTCTGCGCTTATTTTTACTATGTATTCGCCTTTGGCATTTTCTGGAATAGTAAAGCTTATTATTTTCCAAACACTATCTTGAGACGATAAACTAAAGGGTGATAACTTTGTTTCAAGGTTAAGATCCTTTATTGACGCTGACAAAACTATGTTGTCTTCATCCAAGTGACCTATATTTCTTATCTCTATATATAATACTAAGTCGTCTCTTGGAGCAAGTTTGAATGTATCTGCCCTTGTGCCTGCTATAGTAAAAAACTGGTCTTTTTGTCCGCCTTCAAGCATGCCCATCAAGCCTATGTTCACTGCTGCTGTATCTGTATCTGTTAAGCCATCATTGTCCATCACTGTCAATGTTACTGTGTAAGTTCCAGGAGATGCATATGAATGAGAAGCTGTGATTCCTGCTGCTGAATTTCCATTGCCAAAGTCCCAGACATAACTTATAATAGTTCCATCTATATCATAGCTTGCTGAGGCATCAAAATTAACCAAGTCATTAATATTAGCATTTTGGTCTGGACCTGCATCTGCTACTGGAGGCTGAGGTACAGGGCAGCTTCCACCACCTATTGTAACTTGAATAACATCGGTATCAGTTAATCCGCCTGAATCTGTTACTGTCAATGTTACTGTGTAAATACCATTGCTTGAATAAGGGTGAGTTATGGTTATGCCATTTCCAGTTGCTCCATCTCCAAAGTCCCAATTGTAATTTGTTATTGGACTATCTATGTCGTAGCTTGCTGAGGCATCAAATGAAACTAAATCAAAAATGCATGCTGTTTGCTGCGAATTGCCTGCATCTGCTGCAGGAGCATCATTAACAGGAAGAACATTAATCCTGAATGTATCTGTTGTATAGTGCTGGCCATCAAATGCCTGTACAGTTACATCTGAAAATCCATTCTGGTTAAGAGAAGGCATGCTTGGTATAATGTATCTCCCGCTGCTTAAGGAAACTGTTATCAATCCAGGGTTTGGTTGAGATACAATAGAATAGCTTATTCCTGAAAGTGGAGTATCTTGATCAGTTGTGTATTGCCATAAATCTAATTGCCATGTTGGTTGCGTGTCTTCATATACTGTCTGGTCAGGGATATTTAATGTTGGAAAATAAGTGTTGCTATCGCATACATCACCAATGCCGTCGCTGTCCAAATCAGATTGGTCCGGATTAAAATTATTTGGGCAGTTATCATAAATGTCTGCTATTCCATCGTTGTCTGAATCTGGAAGGGTAAAATCAAAGGCATTTGCTACGTTAACAGATAGTACAAGAAGGATCAACACCGAGATTATATTTTTGAGCTTCATTTTACTTTATTTTTAAAAAAATGCCTCCTGAATTTTCTATTGTTTTTGTTTTGAACTGAGTTTTATCACTATACTTTTGCTTGGAATTTCCAGCAATAAGCCCATATTTTACTCCAAGTTCCAAATGCTTGCTTGGGCTGTAGCTTGCACTTGTATGCAGATCATATATATTGTCTGTCCTTTTGAAGTCCGTGAAGCCCAGGTTTGCAAGTTCAACGTATCCGCCAAAGTCAAGGTAGAGTTTTCCAATTTCTCCCTGTGAGCCTAGCTTAATCTTATATGCAGGGCCCTCTAAATCCAGGCCATTCCTGTTATTTTGCTTTTTATAAGATACATCAAATCCAATGCTATAACCGGGCTTGCCTTTAGATAGTACATCCAAGCCAGCTGAGTAGATTGTGTCTATTGTCTTGTTTGATAAAGAGGCTTCACCACCTATGTCAAGAGCTGCATTGCCATTTGTTCTTGATTCCAGAGTGTTGTATTGCATTCCTGGAGAGACGGTTATGTTATTTTTATTATACAACAAAAGTCTTGCTTCTGCATTTAGCTCCTTTTCTATTGCATTAAAAGTTCCATTCAGCCTGCTCGCTGGATTAGATGTTTTTCCATGCAGGCTTGCTTTGTTCCCGTCTAAATAAGTAAAACTAACTGATTCGTAAAATCTTCCCAACCTCAAGCTCTCTTTTGCATTTACACCAAATAAGTTAAGATTTATTCTTGAATCCACATTAAGGCCTATTGGTTGCGAATAGATTTCATAAATATTTTTAGCTACATTCCCTATCTCCAAAGTACTTATATATGGCCTATAAACGCCTTTATCTTTCTTCTCTGCTCTTTTTTCAGATTCTTTTTTCCCTTCTTTGGTTTTTCCATCAGATGGTTGAGTTACTGGTATGTCTTGAGCTTGTTTTTTTGGCTTTGGCTCTTTAGTTTTTTCTGAATCTGGAGTTAATGGCCCATATTTCACACTAGGTTCAGATTCTTCCTTAGTTGGAGCAGGTTTTTCAGTTGGAAGTTCAACAGCTACGTAATCTGATTTAGGTTTCTCTTGTTCTGCAGGTTGTGGCCCTTTTGGTACTTCTACAGCAACTAATTCTTTTTGTTTTTCTTCTTGTGATAATTGTTCTTTAGGTAATTCTGGTTTTACACCTTTGATACCCTTGCATTCTTTAAATGGATTGTATAATATCTCAGTTTTTTTATTGTTCTTTTCTGGGTTTTTAGATTCTATTGCATACGCTTCCATTACAATGTCATTTTCCAAGTCAGATATTTTCTTAAGAGGATTTTTTGATTTAAACAAAACATTAAGCTCTTTATAGTTTTGCGGGAATCTTACATCAATGATATCAAAATTATGTGTTTCTGGCTGGCCAACAAATTTATTGAAATTATCTAAGTTTCCTATACTCAAGGACAATCCAGCATACAAGTTATCCCTTTCTTCATCGACAACTACAACTCCAACATTTATTCTTTCATTTTCTCTTGGACATCCCCTTGCTATTTTTATGCTTTTTATTTCAGGGGGATTATCTGTTTCTTCTTTTTCCATTGGAGTTTCTTCGGTTATTTTTTCTGAAGGCTGCACTGGATATTCCTTCTGTTTTTCTTCTGGCAATGGCTCTACTGGAATAAAGGATGGTGCTTCCTTTTCTTCTGGAGTTGGCTGTGGAAAGGTTCTGACTACACTTTCTAATTTTTGTTTGCTAATGATATCTACCAAAGGACTAGCCTTGAGTGTTATAGTGCTTCCTGGCCTGAAAATTGCTTCAAAACTACGATCACTTTTTTTTGGATCGCCTATTACCTTGCTATAATCCTTAAAAAATGTATTTGGATTTTTTTCTGCATGAGAAACTATGCTATCAGAAAAAACAGGGAAGCCACAGCTCTCTTTAGTATTTTTGTCTTTAAGAAAATAGATTCCCTCTTCTGTACCTTCTTCTATGCCCTCTTTCTTTCCTGAGATGTATGTTAATTTTGAGCAATTTTCCCTAACTACCATATTTTTAGGGATTGATTTTTTGCTTTCTTGTTTTACATAATTGTACAGGGCTTCAAAGAACCACTTATCAAACTGGCTTTCAATTTCCCTGCCGTCTGATATTAAATTATGAAAACTATTGTATAAATTTTTAAGCTGGTAATTAAACGATACTCTTTTGTCCTGCTCATTTGGATTTTTGTATGGAGGGACTAGCTTAAGATGGAGTTTGTCATGTTCATAGCTGAAGGTTATTGCTCCGCTGAATATACTAACTTCATATTTTTTAATTGTTTTTAGTATGCTTTCAAGGTCTTTTTTCTTTGATTCAAGCCTTTTGTTTATTGGCTGGGATACTTTAGTTTCTTGTTGTTTGCTATCTGCTTTTTCGCCTGCAAATGCATAAGAAACTGGGCTACTAAGCAAAGTAAACATAAGCAGTCCTGACAAGCCTTTCTTAACAGATCTTAACATTTTTGGTACCAATTGTAACTAAAAAGTAGTAGAAGTGATATATAAATGTTTCTATTTTTAACTATTATAAAGTAATAAATTGTTATATTTAAAATTTAGAAAAAGGCAACAAAAATTTGGGGTCATAGGGATTTGAACCCTAATCCTTCGCTTTCTTATATCATAGCCAAAAGCTCATATCTCCAGTTTTAGCTATACTGGAGGCGAAGATCCTGGCCGTTAGACGATGACCCCACAAAAAGAATTGTGCTTAGTTATTATTTAAATATTACTATTATAACACTCTTGTTTCATCATCTGGCTTTTTATCAAAGTATATCTCAGTAATTTTTAGAATCATCCTGTCCAGGCTTCTTTTTTCTTCTGCAGAGATACTCTTATCTATGAAAAAATTAAATTCTCTTTCTTTTGCATATGCATTAACCTGGTTGTAGAGTTCATTAAAAGAAGAAAATCTGCATATTATACCATCTTTATCGCATATAACATAATTATCCAAATGTTTAAAAATTTTTAGAGTTGTCATTTATTATATAATACAGAAAAATATTTAAAAGTTGTCATAGAGCATGTCATTTTTCTTGATTATCTTTTCTAATTCATTATACTCTCTTTCAGGGATAGAATCTTTTTTGAGGATAATTTTGCAATTTTTAAAGAAATAATGCTGCAAAAGAACGTCCCTTATTCCTGTAAACGTATATTTTATGCCTTCCTTGTAAAACATTAGCATATGCTCGTTAGAATTTTCTTTGTCTTGCTTAAATAGCTCATACGGCTTTTTTGTATTTTTGCCTGTTCTTGCTATTTTCAGTATATTGGCTTTCATTTTTCAAATTGATTTTGATTAAAGTTTGAATATATAAATATTGCCTTATGTAGCTGTTTGATTAAAATACTGTTTTGTAAAATTATTGTATATATTTTGAATTTCTGTTTCATCTTCCTCTAAAATATTGGAAAATTCTTTTGTAAATCTAAGCAAGGCCTGATAGTATTTTTCAAACATCTCTTTATTGCTTTGCTGAGCATATATTTCAAGTTTTTCATAAAATCTGTCTTGAATTTTCCCAGTTAATTTGTCAATAAAATCCCTTGCTTCCCGATTTGTCTTGCCCTTTAAATGAGCATTAAGATTCCTAATAGAAAGAACATAAAACGCCTCATCGCTTAATATCTTTCCGTTGCCAATTTCTATTTCTGGCTCTTCAACCCCAATTTCTTTTAATCTTGTTTTCAGAAGCTCGTAATGGAGTCTATAATGATCAAACATCTCCAAATCAAAATTTTCTTTTTGTAAAATATCTAAAAGATTTCTTATTTTGGCTTTAGAAAACTTAGAGAAATATTCAAAGCAATAATCCTTAACCTTAATCTTATCAACTAAACCATTCATAGTTTCTCCATAGATAAAGAGAAGCTCTTCTAAACTTTCTTTAATTGGGGTATCTAACTTCATTTGCTCAAGTAATTTTTTAGCAAGTATCTTTTGAATATCCTCTTGCTCGTAAATGCCCTTTTGAAAAGAATCGTCCATAAGTTCCTTAGCTTTTTTTAGATAAGAAGTGCATTCTGCTAAAGAAGAGGATTCAGCATTCATCATTAGGCTATATACTTCTTCAGCCTCTTCGCTTAATTTTTGTTGATCTGGTTTTTCTCTTATAAGATTTTTAAAAAATGCCATGTTGATAGAAAAGACATTAACTAATATATAAAGCTTTTGTTTGTTACTACTAATACGAAGATACAAATAGAAAAGTATATAAATGAGAAGATTATTGTTTATTTATGGTAAATTACATTAAAGATTTAATTGGAAGAATAGAATTATATTTAATAGGCCATAAAATAGATAAAATCAAAAAAATAAGCAGGGGAAATGAGAGTGGCTATGCAGTTGGTGATTTTCCATATGTTCCATCAGACTTTGTATTAAGTGATTCAAATTGGTTGGAGAGGTTAGCTAAAAATGAATGAGCTAGCCCTTGAAGAGGTAATAAAATATATTGCTGTCGGTGGAGTAATTGGTATAGTTATCAATCTCGGCTTTAATTTCCTTGATAATTATGCTAAAAGATTAGGAAGAAGGGACTTTATTTCAAGGTTAAACGAATATTCTAAATTTTTAAAGGAATGTAAAGTGGATTAGGGCTTTTCAAATTTCATAACTTCATTTATTTCTTCTTCAGATATGCTGCAGCCATGAAGCTTAAGCCCCCACAGCAATCCTTCCAATAACGGTGACCTTAATTTTTTGTCTATTGTTCCTGTTTTTGAAATATAAGAATTGAAAAGGCCAAGCTCATAGGCTATAACCATAAGCTCTGTGGACCTTATTATTTTGACATTTCCAGTTTCTTTTATGAATTTAGCAAGGTTTTCCCTGTCCATTGTTATTTTTGTGTGAAGCTTAGTCTCCAATAATCTTTGCAGCTGGTCCGGGTTTTCTATTAAAAGCCTCATTGTCCTTTCATCAACAACATAGGCATCTGAATTTTTTGAGGCTGCAAGAACTAAAGCCTCAACTTCGGCAAGGTCAAGTATTTTTATGTAATCTAAGTGCGTCTTAAATATTGTATTGGCTGTCTCAAGCAGCTCAATGGCCTTTTTTGCTACAGCTGGATCGTCATTTAACTTGAGGTAGTTATTATTCAGGCAATCCATAATCAATATAGCTTCAAGCTTAAATTTTTTTGTTGTTAGGGGGTAATCGATTATTTCCCTTTTAACATAGCTTGAAATTAAAAAATCTCCATTAAATTTTTCTTTAAGCAATTTGAGAACTGGTATAAGCTCATTTGTTGCTATGCTTATTATGCTTGAGGTGTCAAATACCAAAGACTTCATTTAAATATACTCCTTGTAAATTTTAACCTGTCTGCTACGGTTTTTGTTATGCTTAATTCTGTATCGGAAATCCCTGTTTTTCCTATGTATTCCATTAATTCCCATTGACTTATCCCGAGAAGCTTTGCTGTCCTTTCTACAGAAATTCCATGCTCGTGTATTCTTGATGCCCTGTGTATCCTTGCCTTTTCTATTACTTCTTGGGTATATCTTTTTAGATTAGAGCTAAGTCTGTCTATTACATTAAATATGTTCTTAATAGAGGCTTCATATTCTTGTGTATCGTTCTTTTCTAGATAGACAATTGCATTTTTTAAATTAGTCATGCAGGTATTGTAGAACTTATTCCAGTCCTTGTAATCCCTGTAGTGTGCTCTTTCAAAAATTTTGGATAAGGCATAACTAATCACTGCTATGCTTGTTGAATACTCATCCTGAAGCGTAGATGCCTTGTGAATTATGTGGTTGCTTAATTCCTTTAAGGCAACAATGTCATTTTTGTTAATAGCCTTGAAACTATCCCTAAGAACTTCAAGTATATTCTGCTTTAGGTCACTTCTCATTTTCCTTTTTAAATGATGCTACAAGGTCTATAACATACTTGCCTTCCTCTAGACGGTAGATTAATGGATATTTCTGCAATAATTTCACTATGTCCAATTCGTATTGCCCGGGCTTTAAGACTCGTATGGACTCAAGGTCGAGAACAACTGGCTTGGTTTTGTCTATTTCAGAGCCAGCAATGTCAAATATGTCCTTTTCTATCTGCTGCTTTTCCCTTTTTGTCAGGTTGATTGTTAAATTTTTAGCTTCATCTATATGCTCCTGCTTTACAAAAAAGAAAAGTTTTCCATGGCAATTAGGACAACCTTTTAGTAACTCTGCGCTACCATCCTGATAAAAGGTATTGCATCTAACGCATTGATGTGGCACTTTTTAACCTCTTTTGAATATTTGAAAATTATCTTCTCTTACTTTTCATAAACAATTCAACTTTGTTTGGGTCCTTCTTTATTTCCCTGACAAGGCTTGCTGGGCCTATAATAGTAAAGCCATGCTCATAACCCAAAATAAACTGGGCAATTGTTTTCCTGAACTTTTCTATAAACTGGATATTTTTCGGCTCATGGTAATAAGTGGCTATCTCTATGCCTTTAAACCTCTTTGTTATCTGCTCCATTGTTCTCTTAATCAAGGTGGATTCTTCCTCTGAAGTAAGTTTTCCTTCAACAAGCAAAATCTTTTCTTCCTTCACCAAGCTGATTATTTTTTTTATTTTAGTATCTTGGGAAAGGGATGCTAATTCCCGGTTTGGAATGAATTGTAATGTTATCATTTTACTTCACCAGCCTTAACACAGACTCATAAAAATCCCCCATATTGTGGCCCTTTTCTGCTGATACGCCAATTACCTCATACTGTGGGAATGCTGATTCAATCTTTTTTATATTGGCTTTTCTTAAATCGATCTTATTTCCGACTATTATAAAGGGGACATTTCTTGCAGCAAGATTTCCTATTATTGTCAAGTTAACCTGGTTATATGGATCTTTTGTTGCATCAAGGACAATTACAACGCAGTCCATATTGTCAAGCCATTTTATTGCTTCTATAACGCCTTTTGTTGCTTCCTTGGCCCTTTTCTTTGCTTCTGCAGCCTTCATTTTGAATTTTAAAAAGTCTTCAAAATCTATTTTTGTTGCTATTCCTGGCGTGTCCACTAAGTTGAATATAAGCTCTTTTCCATCTGACTTTATTTTTACATTTTCCTTGGCTATTATTTCCCTGGTTTCGTGAGGGATTCTTGACACAATGGACATTTCTTCATCAAGCCAGTCCTTGCATATCCTGTTTGCCAGCGTAGATTTTCCTGAATTAACCGGCCCATATAATCCTAATTTTAGCTGCCTTCTATGCTTGAACAACTTAGAAAACATTTTTGCTACAAAGTCAAAAACCTTTATTTTCATAGTTTTTAAATGGTTGATATATATTTTAAAGATTTCGGTTTTTTAAAGCATAGTTTAAGGATTTGCAAAAGCTAACCTTTAACATTGCCGATTGGAGATAGAAGAGCGACCTTCTTAGAAATCCCTGCAAGCTCCATCGTATCCACAACTTCATTTATTGATTTGTAAGCCATTCCTGCCTCTTCTGCCAATCCAGACATAGAAACAGATTTGACATAAATTCCGTGCTTTTCCATTTCTTTCTGCAATTCCTGGCCTCTCACCATATGCTTTGCTTTTGTTCTTGACATAGTCCTTCCAGATCCATGCATTGTCGACCCAAAAGTTTCCTCTTCAGCTTTTTTTGTTCCAACACATAAAAATGAGCCTGTTTCCATCGAGCCACCAACAATAACCGGTTGGCCTGTTTCTTGATAAATCTTAGGCAATTCTGGATGAGCCGGGCCAAAGCATCTTGTAGCTCCTTTTCTATGAACAACTAATTTTACTTTTTTGTTATCTATTTTATGCTCTTCTAATTTTGCAATATTGTGGGCAACATCATAGACCAAATGCATATCCATTTCTTCTGCCTTTTTATTAAATACCTTTTCAAAGGCTTCCCTGACCCTGTGCAAAATAACCTGCCTGTTTGCAAATGCCATGTTAGCTGCACACGCCATAGCCCTGTAATAATCCTGGCCTTCTTTGCTTTGGAATGGTGCACAGGAAAGTTCCCTATCCAAGACCTTTAATCCATACTTTGGCATAACGTCTAAAAATGTTTTAAGATAATCTGTTGCAACTTGATGACCAAATCCTCGGCTTCCGCAATGCAGCATAACTACAACTTGATCAGGAAATATCCCAAACTTTTTTGCTAATTTTTCATCATAAATATTACCTGCGTGCGCTAATTGTATTTCTAAGTAATGATTTCCGCTTCCAAGAGTCCCTAGCTGATCGATACCACGAGAAATTGCCTTTTCTGAAATTTTTGAAGAATCGGCCCAATTTATACATCCGTTGCTCTCTGTTCTTTTAATATCCTCTTCCCAGCCATAACCTTGTTTTATCACCCAAGAAGAGCCTTGATCAGCTATTTCTTTGAATTGCTGCCTATTTACTTTAAGAAAGCCAGAGCTGCCAACACCTGCCGGGACTGTTTTGAATAGGGTGTCAACTAATAAGTGCAGTTTTGGCTGAACTTCTTTTATAGTAAGATTAGTTGTGAGCAATCGCATGCCACAATTTATGTCAAAACCTATACCGCCAGGTGATATTACTCCTTTCTCAGCGTCAAAAGCTGCCACGCCACCAATTGGAAATCCATAGCCCCAGTGTCCATCAGGCATACACATTGCATATTTTTGGATTTCTGGCAAGCATGCGACATTTGTTATCTGTTCAAAGACACCAGCATCCATTTCCTGCAACAGCTTTTTAGTTGCATAAATTCGTGCTGGAACTTGCATTCCTTTCTTATAACTTTTAGGAAGCTCCCAAACAACTTCGCTTATTTGATTAATTTCTTTTGGCGGACCTGTTTTTTGTGCTTCTTGCATTTTCACCTCCTTAACTAAAGAGAATTTGCCATATTTATAAGATTTGCTATTTAATATCTCTGGTGCGTTAGCGGTTGGTTTTCGATAGGTTTTTATAAAGAGAATATTTCAATCTTATTACAAGTAAGAAATTCAAAAATGGTTGAAATATTACAAAAATTCAAGGAAGATTTTGAGAAGGTAAGAAAGGCCGGTTTTATCGAATCTCATAGGACGCATAATACGGGGATAGGTAAAACTTTTGAGGATTTACTCAATATAGTTGAGAATAATAAACAAGAAGTAGATTATCTAAATGAATTAGAATTAAAATCCTCAAGGGAGCTTTCTCAAAGCATGATAACTTTATTTACAAAGTCCCCTTCTCACCCTTCCGAAGCTAATACATCACTAAGGTTAAAATTTGGCAAAAATGAAAAAGGTTCAAAGATATTACATACCACCATTCCTGGAGATAAATTTAATACTTTTCTTGGAAAATATGGTTTTAAATTAGATATAAATGAGAATGAAAAAAGGATATATATCTTAATTAAAGATTTGGGAAATGATACCATTATAGATTTTGTTTGTTATTATACTTTTGAAGATTTAAAGCAAATCATAGAGAAAAAATGTAAAAATATAGCTTTTGTTACAGCTAAAATTAGAAAAGCAAACGGAAAAGAATTTTTCCATTTTGAAAAAGCAATATTATTAACAGGATTAACTTTTGATAGATTTCTAAAAGCAATTAAAGAAGGGGATATTTTTTATGATATTAGAATTGGAGTTTATAGAACTGGGAAAAACAAAGGCAAAACTCATGATCATGGTTCTGGTTTTAGAATAAGAAAAAATAGAATAAATCATGTTTTTAAGATATCTGAAATTTAAAAAAATAATTATTTTTAATTAGGTTTCCAAAAATCTAAGATGTATTCAAATGTCGTTCCTAAAGTGATATAATTACTTGGCCATCCAAATATCCCCGCTCCATTAACTAAATTCCTTCTATCCCATATTATAGTATTTCTTAATTCATATCCTACTTTTTCCATAGCTTCAATTACATAAATATGGAGGGGTATCCTCTTATTTTCCCACCATAAATCGGTTATATTTATAATGCAATGAGCCTTTGGTTTTAATAAAGGTAATATTTTCTTGTAAATTTTTCCTAATTCTTCAGCATATTTTTTAGGTTCCATAGTTCCTAAATCTCTAGGATTATCTGAATATTGCTGGACTTTTTTATATTGGTCATTATATCTTGATTTTCCCATCAAACTTTTATTTAATCTTGGCCTATTTAACATATTAGCATAAGGTGGAGAAGTAACGCATAGCGAAATAGTGTTCTCATCTAAATAATCAGGGATGTTTATCGAGTCATCACATATTATGATTTGTTTTGTATTGTCACTCAATTTTTGTTGAGATAATCTTTTTTTAGTAAAATCTATATACTTTTCATTTAAATCAAATCCGACAGCATTTCTTCCAGTATCTTTTGCTGCGATTAGTGTTGTTCCAACTCCTGCAAAGGGGTCTAATACTAATTCTCCCTTATGTGTAAATAATTCTATACATTTTTTTGGGAGAGCTATTGGGAAAACTGCTGGGTGAATATCTTTATCTCTTATATCTCTATTTTCATAATAAAATTCCCAAAGAGCAACCTGGTTTTTTAACCATTCTTTTGCATTTAAACAATTAATATGGGTCCTACCACAATCACAAGTTTTCTTATAATTTATATCTAATTTTTTATCCACCATTTTAGTTCATCCAAATAATTCTTTTTCTATTAATTTTAAGTATTCATTTGTATAAAAAATGTCTGGATTGTGTTTGATTGGTCTAACTCTAATTTCGAAATTAGGATCTTCTTTATTAGATAAATCAAATAGGACTAATCCTATTCCAAAAATTAAACTTAATGCATCTAATCTTAATATATCTGTTTCAGAACTTTGTTTAGGAATAACTAAATACACAGAATGTGAAAAAAGTCTATAAGAACAAGCTTGCCCGAATGCAGTTATAAGATTTGTAGAATCTGTTTTGATTTCAGCTGAAATAATTTCTGTTGGTATTTTTATTATATCACTTTTTCTTGATTCTCTTATACCAATAACATCTGGTGTCCCCCATTTATCTTTAAATTTATTTCCTCCGAGTGGGATGGCTTTTGTGGCCTCCTCTGTTTCATTTACTAACCAATCTGTAAATGGTTTGTAAAATGATTCTTCTTTAAATTTTGTAGGTTCTGCAAGTATTTCCTTTTTCTCTTCCTTAATCTCAATATCTTTAAATTTTATAAGTCGAAAAATACCCCTCGCAGGTTTGTATACTCTATCAGATAATTGGCGGTCAAGATCCCATACCGCGCCACGGATGGTATTGATTGGAATTTCTGGAAATTCCTTTGATATCATTCTAACCAATTCAGAGTATCTTATACCATTCGGATTCTTTTCTAGTAATTCTATTGCTTTGTTTTTTATTTTTACATGTTTTGTTTCCATTTTATTTGTCATTCTTTTTGGGCCTATTCCAATAAGGACTTTTACATTTTGGGCAAATTAAGGGGGTTTCTTCTTTATTTCTGGGAGCCCATTCATGGCCGCATCTTTCACATTTATATCCTTTTTGTTTGATTATAATCTCTGCCATACACCCATTTAATAATTTAGTATTTATAAATCTTACTTTTATGAGTAATACCTATTTAGTAATAACTTTACTACCGAAACATTTATATACCTTACTTACTTATATAAACTATACCTAATAAAGTAATTAAAATGAAACAAGAAATTTTATGTCTGAAGTGTAAGAGCAAAGAAGTAATCAAATGGGGAAAGAGAAAAACAGAGAATAGAGGTAAAGTTCAACGATATAAATGTAAGTCCTGCTCTGAAACTTTTGTAAATGATATATTCAGCAAGATGAGAAATACACCAGAAAAGATAACCTGTGCTTTAGATTTGTTTTATAGAGGTTTATCTACAAGAGGAGTGCAAGAACACTTTAAAGCGTTCTTTCCTCATAACTCTGACCATTCCACTATTTTAAGATGGATTAGAAAATACTCTTTACAAATTGCTAATTATACAGATAACCTAAAACTTCAAACAGGTTCTTATGTAGAAGTTGATGAGATGGAATTTCACAGACGAAAATCCCATAAGAAAAAATTAGGGATTGATAAGAATTGGTTAATTAATGGAATAGATGTAAAAACTCGTTTTCTTGTTGGCTCTAATTTTGCTAAAGAAAGAAGTAAAGAAGAGCTGAAAAAAGTTTTATTAGGAGTTAAGGATAAATCGGTTAATGTTAAAATAATCCAAACAGATGGCTTAACTGCTTATGATAATATTGTTAAGAAAACTTGGGGATATAATAATACAATAAAAGATTACAAAATAGAACATAGAGTTAAGACACAATTAAAAGGCGAGGGATTTAACATTTGGGTTGAAAGATTGCATAACTCAATCAGACAAAGAAGTCAAAACTTTAGAGGATTACATGGCTCTGTTGAAAGTGCTTATGCTTTATTCAAAGGTATGCAAATATTTTATAATTTTGTAGATAAGCATGGAGCTTTGAATGGTAAAAGCCCTTCCGAGTTGGCTATTCCTGAATTAAAATTTAAATCACCTAATCGGTGGTTGGAGTTGATTGAAATGGCAAGGTAAATTTTTTTGAGGTTTTATCAACCTTTAATGCACCAGAGAACTATTTAATCTATATTTCAGAGCATAATCAAATATTTAAACTTTGGAATTAGGTGATGGAGTATGATTGTAGTTGATGTTGAAACAACAGGCATTGACCCAAAGAAACATTCTATTGTAAGTATTGGCGCAGTAAGCTTTTATAACCCGGAAAATCAATTTTATGATGAATGCAGAATATGGGAAGGAGCGGAAACAACAGAAGAAGCATTAAATATTAATGGTTTCTCTGAAGAAGAAACTAGAAACTTCAACAAAAAGACACTAGAAGAAGCAATAAAAAAATTTTGGGGATGGACAGACAATATTAAAAATAAAATAATAGCTGGAGAAAACCCTAATTTTGACAGAGATTTTTTAAAGGCTTCTGCAGAAAGGTATGGAATAAAATGGGTATTTGGTTATAGAACTGTAGATTTGCATTCCTTATGTTATATAAATTATCTTAAAAGAAAGTTAAATCCCCCAGACAAACTAAATACGGACAAGACCTTAAATTATGTAGGAATGCCCAGTGAGCCAAGACCGCATAATGCATTAACTGGAGCAAAGATGGAGGCAGAGGCATTCTCAAGAATTATTTACGGAAAACCTTTACTAAAAGAATTTGAAAAATATCCTGTTCCTGATTTTCTTAAGTCATAATTTCTATTACATCCCTGTGCTTAAGCTTGTAATCTTTTCCGACAGGCATTTTTCTCTTAACATCAATGGCCTTAACAAAATTATTACCTATATCTGTGTGTATCTTGAAAGCAAAGTCTAGAGTTGTTGAATTTTCGGGCATTAAGAAGCAATCTGGCAATACCTTTCCTTCAGAATCCTGCAATTTGTTGACACCGCCAGGGAATATTGCTATGTACTTAAGTAACTTAAAGACGGCAAAATCCAAGATTTCCTGAATGCCTGAATTTCCATAAACACCTAAGACGTTTTTCTTTATGTATTCCAATGCATTTTTTTGCTTATCATTTAAGTTTCCTATGAGCTCAAAATTGCTTTGGCCAGGAATGTATTTTATTAAACTTTTTTTGGCTGCTTCTCTAAGAGCTAACTCAGATTCAGCAGAGCAAGGAATAATATTATAATCCTTAAATTCCTGTTGAAGTCTATCTAAATTTAATTTTGCACCTTCAATATCTATTTTGTTTGCAGCAATTATCATTGGCTTTGTTTTTTTTCTTAATTCAATTGCTAAATTTTTTAAATCATCATCGGTCCAGTCTATAGGGTGATGAAGCAATTTTAATTTTTTTATGCTTTCTTCAACTATTATTTCTGTAACTTTTAATCCTGAAAGCTGCTTTGCCAAGGCTTTCTTGATATTTTGATTCTCCTGTTGAACAGTCCTTGCAAATTTTTCCCAGCCCTTTTTCATAATCTGAAAATACCACATGTCCAATTCATGCTCAAGGAATTTTACATCCTTGCAAGGGTCATAGCTTAAAGGCTTTACGAGCTCCCCTTTTTCATTTGTGCTTCCTGATGCATCTACAATATGGATTAAAACATCTGCCTGCCTTAAATCATCTAAAAACTGATTGCCTAGTCCTTTACCTTCATGTGCTCCTGGGACCAAACCAGCAACATCCATCATATCTACAGGAACAAATCTTGTATTATTTATGCAGTAGCCAAATCTTGGATTGCATCTTACATTAAACTCCTTATCAATGCAATCTACTCTGACAAAACCAACGCCATGGTTAGGCTTAATTGTTGTAAATGGAACTTGAGATATTGCTACTTCTGCCAATGTGCATGCCTTGAAAAATGTTGATTTTCCTGAACTAGGCTTGCCGACCAAACCAATTAACATAGCGATTGCCTCCTTAATATAGGATAATCACTTTAATTGCACTTAAATAACTTTTCTTTTTGTTATTGAAAAGATTTTTAAATAGCCAGTCTATTAATTTTTATCGGGTCCGTAGCTCAGCCTGGTTAGAGCAACTGTCTTATATGACAAATCAGGCTACATCTAAGAGAGCAGTAGGTCACCGGTTCAAATCCGGTCGGACCCACATTTAGTTAACTTTAAAAATATAGAATTTCTCAAGTGTTTATGCCCCCTTCGTCTAGCCCGGTCAAGGATAGAGTTGTAGGAATACACTAAAACCCTTTCGAGGCTCTGACGCGAGTTCAAATCTCGCAGGGGGCAATTAATTATATTTTAGAATTTAGTTATTCAGGACTTAACCCATATATCCCATGCTTGCTTAAAACTCCCATCTTTGGTTATAAGACCCATAGAATTAAAAGGCTCTATAACATTTTGGTCATACATAAAGCTCCATATGCTGAACTCTTTGTTTAAATCTTTTGTCAGGCTGAAGAAGGTTGTGATAAATTCTGCCTGTTCTGATTCGCTGCTTTCCCAACCTTGTATTGCATTTGAGCTGTACCATCCGATTTCTGTAAATGAGATTGGCTTTTGTGTATAAAATTTTATTTCTGTATAATAATCCTGTGGAATTTCTGAAGGATTTTTATAAATAAGCCCGGGGTAAGTTGTAAATGCTATGATATCTGACTTGGAAAATTTCTTAAGAAGGTCCCACTGGGCTTTGTCGGGATTGTTAGTTCCACCAAACAAACCACCATTAAGACCCTTCATTTTTTCTAATTGGAATACAGTGAAAACCTTAGTATCAGGAGATGCTTTCTTAATTTCATCATAAGCTTCATTGTATAGTTCAACAAAGCTGTTAAAGTCCTGCGGTGATTTTTCTGAAAGCATATTTACCTCAATGCCCAAACCAATGTATTTTGGCTTATATTTTTTAACAAATTGGATAAGGTAGTTTTTGTAATTTTGTTTTGTATCTTCATTCAATGGCCTTAAGAGCTGGCCTGAATTTTGGGTGAAAAATTGAGTGATTATTATTGGTGTATATTTGTAGACTAATGCTAAAGATGAAACAACAGCAGGACCCCCTTTTTCTATATTTGAAAGCTCATTCCAATCTCCTGACCAGGTTATTATGTTTCCTGTAAGCTTGGCATTCTCAAAAAATTCCTTAAAATCATCCTGCTGAAAGCTTTTTGGTGACAGAGTTATACCTTTTATATTTTGGATTTCATTTTGCTGTTCTGCACATCCGCTTAGAAAAAGAATGGATAAGGTTAAAGCTAAAAAGATATAATTGATTTTTTTCATTGTCCGAGAAAATTATTCAAATATTTATAAAGGTTTTGAAAGGAAAACAAACAAAAGATTTATATATATCATATGAAAGATTATTAATTCTAAAATGGTAACAAAGAATGAAAATTCAGATAGGATAAATAGAATTTTGGTGGTGAATGGACTAACGATAACTTCACAAAGCAATGATTGGTATAAAAACATAGGTGAATATAAATTAATTTATTCAATTATTAATAAAGCATTGGAAGATTATTGTTTATACTACAAAAATAATGGTAAAGATGGATATTTTAATAATGCATGTGCTTGGATATTTTCAAATAGTACTGAACCAATGTCATTTAAGTACATATGCGACTTTATAGATAAAGATCCGTTAGAGTTAAGAAATAAATTAATTCTACTTTGTGAAAAGGGGAGGAAAAAAATATTAAGAAACTTAGTTAATAAAAATAATCTCCAAAGAGATGTACTTGAAGAAGGTATACCTGAAGATGAACTCTAATCTAAAGGCCTTAATTTTGGCTGGTGGAAATAAAAGAATAAACCATATAAACAAGCACTTCATCAGATTAAAAGACAAGCCTATTGTGCAAAATTCTATAGATGCTTTATATGAAAATAATATTTGGGATATAACTTTGGTGTGCAGGAAAAAGGATATTGATAATGCTGCGAATTTAGAAGGAAAGGTTAATATTGTTGGATCTAAGAATGACTTTGCAGAAAATCTTGAGATAGCAAAGGAACTTGTTGATAAAAAAGAAGATCCTGTTTTGGTTCTTTATGGAGACCACCCATTTACAAGAGGTCATTCCTTAAAATACTTTTTAGGGCAATGCAATACAGCTGAGTATGATGCATTTCATGGAGGGCCTACAAAAGATTCTATAGACAATTTTAAGGAATTTTACCACGTTGGCTATGTACATGCAAGGGAGTTTGAGTTTAGGTCTGGCTCTATGCTCCTGATAAAGCCGCATAAAATTGACTACTCCTTTCTTAATGCAGTATATAAAATAAGGATGCAGGAGAAAATAAGAAATACTGCAAAGCTAGGCGGATTGATATTTTGGACGCTAAGAAAAAAGTGGGGGTGGGATACTTTAGGAGCAATTGCATTGTATCTCAGGCATATAGGAATCAGATTTCTATACAACCATGGCTCTGAGCTTTATTATGCTAAACTAAAGAATTCTGAAAGCTCATCTATAAAATATTTAGAGGCCTATGCAGCAAGGGCTCTTAGTCTAGATGGAGAACGATTGAGAGTCAAAGCAATACCTATGCCATTTGGTGAATTGTCAATGGATATAGATAACTTTAAAGATTATGAAAACTATGAGAGGAATTACGAAAAAATTTTAAATATTATGGGGCAAGAGAGGAACAACATAAAATATTAAAGTTTTTTTATTTTAGCCACAAAGAATCCATCCGTGTCATTGTCCTGGGGCCAGATTCTTAAACATTTTTTAATTTCTTTTGAATAACTATCACCCTCAAATTTTAAAATAGTGGGACTTTTTTTAATTTTTAAATTTATCTTTTGTAATTTAGCATTTGAATATTTATTAATCAAAAAATTTACAACAGCCTCATTCTCCTCTGGTTCAAGGCTACAGGTGCTATAAACCAAGACACCATTTTTCTTCAAACAATTAAAGGCTGTATCAATCAGTAATTTTTGCATTCCAGCCAATCTTTTTATCATATCTGGATTCCATATCTCCGCAGTTTTTGCTGATTTCCTTATTGTGCCAGTACCAGAACAGGGAGCATCCAACAAAACATAATCAAAAGAATTTTCTAAACTTTTAAAGGACCTTCCATGCATTAAGGTTATTATAATATTGCTTACACCGCACCTCTCTAAATTTATACTCAGCGCATTTAATCTTGTATAGTCAACATCATTTGCAATTATAATTCCAGTATTTTTCATAATAGCTGCGAGTTGTGTTGTCTTGCTTCCTGGAGATGCTGCCATATCTAAAACTGCTGTATTTTGTTTTGGGTTTAATACTATTGGTGGGATCATAGATGCAGTTTCTTGAACATAAAAATAACCTAAGCTGTGCTCCAACAGGTTTCCAATGTCTCTTCTATCTTCAGTTTTATGCTCTATCCAAAACCCTTCTTTGCACCAAGGGACTTGTGTTAATTTCCAGTCCTTTTCTAATCTTGACTTTAACTCTTTTACAGAAGTTTTTAATGTATTGACCCTTATCGATCTTGTTAGGAATTTTTGGGAGTATTCTAGAAACTTATTTATATCTGTAAGTTTTGAATATCTTTCCAAGAACTTTTTCTTGAATTCAAGCTTGAAATCTATCATAATAAATGCGGTAGCCGAGATTCGAACTCGGGTCACAACCTTATTGCTTGAAAATGGCAAGGTTGTATACTGACCACTATACTACTACCGCATAAGCTAAAAGAACTAAAAACTCTTTTTAAACATTATGGTCTAACTTTAATAGAATTATTTTTTGTAAAAACTAGCTGGTTGTCTTCTTTATTATTTTCTTTAGATATTAATATGTAGTTTTCTAAAATAGATAGCCTACTTTCCATGATGTTTAGTTTACTTTCTAACTCT
Source organism: Nanobdellota archaeon (assembly GCA_040753775.1). Taxonomy (GTDB): domain Archaea; phylum Nanobdellota; class Nanobdellia; order SCGC-AAA011-G17; family JAFCDX01; genus JBFMDT01. Next base: position 49,283 of record JBFMDT010000002.1, on the reverse strand, counting down.
TTTATTTTAGGGTCATAAGGGATAAAAACAGCAGCTGCTACAACAGTTGTCCATACACCTTCTTTCCCTAAGGATGATTGTTTAACATTTCTAGTTCTTAATGTGTAGTCGCCAACTTTATATGTTCTTGAATTTTTCTCTGAAACAAAGTTATCCTTATCAAATGAGAACCCTTTTCCAGATGCAAACATACCTATTGCTATTTTTTCTGCATATTCCCCGACATCTTCATCTTTTTCTCCAAATGAATGGTATTCACTTATATAACCATGGGTAGCTTCGTCGAGCGGGTTTGCAATGCCTATCGAAGCTGCGATAAGCCGGTGGTTTTCATTTGTTGAATTTTCTGATAAGACGCAGCATACCTCTTCTCCTTCATGAAAATATTTTATTCCTTCATCCCTGCTTATTTCTTTGCATTTTGGTGGAAGAATACTTGAAACCTTAATCAAATTATATGAAAATATTTTTGCATCCCTTAATGCCAACTCAAAGGATGTTAATTTGTCCTTATCTATACCTACGCCATTTGTAAAAAAAACTTTTTCAGGAACATAAAATTCTGTCATTAATCAACAAAATCTTTTGAATATTTTTATTTAAATATTTATCTATTATTGAAAATATAAAATAATCTTCATTAATCACTAAAGAATTTAAACAAAATTTATTTTTATAAAAAATTTAGTGGGCCTGCCCAGATTCGAACTGGGGACCTCTTCCTTTCTTAAAATTTTGTAAGGGAAGTGTATGTTAGACTTTTTAAATTCAGCCTCATAACCACTAGACCACAGGCCCTTATTGTAAAACATGAAATAGTATTATAAAAACCTTTTGAATAGCTGAATAACAAAACATTTAAATAAGAAAGAGGGCGGGTAATATTATGCCAGAGTACGAAGAAAAAGAAGAAGAGAAGGAAATCAAAGTTCCTGAAATACCTGAAGAAGTCAAGAAAAAGCTTGAGGCTATTAAGAAAAAGCTTGAAAACTTTAAAAAGAAGGTATTAAAGGATTTTTCAAAGTATGTTATAGGCATAGCCTTGCTGCCGCCAGATAAAGAGCATAAGGAAAATATAAATGTCCTGATTCTAATAAATGAAAATGAGATAAAAAACATAAGCGAAGAGGCACCAAGGCTCAGCAAGGGCATTACAAAGATTGCCGAAGAGGTTGACAAGAACATAAAATTGCAAATAATTTCTGGATCTGAGCTTAAGGAGATGCTTTTTGATGGAAAATATGAAATACTGCAGTATATAGCAATGTCAGCAATAATGCATGATTCTACAGATATGCTTGCTGCAATGAAAATTTCTGAAGTGCATAAAACAATGGCCATAAGAAAATTTGAGAAGTATGTTGTCAGCTATGTTGCTGCTGGATCCTTGTTCAGGGGGGAGAAAAGCAGGGATATTGATGTGTACATAATTATTGATGATACAGATGTCAAAAAAATGTCAAGGCTTGAATTGAAAGACAAGCTTAGTGCAATAATACATGGAATGGGAGGAGAGGCAGCAAAAATAACTGGTGTTGACAAGCAATTTCATATACAAACTTATATATTAACTGATTTCTGGGAAAGTGTCAAAGATGCGCATCCTGTAATCTATACTTTCTTGAGGGATGGTGTTCCTTTGTATGATAGAGGAGTATTCATGCCGTGGAAGTTACTGCTTAAGATGGGTAGAATAAGGCCGAGCCCAGAGGCAATAGAAATGCAGATGGATGTTGGGGAAAAGCTTATACAGAGGATAAGGTACAAAATGCTTAGTGTTGTCGGGGAAGACCTTTATTATGCTATATTGAACCCTGCACAGGCTGCATTAATGCTTTATGGAGTAGCGCCACCAACACCATTGGAAACAATAGAGCTTCTTGATAAAATATTTGTCCAAAAGGAAAAACTGCTTGAAAAGAAATACGTTGACATATTGGAAAGAATAAGGAAATATTATAAGGATATTGAGCATGGAAAAGTAAAACAGGTTTCAGGCAAGGACATAGACAATTTGCTGAAAGATGCTGAAGACTATCTAAAAAGAATAAAGAAGCTTTTTGTACAGATAGAGGAAAGAAAGGAAAAGGAGAGCATAGTTGAGACTTATGAAAGCTGTACAGCAATAGTAAAGGATGTTCTTAAGGTTAATAATATTCCTTATGCAAATGCTATTGATGCGTTTAAGAAGGAGCTTGTTGACAAAGGCAAGATTCCCGAAAGATTTTACAGGACATTAAAGCTTGTAGAAAAAACCAAATCAGAAAAAAAGCTAAGCTCGCAGGAATTGGAGAAGGTTAAGAAGGAGGCAAGGAGTTTTGCAAGAGCCATGCTTGAATACATACAGAGAAAGCGCGGGTACGAGATTGAAAGGGCTAAGATAAGGTTTAAGTATGGCAATAAGTTTGGGGAATTAATCCTTCTTAATGACACTGCCTTTATAATAGATGACATGGATGCAGAAGAAAAAAAGATTAGCAAAGCAAAATTGTTAAGCAATGGTAGCTTGGACAATATTGAAGAATCAAACTTGAAGGAATTTGAAGATAACTTAGCTTCTGTTTCTATACCAAGCAAGGTTTTCATTAAAGAAAAAATATTTGAAAACTTAAGAAAGCTGTTTGGAAAGGATGTTGAAATATTAATTAATTACTAGGCCAAAGTTCCTAAACGTTCTTTTTTATAGATTCGGAGCGCATTTTAAAATATTTGTAAATAGCATCAACATAAATCCTTTTGCTATGCCCATCGCAGTTGGGATCATAAAAATATCCATTGTATTTATCCATATGGACTGGCTTTTTAAGAGGTTGTGAAAATGAAGCTAAAAATAATCTTTTAACAGAAGGTGGCATTAAATTAAACCTTTTTTGTTTATCTCCTTTTTTGATTGAATGCGGCTTAAATCCATTATATTGCAGCGTCAGAATTGCTGGATTTTTATATCCTTCCTGGTCTATAATTCTTATAATATCTTCAAAGGACTGATTACACAATCTTAAATGCCTATGCTTATCTGTTTTTATTTTATTTGAACCAAGGTATGTTGCCAATATCTCTGCCTCATTTTGATTCATCAGCATTAAATCTGGAAGCATAAGGTTATGTACGCTGTAGAATATTTCCTTCAAATCCCAATAATTAAATAATATTAAATTTATCTTAACTATAGCAAAGGCAGGTTTATCATTTTGGAACGGTGCAACTTCTGGATCTGCTATCCTTAATCTTTCCTCTCTAACCCTCTGCTCAATGTTATCTTTGCTAAAAAATGGGCCTTCTCTTTCTATAATATTACTGCGCGCTTTTATATCTTTGTATATTTGAATGCCTTTGTTTATTGTTTTTAGCATATAAAAATTATACAAAAGGTATATTTAAATCTTTCTATAGTTGTATCTTATTGGTAGTAACTGTATTAAAAGGAGGGATGGGGAAACAAAAAGCTTTTAAACAATCCCTATATGGCTGATAAAATGGAAGCCCAAATTGTTAATTTCAGGCGCGGAAGACATACCCAAACAAATAACCAGATGCTCATAAAAGTTAGTGATATTGACAAGGAAAAGGTGCAAAAATTATTAAATAAAAGTGTGATTTGGAAGAGCAGCTCTGGAAAAAAGGAAATAAAGGGGGTTATAACTGCGCTGCATGGAAATTCAGGAGCATTAAGGGTAAGATTTGAAAGGGGATTACCAGGGCAGGCAATAGGCACTAAAGTCAAGGTGGAATAAGATGGGAACTTTAAGAAAGGGCAAATGTTACAGGCCATTGAAAAGACCGTATACAAGAACAAGCAAATTCAAAACTAAGGCGTATATTGCAACAGTACCTTCTATAAAGATAACAAGATTTAACATGGGTGACCTTACAAAAAAGTTTAATTATGTTGCAAAACTTGTTTCAAAAGATGATGCTCAGATAAGGCACAATGCAATAGAATCAGCAAGGCAGGTTGTTAACAGGCACTTGCATGAAAATCTTGGAACCAATGGTTATTACCTTACAATTGATTTATACCCGCATCACATATTAAGGGAAAATAAGATGCTTGGCGGGGCGCATGCTGACAGGTTACAGACAGGAATGGCACACAGCTTCGGCAGGGTTATAGGAGCATCTGCACAGGTTAAAAATGGCAAGGCTATAATGACAGCACATGTTGATGATGCAGACGTAGCAAGAGAATCCTTAAAAAAGGCTATTGCAAGATTGCCTGTCAGATGCAAGATAGAAATTAGTAAATTAAGTTGATTTACCTTAATGGCACAAACATAAAACCTCCCAGATCTTCAGTTTTTATTTTATCTTTAAGCTTTCTAATTTTAAGCATTTTCTGGGAATATTCTCCAACAGGTATCAGCATAATTCCATTATTTTTTAACTGATTAAGCAATTCTTCAGGTATATTCTTAGAGGCTGCTGTAACAATTATCCTGTCATAAAGGGCTTCTTTTTTATAGCCAATTTCCTTTGCCCGTATTATTTTTATATTTTTTATTTTAATTTTTTTTATGTTTTCTTTTGCAAATTTGACTAAGCTTGTGGTAATTTCAGTTGTGTATATTTTGCCTGGCTTAATTATTTCTGCTATTAGTGCAGCATTCCATCCAGAGCCTGTTCCTATTTCCAAAACTTTTAATCCCTTTTTTAGTTCTATTTTTTCCAGCATAAATGCAACGGTATATGGCTGGGAAATGGTTGCTTCATTTCCGATAGGCAAAGGATAGTTGTTATAAGCCTCACTTAAATGTTCTTTTCTTACAAACAAGTGCCTTGGGGTATTTTCAATTGCATCTAAAATTTTTTTATCTATTATGCCTTCCCTTTTCAATTCTTCTATTAACTTCTTATTTTTTTCCTTGAAATCCATAAAAATATTAAGAATCAAGTATATAAAACTGTTTGCAAATGTTTAAATACATAAAGAACATGTATATTAACCATTGTTTGGGGGTTAAATGAATGAGATTTTAAAAAATTTAGCCAGCAGTACATTAGCTCTTGAAGATTTGCTTGCTAATTCTGGAGATACGCTTATTGTAATTACTAATAAGGATAAAGAAACTATAAGGTGGGTAAGCGATAATGTAGAGAAAATTACAGGATATGAACCAGAAGAACTTATAGGAAAATCTGTAAAAATATTGTGGAAATATAGGGAAGAAAGGGATATTCTTAAAAAGATGGTTAATAAGGAGGGCAGTATAAAGAATTACGAGGCTACTCTATTAAAAAAGGATGGTACAGAATGGCAGACTAGATTTGATATTTCCCTTGGTAAAACATATGGCACAATAGGGATTGCAAAGGATATTACAGAGGAGCGCAAATCAAGGAACGACCTGATAATAGCATCTTATATGCTTTATGAAGAGGTAGACACCGAACTTGCAATCCACGTCGAGAGGGTTACTGAATATGTCACAAATTTTCTTAAATTTTTAAAAATAGATAACTATACAAAAGATAAAATAAAGTTAGGGACGAGGTTGCATGATATCGGTAAGATAAGGCTGAAGAATAAAGGTTTGCTTAGAAGCTACCAATCATTTTTTAAAAATGGATTGATTAAAATGTTTTCTGATAAAAATAATCCTTTAAAAGAGCATACGGAGTTAGGATATTTATTGCTTAAAGATTTTGATACTTTCAATAATAAATTGATATTGGATGTTGTAAAGTACCATCATGAAAGGTGGGATGGAAGAGGGTATTATGAGAAAAAGAACTATAAAATACCATATGCAGCAAGAATCGTTGCATTAGCAGATGCTTTAGACCCTATTATTAATGGTAGAAGATATAAGGAAAAGGTGGATGATAAAGGAGAGATTATAATGGAATTTAAGAGAAATAGGGGGATACAGTTTGATCCAAAATTAACAGACATATTTATTAAATACCTTAAATCTACTGAATTATGATTTTTTCCTATGCTTTATTTTTGTAACTTTTGTATAGCCAGGAGCTCCACTGAACATCTGGTTTTTAAAGCCTTTTCCTGTTGCCTTTCCATAGCTTCCCCTTTCATAAGGAGGAATCTTAAAGGCACTCCAGATCCTTTTAACTTGGTGAAGCAAACCCCTTTTCATGTATTTATTAACTAAAAGCTACTTAAATACTTTATGCTATATTTTTCACTTCATCTCTTTTAAATTCTCCATTTAAAATACTGCAGATTCCATCTATTATCTTTGTATCATGAATCAGGGCTATGTGGCCCCTGTATTTAACTCCAAATTCTTCTATAAGTATGTTTATAGCAAATGGAACTATTTCGCTATCTTTTTTAATTACAGCTTCATCGTATTTTGAGTATATGCTGAAGTATTTTACACCGTTTTCTTTGACGTTCGGAGTTTTTTGTGTTCCTGGTATCATTTGATATGCACTGGCTGAATCAAATTTAATTTTTAAAAGTTTTGAGATAGGGCTATGTTTCAGTAAAAGAGCAAGAAAATAACCTGGAATTGCTACGTAAGTCCCTTTGTTTGGGGTTCCAACCATTATACAATAATCTACATTTTCTGGATGCTTTATGCTGTAGTCACGAGCAACAAGACCGCCCTCGCTATGACCTATTAGGCTTACTTTTTTTGTATTGCACTTAGTTTCATTGATTATATTTTTTATTTTATAATCAAGATTTTTTATTATTTCATCTATGCTTTTGTAATATTTGTAATCCATCCTAAATATAAATTCAAATCCTTTTCTTCTTATTTTCTCAGCCATATCTATCAAGACACCACGATTTTGTGCAAATCCATGCAACAACACAATTGGATCTTTGTCATAAGCTTTGATACCCAAATTTCTATTTTCTTTTCCTATAGGATATTTTCTCCTTACAGACTCATGAACTAGGCCAGCAAGATTTATTATTGCATAGTCTCTTTCTGTAGAAATCCATTCGTAAGCATTAGTTAAAGTCTTTTTAGCTTGTGTATAAAGCGCTTTAATTTTGCTTTCCAAAGCCATATAAAAATTAATGATTGGAACTATTTAAATTTTTATGTAATTGAAATTGTAGATAGCAACATTTATATATGTTCTTAAATTAAAATTATTCAAAGAGGTATTATGAAAAATATAGCATGGTTTAAGGAGCTATCAAAAGAGGATGTTGGTTTAGTTGGTGGTAAAGGGGCAAATTTAGGAGAGATGTGGAATGCAAAATTTCCCATACCGCCAGGATTTGTTATAACTGCACAGGCTTTTAAGTTATTTCTTGAAAAGACTAAAATTGGTGACAAAATATTTTCTAAGTTAAGTAATTTAGATATACAGGATACTGAAAAATTGTATGATACAGCTGAGGAAGTGCAGGATATGATAATGGAAGCAGAAATGCCTGATGAAATAAAGAAAGATATTATTAAGGCTTACGATGCAATGAACATAGATGTTGATGTTTTAAAGAGTGTTAATAGAAAAGCTTTGTCCTTCATAAAAGCAGGTAGAGATTTGCCTTTTGTTGCTGTTAGAAGTTCTGCCACGGCTGAAGATCTTCCAACAGCATCTTTTGCAGGGCAGCAAGCAACTTTTCTTAATGTAAAGGGCAATGATAATTTAATAAAAGCTGTTCAGCAGTGCTGGGCATCTTTGTACACAGCAAGGGCAATTTATTACAGGGTTAAGAATAATTTTCCACATGAGAAAGTATTGATTGCAGTTATTGTACAAAAGATGGTAAATTCTGAGGCAAGCGGTGTTGCATTTTCCATAAATCCAAGCACAAATGAGGATAATATAGTGATTGAGGCTGGCTTTGGGTTAGGCGAGGCAATAGTTGGCGGTGAAGTTGAACCTGATAACTATATTATTGATAAAAACAATTTTGAGATAAAAAATAAAAAAGCAAATTACCAGAAGTTCATGTATGTAAAGGACGAGCTTTATGGAAGAACTATTAAAAAAAATCTTAATGAAGAGAATGGAAGAAAGCAAAAATTAACAGATGCACAAATAGTACAATTAGCAAAAATAGTAAAAGACATAGAGGATCATTATGGAAACTCGCAGGATATTGAGTTTGCTGTTGAGAATGGAAAGCTGTATATTGTGCAGTCAAGGCCGATAACTACGATAAAGAAGGTTGAAGAGGCAAAAAAAACAGAGGAAATAAAAGGGAGTGTATTGTTAAGCGGTTTGGGTGCAAGCCCTGGTGTTGCTAGTGGCATTGTAAAGATAATAGATAATGTAAATGACTTGTGGAAAATTGACAAAGATTCTGTGCTTGTCACTAAAATGACTTCTCCTGACTATGTTGTAGCTATGCAGAAGGCAAGGGCAATAGTTACTGATGAAGGTGGATTAACAAGTCATGCAAGTATAGTAAGCAGGGAGATGGGAATTGCCTGTGTTGTTGGAACTGGAAATGCTACAACTTTATTAAAAGAAGGCACAACAATAACAGTAGATGGAACACATGGAAAGATTTATTCTGGAAAAGCTGAGGTTGAAGAGGAAAAGCCTGAAGAGTATGAATTTAAGGAGACAAAAACAAAGATATATATGAATCTAGGAGAGCCTGAAAAGATAGAAAAATACAAGGAATTATTTTTTGATGGAATTGGATTGATGAGGGTCGAATTTATGATTGCCTCTTATATAAAAAAACACCCCTTAAAACTTATTAAGGATGGGAAAGGACATGAGTATATAGATAAGTTTGCTGAGGGTATTTCAAAGGTAGCAAGAGCAATACACCCCAAGCCGATTGTAGTTAGGTTTTCTGATTTTAAGACAAATGAGTACAGGGATTTGGAAGGCGGTGAGAAGTATGAACCGCATGAAGATAATCCTATGATTGGCTGGAGGGGGGTTTCAAGGTATATCAGCGATGAATACAAAGAGGCATTTAAGTTAGAGTGCAGGGCTATCAAAAAGGTAAGAGAGGAGGGGATTAATAATGTATATGTTATGTTGCCTTTTGTCAGGACATTAACAGAGGTTTTGGAATGCTTGTCTATAATGGAGGCAGAAGGATTGGTAAGAAGCGATGATTTTAAGGTGTGGCTTATGGCTGAGGTTCCAAGCATGGCTTTGATAACAGAAGAATTCGCACAACTGCCCATAGATGGCTGCTCTATTGGAAGCAATGATTTAACGCAGCTTATTTTAGGTGTTGATAGGGACTCTGCCATATTGGGTAAGATGGGCTACTTTAATGAGAGAAATGAAGCTGTATTAATGGCTATAGAAAATATAATTAAGGGATTTCATAAATATGGCAAAACTGTTTCTATATGCGGGCAGGCCCCAAGTGAATATTCAGAAATTGTTGAATTCCTTGTAAAAAATGAAATTGATAGCATTTCTGTAAATCCTGATGTTGTAAACAAGACAAGAAGCATGGTTGCTGATGTTGAAAATAAATTGTTATAATGCCTAAAATAAAAATCTTCTAAAAGTAATCCATAAAATAAAAATCAAAATTACAAAACCAATTAAAACATACAGCATTGTCTTGTCAGAAGCCCAGCCAATAGGAAATGGCCCAATGAAAACTATTCCTGCAGATTTTACATTTGTTGAGCCTTTTACAGCACTGTAGATCCCGCCAATAAACAGCAAGATAATTCCAATAAACAAAAATATTATTCCAATTAAAAATATTTTTTCAGCAGCCATAAAGATTATATACTAAGTTTACTTTTAAAGCTTATGTTCAGCAAAAAAGTTTATGAGCTAGTTAAGAAAATCCCAAAAGGCAAGGTTAGCACGTATAAAATGGTGGCAAACAAATTAGGGGGAAGGGCTTACAGGGCTGTTGGAAGTGCATTAAGAAAAAATAAAGATGCCGAAGTGCCGTGCCACAGGATTGTTAAAAGCAATTCTAATATAGGCTTTTATAATAAAGGAATAAAAAATAAAATAAAATTGCTTAGAAATGAAGGGGTTAAAATTAAAGACAACAAAATAGTGGATTTTAAAAAGATTTTATATAAGTTTGAAGGCAAAGATTTATAAGTTTTAGTTACTTTATAATAGTTATGAAATTAGAAGAATTGTACAATATGATGAAAATAAGATATGGGAAGGATGTTAACAGCATAGCTATGTTGCATCATGATTTTAATACATATTTTTATAGGAAAAGAACTGAGTTAAAGAAAACCCTACTTTCTTATGAGGAATTAAACTACGCATTAAGCATAATTTGTGACATAGCCAAGGATGATTGGGGCCAATTGGAGAAGTATGTAAAGGAATTTGATAAAGGCGACCCATTCTATTTTGCTGAGAAGTATGAACTATATACAAAAGTTCATAAAAAGTTTTCTGGAACAAGCATGGCAAAAACAATAGTAGCTTACAATTTATTTAAAAAAAGATTTAATGATCAAAGAGAACTGCATGGGAAAAAGCCAGTTCCTTTCTCAGTACTCGACAGAATTTTAACAAACTTAATAGATGCATACTCCCTATTCAGCACTTTTGCAGCAGATGTTTTTAAATTGGAGAAAGGAGAGGGCAAGCTCATGGAGTTTGTTAAACAGGATAATCTAGAGGATATTTTACTTAATAATAAAAAATAATAGAGTAGCTAATTTTAAATCTGTTTTATATAAATTTTAATATCTTTTTCCTGTTTTTAAATCCGAAAACAATTTTTACATTCCTTTTAAAATATTTGGTTAAAAACTTGATTAATTCGGTGTTTGCCTTATTGTCTTCTGCATGTGCTTTTACTTTTACAAAATAAACGTCTGTATCCTCATTATAATTAATCTCATTTCTTGAAGAGTTTGGCTTAACAATTACTTTCATATTAAATTGAATAGCTCTGTCAAATTTAATTCAAAGGCAGAAACCGGCATCTCCAAGCCAAAGTTTTCCAAAACAGCTGGATGAATATCACCTATGTAAGCAATATCCTTTCCCTTAACAGAAATCCTTCCGACACGGCCCCCTATAAATGAGTTATGCTGTGCTTCTTCTATTTTGTAGTCTAAACTAATTGCATTAAACAAGGCATCAAATATCTGCTTAATCTGTGTAAAGTTGGCTTCATTGTTGCATAAGACAACTGCAAGCCTTGTTGCCTCACTTAAGTCTTTTTTAAATATAATTCCAATTTCGAAGATGTTCTGCGGATATTGGTTATGCTTATTATTTTCAAGCACTTTTATTAAATTAGGTAGGAGCCATGGCCTTAAGACATTGTAATCCTCATTAACAGCTTTTTCCAATTCAATTGCATTAATATTATGATTCATTCTTTTTGTTGCGTCATTAATGTTTGTTAAGTGAAATGTATTTACTTCTGTTAACCCTAAGCCAACTAAAATTTCAGCTATTTTTGATTTAAATTTTTCGAGACTATTCTCTTCAGCTATGGTTGCTACCTTTGGTATTTCCTCCTTAAAGTTTTCATAACCATAAGCAATTGCAATATCCTCAATTAAGTCAACTTCATGCAAGATGTCTGTTCTGTAAGGTGGGATTAAAACAAAGTTAGCAAAGCCATAACCCATCTTGCTTAACATGGTTTTTAGCTGATTATTATTTAATTTTATTCCAAGCAACTTGTTAACATAATTTAAATTTAATTTAGTTTTTTTTGGAGATAAGTTTGGGTAAGTTTTATTTTCGACTTTAACACTGTAAATTTCAGCTCCCCTGTCTGCCAAGGCTGCAACAATTATGTTCAAAGCCCGCTCTATTGTTTTTTTATCCAAGCCAGTAACGTCTATGAATAAGTTTTTTGTTGTTTGTGTTACCTTTGTTTCTTCAGAATTTATTACCGGAGGCATTGATAGAACCTGGTTATTTGCATCAAGCCAGATTGGGAATTCATCAAAATTATCGAGCAAATGGGCATATTCCTTTCCTTTTGGATGTATCTGTAGAATTTGCGACAAGGTTAATTTCTTTTTAAATTCAAGGGGGGTAAATTTGAAATCCCTTGTTTTTGTTGTATAAGTTAAAGGGAAGCTTATTGTATCTAAGTCGTATACACCTATAGAGGCTTTTTTCCTATTTCTTCCAAAAGTAATGTGCAATTTCTCCTGTAGCTGCATTATGCTCTGAACTATTTCATTACTTAATTTTACATTCTTAACAACAGCAGCTACAACAAAAGGCCTTACTAATGCAACTTTTTTGTCGACATTAACAACATAATCTGATTTTTTAACACTGTAATTCCTTATGCCTTTTTTAATTCCGATAAAGGAAGATAAGGCTCTTGCTATGCCTTCTGTCGACAATAAATCCGGCCTGTTAGGAAATATCTCAAGTTCTATAAAATCCCTTGTTATTTTTTCAACACTTGTTCCAAGCATTGCCAGTTTTTCAGCCAAAACTTCGTTACTTAATTTTTTCCCAACTAGCTTTTCTAAGTCACTTTTGCTTATTGTTATTGTTGCCATTTTATTCCAAAGAGTAAATAATTCTCCTATTGTAATCTTTAGTTTTCATAATTATATGTGATTTATTTAAAATATAAAAATATTTATAAGCTGTAGTATAGGCTATTTTAAATTTTTTGTTTAACAGTTTTATCATATCTTTAATCTCTCCAGTCTTAATAGTTTTTATGAATTTGTATACATCAATTATATTTATCTTGGAATGATGGTGAGAAGGAAATAAATATTTTAGATAGCTTATAGAGTTGCTTTTGTTTCCATCTATAAAAAATTTTAGTCTATCTGATTTCCAAGTATTTGTTTCAAAATAAGGTAGCCATTTCTTTAAATAAACTGGATTTCTTCCGCTTATAGCCTCAATAAACCAACTTTTTTTCTTTATATTATAGACTCTATTAACTTTTATATTATCTTTTCTTCCATCCGAAATTTTTAATTTGTAACTCTGACCACTTTTTTGTAAATAACCGTCTGCTACATGTGCTCCAACTAATTTAGCTAACAATACATTTAAGTTTTTAACAGCTCTAACTTTTTGTTTTGTTGGAGAATTTTTACATATAAAATACTTCATATAATTTATAATTCTATTTTTTAAATATGGTTTCTTTATTATAGTTAAAAGTCCTATAACTATTGGTATTGGCAACCACAACTTATTCTTGGAATTTCTCAATCTAATTAAATGTTTTTCTATTGTGCTACAACCAGCTTTTAAATACTTGCTTATCATTAAAGAAATCTGTTTTTGATTAGTTTTATTTAATAATTTAATATACTCCTTCTTTAGTAAATCAGAATTAAAATTTACCCAAATCCATCCATTAGGTCTATCTTCATCTGAATGTAATTTTAATAAGTCTAATCTCATTTTAGCCATGCTTTTATATTTCTTATAAACTTCAAATTATTTTTATGTAACTCGCGTATATCTTTTATATTATAATAATCTACTATAGCTCTATCAACACCAATACCCCAAGCTAGCACAGGAACTTCTATCCCAAACAAAGGTTTGACTACCTCTGGCCTAAAAATACCAGCACCAGCAGTTTCTATCCATTCCTTTCTTTCAGGATGCCAGACATCTACTTCTAAGCTTGGTTCTGTAAAAGCAAAAAATGAAGGTCTAAATCTTATTTTTTTAAATCCCATCTTATCAAAAAATTCCCTTAAATAACCAAGAAGATGTTTAAAATCTGCATTCTTATCAATAACTATTCCCTCACTCTGTATAAATTCAAAGCTGTGCTTCCAGTCAACTGTTTCATTCCTGAATACCTTACTAACAGCAAAAAACTTGGCAGGCAGATTGCTTTCCTTTAGCTTAGCTATTGTTTCTGCGCTCAACACTGTTGTATGTGTTCTTAGTAACAACCTTTCAGATTCTTTAGGATCCCACTTGTACTGCCAGCCAAAGCTTCCTGTATTTCCTCCATTTTCATGTGCATTTTTAACAGCATTAACAATTTTTTTGTCAGGCAGTCTTCCATATTTACCCTTAACAAATAAAGTATCTTGCAGATCTCTGGCAGGATGGTCTTGAGGGACAAACAAGGCATCAAAATTCCAGAAGGCTGTTTGTATAATGTTTCCTGTCATTTCCTTAAATCCCAAATCAAGCCATATTCTTCTTATGTAATCAACAGCCTCGTTTACAAAGTGCCTTTTGGTTGGATAGAGTTTAGGAACGCTTATTTTTATGTCATATTTTCTGAATTTCCTGCCCTTCCACGACTTATTTTTTAATATTCTACTATCCAATACTTCAAGGTAGTTCTCTTTTATTCTTATTTTTTTAATTTCTCTCCCAAGATCTGTCAGGCTTATTTTTATTTCTTTTATAACATCGCTTTTTATTATATTTTTTCTCTTCCTTAAATTTTCAAATGCATTTTTCTCAATTTCTGTCAACTCATCAATGCCAATAATTTTTTCTGAAATCTTTTTTAACAAAAGCTCCTCTGAAGTTGCATGCTCAAGAAGTTTTAGTCCATTTTCATTTAAATTAATCTTTATTTCCTTTTCTTTCTTTAGGTTTAGTGCGTTCTTGCCTTTTAAGACACCAAGGGCTATTGAGAGCTCTTCGTCGCTTAATTTTGTTTTTTCTTTTATTTCTTTTAAGGTTAATATTTTATTTCTTAAAGTATCAACAAACTGCCTTTCTGGTAGGCCATTTTTTGCATAAATCCTTCCATTGCTGTCAATTTTAATAATCTCTTTTGTAACAGAATTAAGCTTTAGCAACTTTTTGTTTTCAAGCAGTTGCAATGCCCTTAACGCCTCAGTTTCTGTTAATTTGGCTTCTGCTTGTATCTGTTCTAACTTCATCCCCTCTTTTAGAATCGGCAGAACCCTCTTTTCTAAAGGACTAAGCCTTTCAGCTATATCTTGCATTAGGTAAAGTAATAAGTATTAATTTAAATATGTTTCTACAAATTATTCTTAGTGTTGGTTATGCTCAGCTTTTTTGTAATCAAGGCTTATAAGTTCCTGATAATTATCATAGACCTTATTGCACTCTTCTATATTATATGAAAAGCTACAAAAATCCTTCTTGGTATTCATTTTATGACCCATACCCTTTTTAAGAAGCGTATAAAAAACATCATTTATATCTAAGTTAGCCAGAATAGAGTGTCGTATTATTTTTATGTCATTATCATTTGCCAATTTTTCAAGTGTTTTTTCTGTTTGTTTAATATCTTCGTTGAAGTGGCTTTCTAAAATAATATCCTTGTTCTTTTCATATAAAATCAGTAAAAGGCTATAATTTTTTTCCATTTGATTTATTCTGTTTTTTCCCAAAATGAATTAAACAGATTTTCCAAAGCAGAAACAAAAAATGGACTTTTGACCCATATACCTACATCAAAATTCTCATGAACATTATCATCGTGGTTTGTCATAAACATAGTTTCTTTGCCATCAACAATTACAAATCTTGCATTTATATTTGCATTTTTGATTTTTGCAAATTTAGACATATTAACTAGAACAGACTTATTGCTTTCAGTTTGTGGTGCAATAATCTTTACTTTTATTCCCTTGTCATTTAATTTCTTTAATAAATTTCCTATAGACTCATGTTTTCTTAATATCCCTTTAGATGTTGTTGCAATTATTATGTTTTTTTCTGCATTGCTTAGCATTTCATACAAATTTTCATAAATATTCTTTCTTCCTTTTATTGCCCCTGAAATATTTGAGGGGTCTATATTTTCTATGCCTTGGGTGAACAGAAGCTGCAATTCCTTAAGGACATCCGTGTTTTCTATATTTTCAAGGATTTTTATCTGCTCTTCTGCCCTTTGCTGTAATTGGTTTCTTACCCTTCTGAATATTTCTTCTGGCTTTATTGCTAGGTATCTTATGGGCTTTCCAATCTTCATTATTATAAAGCCGCGCTTTTCCAGGCTTTCAAGAACATCATAAGCCCTTGATCTTGGGACATCGCTTATTTCTGAAAGCTCCCCTGCTGTTGCAACGCCTTTGCTTAACAGGGCTGTCCATATCTTGGCTTCGTAAATATTTAAGTCGAATGCACTTCTAAGCTTTTTTAAAAATTCCTCGTGGACTATCATTTTTAGTGTTATTTAGCAATATTACTTATTTATAAAGCTTTCTATTTATCGTTATTTGGAGGTAGTAACTGCAGAAAGGTTTAAAGTATATTGCAAAAGAAGAAATTATAAAATTAGAAAAAGAAAATAGGGTTAAATTTTCATTAAGAACACGAATGGAAAATCCTATTTACCTTATAGAAATTCATAAAGTTTGATTTTTATATTTTATTTCAAAAATTTGCTAATCAATTTTTCAGCCTTTTTCCTTTTTGCTTGATGTTGTTCCAAGAATTTGTTAATCTTATCTATCAGTATCTCCTTTAACTCTCCTGTCAATAATTTTCCAAATTTATAATTGTTATAAATCTTTTCCAATTTTTTATCATTTGGCTCAAATAATGCTCTCAGATATTGATAAGAAACATCTATGTCTGGGTTTCCACCTTTTTTCCTATGCTCTTCTACAGTAGCTTGCCCACCTGAAAAGGCATATTTTTTAATTTTCATTTCAACAGTTTTAGCATTGTCAATAGTGTAAATAGTTGTCAAATATTCTGATGCAGACATCTTACCAGAAATGCCTGTTAATGGTGGAAGAAAAGAGCATTGGATAGAGGCTGGCTTGTAATATCCCAATTTTGGCAATATATCCCTTGTCAACCTGAAATGCGGATCTTGGTCAATTGCATGCGGGATTAGGCATGCTATTTTTTTATTTTTTAATACAGACGGAAGGAATGCTGGAACAGCCTGCATTGATGTATAAAAAACAGCACCTATATTTGTCTGGTCATTCAAGCCAAAGGAAGCTTTTACTGTTGATAATGTAATTTTTTTTGCAACTTTACAGGCTTCTTTGTACATTAAATTTGCATGCTTTGTATCGATAAGAAAATGGGTTTTTTTGGGATTAAAGCCAAGGGCAATGACGTCAAGCATATTTTCATGCAAATATCCTTGTGTTTCATCAAAATCCAGGTTTTTTTTAAAAAGAAATTTCTCTTCATCAGGAAATTGAAACCATAGCTCAACATCAAATTTATCCTGAAGCCATTTTGTGAATATCCATGGAATTAAATGGCCTATATGCACCGGCCCTGAAGGAGCCCTTCCTGTATACAAAAAGAATTTATTTCCCTTTTCATACTCATCAAGCAGCCAATTAAGATCCCTATGGGCAAAGAAAAGTTTTCTTCTTAACATAAAATGAAGCTCTTTGGTGTGTTTTTTTATCCTTTTAAGCAAGGCATCATTTATTTTTTCTACCCCAAATTCCTTTATTAACTTATCATAATCGATTTTCCCAGAAACTTCCCATGGCGTTACTTTATATTTTCCCATTACAACCTCTTTTTAGCATAGACTATATTAAAAGAAAGTTATTTTTAAACTTAACTGTTATAACTTACAAAATTTTATAATATATTTTACAGCTCAGAAATGCTTATATATAAGGTATACTATATGTAGTAGTCTTAAGATATAATAAATACAATATATTGTGTTTATTGGGTGGTAATAAAATTAAGTGTCCGTATTGCAATTACAGCGACAGCAAGGTAATAGACTCAAGGGAAAGCGAGGCTGTGACGAGGAGAAGGAGAGAATGCCTTAACTGCAAGAAACGCTTTACAACATACGAAAGGATTGAATTTGCTCCGTTATATGTAATAAAGAAGGATGGAAGCAGAGAAGAGTTTAATAGGGAAAAACTAAAAAAGGGCATAATTAAGGCGTGCGAGAAAAGGCCGATAGCTATAGAGAAGATTAATGCCATGATTGATAAGATAGAAGCTAAATTAAAATCGTTAAAATCAACTGAAATAAAAAGTAAAGTAATAGGTGAGGAGGTGATGAAGGCATTGCAGAGGCTTGACAAGGTAGCTTACATAAGATTTGCATCTGTTTATAGGGAATTTGCTGATTTGGGTGAATTTGAAAAAGAGATTAAGCTGTTGAAAAAATGAGTTTAGAAAAAAAGATGAAGGTTAAAATAAAGAGGCTGAATAAGTCATTACCTATGCCATTTTATGCAACTAATGGCTCTGTAGGGTTTGACTTATATGCAAGATTAGATATTACAATTGAGCCTGGTGAGATAAAAGTAATTCCAGCAAATGTGATAATTGAAATTCCAGATGGTTATGCATTAAAATTATATGGCAGAAGTTCTACTCCAAAAAAGTATGGGTTGTTTTTGGCTAATGCTGTAGGTATAATTGACCAGGATTATTGCGGGCCAAAAGATGAGCTTGGAATCAATGTCTATAACTTCAGGGATGCTCCAGTTACTGTTAAGAGGGGAGAAAGAATTGCCCAGGGTGTTTTTACAAAAATAGAGAAGGTTGAATGGAAAGAAACTGACAGCATAACAAATAAAACAAGGGGGGGCTTTGGTTCAACAGATTAAAATTAGTGAATAAAAGATGGTAGAAATAGAATATAACCAACAAGAACATATAAAATTAGAAGATGCATTAGGTATTGTCAATAAGGAAAGATTATCTAATTACATCCAATCTGGTTTAATTACAAAACATTCTTATAAAGGGATTGAATTTATAAATAGGCTTGATCTTGGAAGAGCTGAATATTTAAATAATGAAAAGTTAAATAAAAAAAATATTAAGGTTAATAGATACTTTACAGATGGAAAAACAGACCCATTTGAGAGTGTTGGGAAATATGAAAGAAAAATAATTGATATAAAAAATATTAATGGTGAGATAATTTTTCAATTTGAAGGAATTTTTCCAAAATCATGGGATGCTAATTCGAGAAAGGCAGCTTCAAATAAATATTTTTTTAAACCAGAAAAAAGTGATTGGGGTAAAAAAATAGGAGAAAAAATAGGAAAAGAATATGAATTTTCACCTAACCATTTATTTGGTAGAGTTTCAAAATTTTTTTCAGAATGGGGTTTAAAACTTGGATATTTTCAAGAAGAAGAAGCCAAAATATTTGAGGATGAATTAAACTTTTTACAAATAAATCAAATGTTTGCCTTTAATTCTCCTGTATACTTTAATGCTGGTTTATACGAAGCGTATGGTATAATAGGTTCCCCTGGAATCAATTATACGAGGGATATAAAAACTGGAAAGATTATCAAAATAGATGATGGTTGTTATATAAGACCGCAATGCCACGCATGTTTCATAAAAGGACCAAAAGATAACCTTGAAAGTTTATTAAAGCACTCTTTGACAGAAGGTGGGGTATTTTCAAATGGTTCTGGTATAGGCCAAGATTTGAGTGTAATAAGGGCTGCTGGAGAGCCTTTATCAAGTGGAGGCATAGCATCTGGACCTATGAGCTATTTAGTATATTATGATGACCTAGCTAGCTCTATAAAATCAGGTGGAAAAAATAGAAGAGCTGCAAGAATGAGTACATTAAAATACTGGCATCCTGATAGTCTAAAATTTATAAGAAGCAAAGTAAGAGAAGATTACAAAGCCTTGTTATTAATGAAAGCTGGATTAGGGCCTGGTTTTGAGGGAGAAGCATATTCAACTGTAAAATTTCAAAATACAAATTTATCTGTAAGATTAGACGACCATTTCTTTGAACAACTAGAAAGGGGTGGGGAAATTGAACTTATGTATATTAGAAGTGGAAAAATTGCTGGAAAAGTTTCTGCAGAGCAAATTTTAAAGGAAATAGCTTTTGGAAGCTGGAGGATAGGAGATCCTAGTGTCCAATATGAAAGCAAAATCCAGGAAATGCATACTTGTAAGAATTCTGGACCAATAAATTCAAGTAACCCCTGTTCAGAATACATGTTCTTAGACAATACATCTTGTAATTTGGGTTCGCATAATCTTCTTAAATATGCTGATATAAAAAGTAAAATTGATATTGATAAATTTTTGTACGCCATTTACATAACACAGATAGCGCTTGATATAGCTAACGATGCTGCTTCTTATCCTGATCCAGATATAGCAAAAATAAGCCCCGAGTTTAGAACAACGGGATTGGGTTATGCAAATCTTGGTGCCTTATTAATGAGAAATGGCCTAGCTTATGATTCTGATAAAGGGAGGGCACTTGCTGCAACCTTAACTGCAATACTAACTGGAAAAGCATATGAAACATCTGCTGATCTTGCTGAGGCTTTAGGTCCATTTGTTCATTATGAATTAAATAAAAAACCAATGTTGGAGGTTATAGAAAAACATAGAAAGGCACTTGATAATATTCAATTTGATTGTTTAGAAGAAAGGTTAAAGACTGTTGCTTATGAGGTATGGGATAATGCTCTTGAAAAGGGAAGAAAATTTGGTTTTAGAAATGCAAATACAACTGTTATAGCACCTACAGGTACAATAGGTATTTTAATGGGTTGTGATACTACAGGAATAGAACCAGTAACCGGCTTGATAATTAAAAAGAATATAGCTGGTGGTGGAAGTTTGGATTTAGATATTCAGGAGATACCAAATGCATTAAGAAATCTTAGGTATGATGAAGAACAAATAAAAGATATAGTAAATTATATAAGAGAAAAAGGAATAGTAGATGGGGCTCCACATTTATCCCAAAATGATTATGCTGTATTTGAAACAGCATTTTCACCTAATAAAAATGGGAAAACCATCTCCTTTGAGGGCCATATTAAAATGCTTGGCGCCACCCAACCCTTTGTTTCTGGGGCCATATCAAAAACAAATAATTTGCCAGAGAATGCAACAGTTAAAGACTTATATGATGGGTATATTTTGGGTTATAAACTTGGCTTAAAGGCACTTTCTGCTTTTAGATACAATAGTAAACCAGTGAGTATTTTGACATTTGGAGAAAAAAATTTGTATAAAGAGTTAAGAAGGGGAGAAAAAAGAGAATTACCGACTACAAGAGAATCTTTTGAAAGTGAAGTAGAAATAGATGGTGTTCCTATACATATAGTTGTATCTGAATATGAAGATGGAACACCCGGACAGATAGTATTTTTATCTTATAAAGCTGGGTCAACACTAAAGGCTTTATTGGAAAATAATGGCATTCTTGCTTCAAAATCTCTAAAAAGAGGCCTACCATTAGAAAGTATAGTAGATTCTTGGATAGGCCAAAAGTTTGAACCAAGTGGTTTGGTAGTTGGTGATCCCTGGATAAAAACAACCCTTTCACCTTTAGACTATGCAGCAAAATTTCTAAGCTTACAATATTTAGGGAATTTAGAAGTAGCTGATAACAAAGAAGGCTTAAACTTATTTTTATTAAGAGGTTATAAAAATGGTGCATTTGATACTTATAAAAAGCAAAAAATTGATAGCTGGAATTATGAAGAGGTAATAAATAATCAAGAACTTGGCGGATTTGTAAAGAGTAGTGAAGAACAAGTGCCAAAGGTAAGCGAAAGTGATAAAAATAAGTTAACAAAAAACTTACGTGGAGTGATTTGCATAGATTGCGGAAATTTAATGAGGCAAACTTCTCCTGGATGCTGGGAATGTCCAAACTGCCTTAATAAAAGAGGAGGTTGTGGTCAATAAAAATAGGCTAATCTTAAAAATCAGGAAAAATAATTCCTGTGGACTTCTCCATCGTATTTGTATCCTATATAATTCTGCACTTTTAATTCGCTGCAAACCTTTGGCTCGAGGCAATGCCCAACACCTGCACATTTTGGTCCAAGATGCTTTGTTATGTATTCCGGAAGTACCTTCTTGATTTCTGCAATCTCCATTTCTGTTATCTCTCTCATTTCACTTTCAGCTGTACTGCAGCACCTCAATGGGATATATCCTTCTAGTAAGTTATACAAATCAAATGTTTTATATACGTTGCATCTTATGCCTCTTGGAATAAGAGCTAAAGCATCAGACTCCGGAATTCCTCTTGAGACCAATGTATTGTACGCGTCCAAAGATTCCATAAACAACTGCATGTATTTCTGCAATAATTGGCTGTTTCCATTTTTCAGAAAGCTTTTTGGTATCATGAAAACAGAATCAACTTCTTTTATAAGCACTTCACTTAAATCTCCATTTTTTATTTCATTTCTATAATTATTTATCTTTTCATAGCTTCTTTCTACAGAAGTATAAATAGAACCAACTGACTGTTTTAGGGTTCTATGTCTCTTTACCTCGCCCCATACTCTCCATGAGGGGTTTGACAAAGAGGATATTGTTAATGGGTTTATATAATTAGACAATATTTTGTTTCTTGCTATTAATAGCTCTTTTACTCTTTGCCTTACAATTTCTGGTGACTGGGTTATCTCTTCTTTTAAGGAGTACAATTTTTTTAATTTATTTTCTAAGCCAACATGATCATCAAAATATTTTAACTGGACAGATGGCTTTATTGAAGGGCCATATTTTAACCGATTCTCTTCCACTTCTGAATATTGGTCAGGCTCTTTAAAAATGTTTAAGTGTGGATAAGTTGATTTATCTGCTTCTTCCCTGTACTTATACAAGGTATCAGCCTTAATTTCTCCAATCTTTTTTTCAATGCGTTTTATAATATCAAACGCCTCTTTTGGGGTCCATTTGCCCTGGGATATAAATTCGTTCTTGGCTGATAAAATTGTTTCCAAAGGCAAAAGAATAAAACCACCGCCAGCTATCCCATACTGCGTTATCTTTGCAGCCTCTTCCCTTGGAATTGACTTGTTTTCAATTTCCATATAAAATTTAATATTATTTGAAGCTGCTTCCTCGTATATCTTTTTTGTAGCATCATCTGCATTAATTATGCTGTCAGGAGCTATTATATTTTCCAAATTTACGGGTATTCTTCTGCTGCTTGGCATCAAACTGCTTGAAAATACAGCGCCAGTAAAAAGAGAATCAAGATATTTAGAAGTCCCATTAAATAAGCACCACATTGCTGCAGATGTTGATAGCGATGCATGGCCTCTTCTAACAGAGTTCCTTAGAGATTTTGTTGCAACTTCGTCAATATTTTTTTCAGATTTCAGGACTTCGGCTATTATGTCCTTTGCACTTTTGTCTTTGTAGGTCATCGTAGCTGAAAAGGCAATCAACTGTTCGGGGGTTATTTCTTTGTTGTCTATATTTGCAAAAGGGCCATAACCAAGAACATCCACTTTAATATTTAGGGGCTTTAAAACCATCCAATTATACATACAACCTTGTATATAAACATTTATGAACGCTCATTAATATTTTTAAAAATACATTAATTAAATTTATATATCTTAATTAGAATAATCCAATATGCAATTGAATAATAAACAAAAACAATTTACAAAATTTTCAGAAGAAAGATTAGAACAATACAGAAAATCAGGCTATAAGGTTGTTGGCAGGCATAAACATACTGGCATTGAACTGTGCAGATGGACAAAATCTGTTTTAAGGGGAAAAAGGAACTGTTACAAGAGCTTTTATGGAGTTTCTTCGCATAGGTGCATTCAGATGACACCAACTTTGGATTTTTGCAATTTTTCTTGTAAATTTTGCTGGCGTACTTTTGGCAAATATCGCTTTAAATCAGGAGACAAATGGGACCGACCTAATAGGATACTTGATGAAATAATTATTGCACAAAGAAAATTAGTGTCTGGATTTGGCGGGAATAAAAATACAAAAAGGGCTATATTGGATGAGGCAAACAAGCCAAATCATATAACACTATCCTTAGATGGGGAGCCCATGCTTTATCCGTATTTGGCTGAACTTATAAAGGAAATAAAGAATAGGGGGATGAGCGTTTTTTTGGTGACAAATGGAACAATGCCACATAAATTAAAAGAATTGCTGAAAAAAAATGCAGAACCAACAAACCTTACAATAAGTGTTTATGCTACAAATAAAAAAGACTATAAAGAAATAACCAACCCTATTGTGAAAGACAGCTTTGAAAGGATTTTAGAGAGCCTTAAATTAATGAAGAAATTCAAAAAGGCAAGAACAATATTTAAAATAACACTTGTAAAAGGCCTTAATATGAAAGACTTAGAAGGCTATGCAACTTTGATAAATAAAGCTAAACCCAAATTCATTCATTTAAAGGGATATACTTGGGTTGGAGAGTCCAGAAAAAGGCTAAAAATTAATAATATGCCTTATACAAAGGAAATAGAGGATTTTGCCGAAGAAATTGCAAAATTAACCGGCTATAAAATAAAATTAAAAGACAATATTAGCAGGATTGTCATACTTGGAAAGAATTAGACACTAAATAGATTTATATAATAAAAATTCCCTATAGCAGTATGAAATTCAGGTTTTTTGAGCACACAGCTGATATAGGGATAGAGGCTTACGGAAAGAATATAAATGAATTGTTTGAGAACTCAGCATTGGCAACGTTAGAGGTAATGGTTGATACAAAACAGGTTAAGCCAGCCATAAAAAAAGAGGTTAAGCTTGAAAACAAGGACTTAGGTAATTTATTATTTGATTTTTTAGATGAAATTGTCTATTATAAGGATTCTGAAAGGCTGCTTTTTAGCAAGTTTGATGTTAATATTAATAAAAACAAAGTTTATAGATTAAATGCAAAGCTCTATGGGGAAAAAATAGATGCAAAGAAACATGAATTGAGGGACGATGTCAAGGCTGTTACTTTATATGAATTTAAATTAGAAAAATCAAAAGAAGGATATAAGGCTAGATTCATACTGGATATTTAAAATGCTTGAGAATAAAGTAAATGGAAGTTTTTTGAGGTATGCTAAGTTTGGAGCATGGTTTGCAGTATATCTTTTTGCTACTTATGTTGAGAATAATGGAAAGATGCTACTTGTTGAGCATGGGCTTATCGATGGAAATGCTTGGCAAATAACAAAGGACTTTTTTATCTTAAATTGGACTTCATTACCAACTGGAATAATAGAAGGATTAATACAAATTGGAGCAGGTTATTCTGTTGTTTTACCGACTGATTTGTATTTAGGAACAAATGCTTTTAGGTGGATAAAGAAAAAATCCATAGAATACTTGGGAAAGGAACATTATTTAAATATGCCGTTAAACAAGTTGGCTGGAGGCATGAAAAGTGGGGGCTATAGAGCAATTAAAAAAAGAGCATGAAGCAATAAAGCTGATGCTAAAGATATTTGGGAAGATTTGTGATAGATTTGAAGCTGGAAAAAAGGTAAGTTCAAAACATCTTGAGCAGATACTTGAATTTATCAGAGTTTTTGCAGACAAATGCCATCACAGCAAAGAGGAATACATATTATTTCCAGAAATGGTTAAGGCAGGCATTCCAAAAGAAGGTGGACCAATTGCTGTAATGCTTATGGAACATGATACAGGAAGGAGCTATGTTAAGAATATAGCTGAAGCTGTTGTAAAGTATAAAAAAGGAGATAGTAAATCCTCCGACAAAATAGTTGAAAATGCAAGGAATTACATTGCACTGCTTACAGAGCACATAGAAAAGGAAGACAATATTCTTTACATGATGGCTGATATGCACATTCCAGAAAAGAAACAGAAAGAATTGTTAGAGAAGTTTGAAGAGATAGAAAATAAAAGGATTGGGCATGGCAAACATGAAGAGTTCCATAAGATGCTTAAAGACTTAAAAAAGATTTATTTGAAATAATTAAGTTTTTATACTGGTTTAAGTTGTTATTTAAAAAGATAAAATGCCAAAGTGCAGCATATGTTCGAAAAATGTGAAGGACCCAAGCAAGATAACGCAATGCAATATATGCGGGAAAAGGCTTTGTGATGGGTGTTCAGCAAAGCATACTTGTTCATAATGACATTGATAAATCCAGCAATAGGTGCAAAGCTTGTGTTTGTATTAGGAATAACAAACGTAATTGGATTGCTGTTGATTTATTTTTCATGCAGGTGCAGGCTTGGAAATTCATTTTTCAGCAAATTGATAAAAAAGAAATGGTACGAGAAATTCTACAACATGCACTGCTATTTTTGGTGGTTCTTTTTTACATCAGTAGTGTTGCATGCCATAATTGCCTTGTTAACATTCGGAATTCCTTTCTAATAATTTTTTAAAATGTAAACAGTTCCTTACAGCATAAGCGTTGTAATCATTATTAAAATAAGCATAAACTTCCCTGCATTTTAAATTCCTGATAATTTTAGCCCAATCTCTTAGCTCTTTATTGCTATAATTGTAGGCATACCAATTGTCTACGCCGTGAAACCTTATATAAGAAAATTTTGCAGTAACTTTTGGTTCAACAGGCAAGTTTGGTGCGCTAACAATACAGTAAGCTACCTTATAATTTTTTAATATTTTATAACATTCTTCATTAAACCAGGTTGAGTTTCTAAATTCCATTGCATGCTTATACTTGGTGTTTAAAGTATTAAGAAAATCCTTTAATCTTTTTTCATCAAATTTCAAGCTTGGTGGCAATTGGAAAAGGATGACTGCTAATTTTTCCTTTAATAAATCAGCTAGGGCATAAAACGACTTAAGATATTTCTCAATGTTTTTTAGTTTATGTATATGAGTTATCAGCCTGTTTGCCTTCAAAACAAACTTAAAGTCTTTAGGGGTCTTGTTATACCACCCCCTTACTATATTTTTGAAAGGAAACCTGTAGAAAGTGGAATTAACCTCAACTGTGTTAAATTGAACGGAATAATAATTAAGCCACTTGCTCCTTTCAAAATTAGATGGATAGAACTTTTGTTCCCAATCTGAATAGCTCCAGCCTGATGTTCCAAGGTAATATTTCATTATCTTATCTTACTAAAGTATTTTGAGAGCTTATTAAATGGCAGCGTATTAATGATGTCTTTCTTTGCAGCAAATCCGCGCCTTGCCTGAGCTACCCCATACTGCATGAAATCAAGGTTTTCAATAGAATGGGCATCTGTTGATATCGCTAATTTAAGACCATACTCAATTGCGGCTTTTATATACGTATCTTTTAAATCAAGCCTGTCAATCTGAGCATTTATTTCAAGTATTTTGTTATTTTGCTTGGCAATTTTAAAGATCTCTTCCATATCAACTTCGTAAGCTGGCCTTTTGTCGATCAATCTTCCTGTTGGATGGTCTAAAATATCAACATAGGGGTTTTCCAGAGCTTTGATAATTCTTTTTGTCATTTTTTCTTTTGGCATTTTCCATCCTGAGTGAACTGCTGCAACAACTACATCAAGCTTTTTCAGGAGCTCATCAGGAAAATCCAATGTGCCATCAGCCAATATATCGACTTCAGAGCCCGTTAAAATCTTTATGCTGTATTTTTTCCTTAATTTTTTTATTTCTTTAATCTGTTCTACCATCTTTTTTTCGTTTAATCCCTTGGCTATTGCACTCCTCTTACTGTGGTCTGTTATAGCAATATACTCATAATCCCTTTCCATTGCAGATTTAATCATTGCTTCAATGCTTTCATTACCATCGCTCCAATTAGTATGGACATGCAAATCTCCTTTTATATCTTTTAAGGTAATTAAGTTAGGCAGTTTATTTTGTCTTGCCAGCTCTATTTCTCCCAAGTTTTCCCTAAGCTCTGGCTCCATGTAGCTTAAGCCTAATTTTTTATAAATTTCCTTTTCTGTTTTTCCAGCAATTCTTCTTCCAGTCCTTTTGAATAAACCATACTCATTTAATTTATATCCCTTCTTGATTGCAATTTCCCTGAGCTTAATGTTATGGTCCTTGCTACCTGTAAAGTACTGCAAGGCTGCTCCAAAGCTTTCATCATCTACAACCCTTACATCAGCCTGAATTCCATTTTTCAAGATGACCATACTTTTTGTTTGCCCTTTTGCCAATGTTCTTTTAACTTCTGGCATTGCTGTAAAGGCTTTCATCACAATTTCAGATTTGGGAGAAGTAACTAAGATGTCAATATCGCCAATGGTTTCCTTCATTCTACGCAAAGATCCTGCTATGCTTATCTTATGCACTTCCCTTAGTTTCTTCAGCCTGTCTATTATTGAACTAGCTGTTGGCAGGGCTATTCCAAGCAAAATTCTTTCCTTGCTTGCCTTGAACAAGCCTATGCCTCTTGCTATATTTTCTTCTGTCTTTGCACCAAATCCAAACAAGTTTCTCAGCCTGTGCTTTTTAATTGCCTGTTCAAGATCTTTCAGGTTTTTTATTTTCAATTTTTTATAAAGATGCATTATTTTTTTAGGGCCTAAGGAAGAGATCTGCATTAATTCATCAAGGCCTGTTGGTAGGGATTTTTTTAGGATTTCCATCTCTTTGATATGGCCTGTTTTTAGATATTCCTCAATCTTTTCAGCAATGCCCTGGCCAACACCTGGAATTTCCTTTAAGGATTTTATTCCGCCTTTTTTGTAAATGTTTTCAATAGGCTCTGCTAATGACTCGATTGTCTGTGCTGCTTTTCTATAGGCTCTTGGCTTCCATTGAATATTCTTAATTTCCAGAATGTCTGCTATTTCATAAAATAAGGCTGCTATTTCTTGGTTTTTCATTTGCTTAAATTTTTATTAAGCGTTATCTCTTTATTAAGTATCTCCTATTATCCAAATCTATAAACTCATCTGCTTCTTCCATCAGCTTTGAACTGCAGCTTCTTCCAAATGCGGCAATCTCAACCCTACAACCGAGTGCTCTTCTCAAATGCTGCACCAAAGGAATGAAATCACCATCACCTGAAACTAAAACAATAACATCAAGCTTATGTGCTTGTTCAATTGCGTCCATTGCTATGCCAATATCCCAATCGCCCTTTTTGGCCCCTCCATAAAACACCTGCAATTCCTTTAATTTAACCTCAAAACCTATTGCTTCAAGAGCCTTGTAAAAATATTCCTCATCCTTTTCTCCTGCCTTAACTGCGTAGGCTATTGCTCTTATAAGTTTTCTTCCTCTTACAATATTTTTCAAAACTTCCTTAAAATTAACCTTTCCACCATATAGGTTTTTTGCTGAATAATAAAGATTTTGCACATCAACAAATATTCCGATTCTTTGCTCTTTCTGTATCATTTTTCACCCCTTCATTCTTTTTCCTATTGCACATTGTCTGCATATATCAGCTGCCCTGTTGTAGTCATTTTCGCAAACAGGCCTGCCGCATATTGCGCATTTGAATATTGCTAAGCTTGATTCGCAGATAGAACATAAACCATAGCGTGGCATAATCTACTAAGAAATTTGCTTTATTTAAACCTTTTCATAATCTTTATAAATTTTTCCAACAAGGGTTATGTATGATAGAAATAGATGGAAGCAAAGGCGGAGGGCAGTTATTAAGGAGCTCTTTAAGCTTAAGCGCCATAACAAAGAAGCCCTTTAAGATAACTAATATAAGAGGAATGAGGGAAAA
The DNA here is from genome assembly GCA_040753775.1 of Nanobdellota archaeon. Lineage (GTDB taxonomy): Archaea > Nanobdellota > Nanobdellia > SCGC-AAA011-G17 > JAFCDX01 > JBFMDT01. Next base: position 20,109 of record JBFMDT010000002.1, on the reverse strand, counting down.
GGGGGGATTGCAGCACCAGCATCTTACAGCTGTAAATGCTATAGCTGAAATATGCAATGCAAAGGTAAAAGGGAATACACTGCACAGCAGGGAGCTTGAGTTTATTCCTGGAGATGTAAAGGGGGGTTATTACAGATTTGATATAGGGACAGCTGGCTCAACTACGCTGGTATTGCAAACAATATTGCCTGCTTTGCTGAGGGAAGAAAGGGAAAGCACAATAGAAGTAAAGGGTGGAACAGCAAACCCAATGGCAGTCCCTATTTATGACTTCAGGCATGTTTTTTTATGGTATTTGAAGATGCTTGGAATAAATACTATGTTGAGTGTGGTTAGGCATGGCTTTTATCCTGCCGGAGGCGGAAAAATAATATTGAATGTCAAGCCATGCGCGAAGCTGAATGAGCTTAATTTAATAGAAAGGAAAGAACTTGATAAAATATGCATTTATTCTGTTGCTTCAAAGAGCTTAGAAAAAAATAAGGTTGCTGAAAGATTAATAGATGGATTCAAGAAATATTTTAAAGATAATAATGAAAGTCTTGAAACAAAAATAAGCTATGTTGATACCTTAAGCCCAGGATGCTTTATCTGCGCTGTGGCTGATTACGGCAATTCAAGATTGGGATATACTGCATTGGGCAAGCTTGGAGTGAAGGCAGAAGACATAGGAAAGGAATGCACTTATGGGCTGCTTGATGAAATAAAGAGCAATGCAACTGTTGACCATTTTACAGCAGACCAATTGCTGTTATATATTGCTCTGGCTAATGGCGGAAGCTTTACAACAAGCAGGATAACAAACCATATAAAAACAAATATTGAGATCATAGAAAAGTTTATTGATGTTAAGTTTGAAATAAAGGAAAATAGGATTTACTGCATGGGAAAATGAGATTCAGCAATAAGCTTAAGAAAATACTAGATGATAAAAAGTATTTATTAGAAATTTTGGAGGAGTTTGATATAAAACTAATATCCGTTAAAAGAGTTAAAGAATTCAAAAATTTTCCGAGAAGATGTTTAGATGGCTTTATTGATTACGAATGGGATAAGATATGCATAGAAAAGAGCTTGGCTAAAGAAGAGCAGGAAATTACCTTGCTACATGAAATTTTACATGTATACTACGATAACAGGGGGTTGGCAAGAAACGAGTATGTTATCCAAAAGCAAGCTATGAAGATTTGGTGGAACAAAAAATACAACTAATACCTTTTTTTGTAACTATTAGTGCAGATAATTTCTGTTGTTGAATAGCTGTTAAAAAAATCTGAAGGGAAGGAACTGCTATAACCCCTAAATAAAGGGTAAATCACTTCACTATTATACTGCCTTCCTCTTTCATACAGCTCAATCTTATATTTTTTGTTTTCCATGTCATAGGGGATTGGATAATATTTATAAATCTTGTTAATGATTATTTTATATGATATGTTTAGGAATTGAGAGCACGGCACATAGCTTTTCTATTGGAATTTTAAAAGACAAAGAAATACTGGCAGAAGCAAAGAGCATGTATACTACAAAGAAGGGTGGCATAATCCCAAGCGAGGCTGCAAAACACCACAAGGAGATAAAGGATAAATTGTTAGAAGAAGCATTGAATAAAGCAAGTATAAATTTTGAAGATATAAATTTGATGGCATTTTCAGCAGGTCCTGGTTTGGCTCCATGCTTGCTCGTTGGCTTAAATTTTGCAAAGGAATTAGCTAAAAAATACAACAAACCATTACTACCGGTAAATCATATTGTTGGGCATTTGGAAATAGGCAGATTCTTAACAAACGCAAAAGACCCAGTTTATGTTTTTGTTTCTGGAGCCAACACACAGATAATTGCTCTTGAGGGTGGAAGGTACAGGATATTTGGAGAGGCATTAAGCATTGGGTTGGGAAATGCCTTGGATAAATTTGGAAGAGCCATTGGAATAGGTTTTCCTTCTGGTCCGAAAATTGAAGAGTTGGCTAAGAAAGGAAAGTATGTTGAGCTTCCTTATAATGTCAAGGGAATGGATGTTGATTTTTCAGGAATAATAACAAGGGCTGAACAACTTCACAAAAAAGAAACTATGGTAGAAGACTTATGCTTTAGTTTGCAGGAAACATGCTTTGCCATGATAACGGAAATAACAGAAAGGGCAATGGCACATACAAATAAGAAAGAGGCTTTACTTATCGGGGGTGTTGCTGCTAATAAAAGGTTTGTTGAAATGCTTGATATAATGTGCAAGGAAAGAAATGCCAAGTTTTATGCATGTCCAATGAAATATTCTGGTGATAATGGATTGCAGATAGCTGTTGCTGGTTTTAGGGAATATAAAGTTGTTAAGAAAACTCCTGATTTAAACAAGATTGATATAAATCCTAACTGGAGGGTTGATCAGGTTGAGGTTAAATGGTGATTATTCTAGATTTATTTTATGTCCTTTTATGCTAATAATCTTTTTATCGTTATTAATATCTTGTTTAGAACTTTCTGTTGAGATTGATATATTATAATCAATATCCCACAATTTACTTCTTAATTCTTTTATTAATTCTTTCTCCCCTAAAAATTCTAAATCTTTGACTATTTTTAGACTACTCTTAAATTCTTTTTCTGTTAAAAAAACATTTTCGTCCAAGGATTTTAATTTAACACGAGTGGTTCCATCTTTATTTGTTATTGTCCTTAATAGCCCTTTTTGTTTGTTTAAGCTTAAACTGCTTGCTTCTATTAGTATTTCTACAGGTTCGTATTCTGTTTTTATTATTTTTTCATCAACAACCTTTTCAAAACTTTTATCTGGCCTTCTATTTTCATAACTGAAGGATGGATCACTATAAAGTTCTTTTGGTTTAAGAAGCAATCCAACAAGTGTTAAAACAGTACCCGGAATCAAAAATAATAACATGTTAAATAGAGTAGTTCCAGTGTAATCTTCTTCTGGATACTCTTTTTCTTGTTTTGCTATATCTATTTGAAAATAAATACCTAATCCTAGCAAGGGAATGCCCCATAAGAAAGGTGCTATTTCTTTTTCTTTTATTACTTTATTTATCTGATATTTATCTTCAATTATTTTATTTCCTACAGCAATTTTTTGTTCATAGGAATTTTTTTTAATTAGGATATCTAAAGAACCATTTTGGGAATTAAAATCTACTTTTGATATATCATACCCTTGATATGCTCTATTTTTATAAGATTCTATTTTTTCTTCAACAGGAATAGTTTCAACAAATACTTTTGGTCCTGTAGTTGTATATTTTATAGGAACACTGCAGCTATTAAGCATTAAAGCAGCTAATCCACCAGCAACATATTTTTTAACACTTTTTTGTTTCATCTTATTACTACCTAGAAACAAAAAGTATATAAACCTTTCTTAATAATGTTTAATTGGTCTAGAATTATAATATAAAATGGCACTAGAAAAAATATTGAAAAAATTAATTGTACCTGCAACTGCGCTTACTTTGACCTTTAGTCCTTTGATAAGCTTTCCTTTTTTAAACAATGTTGTATATGCGCAGGGAAACAGGGACTTAGCAAAGCAGCACTTTGATAAGGCCAAAATTTATGAAAAACAGGGACTTTATGGAAATGCCATGATTGAGCTGTTCAAAGCAAAAAAATACGGTGAATTTGAAGACATAATAAACCTGCAGATAAAGAAGGTAGCTGGTGAATTGAAAAGAACTCCTGCTGAAATTAGGTACAGCATAAAAATAATGCCTTTTGAAAATAATACTAATGACACTGAAATACCTGGCTTGGTTGAGGAGAGCTTAAACCAGTATATATTAAAAAACAAAAACTTAGAATTAAAATTAGCAGAAGCTAAAACAGACATTACAATTAACGGCGTTGTTCATGCTTTTAATATTGAGGAAAATGAGAGAAAAGAAGGCAAAACAGTCAACTATCAGGAAGGCACTACAAAGGCTGTTAATCCAGAATACCAAAGAAAGCTTGAGGACTTGCAGAGAAAATATGGAGAATATCTTACATCAAAAGAGCAGAAGAAAAGCTCTGATACAGACGCCGCCTTAACTGGATTGAATGCTGCAATTTCAAAAGACAGAAATCTCGGATATATGGCGCTTGGAAAATGGCTGATTGGGGGCATATTTACAGGAAGCGAGGAAGATAAGGCAAAATTTGAGGAAGCAAAGAAAGACCTAGAAAACACACCCTATTACGTAGACGAGCCTGTTCATGGGTGGTATAACTATGATGAAATTACTGTTACAAGAGAAGGAAGATTAAAATTAAGCTTAAGGCTTATTGATAACAACAGCAATGTTATTTACAATGATATTATATCTAAAAATGCAAATTATAAAGATATGTTCAGATATGAAAATACTTATGCTGGGGTTTACGGCGATCCTTTAGAATTGCCTTCTAAATTTGAAATAAAGGAACAATTAATAGGTAAGGCAATAAGCTCTGCTTCTGATTCATTAGATGACGCAATTGAACTTCATTATGTTGACTCTCTCTTAGAAAGGGCAAGGGGAAATAAAGCTTACGGCAATAATAAATATGCAACTGAAAACTATTTTAAATTTCTAGCAACTGCAGATAAAACTATGTCAGATTATGAAAAATTTGTTCAAGAGGCTGTAGATTATATAAATTCACAAGCAGGAACTTCTTTAAGCCCAGAGATTTTGGTCCGTTTATTGAAATAAAAATTAATTAAAAATGGATATTAGGAAATTGTTAAGAATCGGAACAAGTTCTTTAATGTTAAATCTCTTGCCAAATATCTCTAATGCCGGTCTTGTAAAAGTGAACAACAGAACATACGATGTAAAGGACAACTATTCTGTTTTTTTAAATAATCAACAGGTAATAGACAGGAATACGATAAAAAAGGCTATTGCGACAGAGCTTTTAACTAAGGAGATTAAGGAAAATAGAATAACAGTTTTTGGTTTTAGACTGCTTGGGTTATTGGGTAAAGGGCAAGAATTAACCATGAAGCACAGCTCACAGATAGAGGCTGGATTGACATTTCCAATAAAATTGCTTATGTATGCAGTAAGTGGTGGAGACATGACATATGATGCAATCAGAGATTTAACTAAAAAGGATTTGGAAGCAACAATAAAGGAGTTGGAAAATAGGCCTGAAAAAATCATCAAAGATGTTGCTTATAATTTTTACAGCAAGGCAAACAAGAGGTACGATGAAAATTTAACTTTAATCAGACGTATTAGAAATGGAGGGGTAATGTCTTTTGAGGATACTGTTAAGTTTATGGATAATTCTGAATACATTGAAGTGTATGCAGAGCCATCACAAAAATTATATCATGATGCAGTAAACCTAAGGCCCTTGGAAAAGAGGTGGGGTGAAAAATTATTAGAAGAACTAACTGGCGACTTAATACCCAAACGGCAGTTGGACAAAATTGCTTATGGAATTAAGGATGAATATGCTCCATTAAAGGATTTTGAATTGGAAGTGCAGAGAAACAAGGAAAAAGTCCAAAGAAAGAAAAGAGAAAGAGAATCTAGAATAAATTCTTTGGCTAACCAGGCTGTTTTTTTACCAGATAGCGTGTCAGAGAGAAAAGCAATAGAGGAATTATTTAGAGAACAGGAAAATGCAGTAAGGACAAGAAATATTAATACTTACCTATTAAACCTTGATAAAAATAGCCCAAATTATTACAAGATGAAAATGGCTGCGGAAAAGGTGTTTGCTTGCCCTGAAACCATTTTATCCAATACAATAATAACAAATATATACATTGTAGGGGATTATGCAACGGTATCGGCGATAGACCAAATACTTGTTGATAGAAGAGTCATAGATGCAAACAGCAAGTATTATCTAACTAAGCGTGAAGGGAAATGGAAGTTTTCAAGCTCTGAGTCCGATAAGACTTTTCAGGTCTGCAAATAGAGTTTTACAGAAATTATTTTATTATTCTTCTTTTTGGTTAGTGAAATAAAATGAATTTATTACTTTATCAATCTCGATTAATGACTTATTATCTTTTTCGTAAGTAAAGTCATATTGTGCTAAAATGAGGTATCCTATTTTATTTTTAAATAATTTAATTGATTTTCGACTAACATAAAAAGTTTGGTCTCTTACTTTAAAATGATTCATTGTTATAATTTGATGTGCTCTTTCATTGTTGAGATAAATATATTCCCTTTTTTCTTGAAGCTCTTTTTTACCATAATTTGCAACAAATTCTTCTAAACTATTAACTTGTTCTTTCATTCTTGCTATTAAGATAATATCTAATGGGTTAGCATCACTTTTGATGAATAGTAAATATTCAATGTTTCCTTTTTCTTCGTTACTAATTTCAAATCCCCAATTAATGCTTGGTACTGATATTTTAAAACCTAAAATATTATTAAAATATGTACCTCTAACAATACATTCGTCGCAAGAAGGAATTTCTGATTCTCTTCCTGTTTCTTTAAATGGAGGGTTTATTTCCTCTTGAATTTTTTCTTCTAGTACTTTTTCTTCCCTTTCTTCTGGTTTCATTTCTTCCCATTTTATTTCAGCTGCATGAGAATTATTAAAATTTTTATATACGTTATAATTAAAGCCAGATGTCAAAGCTCCTGTTAGTATATATGTAACTATCTTTTTGCTGGAAAAATTCCTAATCTTGTTTATTATGCTTTCAGGGCTCATTTTACTAACAACTCTTCCAACTTTGATTCTGGAAGCTCGTATCCTTTTAGAAGTATATTCTTTTCTTCATCTTTAAATTTTATGTTGAAAGAATGCTCTGTTTCATTTACATTTTTTATAACTTCATTTATTTCTTCTCCCATACCAAGATACTTTAAATCCTTAATCAGCTTAGTTTGATAAAGCTCTTCTTTAGTAAACGAAAAGTTATCCTTGCCTTTTATATTAACTTTAATCCTTCCATCCTTGCCTGTCAAAAGCTTTATGTTGTTTTTATCATTGAATAAGAAGTAATCGCTGCTCAACTCAATTTCTGTATCTGCAAACGGCTTTGTATCTAATATCTTTGTATTATTCAAAAGATTAATGTCTTCTTTTTTAATATTTCTCATCTCTTCCTTATAATTTTCCTTGTAAACTTTTTTTATTTTGCTTATTCCATAGCCAAGGCCAATAGAACTGCCAGTCCCCACTGTCAAAATAATTGTGCCCAAGACAGGAAATTTTTTTTCTTCTTTGCAAATTGATTCAGTTCCTTTTGATGTCTTGTAATCCATGCATTCTTCGGTTGTTGGTGGATTAACTACACTGTAAATTCCATATGCAAAACTAGCAACGCTACCAATAATCCCAATTGTTGTACCAATAGCTTTTCCATTAAACTCTTCCCTGACACCAACTTGATATAAATCATAGGTTTTTCTTTCACCAACCTTGAAAGTATTTTGCTTTGTTATTTCGCTAATTGAGATGTTTAATTTATTTTCAAGATAGTTAATATTATTTATCTTGTACTCTTTTATTTCTTCAATTTTATTGTCTATTTTTTCTTCTGTGTTTGTTTTAATAAAGTTTTCAATAGGAACCCTTTTAATGCAACCAAAACTGCTGTAGAGTAATAAAGATGCTAGGGTTATTGTTGTATATTTCTTTAATTTGTTGAAATAAGTGTTTGGCATGGATTTGGTTAAATAAGAAAAGTATATAAACCTTTTTATTATTACCACTTTTAAGTATATTCAATTAAAATGCTAGAAAAGTTATTAAATGGGATTAAGAGAAAAGGGCTTCCGCTATTGGCAGCTGCTTTTATAGGTTGTGGTAGTAACGATATATTCTACGATAAAGTTATAGTTAATTTATCTATATGTTATCATGAATTTGGTTGCCAAGAAAAATTAAACATAGACGTATACGTTGATAATACTCAATACCAAGATTCTAGCAACATCGAATTTATTGATAAATTTAATAACGATAAAAAAGAGTTTAAAGATCATGAAATAAAAGTTAAATATTCTAAAAGTTATGATCCTGAATTTCTGTCATTAAAGATTTATAATATATCTCCACGCTTTAAAGAAAATATTTGGTTATGCAATATTGGTCATGCTTATGTAAATGTCGAATTATGCTATAATGAATGTTCAAAAAACGATGGGGTATTAAATAGCATTAGCGATTGTTTAAAAGAACCAGATGGGGGATAATATGGGCCTTGAAAATAAATTAACAGAAAATAGGAGTGGATTACTAAGTAGGATTAACAATTATTTAAAAAGTTCTTTAACTGCTAAAGTTATTGCTTATTCTTTAGCTGGAAGCCTTGCTTTTGGCACTGGTTACTCTATATTTAATGGATGTGGAGACGAAAGGATAGAAATTAAATGTCAAAGCGATAGCGATTGCAATGATATTTCTGGGAATTATTATACATGTAGAAATGGAACTTGTGTTTCAACATCATGCTTTAATCTAGAGATCTGCGACGGAATTGATAATGATTGCGATGGTAAAATTGATGAAGAAACATGTTATTTAAAATGTGACGATGCAATTAATTTAATATCTGAGATAAGTTATAATGGAACAACAGTTGGAGCTAGATCTGATGTAAACAATTATAATTGTGAAAGTGATCGTGACGAAACTGGGCCAGAAAGAGTTCATAAAATAACTATTGATTCAGCAAAAACTATTATTGCAAGCTTAGACAATTTTTATTCTACAGATTTTGATATTTTTATTTTATCAGACTGTAATAAAGATAAATGTATTGCGTTTGGTGGTTGGGATGAAGCTGTATATTTTAGTGCAAGGCCAGGAACATATTATATCGTTATAGATGGATATTTAGGGGACTCTGGAAATTACACTTTAACTATTAGTACTAAATAATTTTAAATCTATCCAGTATAATACTTATGCAGGTTTTCGTGGTTAAATGGCATTTTCCTTTGCTTTGGCTCCAAGATATTGATGTATTCTTCAGCTAATTTATTTATAGCCTCTGATTTTGTCTTGAGCTCATGCTGGGCCTTTATTACATTCAGAACCCTGTTTGCTTCCTTTGATATATTGACAATAGCCTTTACCATTAATATCACATTATTGTTATATTAATTTAATATATATAAATTTAACTAATTTCTAATTATTACTTATTAGTGGTGTTAATAGAAAGATTTAAATATATAGCAATATAGATTATTATATGCTTAGAGACAAGATAAAAAAGGGTATTTATGTTGGTGTAATAAGCGGATTAGTTCTTTTAGTTAATAATGCAAAGAGCGAAGAAAATCCATTAACTAAATATGAAGAATGCATGGCAATAGCACAAAAAGGTTATGAGGAATGTTTAAGCACAAGCCAATATCTTTTTGACCAGTGTTTAGATGGGTGTAAAGGTGCAAATGAAATAGAAGCATGTACAGATAAATGCTTTGATGATAAGGAATACAGAGATACAACATGTAAAGATGATTATGATGTAGATAAGGTTAAGTGTAAAGGAAAATCAGACCTAGAAGAGAATTAATAATTTTAAATATTGACATTTTTGTCTATAGACATATTTGTCATTTTTAATTAACATAAATTAATATTTTATGTTAAATGTAATATATGAATTTAACAAAAATTGGGAAGAAGAATTAACATTCTTTTATATAATTTTATTACTATAGTATACTAAATATTAAATATTTTAACTAGAACTTATATATAACCTTTCTATAACTAATTATCCTGATTAAGCAATAACAAAAGCAAGATTTGTATATAGTTTATTAATTAAAAATTATCTTAATTTTCTCTGCAATATAGATTTTAATTTATCTATTATTCGAAGAATACTATTTTTATTTCTTATCAAATAATCTTGCTTTATTATTACGCCTCTATAAGCAATGTCATTTCTAGTTTTTCTTAATTGGTCTATTGTATAGATTTCTGAATGTGAAAATTCTTTATAAAATTTAGTTAGGTATCCAACCAATAATTCATGGCTTAACGTTTTCCAGCCATCTACAGACATTATTGCAGTTATTAATTCTTTTATTATTTCGTAATAGCTTTCTACTATTAAAGTTGTTAATTCAGGGCCCATAGAGTTTATATTTATCTCTCTTAATGCTATAATCTGTAGTATTGCCCTTGCCTTTTCTCTATCAGGAGTGATTTTCGATACTTCTTCTGATAGTTCATCCCATTCTTTCATTTAAACACCTTTAGATAGCCATAGATTATCTGGCCATTAATTACATTATTTAATAATTCTTTGTTTAAATCGCTTATTTCCCGTTCGAATATTATATTAATTTTCCTATTTAATAATTTTTCATATTTTTCTAAATTTAGTTCTGTTTCTTCTGATTGAACAAATAAGTCTATATCGCTGTTTTCTGTATCTTCGCCTCTTGCTGCAGAACCAAATAGGACTATGCAGTTGGGTTTTAGTTTTTCATCTAAAAATGAGATTAAGCCACTATTATGGATGCGCCACACAAGATTTTGATTCTTTAACAATTTAAAACCTTCATCTTCTCTGTTTGCCCTGTATGTTGTATATAAGCCCTTTTTTTCTCTAATTATCAGACCCCCCATTTGTAACGCCTTTAAGTGGTTTATTACAGAAGGTTGGGCTAATTTAATTTTTCTGGAGATTTCTCTCATCTGAAAGTTCTTTCTAGGAAAATCAAAAAATTCTTGCAATACCATATACCTGCTATAATTTTGTAGCATATGCTATATTTATAGAGCAGGTGATATATAAATTTAATGTTTATTATTAATTATAACCAAGTAGTAACAAATAGAAAAATTTATAAATATCCATTAAGGATAATGAGCAGACAAGAAGCTGCGAAGAGCTGAACAAAATTAGATTAAGTTAATTTTTTATTAATTATTATTCTAAGTTTATTTATAATAGCTCCTATATTATTGAGTTTTCTTTTGATATAATCACTTTTTATAAAGAATCCATCGTAAGAAATTTTATTTCTTATTATTCTTAAATCATCCATAACAGAAACATCTTTGCTAGAAAATTCTCTATAATTTTGTTTAAGATATTCTATTAATCTTTTATGGGCTCCTTCCCCTATTATTTTATAACCGTCCAAAAGAAGGATAATCGAGATGAATTCTCTTATTACATCATAGTATTCTTTTGTAATATTTGATGGAAATTTTTCTATATCAATCAGATTAAGCATCTCTAAAGTGATTCCTGCCATTCTTAACATAGATTTGGCTTTTTGTTTATCAGGAATAACCTTAATTAAATCTGTATCCATTTAGAATACCTCCAAATAACCTTTTAGAATAATTCCACTTAAAATATTATTTTTTAATTCAGCGCTTAATTTACTAAATTCTTCGGTAAAAAATATGTTAATTTTTCGCTTTATAACCATTTCAAAATCTTTTAAATCTAATTTTCTTTCTTTACATAATAAAAATAAATCCAAATCACTACCCTTCAAATCTTCACCTCTTGCTGCAGATCCAAATAATATTATAACATCCGGCATGCAATTTTCAGATAAATATTTTAATAAGCCAGATTCTTTAATATTTATGATTGTATCTAATTTTTTATAAAATTTAAAGTTTTCATCGTCTCTATTCGCCAAATATACAGGAAAGCCGTGTATTCTGTGTTTTCTTTTAATGATAAAACCCTCTCTTTCTAGTTCTGTTAAATATAAGCTTACAGACTTTGGCGCTAGGTTTATAGTTCTACTTATTTCTCTAAGTTGGAAGCCTATTCCTTCTGGCCTTGGGTCGTCAAAAAATATTTTTAATACTTTATACTTGTTATAATTTTGTAACATATGTAATAATTTTATTACAATTGTAATATATAAGCCTTTCTATCATCTATCACTTTTAATAAGTAATAACAAATAGCAAGATTTATAAAGAATTTTGCTAGTTAAAATACATGAGTTTAAAACAGAAGATAGAAAGAGGAATAATTACGGGATTAGCTGCTTTAGTTATAGGATATTCTGGATTAAATACTTTTAATTAATTCTGGTAATAATTCATATTTTTTTGTTTCGTATTCTATTTTCCATGTCTTTAAAAATTCTTCAAACATTTCAGAATAAGAAATTGGTATTAAAATAATTGTTCTACTTAATTTTATTCCAGTTGTATCTTTTAATATTTTATTCAGACCCCTGCTAAACTGAACCTTTTGAATAGCAGTCAATGAACTAAGGTTATATTTATACATTATTAAAGGCTGAATTTTATATATTTTATATAAAAAATTTTCTTTGCCGATACTATAGCCTTCTTTTAACAAAGAGAGCCAAACACCGCTGTATATTTGTTTTATAGATAAGATTGTAAAATCAATTTTTAAATTTTTTATTAAAGGAATTATCTCATTTTTTATATTTTCAATTAATTTTTCATCAATTTTAGATACAAATAAAGCTATATCTATGTCTTTTGGCTCTATTTTTTCTTTGACAAAGGACCCAAATATGATAATATCTTCCAAAACATCATATTTTTTCAATAAAGGTTTTAATTTCCTTGTCAAATCTTTCAATTGAATTAATCTCTTTGATAGCATTTTTCATACCTTCACAACTTTCTTTATCTGTTGGCTTAAGATAAGTGTCTGTATATTTCTTAAATACCTTATCTACAATCTTATAAACAGCTGGCAAATAACGCTCAAGAACTCTGAATCTTTCGTTATGGTCTTTAGGCAATCTCAAATTTTTAATTGCAATTAATAAATCGCACATAGAAAAAATAGCCTTTGAATAGAGAATTAAGGCATTTTTATACCTTCCAAGCTTATATTCATTTTCAGCGCCAACTAACTCTTCCAGTATGCTGTTCTTTAATGTGTTTAGTATGGTCATGTTTTTTATTAACAAATATTATTAGATTAACCTTTTCTGTTAACAAAAAACAAGGTTATGTAATATATAAACCTTTCTATTTTAATTTATTACTTTCTTTTAGTAATAACAAATAGTAAGCTTTATATATAGACTTATTAATTAGAATACACGAGTTTAAAACAGAAGATAGGAAGAGGAATAATTACAGGATTAGCTGCTTTAGTTATAGGATATTCTGGATTAAATTGTGGTAATTTTTATCTTTTTTAAGTATTTTTCCAAATCTTTATAATCTTTGCTTCTATCCAACAAACATACTAAAATTATATTCGGCTCTATAACTACATAAATTAGTCTTGTTTCTTGATTATTTATCGTAAGCCTTATTCTAAAAACTTTTGAAAAAAGCCTTGAATGAATCTTTTTATATCTATAAGGATTTATTTTAATTAGCTCTATTTTATCTTTAATTATCCTTTTTGATTTATCGTCTAAATCCCTAACCTGCTCTTGAAATATTTCTAAGGCTTTGATTATAAAATTCATCCTAATACCTTCATTAGTTCGGTTTCAGAAATAATCTTCTTTTTTTCTATAGATGTTTTTATTAATTCATCGATTAATTTTATCTCGTCTTCGCTAAATGTTTCATCATATTCATTCTTTTCAAATATTTTTTCCCTTATACTTTCTATTGCTAGGTCTTGTATATTCCTAAAACCAAATTCTTGCACATACCTTTCAGCTACGCTTAATAGATTTGCTGGCAATTTTAGATTAATTTGTTTAGTTTCCATAGGTATCTATAGATATCTTTAGGTATTTAAACCTTTCTATAAATATTAGTTTTTGACTAGTAGTGGAATAGAAGCTGGTTGGGGGAATAAGAATGATGAAGCTGTTCAATGTAAGGCTGACAGCGATTGCAATGCTGGATATAAGTGTGTTAATAATGAACAGGCAAGAAGCTGCAATGACCTGAATAACTGCAATGTCCTGACAGGAAGGCCTGCATTGGTCCAGAACTGCAATGCTCAATGCACCCCAAACTGGAAATGCTCTTCATGGTCTCAATGCACAAACAACCAGCAATCAAGAACATGTACTATTGTATAACACCAATAAATTTTAATTAAATAGGTTCTCTAGATCTTTTAAATCAAATAATGTTAAATTCTGTTCTTTTATTTTTTCTTTAAAGCTTTTT
>JBFMDT010000002.1:0-5984 GCA_040753775.1 Nanobdellota archaeon | reverse complement strand
AACAACCAGCAATCAAGAACATGTACTATTGTATAACACCAATAAATTTTAATTAAATAGGTTCTCTAGATCTTTTAAATCAAATAATGTTAAATTCTGTTCTTTTATTTTTTCTTTAAAGCTTTTTGCAAAAATACAATATTTTTCTTTCCTATTTTTATTATTCCAGTTAACAAATTTAACCTTTTCTTTTAATTCATTTAAAATCTTTTTAGCATCTACTTTATCTCTCCATTTGCACTCACAAAATGTTATTTCTTTTGTATTTTCATTTAAGGCAATAAGGTCTATTTCTATTTCGTTTCGTTTATTTTCTTTATCTCTGTAGTGTCCCCACCATGTACCAATTTTGGAAAAGTTAAATGACTTGCTATTTATCAAAAATTCTTTACATATATCTTCAAATTTGAAACCTACAATTGCATTTAAGTTTTGTTTTATATCTTCTAGTATATAACTAAAATCTTTACTTTCAAATTTTGAAAGATTTTTATAAATAAATCTAAACCAGAAATTAAAAAAATTATCCTTAATTTTATAAAATACCTTCCTAGTTTTTAGTTCATTTTCTGTAACAGGAGTTATTTTTTCTAAAAATTCATATTCATTTGTTAATTCATACAAGTATTTATTAATTGTTAGAATTTTTAATCCTGTTTTATTAGAGATTTCTATAGGTTTGGTATTGCCTAATGATATTGCCTCTAATATTGAAAAATAAGATTTCCTGTACCTTCCAAATTCTAAAGAAAGTATTTGTCTTCCCTCTTCTCTTAAAGGAGCAAATTCTTTCAAAAAACAATTTTCTATAAAAAAATTTATATTTTTCCAATACTCTTCCAAATAAATGATGTATTTAACAATTCCGCCTAAAAAGGAATAAACCTCTATGGCTTCTTTGATTCTTAACTTTTTCAGGCTTTTCATTACCTTAAATGAATCCCGAAAAGAAAATTGTTTTAAGTTTATTTGTTGCGTTAGTCTTCCAAATAGGGGCTTTTTAGAATCTCTAAACAATCTCTTCATTAAACCAACATATGAGCCTATAACAATAAGCATTACTTTAGAATGGTTATATTTATCCCAAAGCTTCTGCAACGTTGAAAATACAGATTTATCTACGTTCATAAAATTTTGAAATTCATCTAAAACAATAATTAGCTTTTCTTTTTGAGATAACTTAAAAATTAATTCAAAAAATTCTTCAAAGGAACTAAATTTTGGCTTTTGATATATTTCTTCTTTAAATTTTTCAAAAATTATATCAGAGAATTCATTTAATAAATCAATCTTTTCCTTTTCGCCTATGAAAAAATATAAAGCTTTTTTGTTTTTTATGAACTCTTCTGCAAGGATTGTTTTTCCAATCCTTCTCCTTCCGTAAATCATTAAAAATTGTGGTTTTTTACCAGCAAAATTAAATATCTCTTCTAAGCTGATTAATTCATTCCTTCTATTATAAAATATATTACTCATAAAGTAATATACTTATTATGTAATATATAAACCTTTCCATTAAACAATTACTCTATTTAAGTAATAACAAATAGCAAGATTTATATATAAGATTATTAATCAAAATACCATGAGTTTAAGGCAAAAACTAGTAAGAGGAATACTAACAGGCTTAACAGCTTTAGTAATAGGATATTCTGGATTAAATTGTGGAAATAAGAATGATGAAGCTGTTCAATGTAAGGTTGACAGCGATTGCAATGCTGGATATAAGTGTGTTAATAATGTATGCGAAGAGATTCCTGTTGAAAATAAAAGTCCTATTGCCAATGCTGGTAGTGATCAGCCTTTAAATTTTGATAAAACATGCTTTGATACTGGTAACTATGATAGCAATGGAAACTGTTTAACTGGAAGCGGTTATAACATAGAAAATAACATACATCCTGGAAATAAGGTTACTTTAGATGGAAGCTTAAGTAGCGATCCTGAAGGTAAATCTTTACAGTATCTATGGAGGCAGATTTCAGGGCCTAATGCTACTCTATCTAGCAATAGTGCTGTAAATCCCTATTTTACTCCTTCTAGTGCTGGAGATTATGTTTTTGGATTAGAGGTTAGTGATGGGGTAAAGACTAGTAATGAAGATAGTGTTAATGTTGGTATAAGGAATAATTTGGCGCCGGTAGCTGATGCTGGAAATGATAAAATAACTTCAATTGGTATCCCAGTCCTATTTGATGGTTCAGCAAGTTACGATAAAGACGGTAAAGGTGGAATTCTGAGTGGACTCCAAAGATGCTCATGGGATTTTGATGACGGGACTAGTTATACAGAAACTACTTCAAATGCATTAGATGGAAATTTTGATTGTAAAGTAAATCACACTTATAATACCACTAAAGGATTTCCAGGGTATACAGTAACTTTAGAAATTGAAGATGATGACAAAAGTATTAGTACAGACACATGTCAAGTAGAAGTTTATTAATAACAGTAGTTCCAAAGTTGATAGTACCATTAACTAGATTTTAGGATGTATTAAAATAGTTTTTCCCAAAATAAAGAATTGTCTTTTACCTCGACTTTTAATTTTCCTCGATTATGCAAAGAACTAAGATAAGCCATAACTATAGTATTCATCAAATAATATTGCTGTGCCCCTTCTATTTTTATTTGATAATGATTACACATATCTTTTAAAACTTGTTCTGTAGTTTTTTTCCCATGAAATCTATCTAAAAGGTATCTTTCTACGCTATCAATTGTTTCAAGGTTAGCATCAACTAATTCAGTTAAAGTTTCTCTTGGTTCTGCATGAGAAGGGATATAAAATTTATACCGTGAACCCCTCAAAAATTTTAAAGTTTCTCTCGTTCTATCTATATCTACATAGAAAGGAATCTTATGTCTTTTTAATACATCTTCAGAAAAAAGCGAATCTGCACAAAATAATATTTCATCTATCACTATACCAACTTGATTTGGAGTGTGACCTGGCAAAGGAACTATTCCTAATTCAATCTCGTCAAATCTTAATTTTTTCTCATTTCTTTTAATTACACAATCAACATTGGAAGGTTGGGCCATTAAGAATTTATTTTGTAAATCTTTCAATGGGCTTGCACCAGAGAATAAATATAATGGCTCAAGGGAAGGATATTGAATTATAGCAGCTTCTACTTCAGGTGCATAAATTTTTGCTCCTGTTTTTTCTTTTATGTAACGATTTCCTCCACAATGGTCTGCATGGGAGTGTGTATTGATTATTGCCTTTGGAAATAGGCCATTTCCTTCTAAAAGTTTTAATACTTTTTTAGCTGTATCATCATCTATACCTGTATCTATCAAAATGGCTGATTTTTCTCCGTCTTTCACAACACCTATGTTTGCAGGATTTGGTATGTAATAAACCCGCCCAGTTATTTTTTTCAATTCCATTCTCCTCTACACCTCATACCAATACATAACAGTGAGACATTTTTGGTTTCTGTCTCCCTTCTATTTTTTGTAGTCTAAAAGGACCTGCTTGAATTGTTGGCTTATCTGACAAATCAAGAGTTTCTATATAAACTTTAACTTTGTCTTTCAATAAATATTTTTCGGTTCCACAACCAGCTACATGATATGTTTTACTTTGCCATTGTGCTTTACAAACACACCCACCAGCACAAGCAGGTAAATAAGAATGATTTCTGCATTGTTCAATATTAACTGGATTTCTTTTTAGAACATCGCCATAAACAGAAGTTTTTTCTAAATTACCATCAAAATCAATTCTCCCAACTATATGTTCTTTTAATCCAACAAGTTCCCAGCATTTGTAAACCTCTCCAAAAGTATCAAAAGGAGTTAAATCTTTGCTTTTTAACAATTTAGCTAGTTCTGGATTGACTCTACTTATAGAACCCCGAAGTGTATTATAGACTAAATAAGACCTATCTTTTTCTCGAATTAGTACATTAAATTGTGAAGTTTTCATGTTTATTTTCTCAAGTCTATTTTGCTATAAAAATAAATTGTTCTAAACTTTATAAATCTTTTGTTTTGTTATTACTTTACAGTGGATTTAATTCGTACCCCCCATATTCTTAATTACTTATTCAAGATTCTTTAACTTATAAATTCTTTTTCTAAATTTATGGGCTGCAATTTTACTATTAACCAATTTAGTTTTATGAGGTCTTCAAAGATTTTTTAAAGGAACTGTCTAACAAAGGATAAATCTTATAAATAGGAATTATTTAAATAATAAATGCAAAAAAGAGGTAAAAATATATTTATACTAATCCATGTATTAATAATTTTATTTTCTTTTAATGTAATTGCAGCTAGGACATATAATTACCAAAATGATGTACCAAGTCCATTAACAAATGCTCAGCTCTATATCTATGGTTGTACAGATTTTACATGTTTGTCGTTAACTACACCCTATTGGTTTAGTGATAATTCTGGTGCCTCTTCAAGCATCATAGTTGATAGTGGCGCACCATCCCCATATAATTCAGAGTTTCATTATGTAGCTTGTTACAGCCCTAAAGAAAGACCAGCTATAATATCTGATTATTATAGTGGTACCAGTACAGTTACTGTAACGTTATCAAAAAAATCTTCCTGTTCCTCTACACCATCAAACTTACAAATCTTTGGAACAAAACAAATAAATAACGAATTAACAATTTTAGTTTCTTTAGCAGAAGTATTCTCATCTTCAGTTTCAAATTTACCTTCCGAAGTAGAAGGTTTTTACGAAGGAGATACAAATGTTGAATTATGGATAAATAACCAATTAGAGGGAACTAAATCCAATCTTAAAATTCCAATAGGTGGAACCACAACAACATTTCAATGGACTCCAACAACAGCAGGTGATTATACTATAAAAATAAAAACCCACGTAACAGATTGTCAATGCTCTTCAGTTAGTGATTTAGAAACTTCGACATCAATTACAATAACATCCCCACCAACATGCACAGATTCCTGCACTACAATAGGGCAAAAGCAATGTTACAATAATACATTACTTCAAACATGTACACAAAATAGCTGTAAATACTGGGCCAACACAACATGCCCTGCAAATCAAGTCTGTTCTAACGGAGCATGTATAACACAAGCAACAACAACATGCACGCCAAACTGGAATTGCTCGCAATGGTCAGCATGCATGGCAAACAATCAGCAAAGCAGAAACTGCAAGGATTTGAATAACTGCAATGTCTTGACAGGAAGGCCTGCTTTGGTGCAGAGCTGCAGTGCTGGTGGGTGCACAGAAAACTGGAAGTGCTCTGGATGGGGTACTTGTGTTAATAATGAACAGGCAAGAAGCTGCGAGGACTTAAGCAATTGCGGAACATCTGTTAACAAGCCTTCCCTGATACAGCAATGCACAGCAGAAGGCGCAAAAACTTCGGGCATTGGAATTTCTGAAAGGATAAAAGGCATTGTAGGGCAGGGAGAGGAAAACATCTCTGCTATAAAAGTGCTTGTGGAGTACAAGGGAGGGCTGCCTATTGCCCTGATTGTTGCGCTTGTGATAATAATAATATTT
The DNA here is from genome assembly GCA_040753775.1 of Nanobdellota archaeon. Taxonomy (GTDB): domain Archaea; phylum Nanobdellota; class Nanobdellia; order SCGC-AAA011-G17; family JAFCDX01; genus JBFMDT01. The sequence goes on along the minus strand of JBFMDT010000002.1, from coordinate 472 downwards.
GTGATTGTCTATAAAAAGGAATATTACAAGCCAAAAGAAAGCAAAGGTGAAGGAGAAGGAAAGAAGATAGTAAAAATAAAGCCTGTAAAAGTGACTGACCTGCTGATGGATGTAATCAATTCTTTGGATATTGACGAAAAGGTGATTGCAAACAAGCTTATAGAAGGAGAGGGCATTGAACAGGAAGAGCTTAGAAAAGAGCTTGGAATGCAAAAGACAAGATTTGAAATTGCATTACAAAAACTCGAGAGAAGACAAATAATCAAGGAAAGAGAAGGTGACAACCCAAGGATATTCTTCAATGACTGGCTGAAATAGCCCCTAAATCTTTCTCGTCACCCTTTCCCACAATCGAGACCTCATTTCCTGTGGAACCCCAACAGCAAGCTTTATACCAGTAAAATTCTGCATTTCCGAAAAATCCTATCTTATTCAAAACCTTCTCAGAATCGAGGCCTATTTCGAGACCTAG
>JBFMDT010000001.1:0-128932 GCA_040753775.1 Nanobdellota archaeon | reverse complement strand
AAGGAAAGGATGTTGAAGAAATCTTTAGAAAATTTTACAGGGAATTTTATTTTTCTCCGCGTGGTATAATAAAATTATTCAAGACCAGAATCAGGAGTTTAAAAGAGATTATTTGGTTATTTAAAAGATTTTTATCTTTGTTCATAAAGAAAGTACCCTATGGATTTAGGAAAAGACAATATTTATAAAGGGCAATTTTTTGTAATGAATATATGAGATGGGGGTTAAAGTATTGGTTAATTGCATTTCTTTTAGTTATTGCAGTAGCTAATGCTGGTGAATATACGCCTGATGCAAATACGGTTGCTTTGTACCATTTTAATGAAGGTTCAGGAAATATAACATATGATAGCTCTGGAAGCGGTTATGATGGTTATCTTTACAATGGGCCTCTATTAATACAACAGATAAAAGGTTGGGGCTTAGTAGTTTATGTTTTGTAAATTGGTCTCAAAAGGGTTTTGCTGTATTTCCATCAGCTATTCTTAATAATATGTCTCAAGGAACAATTGATTTTTGGATATATCCAACTATAGGTGATCCAAGTGAATCTTGGATAATTAGGCCACTTATCCCCGGTAGCGAGTACCATCCTGCTATATCTTGGCATAAAGCCCAAGCTGGAGATCCAAATAACACAATATCATTTTTTTCTGGAACAAATTCAAAATATGTAATGAGTACACCCGGGACAGTAATGCCATTTACATGGACCCATATAGCTATTACTTGGGACCCTATGAAAACTAGGATTTATGTTAATGGTATATTGGATGTAGATTCAAATGAGATTTTTTTTATTGTAAATGGAACTTCTAATGTTTATATTGGTGGTTGGGAATGGGGGTATCATGCTCAGGGATGTATAGACGAATTGAGGATTAGTAACATTTCAAGAACTTTTTCTAGTATTAATAGTGCTCCTGTATTACAGCCAATCCCAAATCAAACGATTAACGAAGGTGATTTATTTAATGCAGTTCCTCTAGTCAATGCTTCTGATCCTGATGGAGACCCCATAACAATTACTTATCTCTTACCTATAAATTCCACAGGACAATTACAAACTACTTATGATAATGCTGGAAGTTATATATTTAGTATAACTGCTTCAGATGGAATTTTATCAGATACAAAATATTTCACTTTAACGATAAATAATGTAAACAGAGCACCAACAATAAACACATTTTCACCAACAAGTACAATAAACGTAGATGAAGGAACTTCTTTAGCATTAACGATAGATGCTAATGATCCAGATGGAGATGCTTTAAGCTATAAATGGTATTTGGATAATAATGAAGTTACTACAACACAAAATTACACATACAGCCCAGATTACAACAGCCAAGGAGAACATAATATTACAGTCATAGTTTTAGATGGAAATTTACAGACCCCACAATACTGGAATATAACAGTAAATGATGTCACTCCTCCAAGCTCTGGTGGCGGAGGAGGTGGAGGAGGTGGAGGTGGTTGCAAACCTTCATGGAAGTATGAGAACTGGGGGCAATGCAAGGATGGAAAGAAATACAGAAAGGTAATAGATGAAAATCAATGCAAAGATAATTATGAAGAATGGCTTGAATGTACTAATCAGACTAAGGAAGAGATAAAAGAGGAAAGAAAGGAAGAAATAGAAGAAGGTAAAGAGGGTAAAGAAGGAAGCGGAATAACTGGGGCTGCTGTAAGCGATTTAGCCAAGGAAAAGAAGGGAATAGGACAATACGTAAGTAATTTTACCCATTCTGTCAAAGAAACATTTGTTAAAGTAGGTCAGGCTGTAAAGAATTTTGTAGTTAAAATAAAAGAAGTTCTTTGGGGCAAATAAAAAACTGTTTATTTTAAAGGGTTGAGTATAATATTAAAGCAAAGATTTATATTAGGATTTATTATTAAAGTAGCATGATAAGTGTAATTGTACCTGTTTATAATGAAGAAGCAAATATAAGACTTTTTTACAAGGAGTTAAGTAGCGTCTTGAATAAAATAAAAGAGGATTATGAAATTATTTTTGTTGATGATGGAAGCACTGACAGAAGTTTTAGTTTGATAAAAGAAATTAATAAAAATGATAAAAGAGTCAAGGCAATAAAGTTCAGAAGGAATTTTGGACAGACTGCAGCCATTAATACTGGAATAAGACATGCCAATGGAGATAAGATAATAACAATGGATGCTGACTTGCAGAATGACCCTAATGAAATACCAATGCTGATAAAAAAACTAAATGAAGGCTATTATTTAGTTAATGGCTGGAGATACAAGAGAAGAGATCCATTGTTTACAAAAAAGATACCATCAAAATTCTCAAATTGGCTTGTAAGAAAACTAACAAAAGTAAACCTTCATGACCAAGGATGTACATTGAGGATTATGAGAAAAGAGGCTGTGAAAAATTTAAGGCTTTATGGAGAGATGCACAGGTTTATTCCAGCAATTGTTGCCATGAATGGGTTTAAGGTTGCTGAAATTAAGGTAAAGCACAGGGAAAGAAGATTCGGAAAAACAAAATACAAATTTAACAGATTACTAAAGGGATTTTTGGATTTGCTTTACATAAAGTTTTGGTATACTTATTCAACAAGGCCTTTACATTTTTTTGGGGCTTTGGGATTTTTGCAGTATTTCCTAGCTATTTTGATATTTATTGAGCAGATAATAAAGGCTTTGGCAGTCAAGCAGCTTAACTTAGGCCCTTTGTTGATGCTTGGTATTTTATTGGTTGTAACCGGGACTTTGTTTATTGTTTTTGGCTTTCTTGGGGAGATTTTGATAAGGACATATTACAGCAAGGAAGAGGATATAAGCATAGAGAAGATTCTTGATTAATTTAATTCTTAGCAATATTTATAAACTAAGTTAGATATTATGTATTTATGTGCGGAATTGTTGGAATTGTTGGACTGGAAGACAGGGCTTTAATAAGGAAGATGACTGATGTTGTTAAGCACAGAGGCCCTGATGATAGTGGCTATTATGTTGACAAGGATATTTCTTTTGGGCACAGAAGGTTAAGTATAATAGACTTGAGTGAGAAGGGGAGGCAGCCAATGCATAATGAGGATGGAAGCATTGTAGTTATTTATAATGGAGAAATTTACAATTATCTTGAGTTGAAGGAAAGGTTGAGCAAGAGGCATAAGTTTTACAGCAACACAGACACAGAGGTAATAGTGCATGCTTATGAGGAATATGGTGAAAACTGCGTGCATCATTTAAGAGGGATGTTTGCATTTGCCATATGGGACAAAAAAAAGAAAAGGCTCTTTTTAGCAAGAGACAGGCTTGGGATAAAACCATTGTATTATACTGTTGTAGGTAAGGCTTTGGTTTTTGCATCTGAAATAAAATCAATACTGCAATATGGGATAAGCAGAGAGGTTGATTTAACAGCCTTAAGCAATTATTTAACTTTTAGGTTTGTTAATGGGCCAAGAACAATGTTTAAGGGCGTACAGAAATTGCAGCCAGGGCATTACCTTATTTTTGAAGGCAACAAGATATATATAAGAAAATACTGGCATCTTGGATTTGATACAGAAATTCATTCCAAGAATTATTATGTTAAGAATCTTTTGCAGCTTATGGAGGAGTCTGTTAAACTAAGGCTGATGAGCGATGTCCCTTTGGGAGCATATATTTCTGGCGGAATAGATTCTGGAACAGTAACTTACTTTATGGCAAAGCACATGAAAGAGCCTGTAAAGACCTTTTCTGTTGGTTTTGGTTTAGAAGAGCATAGGGATGAGCTTGAATATGCAAGGAAGATTGCTGAGCACTTCAAGACAGAGCATAAAGAGCTAATAGTTAAGCCAAATGCAGCCAGGATATTACCACAAGTTGTATGGCATTTTGACGAGCCTGTTGCCGACCCTGCTGCTATTCCAACATACATGCTCTCTGAACTAACAAAGAAAAGGGTTACTGTTGTGCTTACTGGAGAAGGTGGGGACGAATTGTTTGCTGGTTACGAGCAATACAGAATAATTAAAGCAGGGAAAAAATTAAAAATTCTGCCTAGTGTTTTAAGGAAATTTATACCTAGTATTGTTAAGAAGATTCCAAATGAATATCTCAACAGATTTTTTAAGTACAGTGAGAGCCTTGGAGAAAAGGGAATGGAGAGGTTTAATTATTTTTTGAACAGCCTTCATAATAATATAGACAATTACTTGAGCCTTATTGCAATATTTGATGAGAACGAGAAGGAGGAATTACTGTATAAAAAGGAGAAGATTGATGTTGATTTTAGTGCATTGTATCCAAGAAAGGACTGGTTGTCTGGCTTGCTTGAATTTGAGACAAAAATAGAACTTCCTGATAATCTGCTGATGAAGGTAGACAAAATGACCATGGCGCATGCTGTTGAGGCGAGAGTACCATTTTTGGACCACAAGCTAGTTGAGTTTGCTGCTACAATTCCATCGAGGCTGAAGTTAAGAGGCTTCAATGAAAAGTATATACTAAGAAGGGCTATGAGGGATAAATTGCCAAAGAGGATTGTTACAAGAAAGAAGGAGAGATTTTTTGTCCCTATTGACATATGGTTTACTAAAGAGCTAAGGGAAATAGCTGAGAATGTTTTGAATGAAGGAAGCATAAGAAGGGAAGGGTTATTTAGGTATGGGCAGATAAGGAAGATTTTTGAGGATTACAAGAAGTCAAGGCTTTATTATGCAAGGCAGCTCTGGAGCCTGCTTAATTTTGAAATTTGGCATAAGATGTACATAGAGAGAGGATTTATATACAATCCTAATTTGAAAAAGATAATATGATATCTCTATTCCTGCCTGTTTATAATGAAGAAGGAATATTGGAAAATAATGTTAGAAAAGTTTACAATAGCCTAAAAAATATAAAAGAGAGATTTGAAATATTTATCATTGATGATTCATCGAGTGACAGAACAAGCGAAGTTGGAGAAAGATTATCCAAAATTAAGGATATTAAATATTTAAAATATAATAATGGGCCATCAAGGAGGGAAAACTTAGCAGTTTCATTCAGAAAGGCAAGAGGCGACACGATCGTTTTTATGGACACTGATTTAGCTGTTGATTTAGGGGCATTACCTAACCTTGTAAAAAATGTTCATAAGTATGACATTGTAATTGGGAGTAGATATGTCAAGGGAGCAGAAGTAAAAAGAACTTATTTCAGGTTGCTATTAAGCAAATTTTATAATGCTTTTGTAAGAATATACTTTGGTTCAAGGATTAAGGATCATCAGTGTGGGTTTAAGGCATTTAAGAAAAAAGTAATCTTAACTATAGCAAGAAAGTTAGGTTATGACAAGAGCTTTAGAAGGGGCTGGTTTTGGGATGCAGAAATGCTTATATTAGCACAAAAGATAGGATACAAGGTACTAGAGATACCTATTAAATGGAGATATGGTGAAAAAAGCACATTTAATCTTAAAAGGGAGTTAAAGATGCTATTTTACATATTTGGAGTTAAGAAAAAATTAAAAACAGAATTGAAAAGATGAAAATAGGGATTGTTGGGGGGGGAATAACAGGACTTAGTCTGGCATATTACCTAAGAAAAAATAGGGATAATGAGATAACTATTTTTGACAAGCATGTTGGTGGATTGCTTGGAACATATAGAATAGGCAGTTATAATATAGAAAGGTATTACCACCATTTTTTTATGGTAGACAAATATTTGATTAATCTTATAAATGAGCTTGGGTTTGGGGGTAAAGTTGTAAAAAATGTTTCCAGAATAGGATTTTTTGTTAATAAAAAGACATATTCGTTCACAACACCCCTGGACTTATTAAAATTTAAGCCATTAAGCATAGCAGACAGGCTGAGGTTTGGGTTTTTGGTTATTTATTTCAAGCTGCTTAAGGATTACAGCAGGCTTGTGAATATTTCTGCCAGGGATTATTTAATAAAACATACAAGCAGGGCTATTTATGAAACTATTTGGAGACCATTGCTTAGAATAAAGTTTGGAGAATATGCGGATGAGATTTCTGCTGCATTTATTTATGGCAGGGTTCATCCAAGGGCAAGGTCTAGGCAATCTGGAAGAGAAGTAATAAGCTATTTGATTGGGAGCACAAAAGTACTTGTTGATGCCTTAGTTGATAGATTAAAATCAAGAAATGTTAAATTTATCAATAAGGATGTTAGAGCAATAAAAGAAGGAATAGTTGTGGCTGGCAAAAATTACAAGTTTGACAAGATAATAGCGACAGTTCCAACAGAAATATTTTTAAAGTTAACTGGGATAAAATACAACATTAAGTATCAGGCAGTTGTGTGCATGCTTTTGAGGATGAGAAGGCCATTGAGCAACATATACTGGATGAATATAAATGACGGAAGAATCCCCTTTGGCGGAGTTATTGAGCATACAAATTTTATATCCAAAAAATATTATGATAATGAAAATTTAGCATATATTTTTAATTATACAAAAAGCGACAGCAAGATATACAAAATGAGTGACAAGAGGCTTTTTAACTTTTATATGAATGGCTTAAAGCTCATGTTTCCTTTTTTTAAAGAGTCTGATGTTATAAACTATTATGTTTCAAGGAATAAGTATGCAACACCAGTATACAAGACAGGATACAAAAAGCCAAGTTTTGAAACTAAAATTAGAAATATCTATATGGTAAATACAAGCCAGATTTTTCCAGATGACAGGAATATGAATAACTCTATAAAGCTGGCAAAAAGGTTTGTTGAGCATTTTTATAGCAAAGTTTAAATACAAAATACTTTAGTTTTTGTAGGATGAAAATACTTTTGGTAAAGCCATACAATGAGCAGGCGTATTCACTTGTGCCTCCTGTTGGACTTGGTTACTTAGCAACTAGCTTAAGGAGCAGAGGGCATGACGTTAAAATTCTTGACTGCACTCTTTGTAATATAGGCTATAACGGATTTGTAGGGTATATAAATTCTTTTAAGCCAGATGCTGTAGCCTTTCAAATTTTTTCAAGCGATCTTCCTGTTGTTCAGAAGTATATTAAAATAATCAAAAAAATAAATAAAGATATAGTAACAATGGCTGGAGGTCCGCATATTTCGGCTGTTCCTTATGACAGCATGAAATATTTTAATGGACTGGATTATGGATTTGCAGGGGAAGCTGAATTTGGTATTGTTAAACTGCTTGAAAATTTAGAAAATAAAAATAAGATTAAGGACGTTCCCGGGCTTATATATAAAACTAAGAAGGGAGTTGAAGTAAATTCACAATACTTTGAAAAGGATTTGGATAAATTAGGATTTCCTGCTTGGGATTTAATAGACCCTAGAAAATATCCTGAAACCCCGCAGGGGGGATTTGCAAAGGCATTTCCAATTGTGCTAATACAAGCAACAAGGGGCTGCCCATACAACTGCACTTTTTGTTCAGGGGCAAAGGTAAATGGAAAGATGTTAAGATACAGAAGCGTTGAGCATGTAATAAGCGAGTTGAAGATGCTCAAAAATGAGTATGGTGTAAAAGAGTTTCATATGATAGATGACAATTTTACTTTGAACAGGGAATATGTTATAAAGTTTTGCAATGCTTTGCTGAAAGAGAAGTTAAATTTATTCTGGGCTACTCCTAATGGCATAAGATTGGATACTCTAGACAAAGAGGTATTGAAATTAATGAAAAGGGCCGGGTGCTATGCTGTTTCTGTTGGCATCGAGTCCGGCTCTGACAGAATACTGAAATTGATGAAGAAGCACTTGGATACAAAAAAGATTAGAGAGAAAATAAGATTGATACATGAATCTGGGATGAAGGTAACCGGGCTGTTCATATTAGGGTATCCTGGTGAAACTGTTAAGGAAATAAAACAGACAGCAAGGTTTGCCAGGCAGTTAAAAATAGACAGGGCACAGTTTGGGTGTTTTTTGCCATTGCCAGGAACTGAGATTTATTACGAGCTTGTAAAGAATGGGGAAATAGGAGAAATAAGAGATTGGGCGAAATATGCATCCTTTGCCAATGTAGTTTATGCCCCAAAAGGCCTTACACTTAAAAGACTTAAAAAATTGCAAAGAAATGCAATTTTAAGATTTTATTTAAGGCCAAAAATTTTATTTAATATTTTAAGGGATGTAACCTCATTCAGGCATTTAAGATTTTTGGTTAACAGGCTGATTGCTTATGCCAGTTGATATTCTTATAGTTAATAAATTATTTAAGTAAGCTATTTGAAGTATTAATATGAATCCTACAGTTGAGGAATCCATAGGCAATGCAGCTATAAAGATTGCAAGTGACATTAAGGCTAACTGCATAGTCACTATTAACAGACATTTAAGAGAAAATAAAGGACTGAATGATATTCTTCCTTATACTGAAATAAAGGTAAATATTTTTAAGGGATCTGAGCACAACTTTAAGCAGTACAGTTATATAACAGAGATAAGCAGGACCCAAATAAACCCAATTACATTTATAAAAAGGCTGCTGATAAAAGCACTTAATCATAGTTATATAAGCAAAGGAGACAGGGTTGTATTTGTAGAGGATAGAAATGTTACAAGCTATTTCATGGGTGCTTTGTATGTTTTTGATATAGATGAGCTATTTTTTAATATAACAAAAACAGCTAAATTGCTTGAAGGGGTAAATGTGCAGGTTATTGAGGCTGTTACTGACCTTGCACTTGAAATAGCTGACGAAGGAAGAGAAGGCAAGAAGGTTGGAACTGCCTTCATTATACGCAACAATGAGCCTATAGATAAGTATACAAAACAGCTTATAATAAACCCTTTTGAAAAAGAAGACAGAAAAATAACAGATTATGATATAAAGGAAGGGATAAAAGAATTTTCCCAACTTGATGGGGTGTTTGTTATTGATAAGGATGGGAGAATTTTGTCTGTAGGAACATACATAGACATAAACTCAAGTTTGCTAAATCTTCCATTTGGTATGGGAACTAGGCATAAAAATTGTGCAGCACTAACAAAGGAGACCGATGCTGTTGCTGTAGTTGTTTCCGAGTCTGGTGGGGTAGTGAGAGTTTTTAAGAATGGGCAGATGGTAATGAGGCTGCCTTAAACAAATAATTTTATAAAGTTTATTATTGTGTAAAGAAAAATGAAAGATGTTATATTTTTTTCACCGCCTGACATAAGGGCTTTTGGAAACATAGATGTAAGACACATAGATGCTGATATGTTTCCTTTGGGCATTGCCTACATTGCAAGTTATTTAAGAGAAAATAATTTTAGTGTTGGCCTAATTGACCTAAGGTATTATGGAAACAAGTGGCAGAATGTCATTGAAAATGTAATAAAAAGGGAAGCCCCAAGGTTTGTAGGAATACCCTGTGTTACACCAACTATTCTTGAGGTCATGAAAATATCAGAGATTGTTAAAAGGATAAATCCGGGTATTAAAGTAGTCTGGGGGGGGCCGCATCCTTCTGCATTGCCTGAAGAATGCATGAAATTTAAGTATGTTGATATGATTACAATAGGCGAGGGTGAGGAAACATTTAAAGAGCTGATTAGCGGAAAGAGGCTTTCGCAGATAAAAGGATTATGTTACAGGGATAAAAAAGATAAGGTTAAGATAAATCCAAGAAGAGCACTGATACAAAATTTGGACAAGTTGCCATGGCCTGCTTATGACATGCTTCCTTTGGAAAGATATGGAAATCCATTTTTGGGAAAGTCATTAATTATGGTTACTGGAAGGGGTTGTCCATATAATTGCGCTTTCTGCTCATCAAAGGTTATACACCAGGGAAAATACAGAGTAAGAAGCCCGAAGAATGTTGTTGATGAAATTGAGTATCTATACAAGAAATACAACGTAAAGAAAATAATGTTTGTTGATGACACTTTTACTGCTTATCCGCAAAGGACAATGGAAATATGCAAAGAGCTCATAAGAAGAGGGATAAAAATAGAATGGGCATGCGATACAAGGGTTAATTTCATTACAGAAGAGTTGCTTAGGATTATGAAAAAAGCAGGATGTAGATTAGTGAAGTTTGGGGTTGAGTCAGGAGATCAAAAAATACTAAATATTATACACAAAGGCATTACTTTGGAGCAGGTTAGAAGGGCTGTAGCATTGGCTAAAAAAGTAGGGCTACAGACGCATGGATTCTTTATTATAGGGCATCCTTATGATACAAAGGAAACCATAATGAAAACAATAAGGTTTGCAAAAGAACTAAAATTGGATTATGCGCAATTTTCTGTTATGACACCATTGCCTGGAACAGAAGTGCTTACAATGGCTGAGCATGACAAGGGAATAAAACTGCTGACAAAAGACTGGTGGAGATTTCAGAGATATGGCAGGCCAGTAATAGAGTTGCCAAGCGTTTCAGCAAAAGAACTAACATACTACCACAAGCTTGCATACAGGTCATTTTACTTTTCTGCTGGCTATATCTTCAGGAGAATCATGCATACTAAAATCTCAGAATTCCCAAAACTAGTAATAAGGGCCTTTAGTTTGTTCAAGTTTATAACAAAATGAAAAAAATAATTACCGGACTAAAATTATTACCTGGAATTGTTGCAGTCAAGTATTTTGGAAAAAGAGTCCCTTTGTTCTGCCAGTGGGAAATAAGCTATAACTGCAATATGAAGTGCGGGTTTTGCTGCGTTAATAAACATAAAAAGGCATGGACCCCTGAGCTTAACACAAAAGAGGCTCTGCAGGTAGTAGACCAGCTAAAAGAACTTGGCACCAAGATAATAAATTTCAGCGGCGGAGAGCCCTTGCTTAGAAAGGACATAGATATTTTAATAAAGCACATAAAAAAGAAGGGAATGAATGTTTTTGTGAGCACTAATGGCTCTGTTTTGAAAGAGAATGCGGACAAGGTAATGGATGCGGATGTTGTCAGGATAAGCCTAGATAATGTTGGAAGGGAGCATGACAAACTGAGAAATTACCCAAATGCATTTAGGAAGGCTCTGGAAGGGATGAATGAGCTAAAGAAAAGAGGGAAAAAATTTATGATACATACTGTTGTAACAAGAAATGCAAGTTATGAAAATTTAAGAAGGCTTGTTAAATTGGCCAAGGCATTTAATGCACAGATAGAATATACAATGGCGTTAAAAGAATTGCAAACTGTAAAGAATCCTAAGCCTGAAATGTTTGATAAAGAGCAAGAAAGCTTAGTTCCGGATAGGGAGAAATTTATCAGCGATGTCAAGAGCCTAAAAAAAGAGTTTGGAAGTACTGTTGCTAATCCAAACATCTATTTTACAATGTTGAGGAAGGGCGGATTAGCTGAGATAGGATGCAGGGCAATGGATATAACAATCTCAATTAAGCCGGATGGAAATGTCTCAATGCCGTGCTCCGGGTTTCCAAAGGAGATTATGAAGGGAGATATAAGGAAGGTATGGAATAACAGCAAGGCAATTGAAGCAAGAAATTTACAGGGAAGCTACTGGTTCTGTAAAGACTGCAGATTCAGATGCATTGGGTATCCAAGCATGCTAGTCAATACAAGGGCATTGCTGTCTATAGCTAGCTCTTGGAGCGGATTTTCATAATAAAGATAAGACCGATAAGCGTTAAAATAATTCCGAGGATATTTTTTGAGCTGTAGTTTAATTTTACATTACCCTTCATTTCATCTACATCAAGAATCATCAAATTATTTTCATTCTTATTTATTTTCAAAGTTTTGTTGTCTAGGCCTGCTTTCCAATAAGGATGGTACTGCATTTTGACCAGAGCATAGGTTGCATTTTCTATGTAAAATCCTATTTCATTGTCTTTGAATTTGTTTAATTTATAAGTGCCATCTGTTTCTATCCATTCTGGCCTGTAATCTTTTAATTCAAATATGCTTAGATAGGTTGTATTAATTTTTTCTATAAATTTATCATTTCTTAGCTTGTTTTTTAAATTTTTCTCAACTGCTACAATGTATTTTGCGTTCACTAATTTCATTTTTTCTATCAGCTCTTTGTCTGTTATATTTTGCACCCCACTACCAAGCAGCCTTTGGTTTTCTGTTGATCTTAGGTTTTCAGTTGGATAAGGAATACCCCCACTCCAGATTCCTATGGATGGAACATTTGTGAAATAGCTTGACATTGCAAAGACAGAGCTTGTATCAAGTACAGAGTTTTGCCTAAAGTTTCCTGCAAGGTGCTGGTATATTACCCTTGTTTCCGAACCATTAATATTATTCTTAATCCAATCTTGTATGTAATTAACTTCATTCATATAAAGAGAGTTTTCTGATGTTGCCAGCCAATCTTTTTCAACCAAGTAACCAAATGAGCCAGAAATCAAGAGAAGAAATGCTGGTATAAAGAGCAAGTATTTTATTTTTTTTAGTTTTATTTTTGATAGGGCATAGGCTGCAAATACGGCCAAGCCAATTCTTCCATAATAAATAAACTTATACGAGACTATTCCCTGGAGCAAGTCAATATTTTTTATTAAGGGAAGATAATACCAAAAGCCTGTCCCTAAAATAAAAGAGGCTATTGAAAATAAGAGAACTAAAGAAAGAAACTTGTCATTTTTTTTGTAATAGTAAAGGCCTATTGAAGCGAGCACTGCAGTAAGTAATTGTGGAAGACTTGCGAGAATTATTTCAGCAAGGTATTTTATTGCTATTAAGTTAAAAGACAAAGATGCCTTGATGAAATCGTATATTGTAAAATAGCTTGGGACTGAGAACAATATTTGATATACAAGGTGGATAAAGGTTGAGATCAAGCTTGGACCTATGGGCCAGCCGAACTTCACTAGCCAGCTGCTTGTCAGTATTATTGGAAGCAGGTAATAGGATGAGAGCAGCAAGCCTATTCCAGATATTTTTAAGTAGTTTTTTATAAAATTAACTTCCTTTCTATAAACAAAAAGAAGGATTAATGAGAAATAGAGCAGGATAAAAATTGAATAAGGATGGGAAATCACTATAAGGAAGAAGAGAACTGCCAAAATTATGCTGTTTTTAGCGCTATAATCCTTTTGCAGGAAATATACAAAAAGGATAAAGAAGCCAATGCTTATGAATTCGTTGTACATGCCTACTAGTTGATGGCTTAATATCGGCCTTGCAAGCAGGAAGAGAATTGATGCTATTGCTGCCGGAATTATTTTATATTTGGTTTTAAGCAATATGTAAAGGGCTATTGATGGAAAAATAATTGAAAAAAGGATGATTATTTTATAGGCAAGATTTACACTAAGAAACAGGCTTAGAAAAGCAATCAGCAAGTAGCTTAACTGATAAGTGTAAAGCAGCATAGGAAATCCAAGAAAATCCCAGTTGCTCCACCCAGTTATCCATTTTTGTTCTTTTAGCAAATTATCAACAAGAAAATGGACTGAGGCTATGTGTGTTGGATTATCTGTGTAAAGCATAAACCCTGGAGCAAACATGCTGTAAGTAAGGGTAAGTGCAATTGCTACAATCAAAATGTAAGGGATAATCTCCTTGTTCATTTTTTAGTTTTGTAATCATACGCTGCCATGGCTATTAAAGCAAGCATTATGAGCATTGTAAGCCAGAACAATATATACTTAATTTTTGGAGGAGTATATTTTATTTCCAAATTGCCATTTTCATTTATTGGTATTACAAGCGTTGATGGAACTCCTTCGTAAATCGGTATTTCCTTTTTATTCAAATAGGCTTTCCAGTAGGGGTGGTAAGATTCTGACACTATGAGATACTCTTGGTTGTTGAGGTTACCTATTTTTATTTTTAGATAGCCAGGGGATTTTTCAACAAGCATTAGGGCTGCTTTTGGTTGGGATAACTCTATTGTGTTGATACCAGATAAACCAAAATTCCTTGCAAATGCCACTTTGTCAAACGGAACTATAAATTTTGTCAGGCTATCTAGGAATGCAAAGACATAATCTGGTTCTTTTAGGTTTATGTTAATTACTTTTGAAACTGTTCTTATGTATGGAAGGAATTTTTGATTTTCATAAATGCAATATCTGTAACCGCATTTATATTCAGTAAAGTATGGAATATTTGTCTGGCCACCTGCTACAAAATATTTGATAGACAAAGCTCCATAAAGCCCTGCAAGGTTTTGTGCACCACTTTCTGACTGCATTAACTGCCATGCTGTTGCCCATAAAGTAAAGTGATATTTCGGGGCTTCTTGAGAGGGAGCACCATTGAGTATTCCATGCTTATGCAAAATTGGAGAAAAGCCGAAGGGGGCAAATACTTGGTCTTCTACTCGATAATAATCTTGATTTGCTGAAATATTTTGGTAAAAGTCAAGGACACCATTTGGAATGCTTAGCTCATTCCCTTTTTGAGGCTTGAATTGGATGTAGCTAAAAAATATTAGAATGAGGAATAGTGCAATTAAAACATACTTAGCTGTGTCTTTTGTTTTTTCATTTATAGTTAATATATTATACTCTTTTGACAGTTTTATCAGGTAAAGAGAGAAATTTTCAACTCCAAGAATGATAAGCAATGGAAGAGTAATGCTTAATACAGAATAAAATCTGCTTGCAAACTGCAGAGTTCCTTTAATAAAACTTGGAATTAGAAAGTGCAAATATAAGCCGACAATCAGAAAAGTGAATGAGATGATTATATATTTTGTAAATTGGTCTCTTTTTTTGAATGCCAAGGAAAGAGATGAAAGAATTAATATGAATGCTGTTATTCCTATGAACTCGCCATGGGAGTTTTCTCTTGTGAAGAAGTTTTTTATGTCCAATGGCCTAAAGGATGTTCCTGCCTTTTCTGTAACTGCAAAATTTAGGCTTTCCTGGATCTGATATGCTGGAATCAGGAAGACTAAGGACATTATTATACCTATTACTAAATATGGAATTACTTTTGTTGTGTTCTTATTTTCAAGGAAATAGTCATAAGCAATGAAAACTATTAAAGTAAAGAATAAAGAGCCCCCTGCTGCATGATGGCTTAAAAGAGCAAAGCCTTGAGTTAAAGCAAGCAATGCAAAGTACCTTAGCTTTGGAGATTCTTTTATTTTTTCATATAACAAAAAGGCTATTGGGATAAAGATGATTGCTGTTAATTCTGCCAATACTCCTGAAGCTGTCATCGAGAGCCTTGCTGGAAATACTGTGAAAATTATTGATGCAAGAAGTGCTTTTGTTGAATTATTAAAGAGTTTTTTTGCAAGGAGATAAAAGAATAATACTGACAATAAAAATATTAAGAAAAAGACTATTTTAGGAACGATGACTGGATTAAAGAATAGGGATACTGGAAGGAATAAGAAATAAGTAAAAGGCTGGTACAATCCTAGAAAAGGCTTACCACCAAAGTAATCTGATGTCCATTGCGGGATTTTTCCATAGTTTACCAAAGATTCTTTTAAGTAGTAGAAGGAGTAAGAATGGGGCTCAAGGTCATTTGTCCCGCCTATAAAGGCATTGTTAAAGGTATTCCATAAAACAAAAATTATAAGCGCTAAGAGTATTATAAAATTTAAAACATCTTTTTTGTACTTCTGAAAAAAGGACTCTTTCATTATACTTAGCCTGCATAAATAGTTTAAATAATTTGCTATGATTTATATATTGGTTATTTTATAGTTTTATATGGCATCTACTGAGAGGTTTGGTTATGAATGGAGCAAGTATCCTGAAATGTACAAGGAGTATGAAGTACAGTTTTGGAAATGGGTTTATCCTGTTAACAAGAGATTTATCAAGGGAAAAAGTATTTTAGATGCTGCATGCGGAATGGGTAGGAACAGCTATTTTTGCTTGAAAAACGGGGCTAAGAGTTTAGTTGCCTTTGATTACGACAAAAGAACTGTTAGAGCTGCTAGAAAAACTTTAAAAGAATTCAAGAATGCAAAAGTTGAATACAAAAGCATTTACGACATTAATTACAAGAATAAGTTTGATTTTGTTTTTTCCATTGGGGTTATACATCATTTGGAGTTTCCTGAGAAGGCTATTGAAAATCTTGTAAGGGCATTGAAGAAGAATGGGACCTTATTGATTTGGGTTTATGGTTATGAAGGAAATGAATGGATTGTTAGGTATGTAAATCCTATAAGAAAGGTAACTAGCAGACTGCCTATTTCTTTGACGCATAAGATTGCATATTTGTTTAGCATTTCTTTATGGATTTATTTGAAATTGGCTAAACCAAAATCACCTTATTTAAAACAACTTAAAATTTTTAGATTTAGGCATGTACATTCTATTGTTTTTGACCAGTTATTACCTAGAATTGCTAATTACTGGACTAAAAGGGAAGCTAAGAGTTTGTTGAAAGAGCTAACGAATGTTAAAATTTATCACGTAAACAATAATAGCTGGACTGTGGTTGGGAGGAAGTAAAGGGATTTTGGAATAAATTACTTTTAAACAGAGCCTAATTATTAAATAAAGTTTGAATTATTGATATGGATTAATATGTTCAAAGATACAAAAGTATATAAACAAGTTTGACAAATAAAATATTATAGATCAAGGTTTATTTTGCATAAGTTGATGATGATAAGATTTTTTTCTTCTGATAAGGATAAGCTGTTGTGAGTGCTGGCAGAGTAAGCCTGATACAAAGAGATTTGGAGGTAGAAATGGAACTTGAGATAGAATTAGTACCGGCAACAGCATGGTATTCAAATCTAAGAAATAATATTTCAAAAAGTGAATGGGATAAAATTAGAAAAGAGACTTATAAAAAAGCAGAGAATAAATGTCAAATCTGTGGGGCATCAAGTAAACTAGATTGTCATGAAATATGGGATTATGATGACAAAAATAATATCCAAAAATTAAAGGGATTTACTGCCTTATGTGACGATTGTCATATGATTAAACATATAGGATTTGCAGAAATTCAAGTTTCAAAAGGACTTTTAAATATGAATAAATTAATAGAACATTTTATAAAAATAAATAAAGTAACAAAACAAATTTTTGAAGAATGTTATGAACAAGCATTTAAAACTTGGGAAGAAAGATCGCAGAAAGAATGGATAACTGATTTAGGAGAATGGGGAAATCTAATTAAATAAAATAAAGGACGTTCTCTGGGATAAATGAGATTTATGCTTAATAAACTTTTTAAATAGCATTTTTAACTCATTTTTATGCTAATTTCAATTATCATCTTAAACTACAATGGGGCAAGAACGCTGAAGAAATGCCTAGATTCTGTAAGAAATTTGAATTTTAAGGATTATGAGGTTATTGTTGTGGATAATGATTCCAGTGATAACAGTGATAAAATAGTTAAGGAGTATGGCTTTAAATTAATAAGAAACAAAAAAAATTATGGCTATGCTGAAGGAAACAATATTGGAATAAGAAAGGCAAAGGGAAAATACATTTTTTTGTTGAATAATGATGCCTATGCTGATAAAAATTGTCTGCAGTATTTAGTTAGCGCTGTTAAATCTAAAGATGTTGGGGCAGGAGGAGCAAAGATTTACTACAAGGATAGCAAAGACGTCTGGTTTTCTGGAGCAAAGGAGATCATAGGAGGGATATTCAATACGCACGTAAATAAATCCAGCTGTGATTATGTTAGTGGTTGTGCGATACTGCTGAAAAGGGATGTTCTAGACAGAGTAGGGTTGCTTGATAAAAAATATTACTTGTACTATGAAGAAGTAGATCTGTGTAAGAGGATTAGAAACAAGGGCTATAAGGTTGTTTACGAGCCAAAAGCTGTAGTTTATCATGATATCCAAAAAAGTAAAGTATCAAGCCACGAGGTTTACTACATGAACAGGAATAGGGTGCTCTACTGCTTAAAATACACTAAAAACAGGTTGCTATTTACAATCTTAGATTTCTTTGTCTATTTCCCATTATTTATTGGGTATCAAGTTTTAGCCAAACCAAAAACACTGTTTTATATAAGAGAAATTTTAAAAGCTAGAATAGATTCACTAAAACTATGAGCAAAGTACTAGAAATTGGAAGCGGTAAGCACTACTACAAAGCTAAATCCAATGAAGAGGTTGTTCATCTAGATAGAATTAAAAAAGAGCACGTTGAAGTTGTACATAATTTGGATAAATATCCATGGCCATTTAAGCCAAATACCTTTGATAAAGTTTATGCTAGTCACATCCTAGAACATTTAAGTGATTTAGTGAAAGCAATAGAGGAGATTTATAGAGTAGCAAAGCCAAATGCATTAGTTATTATAAAGGTTCCTTATTTTGCCAGTGCATACGCATTTCAAGACCCCACACATAAACATTTTTTTGCTTATAGGACGTTTGAATATTTTGTAAAAAATTCTTGGTTAAGCATAGATAGCAGAGTTGAGTTTAAGATTGTTAGAAGGAGGATCAACTTTTCTTGGAACAGACTGTTAAACCTGTTCAGTTATATAATAAATATCTTTCCCAAATTTTACGAAAGATATATTGCATTTATCATTCCAAGCAACGAATTATACGTAGAGCTTAAGGTAGTGAAATGAAAATTGCAATCGTTACCCCATTTTGTTGGCCTGTTAATGAATTTTATGAGGGCTATGCCGGCAAGATGGTCAAGATTTTAAAAAATGCTGGGCAAGATGTCACTGTTATTTGCTCCGATGTTTATCCAGATGGCAAAAGAATTAAAGTGAAGGAAGAAACTAAAGAGGGAATAAAGATCAAGCGGTATAAAAATTATTTGAATTTATTTTATTTTGCTAAGGTATTTTTTCCTGATGTAAGAGGCTATGACGTAATACACTGTTGCGGTGGCTATAGGCACCCGCATGTATTTTATGCATTTATCACAAAAGGCAAAGCCAAGTTTTTACTTTCCCCGTTCTTTCCTGCTTACAAAAGAGCTTCTATAAAAGGCATTTTTGTAAACATTCTTATGAACTTTATTGATTTAACAATCGGTAATCCTTTGATAAGAAATTCATATTGTTTAGCCGAAACTAGTTTAGAAGCAAAATGGTTGAAGAATTTAGGAACTAAAAATATTGCAATTATCCCTGCTCCACTAGAAGACATATGCTTTAAAAAAATAAAAAGTTCTTTTAGGGAGAAGTACAAATTAAAAGGGAATGTGATCTTATGGCTAGGTAGGCATCATCAAGTGAAAAACTTGGGCGAATTAATTAGGGCAGCACAATATGTTGATGCCACGTTTGTTTTTGGAGGCAAAGAAAGTGATGTTACAAAACAATGGAAGTCATTGGCTGAAAAGCTCAATGTTGAAAATAAAATAGTTTGGTTAAACAAAGACTTAGACACCAAAGAAAGATTAGAAGCTTATGTTGCCTGCAATTTATTTGTATTGCCAAGCATTAAAGAGGGTTTAGGGGCTGTAATGATAGAGGCGATGGCGCAAAAAAAGCCGGTAATAGCGACTAGTACAGGCGGGTTGCCAGCTATAGTTCCAGATAACTTTTGCTTATATAACTTGGGAGATGTGCAAACACTAGCAAGTAAGATAAACATTATATTAAAAGATAAAAGACTGGCTAGTAAAATTGGTAAAAGTGGTTACGAGAAAGCAAAGCAATACCGCTTTAGCAAGGTGTCAAAAGATTATTTAAGCTTGTTAAAAAACTTGAAATGAAGATACAGGTAATAACACACGATAGAGTAAGAAAACCAATTGTTTTTGTAGGACCATCTAGGTTGAGTTATATTTTTGAAAAACAAGGAAATAAGGTTGATTTTATAACAAAAAAAGATTGGTTAAAATTCTACTTTCGCTACCTGAGATTTAATCCAGAGGTTGTAATAAGCTCAGGTGTTATTGGTTTTATACCAGCCTTGCTTAGAAAAATTAAATTAATAAAATGCCCTGTTGTTCATGCATGGGATGATATTTATTCAGAGGTCATGGGCAAAAAGTATGGCTATGGCTTTATATATTTTTTAGAGGTTTTTACGATTAAAAATTCTGATTACATAACTACAGTTAGCAAACATTTAGAAAAAGAAGCAAGGAAGCTAGGTAAAAAGGTTTCCTATATCCCTCATGGTGCAGACAGAAGCAATAAGAAAGCTGTAAAGCTTAGAGGCAGAATAAAGGTTCTTTATGTTGGAGAACAAACCGAATACAAAAAAGTCGATAGGATTATTAAAGCTGTTGACGGCCTTAATTGTGATTTATACCTAATAGGGCAGACTAATCCAGAATTTAAAAAAATTGCTTCTAAAAACGTACATTTTTTAGGATTCAAGAAACAAGAAGATGTTCCCGGTTATGTTAAAGCAGCAGATATAGTTGTTGTTACGTCTAATCAGGATTCTGCATTAAAGATGTTTGAATACATAAGGTGCGGTAAATGTATCTTAGCTTATGATGGAAGAATAAGAAAAATTTTAACACATAAGAAAGATGCTTATTTGACAAGAGATTTTAGGAAAGCACTAGCAGAATTAATCAAGAATAAAAGTCTAAGAAGTAAATTATCCAAAAACGTTAAGAAGATAAGAACTTATACATGGGAAGAAGTAGCTAAATCATATTTAAATGTTCTTAGCAAGGTTATTGGATAGGCTTATTTGTCCATAAACTTAAGATATGTTTAGATGCATTTAAGATTTTGCTGAACTTAGGAATTCTTCCTGATAGTAGCATTCTAAAGAGCTTTCTGCTGTATGATTTCATAAACAAAAATCTTTCTATGTTTGCCTTTGTCTTCATTAAAACATCTGTTGGAATTTTGCTTACATTGATATTTGCCCAATTGAATACACTAACATTACCCCAGTCTTCAAGTCTTTTAGGTTCTGTTATAAGCCTATTTTTAATACAGTAGTCATAAAAATCTGTTTCTGGATATGGGTGATATAGCTTAATTCCAGCGTAATCTGGAGTATTTTGCTTAATAAATTTTACAGTTTCACTTAAGTCTGCTACATTTTCTTCTGGAAAGCCAATAACAAAACTTCCTTCGCAGAGTATTTTGTATTTTTTGCATTGCTTTACTGCATATTTCATCTGCTGCACTGTTACGTCCTTTTTCATAAAATTGAGCATTCTTTGTGAGCCAGATTCAAAACCAATCTGTATGGTCCACACGCCAGCCTTTTTATAAGCTTGCATTATGTCATCTTGGCAATAGTTTGTTCTGCCCAGTATGAAAATTTTCAAACCAAGATCGCTTATTCCATGCATTATTTCTATAGCTCTCTTTTTATCTGTTGGAAAATTGTCATCATAAATTGCTATATCTCTTATGTTGTATTTAGTAACAAGGTTTCTTATCATGTTTATAGCTTTATCTGTAGACATACCGCGCCATTTTTCTAGATGCAGAGACTTCCAGTAGCCATCTATGTAACAAAAAGCACACCTATAAGGACATCCTCTTGATGTGATAACACCGAAGTCCGTATATTTTTTAACATCAACTAATTCATAGTCAGGCTCAGCAAGCAAATCCAGGTCCATTCTTGGTCTAGATGGATTGTAGTTTACATTGCGCAGTTTAGAAATTGTTTCTCTGGTTTTCCTGGCTTTAAAGGTGTTTGCTATATCTAACATAGTTTCTTCTGTTTCACCTCTTATAACAAAGTCAACGTACCCGCTATTCAAAGGAATTGCTGGTCTTAGGGTCGGCAATATTCCTCCCCAGATAACCAATGCATCGCTGTGTGATTTTGCTATTTTAGAAAATGTAATGCAATCAAATATCAATCTGCCCATTATAACATTAGTATAGACAATATCAGGATTAAATTGTTTCAGCGCTCTTATAAAGTCTCTATTGTCGGAATGCAAACTTCTGTCAAATATCTTTGCTTCATGGCCATTTTTATTTAAAAAAGTTCCTATGTAAATAAGGGGCAGAGGCAAACAAGCATCATATGCCTTTTCTACGTTTACATTAAAGTTTGGTTGGACAAGCAAAACCTTAGTCATTTTTATATAATGCAGCAAAAGTTATATAAACCTTTTTATAAAATTACTTACTGCATTCAACTTTACACCAGTTTTTGTTTGTAAAATCTTTATTATCTCAATATCCTCTGGCAAAAAGCTCTTTAGCAGCGCTATTCCAGCTAGATATATTGACAAGAATAAAATCCCAAGCAAGATAACTGCAATTAAAGATTGCGCATCTATAAGGGATTTTATTAAATAGACTACAAACCCAGCCACAACTGATGCTGCTATAGATTTAAAATAAATAATTTGCAACGGATTTAGCTTCGCAAATCTTCTTACTTCTATAAAAGCTAAAAAGTTTGTTGATACTAAACTGGATGCAGTAGCAATAGCCGCCCCATTTATGCCCAAAATAGGAACAAGGATAAGGTTTAGAACAACATTTAGCATTGTAGCAATGGCAGTATTAATCAAAACAAGTTTGGTTTTATTTAACACGTTTAATATTTTATTTGATGTTTCAAATGCGAAATAAATTACGTACCCTACAGACAGTATTATTAAAGCAGTATAACCATTTATATAAGCCTGTCCAAATAAAATTGCTAATATCTGCTTGGAAAACAGCACTAGCAGTACAAATAGAGGGAAGTTAGCAAAGAATATCCATCTATTTGTCGTGTCATACAGGCTTCTGAATTCAGCCCTTTTATTTAGGGCTAGCAACTCTGTTAACAGGGGTATAAACAAACTTAATAGCGCCATAGGAATTATGTACAGTAGGGTTGAAGTTGGCAGTGCTGCATTATAGACTCCGACATCACTAGCCGTCTTGAAGTAACCAAGTATTAAAGTATCTGTCCACGCCATTATAGCTATTAGTATACTGCTAAACATCAGAGGCCAGGAATATCTAACCAGTTCTTTCGTAAGGTTTGTACTAACTTTGTTTTTTACAAATTTAACAATCCTAGTCAGATAGTAAAACGATATTGTAGAAACAAAGACTATTGTTAAAAGATATGCTATTATAACACCAAAAAGTTTTAGTCCAAGCAAGATTAAAACTACAGTCAAAATCAACCTAATTGCACTTTCAGCTATATTCCCTATATAAGTCCATCCCTTTATGTCCTGCAGTGCTCTTATGGAAGCTAGATTTAGTTTGTAAACAACAAAGAATGGAAGAACTATTGAAAATATTTTTAAAACACTGATTAAATTTTGATTATGAAAAATAAATATAGCAATGCTATTTGAATAGTAGTACAATAAAATTGCAAATACGATGCTTATTGCCAAGCTAATTTTAAGTGATGATTTATAAAGCCCAGTAACCCTTTTCTTATCATCTAGTGCTTTATAATATGATATGTACCTCAGCAAGCCTTCTTCAAAGCCAAGCAAGCAAAATATAGACACTACTCCAATTACTGCCAAGCCTATGTTAAGTAATCCATATTCTGTTGCCCCAATCCTAGCAACTATAATCCTGTAAACATAAGTTAGTAACTTAGAAACTATCAACCCTATAAAAACATAAAAGGCGCCTTTAGTTACCTTTTTTAGGCTGCTACTATCCATAAGAATTTTATAAAATAGGGGTATTTAAAGATTGTTAATTTATACCAACAAATTTTGTTTCTTAATAACTAGTTTTCTTTCTTCATCAACCATGATCTTAATCAAATCTAGGAAATTTGTTTTAGGCTGCCAACCAAGCTTTTCTCTTGCTTTACTAGCATCCCCTCTTAGCTCATAAACCTCCGCTGGTCTGAAAAGACCTTCTGAAACTTCTATTAACTTACAGCCACTTCTATCGTAACCACCCTCATTTGACCTCCCACACCGATCTTCCTTACTCCACGCTATCTTTTTACCCAAGTAATTAAATACCGCTTCAACAAATTCTCTTACAGTATGCGTTTCGCCAGTTGCTATTACATAATCATCAGCCTCTTTTTGTTGCAGCATTAACCACATTGCTTCAACATAGTCCTTTGCATACCCCCAATCTCTTTTAGGGTCCAAACGCCCCAAAACTAATTTATTTTCTAGACCAAGATGCATTTTTACAGCTGTATTAACAACCTTTTTAGTTACGAATTCGCTACCTCTTCTCGGGGATTCGTGATTAAACAGAATTCCACTACATGCGAATATGCCGCAACTTTCCCTGTAATTTACTACAGTATTGTGGCCAAACACCTTTGCAGTTCCATATGGACTTTTTGGATGGAAAGGAGTGTTTTCATTTTGTGGAGTTTTCCTTGCAGCGCCAAACATTTCTGATGAAGAAGCTTGATAAAACTTTATCTTAGGATTAACCTTTCTTATTGCCTCTAAAATCCTCAGCACACCCATGCCTGTTATGTCTGATGTTTTTTCTGGATCTTTAAAGGATGTTGATACAAAGGATAAAGCACCAAGATTATACACCTCATCTGGGTCTATTTTATTTATCTCCCTTACCAAAGAACTTTCATCCCTTAAATCAGCCGTTACTAATTTAACTTTATCACTTAAGTATTCAAATCTTGAATCTAACCCCCTATCCCTCAAGTCTATGCTGCTGGAGTAACTAACAGTTCCATATACATCATAACCTTTGCTTAGCAAGAATTCTGAAAGGTAACTTCCATCTTGGCCAGTAATACCCGTAATTAAGGCTTTTTTCATTATGTAAGCTAATTAGCTATTAATTTATAAATATTTCTATTATAAAGTAGTAACTTTTTATGCCTAATCAACCATGCTATCAGCGAATATGTTCTTGCATCTAAAAAGTTTCGATATAACAAATCTGCTGTGTCAATAAGGCTATGGATAACATTGTAACTAGTACTGCTAAAAATAATTTGCTATAAACTGATAGTATAGCTATCACAACTAAAAATTCTACAGTGTGAAAAACATGAAGCATGTCTACTTTTATTGCCTTTTTCAGTTTTCTTGCCCTTTTTGCGCATTCGTAGTATTCCTTGCAAGCCCTTACTGGAGATAAGTCTCTTGTTCTTACAACATACTCAAAATAGTGGTCTATATCCATCAAAAATCCAACCAAGAAAATTGCTATGGAATATAGCCCAAACCATGGATATAAAATAACTGCTAATATTAAAGATGTTATGACATGTGTTGAAGGATACATAAAAATTTTGTAATTTAGGTATATTTAAATATTATTAATTTATAACATCAATATGGTAAAAGTGGGCATCATTGGGGGGTCTGGATTAGACGATCCAACGATTCTAAGGAGTGCTAAAGATATAGAAGTCAATACACCTTATGAAAAACCTTCTTCTGCATTAACAACAGGAAAGATAGGAAACATTGATGTTGTAATACTAGCAAGGCATGGCCGAAAACATCAAATACCACCAACACAGGTTAACTATAGAGCCAACATTTTTGCACTAAAGGAGCAAGGGTGTAAGTATATAATTGCAACAAGCGCTGTTGGTTCTTTAAAAGAAGAAATAGGAAGAGGAGATTTTGTTTTTTTAGACCAGTTCATTGATTTTACAAGACATAGAAAAATAACATTTTATGAATCCTTTGAAAATGGAATAAAACATACACCCATGGCTGAGCCCTTTGACAAATTTTTAAGGGAAAAATTAATTGAAGCTGCTAAAGAATTAAAATTAAAATATCATGGAAAAGGGACTGTTGTCACAATCGAAGGACCTAGGTTTAGCACAAAGGCAGAAAGCAAAATGTTTAGATTAATTGGGGCTGATGTTATTAATATGTCAATTGCACCTGAAGTAATATTAGCGAATGAGCTTGGAATTCCTTATGCTGCTATTGCTATGAGTACAGATTTTGATAGTTGGCATGAATCAGAAGAGGCTGTGAGCTGGGAAATGATTATGGATGTTATGAAGAGAAATGCAGATAATGTTAAAAAATTAATATTAAATGCTATAGGTAAGCTTTAAATAATTATTTTGTTGACTCTATTCTTTTCCAGAGCTCAATTACTTTTCTGCGCTTGAGCTTTAAGTCATAGAAGCTTAGGAGCCAGGTGTAGAGGCGGGCAGGGAATAGAAGCACTGTGTAAATAAATTCTCTGAAATTTTTAGGATAAGTTAGTGCTTTGTACCAGCCGTAAATTATCTCATTTTTCAAGGATTTCATCACAATGCCTAGATCTTTCCTTATCTGCTCATGGCCTGCAGCGTTCCTTCTCTTTTGCATGACCCAATCAGAGAACGTTGAAGGGTTTTTTATGTAGGTTTTAGAGTTTGGGGAGTATCTTATTTTGCGGCCCTTTTTTGCAATGAGCGATGAGATATAAGCATCATCAAGGCAGTTTTCAGGAATTTTTTTTATTATATTTCTCATGGCAAACAGATAGCCGGAGCAGAATATAAACAAGTTTTCTTTGTCCCTCCTTATCCTTTCTAAATGAGCAGCATCATTGAGCAGGTTAGCCCAATAACCAAGCAGAGTTTTCCTGTTGTCTGTTGCAACCGGCCTTCCTGTTACTGCACCGACATTCCCGTCTTTAAAATAGGCAAGAAGAAGTTTAATAGAATTTTTTTCCAGGTATACATCACCATCTGTCAGCACTAAGATGTTCCCTTTGGCTTTTTTAAAAACAAGGTTGAGGGCTGCTGGTTTACCCCTTCCCTTATCATGGACAATTTTAACCCTGTATTTTTTTGCTTTGTTCAGCGTTTCTTTGTCAGGAGCAACAACGATTATTTCAGAATTTTTTATTTTTTGGGAAAGAACAGAGCTAATTGCCCTGCTTACTGTAGAAGGCTCTCTGCAGGCTGTTATTACTATTGATATCATATAGAGGGCTGTTTTGATGCATTTATATTATTTATGAAGCTAACTTCCAAAACCAATGAAGCTTACACCAATTATTATAAGAGCTATTGAAATTATCTTGGTTAAGGTTATACTTTCATTTAGGTATTTTTTTGACAGCATTATTATCCAGATGTAGCCTGTTGCAACAAAGGGGTACAACACCGATAGCTCCCCAAGCTTTAATGCCGGGATAAAGAGCAATGTAGAAATCCCATACAACAACACCCCAATCACTATATCTTTATTGAATGGTTTTTTTATTGTGAAGTGTTTTGAGCCCTTTTTTATGAATAATGCCCCAAATGAGCCAATCGCAGCTGCTATAACAATTATTATTATTGAAATTAATGGGGTCATCTTTTACTCACTCCCAACAGACCAACACCTATTACTATGAAGAGCACGCCAAGCCATTTAAAATAATTCATCATCTCTTTCAATATATACAAAGAGAGCAGCGAAACCCAGATATAATTTGTTGCATATATTGGGTAAACTGCTGACAGTTCACCGTACTTTAAGGCTATTATCAGTATGACTCCAGCTATTATGTAAAGCAAGATTCCAAGTATAAGAGTATAGTTTGTCAGCATGCTTAGATTGAATTCCAACTTATCAACTCCAAGCTTGTAAAATAACTGGCCAAAGGATGCAAAGAGAGTACTTAAGATCACCAAAAGTATTGCTATGTATTTTGATTCCATTTTTCATTCAGCCATTTTATCAAGGAATGAGCCCTTGATTTAAGAGCCTTTCTTTTTATTAACCAACCAAGGTCAAGAATTATATGAAAGAGCATGCCAATCGCTACCAAGGATATAATTTTGTTGAAGAAGCTTAGAACTATTACAAGGATTAAGAATTCCATTGTGTGAAAGACATGAAGGATGTTCAACCTTACTGGCCTGCCTAGCTTGACTGATTCCCTGTAAAATTTCATACCTTCCCGATAAGCTTTTATTACAGAAAGATTTTTTTTCCTTATAACATATTCTAGATAATGGTCTACATCCATAAGAAATCCCCCTAGAAATATAAGCAAAGAGTAAATACCAAAGATTGGATAAAGAATTAAGGAGAATAATATTGAAAGAATTATATGTATATGGACTAGCATGGATTTATGTTAGAGTTACTGTTTAAATAATTTTTGAAAAGGTTTATAAAAAGCATTACTTTATTTTTGCTATGAGGTTATCTATAATAATTCCTGCACATAATGAAGGCAGAAGGATAAAAGAAACGTTGCTGAAGTACCTGAAATATAAATGGAAATATAAAGTTGATATTCTTGTTATTTTGAACGGCTGCACTGACGATACTTTGGGTATTGTTAAGAGCATCAAGGATAAGAGACTTAAGCATATTGTGTTAAAGGAGGCAAACAAGGGTGGGGCAATTATTAAAGGTTTTAGAATAGCTGAAGGAGACCTTATTTCTTATGTTGATGCTGATGGTGCTACAGAACCTAAAGAATTGGAGAGGCTTGTTGGGAAGATTAATGCTTATGATGGGGTCATAGGGAGCAGATGGATTAATGGTGCTATAATAAATACAAAACAACCTTTGCTTAGAAGAATTGCAAGCAGGGGCTTTAATCTTCTTGTACGAATAATACTTGGTTTGCGATTTAAGGACACACAGGCTGGAGTAAAGATATTCAAGAAAAAAGCAATAAAATCTATAGTTAATAAACTGATGAAGACAAATTGGGCGATTGATGTAAGCATTCTGTATCCTTTAGTCAAGAATGGGTATAAGATTAAAGAAGAAGCAACTATATGGGAGGATAAAAAAGGGTCTAGACTGAAATTGTATAAGGCTGTACCTAATATGTTTTCGGCATTAATAAAATTAAAATTAAAATATTAGTTATCTTTTTTTGGAAATTTTCTCTTCTAATCTCTCAATTTTGTTTTCAAGTACATAAATTCTTCTTATTCCATAGAGTATGCCTATATTAATCCCCAACAGTATAATTATTGCATATTGCGTAGCATCAAGAGCCATTTTACACCTCCTTTATATGAGTTTGGTTACATTCGTATTTTATAAATTTACCTATTTATACAGACAGAGCATATACAGACAGAGCATTTGAAAGGCTTCACTTATTTTTAACTTAATGTTATTCTTCTGACAAGACTTCTAGTATCGTGGCATAGGCAGGCCTTGTTATAAATACTCCTATTGAAACACCAACGATTGTAACGAGGGCGAATCCTGTAAGCAAGCCAGCACCAGCTTTGAATAGGGGTATCATGGCTACTACTGTTGTCGCATACGAGGAAAATATTATGAAAAATGCCTTTTTAAGCCTGTCCTTCCAGTTATAGTAGCCTTTGCCTTTTACTGTTTCATCAGCTATAACAATCTGATCATCTACACCAGTACCTATTGCTACCACCAAACCAGCTATTGCAGCTAGGTCTAAATTATACTTAAAGAATGCAGCGAAGCCAAGCAATAAAAATAATTCTGATAAAAGCGTGATTATCATAGCTATGGATATTTTTACCTGCCTGTACCTTATGAATACAACCAACACAACAGAGATTACTGCCAGCAGGCCGACTAAGAATGCATTTTTAATAAAGGCTTCCCCGAGGAATGGCGAGACATTGTCAAGCTTGACTATATTAAGTTTTGTTGGGAGGCTTCCTGTTATTAATATTGTCTGCAGCTTGTTCATGTTTTTTAAGGCTTCATTTATTGCTTCTTCCTTTGTTTTTCCTCCACCTGGGCCAGATATTGCTATTTGGGTAGTGGACTTTCCTTTTAGGTCAGCTGCTATCTGCAAGGAATCAACCAATTTTCCATCAAGATAAAAGTCAATAGGCTTTGCAAGTATCTGTTGGCCTGACTGCGTTGTATTTATCTCTATGTCCTTGGTTATTTTTGCATGCATATCAGCAGCAGCCTGACTTAAGGTTATTGCAAATTCAAACTTGCAGAAGTTTTCACTTCCGCTTTGTTCACAAGACCTTATTCCGGAGCATGTTCCATCATTCCTGCACACAAAAACAATATCTTTTTTCCCACCAACAAAGACAGTTTCGTTGCCTATTCTTGCCTCAAAGCTACCCTGCTTACCTATCAACTCTTTTACTTCCTCTTTTGTTGCTCCTGCTAGTTCTATCACAATATACTTGTTTCCGAGTAAATCATCTGCAGGCTTTATTTTTATATCGCTTAGGCCATATACGTTTAGCCTATTGCTCATCACAGCTATTATGTCGTCTCTCTCCTGGTCTGTTATTTTTGATTCAGGCTGCAGGACAACACGCGTACCACCCTGCAAGTCAAGACCTTTTTTAATGTTAGAGCTTGCCGGGTTTGCAACAGTTATTCCTAGGTTTTCTGTTTTAAGCATAACATATTCATTTTTATCTGTTAAAATTCTCAATGTTGAATTATCAGATATTTCAGACAAGATTTTTGAGTAATCACTTAACTTTTCTATTGGCTTATTGTTGATGCTTAGTATTATTTCCTGCTGGGTTGGCATTGCACTGGTTGGATTTTGCATGCCTACTTTGTATGCTGTTCCATTAATGTCAATGCTTTTTATTGCAACGCCAGTAACAGAAAACTGCGGATTTATCGCTATATAGGCAAATATCAGAAACAAAATCAATATTATAACACGCCATTTTCTGAATAGTTTTGTTATCATGCTACACCTTTCTTTTTACAGTACCAGTACAATATGCTTGTGTTTGTTATCCAAGTGTTGAATATATCCCATATACCCCCTATGAATATTATTAGGAAGATCTGCTGCATTACTGCTGATGTTGCTAAGAGATAACCAATGAATACAGCCACAATTGTTGTGATTGTCATTGTGAGGCCTGGCTTTGAGGCTTCATACATCCTGTCAAACAAAGTGCCTTCTTTTCTTTTTAATACGCGAGTGGTAAGCAAGATATCTGTGTCAACTGAGTAACCTATTAACATAAGAAAGGCAGCTATTCCACCCATAGAAAGCTTTATTCCAAGGAGGTCGACTACAGCTACTGTTGCAATTATGTCTGTAAATGCACACAAGATCACAGTTAAGGATGGAATTGGAAGCCTGAATATTATGAAGATGACTATGCCCATAAACAAAAATGCTATAAGCACTGCATACAGGATTTCTTTATAGAAGGACTGGCTTAAGGAAGAACCAATTTCTTCTACAGAGAGATTTTCATCTGTTAAGGTTAGCTGCAAATTTTCCTGCAAAGCTATCTTTAAGTCATCAGATTTTATATTTGTTGCATCTATAGAAATGCCTACCTGCTTTCCTGTACTAAAATCACCAAGCTTTCTTATAGCTATGTCTGCATTAGGGAATTTTGAGGTTAAGAAAGATTTCAATTCTTTTACATTAATTTCATTTTCAGTATATATTGTAGCAGAAATACCACCTTTAAGAGATACATCCTTTTCTATGAAATCTCCTGTTGTATAGTACTTGTAACCTATTATCAGGATGCTGAGCAGAATTATTATAATTGGGAATATCAGCGTCTTTTTATGGTGTTTATCGTATAGCGGATAGAGTTTTTCTTTTAGCATTGATTTATTCTGATTAAACCCATTTAAAAACATTTCCATAAGCTTTATAAATTTTTTGCATTATTCTATGGCTAAGATGAAAGAAAATCTGGAAGAGCTAAGCTTAAGCGAGAAGGAAGTGATAGGCATATTTATTGAAAGTGAAATAAGAGAGGATGACAGGAAAATAAGAAAGGAGCTCCCCAACTTAGAGAAAAAAATTGCGGGTAAATTATACACTGCCTATAATCTACATAGCTTATATCCTATTTTACAGACAACAATTAGCATAGACTTATATGATAAAAATTATGATAGGCTTATGAAAAATTTATTGAAATATATGATGAGGTGTTCTGTCAAGGGAGTAATTGCCTGGAAGGCGCTCAATACTTTATATTGCGACATACACTCTCGCGTTAATCAGGATTCAACTTCTGATAAATACGACCTTGCGAGAAATTTAACTGCAAGAAACCTTATGGACGGAAGCAACAATCAAGCTGAACATAAGAAAATTAACGATGTGCTTAATGATTTTATTTACAAAAACAAATTTTCAGAAGAAAGAGCAAGAAAACTGTAATAAGGCAAGCTTTTTATTTTAGTTGTTTTTTAGTTAATTATGATAAATATTTTAAGGCTTAACCACAGGATTGAGAGGGATAAGAGATTAACTATGCATGTTGCTTTGGCTGCAAGGGCCTTTGGCGCTCATAAGTTGTATTATTCCGGGCAAAGGGACAAGGCATTTGAAGACAGCGTAAGGAATGTTGTTAAGAATTTTGGCGGAAATTTTGAGATAGAATTTACAGAAAATCCAATAAAACTAATTGAAAGCAAGAAAAAAGATGGTTTTAAAATCGTCCATCTTACTGCATATGGTGTAGAGCTAAGTAGCAAAATAGATGAATTGAGGAACAAAGATGTTTTGGCTATAGTTGGCGGGGAAAAGGTTGCTCCAGAATTTTATAAACTATCAGATTGCAATATTTCTGTGACAAACCAACCGCATTCCGAAGTAAGCGCATTAGCCATATTTCTTTATGAATATTTTAACAGAAAGAAGGCTGAGTTCAATAAGGCCAAAAAGGTGATTGTTCCATCAGAAAGGGGGAAGGTAGTTAAATCATAATATTTATATAGTATATACTTTTAAAGTTAATAAAGAGGTGGTAACCCTGAAGAAAAATTATTTACTCTTAACTTTTATTGTTATTGTTCTTGTTCTTGTATTAACGCTTGTATTATTTGAGCCTAAGTATACTGGATACGTCACTTCTTCAACTGCTAAGCTAGATTTAAGCACAAGCAAATACAGCCCTGGGCAAATATTAAGCGGGCTTGTAAACATGAGCTACACAGATATTCCTGCTGATGCAGAGCTGATAATAGCCATTAATGATAAAAAGTACAGCAGCAAACTAAGGGACATATGCTCGGGTTGTGAAATTGTCCCTGCTTCCTATGTATTGAAAAGCACCAGCCCTGTTTCTGAAGCAGCCCTTACATTTAACAGTAAAGGTGTTAGTAATTCCTATGCTCTTGGTTTTAGCATACAAAGCCCAGACATAAGCGAAGCAAAGTTCAGCATAACAGGAAATAAGGTTGACAATATTTATCCTATGCTTCCTGGAGTTAAGATAAAGGATGCTAAATGGGGTTATGTTGGGCCTTTGATAACAGGACAGTTTGAGGATGTTCAAGCACAGTATCTTTTTGATTACAACGTTGATGATGAATTTAATGTCAATGGCGCAAGAAATACAGAGTACTGCGAGCAGATTGATTTTCCTGCTTCTGGAAGGTACAGGCTTGATGCTTATGTTAAGAAGTCTGCAGATGGGGCAAACCTTTATGCCAGCTTGAGGGACAAGGACAAGGAAATTGTTAAGGTTGATAATAATGAAGTAAGATGCCAATTAACTGCTGATGGCAATTTTGGATGGAAGTCCTGCACTATAGACATCAAGCCGGATAATTATTATGTCTGTGTATATGCTGATAGCGGATCTTCAGCCAATACATATTATAAGATAGGTGTTGAGGCTCCAAATGCAGTGTCCAATGGTTTATACTGTGAAAGTAATGACTGTAGCATTGCTGGCTTTGAGGGTTATGACTACTTTATTAAAATTGCAAGGAATAAATTCCAAACAAATATGAGCACAACAGAAAGCATAGACTTTAGCACTGAGCTTTCTGGAGCAAGCTGCCCTATTAATTTAGTAAAAGCTTCTGTTAAGTATTGTTTGTATCCTATAGAGATAAGCACAGAAGGAAAGGGAAAAATCAATTTTAAGATGGTATCTGTTAAGGCAGGGGCTGTTGATGGCAAGCTCTATAGTATAGAATACATGCCTGATACAATAAGCAATGGAGAACTTATATTAGAGCTTGGTAATGTTGAAGGAATTGCTGCACCATCTTCTGAAGGAACTTACAAGCTAAAGGCTAGTTTGGAGTATAATGGAAAGGTTTATGCTTCTGATGAAAAAGACATAAATGTTGTTAAGGCTGCTGATGTTAAGATAATAGCACCACAATTTGCAGGGCTATACCAAGAAACACCTTTTGGAGTTCAGGTGAAAAACAACAAGAGTGCTATAGCAAGGTATGATTGGTATTTTGGGGAGGGCCAAGTTGTTACGACATTTGAGCCTAATGTAACATACACCTACAATACAATTGGGGATTATGATGTAAGCGTGGCTGTTGTTGATGTAAATGAATTAAGCAGCATGGCATATGCAACTGTACATGTGGATTCTGCGCAGAAGAACGTAGAATACCTTCTTAATGACACAAAAGAAAGTATTAAAATATTTAATGGCCAGCTTGGAAATGCTTCGCAGGTTGTTAATGATATAGTTAATATTCTTGAAATAAATACCAAGATTGAAAATGCCAGTGCTTTACTAACGCAGTATGAACTTGATTATAATTCAGCTCTTTCATTAACCGATACAGAGAAGGAAATGACTTTTGGAAATATACAGAGCAGTTTGCTTGCGTTAAGGGCTACACTGCCAAAGGGCTTAAGCGTGGAAGGTTTGACTTTTGTTTCAGGTGTTAATTATTTTGATGACATTCCTGATGCAATAACAACTGATATAAACTACAAAAAGGCCTTGTTTGCATTTCAGGAAGATGTAAATGTGCAGGGTTATGGCTATTCTGTAAATGCAAAGTATATATCTGGAAGGGATGATGGGTTTGTAGTTGTCAAAAAATCAATTACACTAAGCAACCCAAAAAATATGTTTGTTGTAGAAGTTATACCAAAAGAGGTTGCTGGAAGCATAAGCGGAGATGATATTATTACACAGGGTTATGAAATAGTTGAGGCTGATCCTATAATAAAATGGCCTATTTCGGGGAGCTTAGACATCGCATACATAGTACGTGGTGCTGCCTTGGACAGTGTGATTAATACGAAAACTATTGTTCTTGCAGAAGCAAAAGACATTGGTGTTGAGGAATTTGAAGTTGGAGTTTGCGGGAATAAGAAATGCGAAGAGCCGCTTGAGGATGAGATAAGTTGCCCAGAGGACTGCAAGAAAAAGGTACCAATAATTCCATATGCAATACTATTCTTAATACTTGCCCTTTGTATTTATTACATAAATTTCTATAAAGGGCCAGGAAACTTTAAAGACTTAACTAATTGGATTTCCGTAAAGCTTTTTAAGAGAAGAATCTTTACATCACAGCAGGATTTAGAGAATTTAGAGAAATATATCGAGCAGACCTTAAGCCAGGGAATTAATGAAAAACAGATAAAAGAAACATTGCTTAAGAAAGGGTGGAGCAGTGAGCAGATTGACTATGCTTTTAGGAAGGTAAAATGAACAGATTATTTTATGTTGTAATTGGAATAATCTTATTAGTTATTTTTATCAATTTATTTACACCAACAGGCTATTTTACTTTTAATACAAAGAGATGCGACATGGGCTACAGGTGCGTAGATGATTTCAAGCTTGTTTACCAGTATGGAAATTGCGATACTATTGATATAAAAATATGCGCAGGCGGATGCTTTAGCAATGGGTGTGCTGAGGAATAAAAAGAGAATATTTATAAGCAACCAAATTTTTTCTTGATTATGCGTCAGTAGTATAATGGCTAGTCAGAAATGGGCCAATATCTCGCCCTTCCAAGGCGAGGATCTGGGTTCAAATCCCAGCTGACGCACTTTGATTAAGATGAAAAAAGAAAATATTTTATGCTTCGTTGCTCATCCAGATGACTCAATAATTGGGATAGGTTCAACTTTAGCAAAATATGTAAAAGAAAAGAAAAGGATAATTGAAGTTATATTTTCTTATGGTGAAATTAGCCATTTGAAAAAAGAGATCATAGTTAAAAAAAGAGTAAGTGAGATAAAGAGTGCAGCAAAAATCTTAGGTTATAAAGACATTATTTTTTTTGGTTTACCTGATTCAAA
The DNA here is from genome assembly GCA_040753775.1 of Nanobdellota archaeon. Lineage (GTDB taxonomy): Archaea > Nanobdellota > Nanobdellia > SCGC-AAA011-G17 > JAFCDX01 > JBFMDT01. The sequence goes on along the minus strand of JBFMDT010000001.1, from coordinate 93,351 downwards.
GATAAAGCAAAATGTAGAGAAAGTGAAAGATGATATCAAAAAATTAATTAGGAAATACAGGCCAATAAAGATATTTACACATAGCCCAAGCGATAAACTTCCAGATCACCTTGCTGTTAATGAAGCTGTTATTTCCTGCATTAATGAGATGAAATTTGATACTTACATTTACGGGTTTGATGTGTGGAACATAACAAACCTTAAGGAATCTGAAAACCCCAAGTTGTATGTGGATGTTAGCGATACTTTTGAACTTAAGATAAAGGCATTGAAGGAATTTAAAAGCCAGAGGCATGTCATACTACAGCTTATGCCAAGCATTTATACAAGAGCAAAACTGCATGGAGATCATTTAGACTGCAAATATGCCGAGAGATTTTACAAGCTGAACTAAAATGAAAAAACTTCTTATAACAACGGATTCATTTTTGCCTAGGTGGGATGGGGTAGCCAGGTTTCTTGATGAGGTTATACCGAGGCTGAGAAAATATTACAAAATTACTGTTATCGCACCAAATTATGGCGGAGTTAAATACAAAGGAATAAAACTAATAAAATTTTCTTTAGCAAGGTTTAGGATTAGTGGTTATAGGCCAGCTAAACCTAACTTAGGCCTGATTAAAAAATTTGTCGAAGATACAGATTTGATATTCAATCAGACCCCTGGGCCAATTGGTGTTCTTACAGTTTTATATGCAAATAAAATAAAAAAGCCAGTTATTTCTTATGCACATTCAATAGAGTGGGAGCTCTTTCCAGAGGCTGTTTACATACCAAGTTTATTCAAAAAGAGGATAAAAACGACAACAAAAAAACTTGCTAGGCTTATTTATAACAAATGTAGCTTAATATTGGTTGCTTCAGATGATGTTGCGCAAAAACTAAAAAGAAACAAAATAAAAGCAAAGACAAAAGTAGTTAAGCTTGGCTTATCAAAAGAGTTTATCCCAGGAAATACAAAAAAGAAATTTAATTTAGATGATAAGATAGTTATAGGATACTGCGGAAGATTAAGCAGAGAAAAAAACTTAGAGACTCTGCTAAAGGCGTTCAATAAATTAAAATACGAAAAAAAATTCTTGTTGATTGTTGGGGATGGACCTTACAGAAAATTATTTATCAAGAACAAAAGAATAAAATTAGTTAAAAATGCAAAAGACATTGTTAAATATTTGCAGGCAATGGATATATTTGTTATGCCTAGCCTGACTGAGACAAGCAGCTTGGCAACTCTTGAGGCAATGAGGTGCGGCTTGCCAATATTGTGCACTAAGGTTGGCTATATGATGCATTACATAAAAGATGGGTTCAATGGGTATTTTATTCCAAAAAAAAGTTCCAGTTATTTAGCTAAGATTTTAATCAAACTAATAAAAAATAAGAAACTTAGGGCAAAGCTTGGAAAGAATGCAAGAAGGTCCGTGGCTAAATTAAATTGGGGCTACACTGCAAAAGGCCTAATGAAGGAATTCAAAAGATTTATATAAAAATAAGGACTTTATATCTTATGAAAAAATTCTATGTATTCTTTATTATCCTACTTTCTATAGCTGTATTTGCACAAGAGACTTATAACCAAGGCAGCTCAACAACTGTTTCTGGCCATAAAGTTATTGTTGTTAATATAGGGCAGATGAATGTAGTTGTTAGTGTTGATGGAGTAAAGGACATTGTTCCGCTTTATGGAAATAAGGATATTAGTGGCGTAAAGATCAGTGTTGTTGAAATATTTTATACAGGGGAAGTTGAATCAAGGAGCACAAAGTTATTGTTAGAGGCGTTGACCACTGTTGAAGGCGTCGCTTTTGGGGAATGTGGAGATGGAAATTGCGATGGGACTGAAACAAAAGAAAATTGCTGTGCAGATTGCGGTTGCGAGAAAAATTACAGCTGTGTTGATAGTAAATGCATGTTGAATGAATGTAGTGACAGTGAGGAATGTTGGAATATTCCTAACAGGGATTTTTGCATAAGCTATAAGTGCGAGGGCAAGCCAAAGAAATGCACACAAACACCAATTACAGAATGCGTTGTAAATGACAAATGCTGCCCAAGCAATTGCTATTACCCGGATGATTCAGATTGCGATGCGAGCAAGCTTAATCCAAACCCAAGCGAACAAGTGCAAAAACAAGCGACTAATACAAGTGAGGTTACTGAAATAAAGGAAGTTAAAGAAGGATTTTTTAGAAGATTACTCAACTGGATTTTGGGATGGTTTAGATAGGTTTATATATTTTTAGGTATTATTCTTTTTGTATGAATAAAGGGATTATTATTTTGGTTATATTGGGTGTAATTGTAGCTGGAGCTATTTTAGCAACTGTCTTCATGAATACTGGTACACCCACAGCCTATGTTGTTAAGAACGTTTCTAATGTTGCAGAAGATAAGTCTGCTGAGCAACAAAAAGTAGTTGAAGGGCCAAAAATAACTGGGCCTGTAAAACTATCTCTTGGCAAAGGAAGTGATATTAATTTAGGGTATATGCCCAAGGAATTGATAGTGAATGATCTAAAATCTGGAGTTACTATAAAGCTTGGGACCATAGAGCTTACAATAGGACCAGCCTCTGATACAGCTTTATATGTTGCTTTGAGGACAGACAAATTAAGCAACATAAGGTTGAGCGACGGAGTTGTTGGGAATTACATAACTACTGATGGTGAACTGGAATTTCTTTATAAAAATTATGCACTTTATGTAAAAAGATTGACTAATCCCAATAATTATCCTGATGCAAAATAAATTCAATTCTTTAAATAAGCGGGCCCGATGGGATTTGAATTCGTGGATTCTTTAAGAACCTCCCACGACCGACAGGTCTTTCAGCCTTAGATAATTCTCTTTCTGCCATCAAGGCAAATTGTCGTTAATCATCAAAGACTTAGGAACCTGTTACGCTATTTGCCTAATCTTTTTGATTTCCAGGCTGCGCTACGGGCCCACAAGATAAGGTATAAATTTTAGTTTAAATAACTTACTTTTGTTTTTTAAGCGGCTTTTTGTGCCTTAAGACTATTAAAGCAAAAAATAGAATCAAAAGCAAAATAACATTGTAATTAATATTCCCAAATACCTTTCCTATGTAAACACTCATGCCTGTAGGAAGCTCAACTTTGTCGATTATACATTCTTCACATATTCCACCACAGTCTATTCCAGTTTCATCCTGGTTCTTGATTCCATCATTGCATGTTTCTTTAATTGCTGCTGTTGTAACAATGCTTTTAGTTTTTGATTCTTCTGATGTAATTTTTAATTCCTCACTGCTTTCCTCATTTTTGCTAGAGCCACCCCCGCCTCCTCCGCCTCCTCCTGAGGATGGGGTGGTTGGGGTTTCTTGAATGTCATTAACTGTTACATTCCAGGCTCTTGAGTCTTGCGATAAAAAGTCAGATACTATTGCTGTTATGTTATGTGTGCCAGCTGAATTAAAGTCTGCATAATAGGTATAATTTTTTTCAGAGTTTACTTTATTATTGTCAAGGTACCATGCATAGTCTAATGTGTTGTTATCCTGGTCTGAGGCAAGAATTGAAAGGAGTTGGGAACTATTTTCGTTTATTGTTATTACAGTGTTTTCTGGAATAAAAAAGTCTATTGATGGCTGGCTGTTAATTATTACTGTTAATGTATAATTTTTTGAAGCATATGCTGAATTATTTTTATCATTAACAGCTAAGCAGTTCCAGATAAATGACATATTGCTTAAATTCATCTCAAAAATCATTGTTTTATTTGTTCCTGTTACATTAACTATTTGGGCTTGAGCAAAGCTTCCAGTTATATTTGTGTAAAGGCTTATTGATGATAAAGCTGAATCGTCTGCTGCAGCGCATGAGAGTGAAACATTGCTTGTTGTTATTATTGAATCATCTTCAGGGTGTAGCAAGCTAACTGATGGAATTGAGCTGTTTTTAACCAATATGCCTGAAGAGATTATTGCAGAATTGTTGTTCAGGTCAGAGGCGGACAAGATGATTGTGTAATTTCCTTTTTCAGTCAGATTTTCTTTTGTTAAAGTCAGGTTATTTGTGAAAGTTCCAAGCAGACTTGAGTTAGGATAAGTTATGTTTAATTTGTAATTCATCAAAGTTGTGTCTGATGCTGAAAAGTTTATTGTTGTATTAACATTATCCTGATAAGTTATTTCATTTTGGCTTATATATAATGAAACTGCTGGTGGAGCTTTATCGAGTGCAATAATCGTGTTATATATATTTATCCTGCTTAGGTTTAGCTGCTGATTGATTAATTTACCTGAGCTCTTTAATGCTGATTCTGCTTCAATTAATGTAATCTCTTTGTTGTATTCCTCTTTGTAGTATTGGTTTAAGATGGCTATTGATGCAGCAACATGGGGAGTTGCCATTGATGTCCCTGAGCATGTCATGTAATTTCCAGAACAGCTACATCCGCTTAAGCATGGCCCTGCTGTTGAGTATATACTTGAGCCTGGGGCAAGCAAATCTGTTATGTTGTTTGTATTGCTGTAGGATGCTATCTGGTCCTGCTTTGTTGTGGCTGATGTTGCTATTGCATTTTTTATACAAGAAGGAACTGCTATTTGGGAAGTGCTGCCAGAGTTGCCTGCTGATATTACTACTGATATATTGTTTAATACTGCATTATTTATTGAGCTGCTAAATAAGGGATAAGAATCGTCACAGTAGCTGGAATACAAACCACCTCCGAGGCTTATACTTATTGCAGAAATATTGTATAAGTTTTTATTGCTTACACACGAATCTATTGCAGCTAGGACATCAGAAGAGTAGCATGAGCCAGCACTGTTGCAGACTTTCATTGCAATTATCTTGGCATCTGGTGCAACGCCCTTTAAATTACCATTGGCTGCCAGTATCCCTGCAACATGAGTTCCATGACCATTATCGTCCATTGGGTCATTGTCACTATTTACAAAATCATAGCCATATACAACCTTGCAATTAGTACCAAAACAACCGCCCAAATCTTGATGCAGATAATTGACTCCAGTATCTACTAAACAAATTGATTCGCCTTCTCCTGTTAGATTATTTTTAACAATTAAGGAATGCGCATTTGAGGCCTGTACTAACGGCACAGAATCCGGAAGCATTACATACAACACCTGGTCAAAATAAATTTTTTCTATATTTGGATTATTTTTTATTTTTGAAAGCCCTTTTTTTGTAAGATTGCCGGCAATTCTTTTTTTGAATTTATGCTTTTCTTTGAATTCAGGCTCTGCTAATGTACTTATTTTTTCATCTTTTAATTCAATTATTATTCTTGCTTCCCCAAGATTGTTTATTTCATTTTCTGCTTGCTTCTCTATTTCTACCTGCTTATAAGATACAAGGCCAGTAGGCTTGAACAGGCCGAAGAAGGATAGTACAATCAAGAAAGCGAACATAACAAAAATAATTAAAATTGTGTTTTTCATATTATGCTTTAATACTAATGCTTTTATTTGAGTTTATTGCCTTTGATATGTCTTTTCCCATCTTGCTTTTTTTATTTATTTTTATCTCGCCCTTGTCGCTTACTGTTGCTGAGAGCCAAAACTCATCATCAACGTAAATATCCGCTAATCTCCTTGCCAAATACGGCTGAACCTTTAGGATAATATGCTTTTTTATTTCTTCTGCTTCAAATTTTATCTCATTCTTTTCTTCTTTTAGCTCCCTTATTTCTAAATGCAATCCCAACCTTTTTTCTATCTTTTCTATGTTCTTGCCTTTCTTGCCTATAATAGTTGCTATATCTTTTTCAGGGACATAAACTACTGCCTTATTGCCTGACAAGAGGTCTATTTTAACATTGTTTGAGTAGTTAAGGAATTCTTTTTCTATTGCTTTTGAGGCTAATTGGGATGTTGGTGTTAATTCTCGGGTTACTGGAACTACAACTGTTTCTTCACCATAACTGTATATTTCAAATTCCAAGTTATTTGTATTAAAATCACGAACTTCAACTACAGGTCTTGCCAAATCAGCTTCTGTCATGCCTGATGGAACTTTTACAACCATCTTTAGAGTTAAAACTTTGTTTATGTAACCTTTTTCGATAAATAATAAGGTATCAAGCACAGATGGTATCATTCCTGTTTCTATTCTTCCTATGAACCTTTGCACAGCATCTATTGGAGCAGCTGCATGCAATACACCAACGACATTCCCCCCACCCAAACGCAGATCTGTATAAAGCTCAAAGTCAGGGGTGTCCCTCATCTCATCAAATATTGTATAATCAGGCCTTGACAAGAACAGGATGTCATGGATTTCTGTTGAGGATGCAAGATTTTTAGAATATTGCGTAATTTCATCTGACAAAACTAAGTCCCTCGGGCTTTCTATTGTTTTTGTAACTTTTTTAAGCTTTGAATAAAATTCGGCAAGGGCTTGGGCAAACGTACTTTTACCACTTCCAGTTTCTCCAGCAATTACAACACCCCTTGCTTTATCTCTTAACCTTGTAAATAATTCTTCTTTTAAATTGTAATCGTCCAAGTTTAAGACTTTTAATGGCCTGACAGCTGTTATTTCAATTCCATCTGACACTGGAGGGTGGACAATAACGATCCTGTAATTTTTATATTGGACTATTGTTGAGCCTTTTCTTGAGATTTCTATAAAAGAATGTGGATCTAATCTTGTTTTTTCAACTATGTCCTTTGCCATTGCTTCAATTTCCTCAGATGTCAATTTTTTATCGCTTACATCAACTAACTGCCAGTTTCCAGGTCCACCCTTCTTGCCCCTAACAAAACAATCTTCTTTTAGGTGAACAGACATTGTTGTATTGTCAAAAAACTTTTCTATCTCTAATTTGCCTATTGACTTTTTTAATTCAAAATATAGAACTTTTACATTGAGGGCTTTGGCTGATTCTGCTTGTATTGTGTCTGCTGTAATCAAGGTTGCATCTTCTGCATAAGCTAGGTCCCTTATCAAGGCGTCTATTTCACCGCCGCTTTTTGCATAAATCCTTTGATATAAGTTTGGTCTTGTCCCAATAAACTTAAGCTCTATTTTTCCATCCTTTGCCAACTTTTGCAGGTTTTGCAGCTCTTCCAAGCCAAGAAAGCCTATTTCCTTTCTTTCATTTGCCTGGTGCTCCAGCTCTGCAAGAACTGCATGCGGAACAAGAATAGTACCTTTTATTTCCTTGTTTTTAATCAGTTTAGAAACAATACGTTCTATTACAACTGAAGTATCAACAACATAGGTTTCCTCTTTTGACATACTAAATCCCTTTTTTTATTTTATTTAAAGCTTTCTAATAAAAACCAAAAAACCAGTGTGGGCTATCATCTGCGACTTAGGCCTTATCCTGTCTTCGGTTTCCCATTCCCTTTCAAGCAGTTCTATAGCTTTTATCAACCTAAATTTATATTTTTTTATTTCCTTCAGCAAAATTTCAAGCTGGTTTATTGTTGGCAAGTAAGACACCAAGAACCCATTGCTTTTTAAAGACTTTTCTGCATATTTAAAAACTTTCCATGGCTCTTTTAAGTCTAAAGTTATTAAGTCAAGATTTTTTTCAGAAATTCCCTTGTAAACGTCCTTGAACTTTATCTTAACATTCCTGAATCCGGCTAAATTAATTTTTGCTATCTCAAGGAATTCTTTTCTATTTTCATAAGTTGTTACTTCCTTGCAGATGTTTGCCAGGTAAGCTACAAGAAATCCTGAGCCTGTTCCTGCATCAACCACCTTTGAATCCTTGTTTATCCCGGTTAATGCTATTATTAATCCAGCATCTTTTGGAAGGATTATTGCAGGGCCTCTTTTAAATTCTCTTAGTTTTTCAGCTAATGTTTTCATTTTTTATATTCTATTTTCATCATTGTTGCAAATGGATCAATTATGTTATTTAATCTATGGGGTGGAATTTTCTTGATGTACCATGCACCGATGAAGGCAGTTACAACCCCAGATAAGGCATCAAAGAGCAAGTCAAGCATTGTGTCTGTATTGCTTGGCTGGGATTTTGTTTCAAGAAATACATCTGAACTAAATTCTGCTATTTCCCAGACAGCTCCTATTGCTATCGAGAAAATTATTGTGAAAAACATTATCATCTTTATAGATAATTTTATTTTGCCTGTTGCATTTAAAGTAAAGGGGATCATAAAACCAAGCAGAGCTATTATTATTGTTCCAATAAAATGAGAAAAGCTGCTAAAGTAAAGGTTATTGTACCATTTGTAAGTTATTCCCAAGATATGTATGAACAAAGGTGTTATAATAAGAATGTCAAATATCCATGGAAGATTTATTTTATAGTTCCTTTCAATTACAGCCGGCATTAGAAATACTATTATGGATATAAATGCCGATAATGCTAATGGATAATCTTTTTTATATAGAAACACAAGGAGGAGCCATATTATCACAACTTTCATCAGCCAGGATATAATTGTATTTATTTTCATCTTCATTGTACGATGCGGATGACAGGATTCGAACCTGTGTAGGCACTAAGCCAACAGCTCTTGAGGTTGGGCTACAAAGTATCTGCCCCGTTTGGCCACTCCGGCACATCCGCTTATGGATTTCTACTTTTACTCTGTATTTAAAGATTTCTAACTATAAATTTATTATTACTGTTAAATAGAAACATTTTTAAAGATAAACTGCTGTGTAATTTGATGCAATCCTTAATCAAGCTTAATAATGTATGGAAGATTTATAGAATAGGAAATTCAAGTGTAGAGGCTTTAAGAGGAATAAATATAACAATAAAGCAAGGAGATTTTATAGCTATCATGGGGCCTTCTGGTTCTGGAAAATCAACCTCAATGAACATGGTTGGCTGCTTGGATCTTCCAACAAGAGGCAAGGTATATTTGGGGGAACATGATATCTCTTCATTGGATGAGTCTGAGTTAGCAGGGATAAGGGGGAGGAAAATAGGCTTTATATTCCAGCAGTTTAATTTGATAAACACCTTAAGCGCCTTGGAGAATGTCATGCTTCCAATGATATTTCAGGGAACGGAAGAAGGGAGTAGGATGAAAAGGGCTATAGAATTACTTGAAATGGTTGAATTAAAAGACAGAATGAATCACAGGCCAAACGAGTTATCTGGGGGGGAACAGCAGAGAGTGGCAATAGCAAGGGCCTTAGCAAATGACCCAGATATTGTATTAGCAGATGAGCCAACAGGAAACTTGGACAGCAAAACAGGAAGCATAGTTATGGATTTCCTGAAAACATTAAATAAAAAAGGGAAGACAGTAATATTAGTTACTCATGACCCATTAATTGCAAAAAATACAAATAAGATATATTACATTAAAGATGGTGAAATGGGAGAAAAAAAATGAAAAGACTGTTCATATTTTTAATGGTGACATTGCTTGCAAATATAGCTCTTGCAATGGACATCAGCGTAAGCATGGTTCCAGTTGGGGACATTATGCCTGGAAATTACTTTAATGTCCAGTTCAATGTTGTCAATGGGGGCAGTCAACTAAATAATGTAAGCTTTGAAATAGATGAAGGAAGCTCATTTTCTGTGAAAGGGGATAGGAAAATAAATTACAATTTGCTTATGCCATATCAAACTGTTACTCTTAATTATAATTTAAAAGCAGATTCGGATGCAAAAACAGGCTACAAGGCAATAAGCTTAAAGGCTTCCACTTCAAATGACTCTTCAGAAAAGACATTTAATGTTTATGTCAGCGGAATTGAATCAACATTGTCAATCAGCTCTGTTAAATCCGAGCCTGAGAAATTAGTTCCTGGGGAAAGCTCCAGTGTAAAGATAAATGTAAGAAACAAGGCAAGCTATTCCTTGAAAAATGTAAACTTAAAATTAGATTTCAGCAACTCGCCTTTTGCTCCAATTAATTCTGTTGGTGAAAAAAACATTGATGAAATATCGGATGAATCAAGTGAAGAAGTCACATTTACTATAATAACATTGGCAGATGCAAAGACAGGAGTTTACAAGGTTCCTTTATTTATTACTTATTTTGATGAGTTTGGAAGGGCATACAACGAGAGCAGCATAATAAGCCTGATTGTTGGGGCTGAGCCTAATCTTGAGATTAGCATAGAAGAGAATAAATTAGTTGTAGAAAGACCAAGCACCATTTCGCTTAAGCTCATTAACAATGGATTAAGCGATGTCAAGTTTTTAAGCATAAGGTTAGAGCCAGGGGATTATGAAATATTGTCAAATGAGAATTTATACATAGGAAACATTGATTCGGATGATTATGAGAACATTGAATTTAAATTGAATCCAAAAAATCAGAACATTGTAATTCCTTTAACATTAATTTTTAAGGATGCAAACAACGAAGATTACACAAAAACAGCATTTGTAAGTGCAAGGGTCTATAGTGCTTCTGAAGCAAAAGCCATGGGATTAATACAAAGCAACAACAGACTCTATATTATTTTTGGCGTTATTTTTGTTTTTGCTATATACCTTTTCTACAGGAGAATTAAAAAGAAGAGAAAGAGCAATGCATGATAAAGGATTATTTTACTTTTGCCTTTAATAATCTGAAGTACAGGGGTTTAAGAAGCTGGCTCACTATGCTTGGGATATTCATAGGAATAGCTGCTGTTGTTAGTTTAATCTCTTTGGGCCAGGGATTACAGAAGGCTATTAACGAGCAGTTCAAAATTCTAGGAACAGACAAGATAACAATAAGCGCAGGAAGCGGATTCAGCGGGCCACCTGGAAGCACATTAACATCTGCAAGACTGACAAAAGAGGATGTAAACATAATAAAAAAAATAAATGGGGTTGATGAGGTTGCTGAAATGCTGTTCAAGCAGGCAAGGGTAAAGTACAAAGATGAGCTGAAATATAATTTTGTGCATGGAATTCCTTTGGATGAATCAAGGGTTGTAATAGAGGAGATGAATAACATAGAGATTGCTGAAGGAAAGAGGCTAAAGGAGGGTGGAAAGTATGAGGTTGTTGTTGGTGAAAATGTTGCTAAAGGTACATTCTTCAAAAAGCCTGTAGGATTAAAGGATACAATAAATATAGAAGGAAAAGATTTTAAGGTTGTAGGAATTCTTAGACCTATAGGAAATCCTGTAGATGATGCTTCGTTATATATCCCTTTGGAGACTTTAAGGGAATTGTTCAATGAGCCTGAGGGCATTGCCTATCTTTTTGTCAGAGTAAAAGAGGGAGAGGATATTAATAAAGTAGCAGAGCTAATAAAAGAAAAATTGAGAAAAAGCCATGATGTTAAGAAAGGAGAAGAGGATTTTCAGGTTGCTACTTCTGAACAATTGGCCCAGACATTTTCAAATATCTTCACTATAGTGCAGACTGTTCTTATTGGAATAGCCGCAATTAGCTTATTAGTTGGCGGAATAGGAATAATGAATACTATGTACACATCTGTATTAGAAAGAACAAAAGACATAGGAATAATGAAGGCTATTGGGGCTAAGAATTCTGACATACTATTGATATTTCTTATTGAGTCTGGGCTGCTTGGACTGGCTGGAGGTTCGATAGGTATTACTTTGGGCATTGGATTGAGCAAGGGAACTGAGATTATTGCGGGGAATTATTTGGGCTCTGGATTGTTAAGAGCATCCTTCAGCCCTTATTTGATAGTTGGGGCATTAATATTTTCATTTATTGTTGGGACTGTGTCTGGAATAATGCCAGCAAGACAGGCATCTAAGATGAAGCCTGTTGATGCCTTGAGGTATGAATAAATCCTTTTAGAATAAGCTTTTAGGAAAAGCTTAAGCAAAAATGAAAAACCTTTAGGGAAAATTATAGCCCAAAGGCATCTGTAACTTCTTTTATCTTTTTTATCTCGTCCAAAAAACTATGTCCTTTGTCTGTTAATTTATAGAATTTTTTATCCTTTTCAGTTATTTCCTCTATAAGGCTTTTTTCTTCAAGATCTTTTATATATTTCTTTAGCCTGTCGTAAGAGAGATTTCCACCATAGAGCAAATGAGTTGGTTTAACCTTGCCCTTTTTCTGGAGCAAGGCAAGTATATCGATTATTATCTGAAGTTTGTTTCTGCGCTCAGGCATATTGTTAATTATAAAGACAGCTCATTTATAAATATTTGTTATTATGCCCTTGTAACTATCAGAAGGCTTATGTAACCTAATAATTGGGCTACATGGGCTGATAAGAAGAAGGCATTGTTAAAGCTTTCAAAGAGCATAAGCAAATGAGAAACTGCTATCAATAAGAACGCTGAAAGAACAAGGAAAGAACTTCTGTTTTTCTTCTGCATGTAATTTTTGTATGTAAAGAACACTATAATACTTAAAAGCATGAGGCTTATTATATTGAAGGCCATAAAGATTTGCGTTGAGTAAGAGCTGTAAATTATTGAAGAATAAATAGATATAACTAAAGTAAAAAGCGCTGTTAAGGCTATCATGCTTTTTCTTTCAATCTTCGAGTAAACAAATATAAGCAGGGAGTAAGCCATTAAATACGAGAATACATAAAGAATGTTCAATATTTTAGAGCCCAACAGAAGAACAGGAAGTGAAAATATGTCTACGATGAAACCGCTTCCTGCATACACAACCATCCAGGCCGGGAGAACTATTGAGTAAATTATTAAGTTCAGGCCAAGCAAGGCAAAGGCTATGCTGAAATACAAATGAGCTTTTTTAGAGCTAAGTTTGTAGGCTTTGTAGGTGTAATAGGATATCAATAAGGCAACTAATGCACCAAAGAATTGGATTATTGTATCTAATTTATAGAACCAAATAGGACCTCTTAATTCAATTAACCCCATAAATAAAACCTTTAAAATTTCTTTATAAACATTATGAATTAATGGTCTAGAGTTGCTGTATTAACCAAGTTTTCATAATGTATTTATAAACCGGCTGAGTTAAAAATAGTAAATCAAACACCTCAAGAATCTCGGCTACTCAAAAGGTAGCCATTTCATTTTCATTTGGTATGGGGTTTTCACACCTCTTTTACCCCCATACCAATTGATTAAGCAAAAGCATTATAAATTATTCTTGTTCTTACTTTTTATGAAATACCTGCTTATTTTAAATAGATATGACATAAATAAGAGAGAGCTTGAGAAAAAAATAGGCAAAATTAAATTTGAGGATAATTACAGAGCAATAGCTGAAGATATTGATATTGAAAGCGTAATTAATCTGGATGAGGTTAAAGAAATAATTGATTTATATTTTGACTACAAGCCTTTTCATGGATTCAGGGAACTATGCCAAGATGCTGCATATGCTTTTAAAAAGTCTGGGGATAAATTTTTTAGGGTTGAAACCAAATTCATAACAAAACAAAATTTTTCTGCCAAACAAATTTACAAGAAGATTAATACTTATCTGAAGAAGGAGGGGTTTGCATACAGGAATGATGGCGCTGTAATTTATGTAGAATTTAACAAGAATAAATACAGGGTTGGAATAAAAAGAATAAAAAGAATTGACACAATTGAACCAAATACAAGAAAATTTATTGCTGTTCTTGAAAAGCCAGAGAGCTCTATTGAAATATCAGATTTTTTAAGAATATGCTATGTTTTTAGAATTCCCCTGCTTGTTATACCTGGGAAGGATTTTGAAAGAATTTTGAAAAAGGCAAAAGAAGAGACCAAGGGAATTAATTACAGCAAGTTTGATTTAAGGATAGAAAAAAATCTGCCAGATGAATATTTATATTTTGGATTTAGCAAACATGGAAATAAAAATGAAAGGCAATTAGCAAGTTTTCTTAAGCTGAATAAGAAAATTGCCTTAATATTCGGGAATGAGAAATATGGATTAGGCCAGGAATTGAGAGATAAATTGGATTATTGCTTTAGAGTTGGACCTGAATTGAAAAAGCCATTGAGAGCTAGCCATGTGCTGAGCTATGTTTTGGGGTTTTATAGCAAGATGAATTTAAATTAATAATATTTATATAGTATTATTTTCTTTTTTTATTATGCTCATAAAGAAAGTAAAGGCTTGGAAAATAAAAAATTCCAGGAATGAGGAAACAATAGAGGTGATGGTCAAGGCGGATAGCAAGGAATATGCCTCTGCTCCTTCTGGTGCTTCTAGGGGAAAGAAAGAGGTTACTGCCTTTCCAAAAAATGGCGTAGGAGAAGCTGTTGGTTTTGTCAACAACACCTTAAGAAACAAGATTGTTGGAATGAAAATTGAGAAATTTGAGGATATCGCAATGGTTGAAAAGATTTTAAGGCAGTATGACAAGACAGATAACTGGAATATAATTGGAGGGAATACTGTGATTGCTGTTGAACTAGCGCTACTTAAGGCCATGGCTGATGGATGTGTATGGAAGTTTTTGAATAAAGACATAAGGCATATACCCAGACCCTTGGGAAATGTTGTTGGTGGTGGGATGCATACAAAAGAAAAGGAAAAAATAGAGTTTCAGGAATTTTTAGTTATAAGCCTGAATGCATTCAATATTACAGAGGCAATTGAAGCAAACAGGATGGTATGGAAATTAGCAAAAAGCGAGGTTAAGGCCAAGGATGTAAATGATGAGGGGGCGTGGATAAGCAAGCTAAGTGCAGAGGAAATACTCGATAAGCTGAATGAAATAATTAAAAGGGTAAGCAAGGAATTCACTTTTGATTTAAGGTTAGGAGTAGATATTGCTGCTTCTCATTTGTTTAATGGGAAAAAATATATTTACAGAGACAAGAGATTAAGCAAAAAAGAGCAAATAAATTATGTTTGCAATTTAATTAATAAATATAACCTCATTTATGTTGAGGACCCATTTGAAGAAAGTGATTTCAGGAGTTTCAGTGAACTGACAAAAAAAGTTAAGGGCAGATGCATGGTGTGCGGGGATGATCTGATATGCACTAACCCAGAGCTTCTTAGAAAGGCCATAAAAAATAAGGCAATAAATGCAGTCATCATCAAGCCAAACCAGGTTGGAAGCATTTTAAAGACAAAAGAGGTTGTTGAAATTGCAAAGAAGAATAAAATAAACATTGTAATGTCCCATAGGTCAGGAGAAACAAGGGATGCTGTTCTGAGCCATTTAGCTGTTGGATTCGATGCTCCAATAATAAAGTGCGGGGTATTTGGAAAGGAAAGGGAAACAAAACTTTATGAACTAAGAAGAATAGAGCAACAGATAAAGGCCGGGAAAGCAATGCTTCAAAGGAGATTTTAAACATGGTTTTATAATATCTACTTTAAAATAGTTACATAATATTTTATATTTCGAAAGCTTTATAAATGAAACATCTTTGTTATTGCTATCACAGTCAAAAAAGGAGGTGACTTATATTGGCATTAGAAGATATTAGCGCAACAGGTGCTATAATTCTTAATCCATTATATACACTTTGGAACAGCTTTGTGAATATACTGCCTGGGCTTTTGGCAGCAATATTGATAATAATATTAGGTTATGCTGTGGCTTATCTGATTGGGCACGGCTTAAAGCTGCTATTGCAAAAGCTTGGCTTGAACAGGGCTGTTGAGAAGAGCGAATTGACAAGAGCTGTTGGCCATACAAATGTTTCAGCTGTCATTGGGGAGATAACCAAATGGTACATCTTTATAATATTCTTAGGAGTTGCAGCTGATCTATTACAGCTCGGGGGTTTAAGCGACCTCTTAAATGAATTTGTTCTATGGCTTCCTAATGTTATCGCTGCTATTATAGTATTATTTGTTGGTATAGCCCTAGCTTATTACATAGAAATGAAGGTACTAGAGAATACAAAAATGAAGGGAATGAGGGCTGTTGCAGGAATCACAAAGGTTGTTGTAATAATACTGGCTGTACTTGTTGCACTGGAGCAGATAGGAGTTGCAATAGGCATCTTAGAAAACACATTCCTGATAATAATCGGAGCAATAGGATTGGGAATAGCATTGGCATTAGGAATTGGATTGGGATTGGGATTAAGAGAAAGCTCAAAGAAGATTATAGAAGACGTAAGAAAGAGCTTCTAAATCTTTTTCTTTTTTATTTTAATAATTTTAATTTTGCCTATTATAATTTTAGAAATTTTATTTTAAAGTTTTCATTCTTCCTTTTATATTTTCTAATTCCTTATTGAATATATGTCTGAAGTAAATACTAAGCAAACCAGAGAAGAAAATAGTTAAAACTTTTGTATTTTGATCATAGTTGCTTAATATAATACTTATAATAAGTGTCCCAATTAAAACCATTGTAATATTATACAAATTTAATACTTTATTATATTCTAGGTCGTACAAATTCTTTTGAATCAATCCTTTATCCATTTTTATATTGTATCTAGAAGGTATACTAACCCTATTAAAGATAAAATTGCTCCTACTAATAAATTTTCTAAACTAAATATCAGTAATATACCTCCAATCAAAACTGCAAGAGATACATATTTTTGAGAATTAGTAGTTTTAAAAGGCCACAATGTCATTTTAATCACCTCTCAAAAATATGATTATTCTTTTTATATTTAAATCTGTCGTTTTAGAAAAGAAAATATTTATCGAAATGTTTAAATAGTGTTATACTTCTTTTTTGCTTATGGCTGAAAACAAGTTATTAGTAGCTTTAGATGAATACCTAAAGGCAGGCATACATATAGGAACAAAGTTCAGAACAAAAGATACGAAGCATTTTGTCTATAAGATAAGGGATGACGGGCTCAGCGTGCTTAATGTGCAAGATATTGACAGAAGAATAGGCATAGCTTCCAAATTTTTAAGCCAATACAAGCCCGAGGACATTCTCATTATATGCAGAAGAGAGAATGGATGGCATGCTGCAAACCTTATGGGCAAGCTTACCGGGATAAGAGTTGTAACTGGAAAGTATCCTGCAGGCATAATGACCAATGTCGAGCTTGATAATTTTATGGAAGCAAGGCTTATTCTTGTTGTAGACCCAGGGCCTGACAAGAATGCTGTCATTGATTCGTACAAGAATTCCGTTCCTGTTATTGCGCTATGCGATACAAATAATGATGCAAAGTATGTTGACCTTGTTGTACCATGCAATAACAAGGGGAGAAACAGCTTGGGCTTAATATTCTGGATACTTACAAAAAGCTACCTTGTCAACAGGAAGCTTATAAAATCAGACAAGGAATTTAAGTATAAGATAGAAGATTTTGTTGTTGAATAACTTATTTTCTTAACTTTACCACCTCATTTTTTATCATTGCAATGTTCGGAATAAATATTATGTCATTATCTTTGGTTTTTATTTTTGTTTCAGTTAGGCTTATGTGAACTATTTTTCCCTCAACACCCTTGACCCTTATTTTATCACCGAGCTTTATAGAATCTTTTTGATGCAGCATTAAACCAGCAACTATGTTTGGGATAAAATCCTTTACAGCCAGTATAATAAATATGCCTATTAAAATGAAGATTACAGTAAGGGTTATATAAAAGACTATTGTTGTTAGGCCAAGCTGGTTTAAAGCAATAATCAAGGCAATAAAGTAGATTATATATTTTACCAACATGCTTATAAATTCCTCGAAGGGTATTTTAATTCTAGATTCCTTTTTTAGTATTACATTGACATTGAGCTCGGAAAGAACCTTTTTGATGAGCTTTCCAGCAAACCTTCCTATGATAAGACCTATAAGAAGGATGAGAATGGATGCCATTAGGTTGACTATTGTTTCTGTGATTATGTTGTTGAATAAGCTTAATGCCATGCTTTTGTTATGAAAAATGTATTTAAAAAGATTATGAAAGAGCCTTTTTAGGAAAAAGGTTCGCGAAAAATAAATAAGAGCCTTTTTAGGAAAAAGGTTCGCGAAAAATAAATAAGAGCCTTTTTAGGAAAAAGGTTCGCGAAAAATAAATAAGAGCCTTTTTAGGAAAATCTGAAAAAGAAAATACTTAAAAATGAAGTTGTCTTGTAATTGATATGCCAGCGAATGTAACTGTTGAATTTACAAATGTGCAGAAAAAATATATGCAGGCAAAAACAATAGAGGAAAAAATCTTGGCATTAGAAGAAATGCTCTCAAAAGCGCCAAGCCATAAGGGTGCTGAGACTTTAAGGCTTGATATAAAACAGAAGATAGCAAAGCTAAAAGAACAACTAGAAAAGCAAAAAACAAAGAAAAAGGGTACAAAGCAGGTTGGTATTAAGAAGGAGGGGGCAGCAAGGATTACTATCATTGGCGTTACAATGTCTGGAAAGTCCTTGTTGCTAAGCAAGCTCACAAACGCCAGGCCAAAAATAGCAGAGCATGAGTTTACCACAAAAGAGCTTGAAGTAGGGATGATGGACTACAAGGGAATAAAGATACAGATTATAGAGATCCCTGCTGTGGTTGAGAACTTTTATTACAAGGAAAGAGGCGGGTATTTCTTGAGCATAATAAAAGAGTCTGATTTAATTATTTTAACCTACAGGAATGAGGATGATAGAGGAATGGTGCTGAAGGAGCTTTACAAAAACAACATAGAGCTTCCTATTGTTTATTATGATGGAAATGAAGAGACAGAAAACTTAAAAAATATCATATGGAAATCCTTGAGGCTTATTTATGTATATACAAAGCAACCTGGCAAGAAGCCTGATTTTCCACCTGTTGCCCTTAGGATAAATGCAACTGTAAAGGATTTAGCAATGCACATTCACAAGGATTTTTTGAACAAGTTTAATTATGCAAAGGTATGGGGCAAAAGTGCAAAATTTGATGGGCAGATGGTAAAGCTTAACCATATTTTGGATGAGGGGGACGTGGTTGAATTCCACTTAAAATAGAAAAGGAAAAGTTTAAATAGAAGTTATTCTTAATTAGGAATAGTTATCAAAATGAAAATGACAAGCCAGAGGCAAGAAATACTAAATTATGTTAAGAGCGTAAAGAGCCACCCTACTGCAGAAGATGTATACAAAGAAGTAAGGAAAAAGCTAAGCAGGATAAGCCCAGGGACTGTTTATAGGAATTTGCAGATATTGAAGAAAAATGGGTTGATTTTAGAGATAGATACCGCTGAAAAAGCTCATTTTGATGGGGATTTAACAGAGCATCACCATTTCATGTGCAGCAAGTGTGGCAGGATACTAGATTTAATGGCAAGGCTTCCTAAAAGGTTTGTGGAGGATGTAAAAGATAACTATAAAGGCGTAAGGGTGGACAATGCTGTTGTTAATTTTAATGGTTTATGTGAAAAATGCCTGGAAAAATGAAAAAAAGAAAAAGAAGAAAGTGCTAGAGATCTGAAATGGTAAAAGTAGGAGAGAAAATTCCTGATTTTGAAATAGAAGCCTTTTATGAAAATTGTATAAAAAAGATCAGGCTTTCGGACTACAAAGGCAAATGGCTGATTTTAATGTTTTATCCTGCTGATTTTACGTTTATTTGCCCTACAGAACTTGAAGAAGCAGCTGACTTTTATGATGAATTCAAAAAATTAAATGCAGAGATATTAAGCATCAGCACAGATACTACTTTTGTACACAAGGCATGGCATGATAATTCAAAGGCCATAAAAAAAATAAGATTCCCAATGGTAGCAGATCCGACTGGGAAACTTTGCAGGGAATTCGGAACTTATATTGAAAATGAAGGCATTTCTCTTAGAGGAAGCTTTATTATAGATCCAGATGGAATATTAAAGGCTTTTGAGATTCATGATAATAGCATTGGAAGAAATGCCAGAGAACTCTTGAGAAAACTTCGGGCAGCTAAGTTTGTAAAGGAAAACAAGGGATTAGTATGCCCTGCAAGCTGGGAGCCTGGAAAGAAAACTTTAAAACCTGGACTAAATTTAGTAGGAAGGATTTAGAATGTATGAACTAAAAAATTTTGAGAATTTAATAGGAATAAAGGGATTTAGTGAGCAGCTTTTAAGAAATCATTTTGCCCTTTACCAAGGATATGTTACAAATACAAACAAATTAATAGATTCTTTAACTGCAATGCTTAAAGAGGGGAAAACAACTATTCTGGAATTTGCTGAACTAAAACGCAGGTTTGGCTGGGAATTTAATGGAATGAAGCTACATGAATATTACTTTGGAAATCTTTGCAAAAGCAATAAAAAACTTAATAAGAATTCAAAATTATTTAAGAAGATTATAGAGGATTTTGGAAGCTACGAGAACTGGGAAAAAGAGTTTAAAGCAATGGCTGCAATGAGGGGGATTGGATGGGTTATATTATATTATGATAAAAAGGCAAATAGACTATTTAATGTTTGGATTAATGAACATGACGTTGGGCATCTTTCTGGAGGGATTCTAATTTTAGTAATGGATGTTTTTGAGCACGCATACATGACTGATTACGGCATAAAAAAGGCAGATTATATTGAGAATTTTTTTGGTGTTATTGACTGGGATGTTGTCACCAAGAGGTTTGACAAGGAATAAATTTATAAGACATCTTGGATTTATTAGAATATGAACAATTTAGCCGGGGTTATAACTACTTTAGAAGGTTATTACAAAAAAGAAAGAAGAACAACCTTGAATAGAATGAGGGAAAGGCCAAATGCGTTTAAGATTCTTATTTCCTGCCTGATTTCCCTAAGGACAAGGGATGAAACAACAGAGAGGATTTCAAGAGAGCTTTTCAAGATTGCAGACACGCCCGAGAAAATAGCAAGAATGGATGTTAAAAGATTAGAAAAAATAGTTTATAGCTCTGGATATTATAAAAATAAGGCAAGGACTATCAAGCATGTTGCCAATGTTATTCTTGAAAAATATAATGGGGGGGTTCCTGATACTGAAAAGGAGCTGTTAAGCATTAAGGGTATAGGAAGAAAGACGGCTAATATTGTTTTATGCTTTGCTTATAGGAAAGATGTTATACCTGTTGATGTTAATGTCCATAGAATAGTTAACAGACTAGGCTGGGTTAGAACTAAAAATGCAGAGCAGACTGAAAGGGAATTAATTAAAATTATTCCTAAGAAATATTGGAGAGAGCTTAACGGGTTGTTCATCTTGCATGGGAAAAATATATGTGTTCCTATGAATCCGTTCTGCTCCAAATGCCCTGTGGTAAAATACTGCAAAAGAGTTGGCGTTGTTAAGTCAAGATAAGCAACCATAAGCTTTAAATACGATTGTTGCTTTATTAAATTGTTATTAGTGCAGGCAACTTAGATACAGGTTATACTTCGGTATTACCTTGGTTCTTCGGAATCAATCTAAGCCTAGCGCATTACTTTTTCTTTTTTTGGAAACATTTATAAGTTTAAAATTTTATTTTAATTTATGAAGCAGGTTATTTTGGTTAGAAGCGATTTAAAATTAAGCAGGGGAAAGATGTCAAGTCAAGTAAGCCATGCTTCTGTTGAAGGCGTTCTTAAGTCTGACAAAAGAATTATTGAAAAATGGAGAAAAGATGGGATGAAGAAGGTTATTCTAAAAGTCAAGGACCTAGATGAACTGCTCAAATATAAAGGAATGGCAGATGATTCTGGGTTAATCACAGCTTTGATAAGAGATTCTGGAAGGACTGAGGTAGAACCAGGAACTGTAACTTGCCTTGCTATCGGCCCTGATGAAGGAGAAAAGATAGATAAGATAACTGGAAAATTAAAAATTATTTAAAGGACAAGTGTACTGTTTGTATATTGTTTAATGCTGGTATTGCCTGCAGGCTTATTTCACAATCAAGGTCTGTTGCTTTTTCCAATTTTGTTATGTCAAATGCAAACTTGTACTTAGCTTTGTTTCCGCCTGTTTCTGATTGACGGCCGCTTAAATAAATAGTATCTTCGTTATTATTGAAGTAGTCCCTGAAGCTTATTCCAAACAAATTATCCTTGTCATGGCTAACCAAATCTGTTTCACCTTTGCCGCACTTGAACCTTGATGTTATTAAGTCAGTCCCGCGCTCGCCTATGTTTTCCAAGTCAGCTTCAATCACGCTTGAGTCAGTTATAGTAAAGGTATTTTCAGATGTTTGCTGGCATTTTGACGTTGCACAGCTGAATTTTGATACGGTAGCTTTTGCAGGGCATTCTAAAGGACAGTCAGATGAACATATTGTATAACCTACTTCTGGATTGCAGCGCTCACCCTCTTCGCATATCCTGTTGCCGCAGCATTTTGAAAGCTTGTTGTGCTCGCACTGCATGGTCTTTTCATTAAATACGTCATCTGTGCATGGGTTATTATCATCGCATGTATTAACTACTTTTTCTTCCTGCTGTTTTTGCTGTGCTTGTTCACATGCTGCTATAAATAAGACTAAAGGAATAAGAAGCAATATAATCAATAATTTTGGATATTTCATTGTTTTTAATAAGATTAGCTAATATTTAAGATTTTTGATTATTTTTCCTAAAGATTTAAATAGGTATGTTAATAGCGTTACATAATGAAACAGCTTATCAATATTGTTGCATCATTTATTCTTTTATATAGCGCTTGCAACAAAAAGAATGAATATCCGGGAGATGTTGTTAATAATTTCATGAATAACTGCAGGATTGGGGCATTTGGAACAATATACGGACCCTCAAAAGAAACAGCAGACAAGTATTGCAGCTGCATTTTGAACAAATTACAGGTGAGGTATACATTAAAGGAATTTCTTGAGTTTGACCATCAAGCAGAAGAAAGCGGAGAGCTTGCAGATGAATTATTGCCTTTAATAGACAAATGCAAGCCTGAGCTGATAGAAATACAGAACATCAAAACAAAACTCTAATGCTTCTTGTACCAATAGATACCTGTTATTAATGCAATTATCAATATCAAGACCAATACAGATATTATTGGATTATTTGAAATGGCATTTGTTAATATAGCAAAGCCTGTAATAGGGGATTGTTCTTGTACAGTTTGAGGAGCGCTTGCTTTATTCTTTGTTTCTTCTACTGGTTGTTCTGATAAAGGCATTGATGATGGTGTTTCTGGTGCAATAACAATCATTCCTGCGCTTGATTCAACATTGCTGCTTCCGCCTCCCCCACCTCCTGATGGCGGATTAACATCATTAACAATAACTGTCCATATTTTATTTGTACTTAACTTTCCATCTGTTGCTATAAATTCAAGAACATGATTTCCCTGGCTGTTGTAATCAGGAGAATATGTATAATAATTTCTATCTGATACAGGAGTGCCATCTAGTATCCAGCTGTACATTATTTGGTCTCCATCAGCATCAGTGACATCTTGCGATAATGTAAGAGAATCTCCCTCACTTATTGTTAATTCGCTAGAAGGGTCGAAATTTTCTATTACTGGCGGCCTATTGACTACTAAAATTAAGTCTATAGACGAGCTTAGTGCTCCATCAGATGCAGTTAAGGTTATTTGATATTCTCCCCTTTGGCCAGCTGTTGGAGTCCATAACAACATGTGTGTTAAAGGATCAAAAGTGGCTCCTGATGGTAAATTGCTTGCTGAATAGGTTATAGGGTCTCCATCAGCATCAACTGCCGAAATAGCAAATAATCCACTGTTAAAATCCTCAAAAAACTTCATTTTACTATCTTGGCTAGGAAAAGTTATTTTTGGGGCAATATTTACATCATTGACAGTTACATCCCATTCTTGAAAAACTTCTGAAGTCCCATCTGATACGGTTACTTTTATATTATGATTTCCTATTGCAGAAGAGTCAGGATAAAAGTCTCCTTTAGCATAGTTTGGAGTTATAGTAATATTACTTGCAGTTGGATCTACCAGCTCCCCATCATAGTAGATAGAGACAGTTAATGGGTCTCCATCGGGGTCTGAAAAATAAATAGAAACTGGTGTGATTGTTCCTTCATCAACAATTATTGGGCTTGTTGGGTTGAATGAGTCTATTTGCGGAGGAGCAGCGTTAGCTATTCCAATAACTAAGGAAAGTGCTAGTATTAATAGTGCTATTTTTTTCATTTTTGTTAGTCATTAATAGGTAGTAACTTATATATAAAGGTTTCGGTTTATTTTTTGTAGTGTGATGTCTCCTAATAGGTTCTCACATTAGGTAAATCTCTTATGTAAACCTCATAAGGTGTTAGATAATCCAAGCTCATATGGAGTCTCTTATAGTTGTAATAATTAATGAACTTCTCTAGAGAACTAAATCTCCACCTCTCTGTATTATGGGTTAGCCAGAATCTCTCTATCTTTCCTGTAGTAGTAGGCTTCTTAATAGAAGAATAGATTAGCTTAATCCCTAAGCTATTTAGATACTCCTTATAATAAGAACTCTCTCCTTTTGCAGCATAGAATTGAGATCCTCTATCACTTAACACTTCTCTTGGCTTATTCCATTTGTTTATTGCTTTATCTAACAAGTTAATAGCTGTTTCTGTAGTAGCTTCGTTAGTATAACTAGCTCCAGTGCATAATCTTGAATGATCATCTACGTATGCTATCATCCATTTATGATACCTTGGAATCCAGCAATAATCAGTCTGCCAGAGGCTATTAGAGTGTTTTCTTTCCCAATCTATATACTTGTATCTTCTTCCTTTCTTAGGCTCTAACTTAACTAATCCTTTAGACTTAAGGAATCTATGTATCTTGTTATGGGAAATAATTAATTCCTTATTTTTTAATAACCCTTCTATCTTATGCACTCCGTATTGCTCTTTCCTTAGCTTAAGTATCTCTTGTTGTAGATTATAAAGTATATCATCTATCCTTCTTCCTTTAGGCTTATCATTTAGGGATTGTAATCCATTTAATCTATAAATAGAATATATCTTCTGTACAGCTCTTCTTGTAACATCCTGAGCAGAAGCAATCTCAGAATCTGTTAATATTCCTTTATCTTTCTGCTTTACTATCCATACCTTCTTCTTAAAGTTTAACATAAAACATCACCTCAAGAAGACTATATAGAATAGTATATAAGTGTGAACTAATTACAGGACATCACAGGAGTACTGACACAACCATAAAGCTTATTAACCCTGAAGTGCGTATGGACGTCAGGACGGCCAGAGGGGCTTGGAACCACCCAGAAACATTTCGAACCTGGAAGTTAAGCAAGCCTCCGTTCCATGTTGTACTGCATTACAGCGGAAAGCATGGTTAGCTGTCCCCCTTTCCAAATCCAATATCATCTTCATTGCCCTTTGTATAGAACCCTTCTTTACTGTACCTTTCCACTCAGTCCTGTCTTCCCCCACCTACACCCTTTCCCACAATCGAGACCTCATTTCCTGTGGAACCCCAACAGCAAGCCTTATACCAGTAAAATTCTGCATTTCCGAAAAATCCTACCTTATTCAAAACCTTCTCAGAATCGAGGCCTATTTCGAGACCTCATTTTCTATAGATTCTTCTTATTGCTTTTTATAACTTAATCCCTTCTTTAATCGCAGTTCTAACAGTCCCATGCTCTTTTGCTTTTTTCTTAAACTCTTCTGGGGTATAGCACAAAGGCTCTATTTCAAGCGGGTAATATTTCCAAAAGGCATACATTTTAGCAATCCTCTGTGTAAAAAAAATGCCTTTAAAATCTTTAGAGACAATAATAATGTCGTAATCGCTGTTTTTTAAGTAATCGCCTCTTGCCCTGCTTCCAAATAATATTGCATTTTGTACATTATATTTTTTTTTAATTTTATTGATAAAATCTTTTATTTTTTTATCTTTTGTTCTACCCATTTTAGCACCTGTTCTGCAGTTTTTTTATGTCTATTAGCAATCTCTGCATCATAAAGTTCTGCAGGAATGCCTGCAGCCATATCAGGATATCTTGTAATCAAATACTCTGGATTCAAGTCCCTTATGCCTGACAGCATTTCTTTTGGAACATTAACCTTTTGTGCAAAATAAATTATAGAGTGTCCTTTTGGAATTTCTTTTAATTTAAGCATGTATAAAGCTTTCAGAGATTTTTCTACTGCCTGTTGACAGAAAAATACAGCCCCATCAAAATTTTTGCTATTGATTAGAACTTCGGCTTTTCTTAAATCTGCAAGTGCTTGCTTTACCCAATCCTCAATTTCTTTTCTCATACCTTCCCTCTTTTTCCATACTATTTTTCTTTTTCCAACTATTTAAATATTTCTTCCCTTAATTTCATCCTCTTTATCTACCATTCATTTCCACCCTCTACTACACCCTTTCCCACAATCGAGACCTCATTTCCTGTGGAACCCCAAGCATAAGCCCTACACTGCCAAAATTCAACACTTTAGCAAGCTCCAGCCTCATTCAAAACCTTCCCATTTCCGAGGCTTTTCCCTTTCCCATCATCGAGGTTTTTCCTTCGGCCCTTTTTCTTTATTCAAATTAAATTTATAATTAATAAACTAATAAAGCACCCAGCAGCCAAGAAAGGCATTGCAGGATAATACTTTTTCTTCTCAGCTATCAGCAATAAAAACAATAAAGCAAGGCTTGTAAAAATTATGGAAAATAAAGCTGGCTGCAAGCCATAAGTCTTAAGTACTGTCCCTGAAAACAGCAGCGGAAATCCAATATCACCCCCACCAAGAATTGCTGTCTTGTCCTTTCCATAAGGTATAAGCAATCCTGCAAACACCTTTAGCTTGCTCTGAAACTTCACCATTTTTACCATATACTTTGTCTTCCATACAGCAATCATATCATACAGAGAAATTATAACAAGAAGAACTGAAATAGAAAAAATATTAAGTATAGGGACAAATAAGGCAGCTAAGCCCCCATAGATAAATAACTCAGTCAAATTATGAAGTATTACATTTGGCTTGTATACCTTCAGCAAAGAAAAAACAAACGCAAGTATTAAAGCGATTTTTTCATTTACAAATACCCCAAATGCTATAAGCAGGCAGAATAACACGCTTATAAAAAACCAAAATTTCCATATTCTCCTTGCCCTGAAATACAATAAAAACAGGGCTAAGGCAGTTGCAATTAATATAGCAAAAGTCAGGGGTATAAAAGATGTTGTCTCTCTAATCTCCGGCTTTTCAATTTTATACGGCAGAGGCTCTGAAATATAGTTTTTTACTATAACAAGACCAATAATTTGTGCTAAAATAAACAAAGAAAGGAGTATTACTGTTATTTTTATGCTGTGCTTCATATAGAATGATCATTATGTCATTTTTTAAATCTTTTGCTCTCATTTAACAATTATCTTTCCCTTCATGCTGGGATGTATGCTGCATATATAACTGTAGCTTCCTGTCTTGTCAAAAGTAAAGTTCCATTGCTCTCCCTCATTTAATAAAGATGATGTTTGTAAATCCTTGATAGCAATCGTATGTGCTACAGAATCTTTTTGCACCCAAGTTACTGTTCCACCCCTTTTAATTGTAGCTGTGCCTGGAACAAACTGAAAATTGCTAATCTCTATAAGTGCTGTATCCTGCGCTTCAACAGCTGAGCTTTGTTCTTCTGCTTGCTGTGCACACGCTGCAATAAACAAGATTAAGAATAAGGCTAAAATGATTTTTATACTGCTCTTATTAGTTCGCATTTTGGATCAACCTCAATAAAATGTTTTGCTTTTCCTTCCCTAAATTCACTGCATTGATTTTCCTGAATATTGTCCACTGCCTGCCTTGGGTTATGCGCAACATCGCACACCCAATCATTAGCTATTAATCCTAAGCAAGGCCCGTTATTTAAATCTTGCGTGTCTAACTTGGAATTGCATAGCTCAATGCACTTGGAAACAACTTGCTCTTTGGGCTCTATTTGCTGAGCGCAACCGCCTAAAAAAATACTAATTAAAACGATCAAACAAAGCCTCTTCATAGTTAATCAAAAGCCTCAATTATTTTTAAGCTTTTTGTCAAGCAATAACAAAAGCAAAACAGCTGAAATTATAGATATGACAGATGCATACAAAAATACCAAATTGCTTCCATAAATGTCCCATAATTTCCCTGCAATAATGCTGGCAGGAAACATCACTAGACCATTAGCCATATAAAATACACCAAAAGCAGTAGCCCTCTTGTCCTTGTCGACCAAGTCTGTTACATAAGCCCTTGAAACAGCCTCTCTGAAAGCTATAGATATTCCATAAAAAATAAATAGAACCCATGCAAAAATGCTGTTTGCTATAACAGTAAATGCAAATGCAACAATGCCAAATAAAATATAGCCTATTGCAATAATATTTCTCCTGCCGAACTTGTCTGATAAATTACCGGCTGGCATTGCAAACAAGGCATAGGACACATTATAAAGAAGATAAATGATAGGAATAAACAAAGCTTGTACAAATTCCTGCGCCTTAAGTATAAAAAAGGCGTAACTGAAGTTTCCTAAAGAAAACAAGGATGATATTAAAACAAATATCTTGAATTCTCTTCCAAAACTTTCCTTTAGCTTTATCTCATTGTTTACTTTATTTTTGATTTCCTTTACAAAAAATATAAGCACTAAAACAGCGATTGCCCCTGGAATAAAACTGAACCAGAATATGCTCCTGTAGTTGAAGGCAAATGCCAAAAGCAAAAATGCAGCAAGCGTTCCTATGATAGCCCCTATAGTGTCCATCATCTTGTGAAACCCAAATGCCCTTCCTTTAACATCTTTATTTGTTGATGCTGCAATTAAGGCATCTCTCGGCGGATCTCTTGTTCCCTTTCCAAACCTGTCAAAAAATCTTATAACTAAAACATACTGCCATAATGTTGAGACTGCAAACAAGGGTTTCATAATTGTGCTAAGGCTGTATCCAAAAACAATAATTGCCTTCCTTTTGTTGAGCTTATCTGAAAGCCATCCAGAAAATACTTTTAATATGGATGCAGTGCTCTCAGCAAGCCCTTCTATAATGCCTATTGCGGACTTGCTTGCATTAAGAATGTTTGCCAAAAACAATGGTAGTATTGGAAAAATCATCTCGCTACTAACATCAGTAAGCAAACTTACGACGCCCATCCAGATTACATTTTTTGATAACTTCCCTTTCATTTAGAAAATACCAAACCCCTTTACCTTCTGTATATAATCCTTATAATTATTTCCAAATCTCTTTACAAGCTCTTTCTCCTCTTTTTTAGCCAAATATCTTAGTGCAAACACCAAAGCTATTGTGTAAGTTAAAAGGTATAAAGAGCCAAATACTAAGCTGAGCCCAAACAGCATTATAATATCTGCCATGTATATAGGGTGCCTCATATATTTGTAAGGGCCTTTAACAACCAATTTGTTTTTTGGCAGAATAGCTGTTTCTTTTATAGTGCGTAATGCAGCCAAACCCAGCAAAAAGCCGATTAAAACGAAAACATAACCTAAAAAATTTGTCTTAATATCATTGTAATATTTTATTCCCAAGTAAAAAATAAAGATTATGTTTAATAGCAGAACAAGCACATGCAAGGCAGCCAACCCATATTTGTGTCTTGACTTGTGCATCACCTTATACTTGTAAACCATGAAGATGTCTATAGAAAGCACCATGAAAATAATTATTAATATTAAATCAATCATTTTACCTTATACCTTCTCATCAGCAAGGAATTTCCTACAACGCTTACAGAGCTAAAAGCCATTGCAGCGCCTGCTATTATTGGGTTAAGCAAAAATCCAAGAGGGTACAATATACCAGCTGCAACAGGGATTCCAACACTATTGTAAAAAAATGCCCAGAATAAATTTTGTTTAATCTTTTTCAATGTGTATTTGCTCAGGTTGATTGCCCTTACAACATCCCTCAAGTCATCCTTAATTAATATAATATCGCCAGTCTCAATAGCAACATCAGTTCCAGAGCCAACAGCAATCCCTACATCTGCCTGTGCCATTGCCGGGGCATCATTGATCCCATCTCCTGTAAAAGCAACAATCTTTCCCTCTTCCTGCAGCTTCTTAACAGCATGGGCTTTCTCTCCAGGCAAAACATCAGCTAACACCCTATCAATTCCAATTTTGCTTGCAATAGCCCTTGCTGTTCTTTCATTATCACCGGTTATCATCACTACTTCTTTCTTCATTTTATGCAGAATTTCAACAGCCTCTTTGCTATTCTCCTTTAAAGTATCCGCAACAGCAATTATTCCTATAGCCTTTCTTCTAAAAGAAACTACAATTACAGTCTTTCCTTGCTCTTCTAATTTCCTAATATTGTCTTCCAAATCTTTTATATCAACTTTTTTATCAATCATTAATTTTCTGTTCCCCAATAAAATTTCTGTTCCTTTGTATTTTACCTCAACTCCCAATCCTGGCAGGGCCTTAAATGAACTTGCTTCTGGTATCTTAAATCCTGCAATCTTCTTTACCTTATTCAAAATGGCATCTGCTAATGGATGCTCGCTTCCCTTTTCAGCAATTGCAGCATATTTCAAAACATCATTTTCATTAAATTTTTCTGCTGCAACAATATCCGTCACCTCTGGCTTTCCTTTTGTCAATGTTCCTGTTTTATCGAATATAACTGTTGTTAACTTATGCGCTGTTTCTAATGCTTCACCCCCCTTAATCAAGATTCCATTTTCAGCTCCCTTTCCTGTTCCAACCATTATAGCTGTTGGTGTTGCTAAGCCAAGAGCGCAAGGGCATGCAATTATCAATACAGCTACAAAAATGCTTAAAGAAAATACAAATGGTGCCATGCTGAGTGTAGTTAAGCTTGCTCCAATAAAATACCAGAATAAAGCTGATAAAACAGCAATTACTATGACAACAGGAACAAAATAACTGCTTACCTTGTCAGCCAGCCTTTGTATTGGTGCTTTGCTTCCCTGTGCTTCCTCAACAAGCTTAATAATCTGTGCTAATACAGTGTCCTTTCCAACCTTAGTTGCTTTAAATTTGATTAATCCATTTTTATTTATTGTAGCTCCTATTACCTCATCTCCCTTATTTTTCTCAACAGGAATGCTCTCCCCAGTAATCATGCTTTCATCAACAGAAGTGCTTCCCTCAATTACAATTCCATCAACAGGGATCTTTTCTCCTGGTTTTATAACAACAATGTCATTCACCCTTACATCATCTATGCTTATTTCAATCTCCTTGCCATTTCTTACAACTCTTGCTGTTTTTGGCCTTAATCCAAGCAATTTTTTAATAGCCTCTGAAGTCTTTCCCTTCATGACAGCCTCTAAATATTTTCCAAGGATTATGAATGTAATGATAATGGCAGAAACATCGTAATAAACATTGTCCTGAAATATATTTGGAAAAAATGTTACAACAACACTGTATAAGTAAGCAGCTGATGTTCCCACTGCTATTAAAGTATCCATGTTCGCTGATTTATTTTTCAGTGCAAAATACATTCCCTTGTAAAATCTTTTTGCTATTATCAATTGAATTGGTGTTGTTAATATGAAAAGTACATAATTCATATAAGCATGTGGAACACTTACAAATGGGACTTCTATACCAAACCAATCAGGAATACTTATGAGAACTATAGGAATACTAAGAATTAAACTGACTATGAATTCTAATCTTAATGTTCTGATGTCCCTCTGTCTTGCCTCTTTTTCCCTGTCAACAAAACTTTCTTCAATAGCCTCGTAGCCAGCCTTTTTGAGCTCATTCTTTATCCCTTTGACATTTATAATATTTGGGTTGTATTTTATTACTGCCAGCTCGTTTGCAAAATTAAGCTCTGCATTTGTTATTCCCTTAAGCTTGTTCAATGCATTTTGGACTATGTTTGAGCAGTGCGGGCTTGACATTCCTATAACTTTAAGCCTTATTTCTCCCTTAGCAACAGCCTCTGCTTCCAATGGTGTATATCCAAGACTTTTTATTGCCTTAGCAGCTTCAGACATCTCAAACTTTTCATCATGCTCTATTGTTGCCTTTTCTGTTGCATAATTGACAGAAGCATCTTTTATTCCCTTAAGTTTTTTTAAAGCCTTTTCTATTGTGTTTGCACAGCTAGCACAATGCATTCCGCTTATTGCTATTATTTTTTTTGTCATAACCCCTGGTATTTTTCCTCCATTATCTTCATAAGCATTTTGTTATCAAGCAGTTTGGCAAATCTTTCTATTGTAACATCGCTCATATTTATAAACATATTCTGCGCCTTAAGTATAAGCTCATAATATCTTTTATTTTTGTTTCCTATTTCCCCGTACATATTTAAGCCTTGCTCTAATGTTATTTCATTGTCTATGACTTTTTGCACTATTTTTCCGCATTCCCTTCCATAATTGACCGCTATTCTTATGCCCTCTCCTGTCAAGGGAATTGTCTGGCAAGCGCTATCTCCAACGAGAAAGATGTTTCCAGCAACACAATCCCTTAATCCATAGGGAAAATAGCCGCCATACACTTTCTTAGGCCTTAGCTTGTATCTTTTAACAAAGTTTTTTAAATTATCCAAGATTTTTGTCCTGCCAACATAGCTTGCAACACCAAATCTGGATTCATTGCCTATCGGGAAAATCCATGCAGCCCCTTTCTTTATTATGCCCGAATCAGCAAAAAATCTTAATGTATTATCTTTGTATTTCAATTCTGTTTCAATCCCAAAGCTCATCATTTTTTTATTGACAAAGTTTTTTCTCAGGCTGCTTGCTATTACAGCATTCCATCCACTGCAGTCAACTATACATTTGGCATCATAATTACCATTTTTTGTTATCACGCCCTTGCCATTTTTATATCCAACTGCATTTGTTTTTATAAACTCAGCATCAATTTTTTTCATCCAGTCTTTGCAAAATGTTTCATAGTCAATAGTGCAATAGGGATAATTTAGTTTTACCTCATGCTCGTTGTTCTTTGTATTTAAAGTCACAGTATTAAATTTCTGCAATATACTTTTCTTGCTTATTTCCCTTGCTAGGTCATACCTTGTCCCGCATGCAGATGTTACATTGCCCCCAATTTTCTTTCTGTCTATCAGCAATACCCTTCCACTAACTTCAGAAGCAACAGCTAATCCTGCAAAGCTTCCTCCAACTATTACTGCATCATATTGCATATTTATTTTGAATATTATTTGTTCAGTAAGTCCTGCTTTTTAATTTTTTATCATAGTTTCGTTCAACAGCATCCACGTTTGATAAGCTTTTTATTATCTTTGTTTGATAAGCTTTTTATTATCTTTTCATAATCCTTGGTGCATTTATCCGAACAAAACCATTTTCCATATTTTTCACTGCCCTTTCCTTTCTCCTCCTTCATTCCGCAAATAGGATCTCTTCTTTTGAATAAGCTGAGCATTTTTACCTCCTGTTTATTGCATATTTTGCTATTTCAGTTGAGCATGCATTATTTTTTCTGCAAAAATCCCCACATTTCTTTGCTATATTTTGCTCTTTGTACATATTCCCGCATATTTTACACTTATAAAATCTTAACTTTTTCATCTTGCCCCTTAAACTCCAGCCTATTCGCAGTACTTCTCAAGTGTAAAGTTGTGCAGCCAGGCTATTATTGCCCCACCAACAAAGCCGCATAAGAAGCCCCAAAACAAGCCTATGAAGCTTCCAGCTAGTGTAGCCGCATATCCTGGGTATAAAGTTGCTAAAATAGCTAAAAACTCTTTGCTAACCCAGAAAAATTTTATGTTCGGGAATGCTGTTAAAACCAGGCCTAACAAAAATACATAAGCACCCCAAAGTACGCCTAAGGCTATAGCAAGTGCCTTGGTGCTAAGCCTTCCGCATTCTGCTTTCTCTTTAGTCATTGTACCTCCTTTATATATCTAATTTTGATATATCAGTAAAGTATATAAATGTTTCTATACTATAAAATAAATGCTAAAAATAAATAACATCCTAAAACTGTACATTCTTGTATTATTGCACCAAAAGCCTAAGCATGGTTATGAGCTCATAAAAGAGCTGAGCATCAAGATGAATAAAAGGATAAGCGCTTCTAACATTTATCCATTTTTAAGTACTCTAAAGAAGGCTAAATACATAAAAATAAATAGGGTTGGGGGCAGGGAGAAAAAGGTTTATTATTTGACAAATGACGGAAAAAGATTCATTAAAAATACGCTCAAAAGGCTTGATGAAATAATAAACCTAGGGATAAAACCGAACCTAAAGGCATGCTATTATTGTGGGTGTAAAATTTATTCTGGTGGTTACAAAAAGAAGATAAATGGAAGATATTTATTCTTCTGCTGTAAAAATTGTGCACATACGCATAAAAAATATTGATTACTTTTTTCTTTTAGCCAATTTTATTAATTTTTTTACCTTTGACAGCTTGCTTTTATTGCTGGGTCCTCTGGTTTTCTTTTTTATAGATTTACTTGCCTTTCTCTCAGACTTTTTAGATTTATTCTTTTTTATTTTCTTTTTCATCTTTCCTCACAAAAATATTTTATAAATATTGTCTGGACTCGGTGAAAAAGTTCCTCAAACAACTGTCAAATCAATCTTAACCCTTCAACTTGTTTTAAAGGTTATCTTTTTCATGTTATAAAAAGCTTATCAAACGTGGATTTCTTATTGTGAGTTATAGTCCAGACATAATAATAATAGCGACCATTTGACAGAGGCCTTCAATAATCATACCCTTTCCAGGGCAACCGAATTGTCCATATATCAAAAATGGATGTAATATATAAAATTTATGTTACAACTCAAATGTAACTATTTGCATATCATCTATTTTTAAAATTACATTTAACTGAAGATAGCCAATACAAAGATATAAGTAATAAAATAATTATTATGATATTAATATAAATGTTGAACTTTACCAAAAATAGGCCAAAGCCAGCGGTTGTACTGAAGAAAGATAAAATAAGTGGCGGGCAACCAGGGCACATAGAAGTAAATGCTGTAGACACTATAGAGGCGCTTCCTTTACTAGAGCACATGTTCCTAAAATTATAGATGCTTAATGTCAAAACAAGGCTTGCTAATACCAAAATAAAAACAAAAAACATCATATTTAGCGGAGTAAATAAGTCGGTGCGAACATAAAGATTTGACCACAATACAAAATTCCATCCAAATATGTAAAAAAGAGAAAAGAAGATTAATGCTGCTATAAAGGCAACTAAATAGAACTTATCCTTAAATACAATTTTTATTTTATTTTTTAATCTATTTAAGTTAAACATTGAGCATACCTGTCTGGGTGGTGTCTCATATGCCCTCTCCACTGCTCATCTGTATAGCCTGGAGGTGTTGCACATATATCGCCTGGATTCTCGCTTGACAATGCCTTTTGATAATTATTGCCATACCTGCTGCTGTAAAAACTGCTAATGCCCCAGATAAAACTGATAATTAAAATCCCCAAGATTACATACAGAACTATTTTCTCTGTGTCCATTTTTTCCTCCTGTCTTTTATGTACAATATAATGCTGATCAAAACAAGAATCCCTCCAAAAATATAAAACATTAAATTATAGCTCTGCAACTGCTCAAACGGCACGCTGCTTACAATAAGCCCTGAATTAAAAATAAGCATCTTATGTGACATGCACTTCCTGTTCCTTATGTAAAAAACAAGGCCGAAAACTAAAAAGAAAGTTGCCATGTTCCAAAACAACAGATTATAGTCCTGCAAAAATCCCAAGGGCATTCCAGCAACAGTTATTCCAAATATAGTTAAGATTGCAATAATCCCTAAGCAGATATTATGGCAGACATTATGCGCGCTTATTATGCTCATTCCCCCGGAGACGCTTCCTAACAACCCAGTCGCCTTTTCCTTTATGTACCTCAGCACTTTACATAGCTCCTTTGCATGTTTTTGGCTCGCAAGTGCAATTTCCCTCGCATGCAACAAAATCTGGTTTTTCACAGCCTACACTTTCATTCTCGCAATTGCAGCCGTTTTCCTGGCAATGCTCGCTTCCGCAATGCACTAAACCTGTATGGCTTGGGTTAAATAAACAAAATTCATTGCTGTGCGGCCCGTTGCAGTTCCCATACTTTGCATAAATATAAAATCCATAGGCACTATAACCCATGCTGGCAAAAAATAACAAAATAAAAACCATGCTAATCAACTGAAAGTGTTTATACCATGCCTTTGCTATTTTTGGAAATCTCATTAATTTTCCTGTAACCTTTGCCTTAAGCCTTGTCTCAAGATCAGTTCTGCAGGGCCTGAATGTCATCTTCCTAAAAGTGCAGTCTAAAGACTCTTTAAACAAAGGCCTGTATTTAGCTGAAAATATGCTTAAAATTCCAAACACCCCGACCGCAATATAACATAATACCATTTAACCTAGCTCCTTGTCTATTATCTGCTTGAATGCGCTGTAAGGCTGCGCTCCAACTAACGCTTCATTGCCTATAAAAAATGTCGGTGTTCCATCTACCCCCCTGGCAATTCCTTCATTAAAATCATTCTTGACAACAGATGCCTTTCCACCGTTATCCAGGCATGAGTTAAATTTTCCTGTATCTAAGCCAAGGTCCTTTGCATATTTCTTTAAGCTGGCTAAGTCAAGCGCATCCTGATTCCCAAACAACAGATCATGGTATTCCCAGAATCTTCCCTGGTCTCTCGCACACTCGCTTGCTTCAGCTGCCTTTTGCGCATACTGATGGAAGTTTAATGGGAAATGCTTGTATATTATCTCAATCTTACTGCCATAATCCTGTTTAAGCTGCTTCAATGTTAGCTCGGCCCTGCCACAATAAGGGCATTGAAAATCTGAAAATTCAACAATAGTAACCTTGCCCTTGCTTGTTTTTTTTATAAAATTAAATCCATTGGTAAAAATAGAAACAACAATCAAAATTCCCAAAATAATGCTTACAACCAGCCATATGTTAAATTTTTTCATTTTAATTTATTAATCCTCCTTAGATTTTCTATAAATATTTTTGCCTCTTCCTTTGTATTGTACAAGTATAGCGAGGCTCTTGCACTTCCTTTAATTTTTCTATTATTAAACCAGCTGTGCACGCAATGCATTCCACTTCTTACCATGATATTAGCTGCATTATCCAAAATAATTGCAATTTCATGTGGGTCTATGCCTTTAATATTAAAAGAAATAATGCTTGTTCTTAGCCCTGCTTCTGGACCTAAGATCTCTGCAAAATCCTCTATTTCTTTTGTTATGTATTTATTTAATTCATTTTCATGCTCTGCAATGTTGTCTAATCCTATTTTACTTAAGTAATTTACAGCAGCGCTTAATCCGATTGCTCCAGCATAATTCTGCAAGCCTGCTTCAAATTTTTCTGGTATGTCTAGATAGTCAGCTGTTGTATAAGTGCTGTCCTCAACAGTATCCCCACCAACAATAAAATGCTTCAACTTCCTTAATAATTTGGCCTTCCCGTACAATATACCAATGCCTGATGGCCCTAGCATCTTGTGCCCTGAAAATGCCAGGAAATCAACGTCCAATTTTTTAACATCAATCTTTTTATGAGGAGTTGACTGGGCAGCATCAAGCAATACTAAAGCATTATTCTCATGGCTTGTCTTGGTTATCTCCTCAACTGGATTTGTATAACCATCTAGATTTGAGGCATGAACAACAGAAACAAGCCTTGCACCTCTAACTTCCCTTGTAAAATTTTCTATATTAAATGTCCCATCATCATTTGTCCTGCATATTTTGTGTTTTATCCCTGTTCTTTGTGATAGAATCTGCCATGGTAACAAGTTTGAATTGTGCTCCTTGTCGCTTGTTACAACAGCATCATCTTTCTTCAGACCAAGGGAATTTGCTATTAAATTGATTCCTTCAGTAGTGTTTCTTGTAAAAATAACTTCATTTTCCCCTGCATTGATGAATTTAGCTATTGTTCTTCTTGCTTCATTGTACTTTTCTGTTGCCTTTGCTCCAAGCTTGTGTACGCTTCTGCTTACGCACGCAGGATATTCCTTGTAATATTCGTTCATAGCCTCGATAA
Source organism: Nanobdellota archaeon (assembly GCA_040753775.1). Lineage (GTDB taxonomy): Archaea > Nanobdellota > Nanobdellia > SCGC-AAA011-G17 > JAFCDX01 > JBFMDT01. Next base: position 55,723 of record JBFMDT010000001.1, on the reverse strand, counting down.
CCTGCACCGGCCTTAAGGAAACGCATGCATTATCAAAATATATAACTGGCTTTCCATTGCTCTTCTTTTGCAATACAGGAAAATCCTTTCTTATGTTTTCTATGTTCATTTTGCTAAAGCTTTACAAAAAATGTAAAACTGACTAGTATTTAAACTTATCCCTTCAATCTCTTAAATATGAAAGAGCCAAAGATAACAACCAATAATATGGAAACATACTGGCTTCCTGTCAATCCAAAGAATGTCGGGTCATCTACTCTCAAGAATGTCAAAAAGAACCTTATTATGGAATACATAACAACAGCTGAACTTATTAAAATGCCATCTTTTAATTTGAATCTTTTTATGTAAATTAATGTTAGTGCAATGAATATTAAAGCTATAAACTCATATGCTGGTATTGGGTGTCTTATGGCCCCTTCAAAAAATATCCCCCATGGCAAATTTGTTGGGCTTCCAAGATGCTCACCAACTAGATAACAACCAACTCTTGCTATAGCATGTCCTATAATCAAAGGTAAAGCAAATACATCAGCATATTTCCAAAAATTTAATTTATGTTTTTTAATATAAAAGTAAGCGAACAGAGCCGCAAAAACAAATCCTCCAAAAAATGACATTCCACCATGCCATACCTTAAATACTTCCAAAAAATCCCTGAACTCATTTAAATGTGTTGGGATATAACCAATTCTTCCGCCAACAATCCCGCCTAAAATAATGTAAAAGCTTAAATCATAAATTTCCTTAACTTTTATTTTTCTTTTCCTTGCTTCTTTAATAGCCAGAAATATTCCAACTAAAAATCCAATGGCAACAAACAAGCCCCAGGTGTATATGTTGAAAAATCCTAGATTAATCATGAGAAACGTTTGATAAGGAATCATTTTGTTATGTTAATTACCTTGTCCTCGCCTAAATCCTTATACGTTCCCATAATATCAACCTTCCTGAAAACATAAGCTCCATCATCCTCTATAGTCCCTACCTGCGGCCATACTGACTTCAACCTTGCATACTCATCTGCATCCTTGCTTAAAATTATTGTAGGTACTAATGTAATATCGTATTTAAGCAGCAAGTCTCTTCCAGCCTCTTCATTTATATCAACTTCTCTTTCGTCATTTACTACAACTCCAAACCCATTCAAGACCTGTTTGTGCAGGCTTACATTATAACAGCTATTGCATTCCTTATCCTCAACATATGTAACATCCACCAATCCCTTAACAGTATCCTCTGCAAGGTCAAAATATGGTGGAAATGCATTAAGGACATATACCCCATTGCTTGTCCTTCCTATACTTTTCCAGCTTGTCTTTATAATGTCGTAAACTCCAGCTTCGCTGTCAAGTATTATTGTTGGAACCTTTGTTAAGCCATATTTATCTATGAGCTCTTGTCCTTCTGTGCTTTTGTAATCAAGAACACTTTCCCTTGCAAATTTAATCCCGTATTGCTTGAGGTCATTTACTAAAGAATAAACAGATGCACATTTTTTGCAACTGACATTAATATAAGTAAGGGAAACTAATCCGCGTATGCTCCCGCTGCTTAGTTCTCTGTATGGCGGGAAGGCCTTTGTCAAAACTAAATAGTCCTCTATCTTCTCAAATTCATCTAAGTTTACTCCTTCAATGTCCCCTGTAATTACAATACTTGGAATAAAAGAAAGATTATACTTTTCAATTAATTTTTTCCCTTCACTTGAACTGTAATCAACAATCTCCTGTTTTTTGACATTTACATCCTTGAAGTCAACAGCATTTGCAAGATTAAAGCATTCCTTGCAATTTAAATCATTTATAATTTTTATTTTTATGCTCTTTTCTTTAGGTGTTATATTGAATGTTAAAATTAAATTCACCAAAACAATGATAGCCAAAGCAATTACAAGAATAAACTTTATATCATAATACCTTCTCTTTTTTCTCATGCTTTGCACCCGCTTATAGCGCTTAATCTGTCAAAGGACTGCAACCCCTCATATATTTCATTGTTCATAATCCATGTTGGGGTTATCTTTATATTTTGTCCTTCTTTGTAGTTTTTATAGTTTATGTATTTAAATGATTTTCCAAACATTGCTGCCTGTGCTTTTGTATACTTACACCATTCAATAGCCCCGTACATTACAGCTCCTTTCTCAGTAAGACACTTTGCAAAATCATCATAAGGCCCAGGCGAATTGCTGTATGCATAGTAAATATACCCTGCGCCAAAAATTGCTATTCCAACAATGACCCAAATAAGTAACTTTTTATTAAAGGGTTTTTTCTTAGCAGATATTTCCTGTTTGTTATCTGCATCCTTTTCCTTGTGCCTCAATAATCTTCTCTCGTGTTTACTTAAGTGCTCCGCCATCTTCTACACCATTACTGCTGCAAATGCTCGCTATGCCATTAACAGAGCTAACGCCGCACCCTCCACCGCTTGGATACGCTGGTGCTGGGCTGCCTTCTGTATTGCTGCACGCCCCAATAAAAAGCACGCTTGATAAAACTAATAAAAATAAAACAAATTTAAGTATCTTCATGTCAACAACCTCCAACCATTCCTATATTGCTTGATGGTGTACTGTCTGCAGTGCTCTGCCCATTTCCATTTGTCGTAGCCTGCAAATTAATGTTTCCTGTGCTTATTTTCTCTCTTAAGCTGTTCAATTCAATCCCCTGTACAACGCCAACAATAATCAGTATACCAAGTATAACTGCAATAATTAAATCTTTATCCATTTTTAGCAACCTCCTACCATTCCTCCGCTACTTGTTTTGCCCTGCTCAATTCCTCTGTATTTGTTTGATGCAAGGTTAATATAATTTAATTCTATTCCCTTTTCCTTTAATACTGCTGCCTTCTGTGCCATTATTCCAGGGAAAAATAAGGTCTTCCACTTTCCTAATTCCTCTAAGATCTGATCATCAGTAAATTCGCTTGCATGATTCTTAAGTAAGTATTTCGCTAATCCTCTCATCGCAAAGCTATGTGCGCAACCGCATGCTGCCTTTCCATTGCTGAATATAATTGCTTCTGCACCGCAGCAATATTCGCAGCTTATTTGCATGCCAATTTTTATATACCTGTCAAATAGTTCTCCATCCAAACTTATAGAATTGTCAAATTGCCCTAGACTTGAGATTGTAGTATCTGCCTTTCTCTGGTTATTAGGGTCAATGTCATCATAAGCTATGTTAAGCTCAGCTCCATATACAGCAGGTATTCCAGTTGGTATCACAGAGGTTATTCCCTTGACGCTAGAACCGCTGTTTTTTCCGCCAATGACCTTATACAAACTAGAAACCTGATACTGGTTAAATAATATTATGATAGTAATAACAGCTATCAGTATAACATGAATTACCTTTGTATTCTTCATCTTTTATTTTCTGCTTCCATTCTTATTTAAATCTTTCCAAACTTTTACTATCAATAAGTATACTAAAATTATTAAGCCAATAAGAAGAGAAAAACCCAATACATTAAAGATAAAGTAATTATAGCCAATGCCCATCATTGACATCATTCCCCAACTACTATCTGCTGTGTGCATTCCACTTACCCCATTCATATCATCCATATCGCATGCAACAGCAAAGCTAGCTAATAAAAAAACAAAAACTAATGTCAATAATGCAATTTTTTTCATTTTAGCCATCTACTTTTACATTTTTTGTAAAACAAACTAGTATATAAACCTTTGTATTTTTGGAAAGCTTTACAAAAATAGTAAAATATTTAAATTGCAGTGAACAGTATGTTGTAATTAAAGCACAAACAATGAAAAAAATAAAAAACTTGGATTCCTTAAGCCCATTGGAAAAGGATGTCTTGAATATATTATGGGCTAAAAAAGCGATGAAAGTCAGGGAAATATACAGTATACTACAAAAAAGGAGAAAGGTTGCCTTATGCTCTGTAGCTGTGATACTTGACAGGTTATATGTAAAAAATATTGTCAACAGGAAGATAGAAACTGCTCGCGGCGGGATAAGATATATTTATTCTCCAAAGCAGGATAAGGATGGCTTTGAAAAATCAATAATAGAAACAACAGTTAACAAGCTGATAGAAAGGTTTGGCTCAAAGGCAGTAAGCTATTTTAATGAAAGGTTCCAGGAAAAAAGGAGATAAAAATGCTAGTCCAATCGATAATAACATTTTTCAGCGAACCATCCAAATTAGTGACATTTGTAATATCTCTTTCGCTTGCAGTGGTTGTATTCGCAAAAATTAGGAAAACAAAAAGCATAAAGAACAAAATACTCCTGACCTATCTGCATTTGTTTTTGTTGTTTTTTCCATTAATATTCTTTGCGTTTAGTTTGTCCTGTGATATGGGTCTGCTTAATGGCTTTATTTATCATTGTAGTATAGCCCTGACAAAAATTATAATATACGGAGCAATAGCAAGTATGATTGGCGTGATGATTCTCGGATATCTTATAATTCCAAAGCTCTACCAAAAAAAGGCAAAAGAAATTAAAAATAATGTAATAAATGAAACTATCAAAAAATATGCTAAAAGATTGAAGATAAGCATGCCAAAACTGTATCTTATTAATTTAGCTAAACCATTGGCATTCTCAACAAAAAATATGGTATTTCTTTCAGCTGGATTGACAAATCTATTAACAAAAAAGGAGCTTGAAGCTGTATTGCTGCATGAGTTAAGCCATATAAAAAACAGCTCATCCATGCTTAAACTATCAAAATTTTTAATTAGATTTTCCCCGTTCTCCAACTTCACTGTATTTAATGAAGAGTTAAATAAGGAAGAGGTGATTGCAGACAGCATAGCGATAAAATTACAGGGAACACAAAAGTACCTTAATTCTGCAAAAATAAAGATTAATAAATACAACCTGTCTGAAAAGCTTATTTAGAAAAATACTTAAATAAAAAATAACTTCCCACATTAATGAAGATACTTGGTAAGTCTAAAAAGAGGGTTATAGATAAGGATATAAAAGAGATATTTTCTGCCGAGATACTATCAAGAACTGTAAGTATTTTAGCTGGTATATTTCTTGTTTCTATAATGGGAAAGCTATACTTTATCCCGGCCTTGCTTATTTTATTGCCGGGTTTCCTAGAGTTAAAAGGTAACATTGTTGGCTCTTTATCTGCAAGATTGGGGACTGCATTGCATACCAAACAAATTAAGCCAAAAATAAAATATACAAATTTTATAAAACAGAACATCTTGGCCGACTTATCCCTTACCGTAATTATAAGTTTGATTCTTGGTGTAATCGCTTACCTCATTACTTACCTTATATTTGATATTGCTAATCCAGAGATAATTCTTATTTCATTGATAGCTGCACTATTAGCAATGATAATTTTGACTCCATTAACAATATTTTCATCTCTATGGTTGTTCAGGCATGGTTATGATCCTGATGATATTATGGGGCCGTATGTTACAAGCACAGGCGACGTCATAAGCACATTGGCTCTTTTAGTAGCGGTGGTGATATTATGAAACTGATGTGGAAGATAATTAGAGAAAGCATCAAAGTTTTAATAATAGCATCTATATTGAGTTCTGTTGGTGGGTTTGCATTAAAAGGCGTAGAAGAAAAATTGCTCTTATTGCTTCCTTTTATAATAGTGCTTCCTTCTTTAAACGGGTTAGTCGGAGATTTTGGTATTATAATAACCAGTAAATTCTCAACATTCTTATACGAAAAACATATGAAAGGGGAGCTAAAAAAATCTTTATTTGTCAAACATATGTTTAAAGAAATATTTCCCTTATCTTTGCTTTCTGCATTGTATTTAATTTTCTTAGTATTAATTATTTCCTCATTCAAAAACTTTGTATTAGACCTATTTTTTATACTTAAATTTGTTGTTGTAGTGTTATCATCCGTTATTATATTGTTCCTGATAATATTTTTTGTTGCAATTATTGGGAGTTATTATATACACAAAAAAAATGAAGATCCGGATGATGTTTTAATACCAATAACAACATCTATAGCGGACCTTGGGACAATGATTGTATTTTCTGGATTGGTCTATCTATTGTTTTGAATAATGCCTCGATATTAACTTCTTTATCTCAATAGCAATTAAAACGCTGCTTGAAACTAGAACAATATAAACCCAGTCTGTTAAACCTAGTCTGACTGTATCAAACAAAGCACTTAAAGGAGTATAAATAACAGCTAATTGCAGCAAGATAGAGCCAACTATTGCCAGAATTAGGTATTTGTTAGAAAATAATCCTATCTTGAATATGGACTCTTTTTCTGATCTTGCATTTAGGACATTAAATATTTCAAACATAACTAAAGCAGAGAAAACAACAGTCCTTCCCTTTCCTATACCATAATTATTAAACAAAAACAAGCTTCCTAACGCCATTAAAATGCCAACTATGAATATGTTAAGGCTCATTCTGCTCAATATTTTTTCTTTTGGATTCCTTGGCTTTCTTTCCATAACCTTGTCAGATTCAGGATCAATGCTTAAGGCCAAAGCAGGCAATCCATCTGTAATCAGGTTTATCCATAGTATTTGCAATGCCAGTAGTGGAAGGGGCATTCCTATAAGCATGGCCATAAATATCAACAAAACCTCCCCAACATTGCTTGATAGTAAATACCAAACAAATTTCCTAATATTATCATAAATCATTCTTCCCTCTTCTACAGCATTGACTATTGAAGTGAAGTTGTCATCTACAAGAACCATATCAGAAGCCTCTTTTGCAACATCAGTCCCGGTAACCCCCATTGCTACACCTATGTCTGACTTTTTTAAAGCAGGAGCATCATTCACGCCATCTCCTGTCATGGCAACTATACAGCCTCTTGCTTTTAATGCCTTTAATATTCTTACCTTATGCCCTGGATTTACTCTTGCATATATGTTTATACCGTCAACATCTTTAATAAGTTGTACATCGCTTAATTCATCCAATTCTTTTCCTATGATGCACTGCCCCTTTATGCCCAAATCCTTAGCTATTGCCTCTGCTGTTAGTTTATGGTCTCCTGTTATCATAACAACCCTTATTCCAGCCTTCTCACAAAGCTTTATAGAATCCTTAACCTCCTTTCTTGGTGGGTCAATCATTCCCATCAAGCCAACAAAGATGCTGTTTTCAAGCTTGTCATTGGAATAAGCAAATCCTAGAACCCTTAATGCCTTGTTTGCCATAAACTCATTTTCTTTTAGGATCGCTCTTCTTAGCCTCGGCGTTAATTTTATTCTTCTGTTATTAACATAAATATAATTGCAAAATTTTAATACTACCTCCGGGGCGCCTTTAATATAATTTATTTTTTTGCCATCTTTTTCATGAATAGTTACCATATATTTCTTATCGGGGTCAAATGGTATTTCGCCGATTCTTTTTAGCCCTGCCTTAATACCTCCTTTTCCTGCAACAGCAGCCAGGGCTCTTTCAGTAGGGTCCCCCACAGTTAAAATCGCGTTGTTGCAGTTTGCAGCTATTTCTAAAATTAACTTTATTTCTTCAGGCCCAATCTTTTTACCACCATCAAAAAATTCCCCGAGTGTGTTATAGCCCTCGCCAGTTGCAATAATTTTTCTGTTGTCAGTATAAATCTCCTTAACAGTCATCTCATTAACAGTAAGCGTTCCTGTCTTATCCGTACATATAACATTGACGCTCCCAAGAGTCTCAACAGAGCTCAGCTTTCTGATTAAGGCATTCCTCTTAACCATCCTTTGTGCGCCAAGGGCAAGAGTAATTGTTACTACAGCTGGCAATCCCTCTGGAACAGCTGCAACAGCCAAGGCTATAGCAACAAGCAACATCTCAAACAGTGGCTGATCTTCATACAAACCAATTAAAAATATTATCAATGCTATAATAATCACCAAAAGCCCCATCCATTTCCCAGTCTGGTCTAATTTTTTTTGTAATGGTGTAGTTTCCTTTTTCTTTTTTATTAAGTTTGCAATCTTCCCAAGTTCTGTGTTCATCCCGGTATCTGTTACAACAGCCCTTGCCCTTCCATATGTAGCTGTTGTTCCGGAAAAAATCATGTTAGTCCTGTCGCTCACCTCTGCCTTTGGAAGCTTTTTTATCTCCTTCTTCACAGTAACGCTTTCCCCAGTCAAGGAAGACTCATCTGTTTCTAGTGCGCTAACTTCTATCAGCCTTGCATCAGCCGGAATATTATCCCCGCTCTCTATAACAATCACATCCCCTGGAACAAGCTGCTCTGCATTTATCTCCTTAATTTTTGAATCCCTTACAACCCTTGCCTTTGTTGGAGTAAGTTTTCTTAAGGCCTCAATCGCCCTCTCAACTCTGTACTCCTGAAAAAATCCAAGAAATGCATTAAGAATAAGTATAGCACCTATAACACCAGCATCCAAATACTCCTTAACCAACAAAGATATTATTACTGCTATTATCAAGATAAAAACTAAAAATGACTTAAACTGCATTAAGAAAATAGTTAACTTTGACGCTTCCTTTCTTTTCTCTATCTTGTTTAATCCATAAGCCCTTAGCCTGTTTTCAGCCTCTTTTTCGCTTAGCCCATTAACAGAAGTCTTTAGGGAGTTTATCGCCTCTCCTATATCAGCAGTATAATAGTCAAACATATGCACTATTAATGCTCCAGGTTTAAATAATTTGCTGAAAGAAAGGATTATATATAATAAATTACACAAAATTATATGTTGCTCATAGATATAATATCTCTTCTTATAGCATTAACAGTCCTTGTAATTAGTGGCAGGCTGATTGTCAGGCTTTTGTCCAGAATAGCTGTGTATATTGGATTAACTGAATTTATCATATCCTTTGTGTTAATGGCATTTGCTACATCCATTCCGGAACTTTTCATAGGTATAAACTCTGCTATAAATCATATTCCTATTTTAGCCCTTGGCAATGTAATAGGGGCAAATATACTTAACCTGACCTTGATAATTGGTGTTGTAGCATTGCTAACAAAGAATATAACGCTAAAAGAAAGCATTAAAGAAAATTTATTTTTTATGTTTATTCTGTCTACACTCCCAATAATTCTGATATGGTTTGGCAGGTCCCTCTCGAGGTTGGATGGTCTTGTATTAATATCTATTTTTATCTGGTACATTTATCGTACAATAAAGGAAAAAAGAAAATTTACGAATATACTAAATGAAAAAAATAATGTTATAATGAATTTTTTTAAATTTATGAATAATATAGCCTTGTTTATCTTGACAGCGATGCTATTGTTTTTAAGTTCCTATTATGTTGTTAAATATGCATCATCCCTTGCAGCAGACTTGGGGGTATCGACCATTTTGATAGGTCTTTTCCTTGTTGCAATAGGAACAACGCTGCCAGAGCTGACCTTTGGTGTTATGTCCGCGCTTGCTAAAAAGGGTGAGATGGCTGTTGGGGATTCGATAGGTAGTGTCATATGCAACTCAACATTAATCCTTGGAGTAACTGCATTGATTTATCCAATCTCAAATGATTTTATGCTTCTATTCACAAGCTTGCTGTTTATGTTATTTTCAGTGATAATTTTTATATTAATGGTAAGGAAGAGCAATACAATATCATGGAAAAAGGGTTTAATTCTCCTTTTTGTTTATATTTTATTTATCCTTCTTGAATTTTATCTTAAATAATTTTCTGTACAGATATGCAAGCAATAAAAGCAAACCGCTTAGTGCAGCTAAGTTGTAAGCAATATTTCCAAATATATTTCCTATGTAAACAGTCATGCCTGTAGGGAATTTAACTCTGTCAATTACACATTCGCTACAAACACCTCCGCAGTCTATCCCAATCTCATTCTGATTTCTTATTCCATCGTTGCATGTTTCTTTAACAGGCGATTCAAGAACATTAACAACAGTCTTTTCTTGTATAGTTTGTTTGCCCTCTTCTTCATTTTCGTTACTGCCCCCACCGCCTCCTCCGCCTCCCCCAGGTGGTGCAGATACAGCAGGAGGAACATCCGTAACTTCCAATATAACCTCGTTGCTACTTACATTACTAAAGTTATTATATGCAGTAAATACAACACTTTCATTACCTATCCAATTATTCTGCTGGTAAAAACTAACAAGGCTTCCATTAATGCTTATGTTAATAAAATTATTTCCGCTATAATTGTAGTGCACATCGCTTCCATTAAAATGCTTGCTTAAATTGATTGCATTTAAATTAAACTTGTCTTTGCTCCATGTCTGGTTTGGAATAAACTCTAGTAGGGTGATGTTGTTTGTTATGTTTGTTTCATTGCTTTCACTTTGGTTGTCAATGAATAAGCTATAAGAAATTTTATCTAAGAACAGTTCAGAATCATTTACAATGACCGTTATATTATACAAGCCCTTATCGTAGCTTCTGTTAAGCCAACATGTCTCAACACACTCATCCTTAAAAATAATTTCACTGCAGTTTAATTCAGCCGAGCATTTCCTGCCGCATTCTAAAACACTGAAATTCCCTTTGGTTGCATTGCATAAGCTTACTTCATCTCTGCTTAGGCTGACATTTTCGTCGTCTATTGCAAAAATAATCTCCTTTTTTTCTTTTGGTAACTTATCAGTCACGAAAGTATTGTTGATAACCTCTTCTGTGCCCAAAAATTTTATCTTCTTTTTTCCTTTTTCATATATGCTGACATTGTTTGTAATCTTATCCCCATTGTACATGACAGTTATGTTCCTTATTTTGTTGCATTCAAGAACCTCTGTGCAATTGGAGCTTTTATTTGCAATAATTAAGTTTTCAAAATAAACAACACTGTTGCCTTCTCCGCTTAGGCTGCCGCTTAACACAAGGCTGCTTAAACTGCCATTTATATTAACAGTAAAATTTGAGCTCTCTGTAAAGTTCATACCTAAATAATAATTAGAATAGTTTAGGCTATTGATAATGTCATATCCAGTAAATTCAGGCTTAAAATAAAGTACAGAAGCTAAAATAAGAAAAGACAATATCAAGAAGTAGATATCCCCTTTTTTCATATGTTAATTAAGAACAATTTGTATTTAAGTTTTAGGGTAGAGGCCTTTTAACTGTTATTGGTAGTATTCCAGCCTTAAATTCTATATTTGCAATTTCTATAGGGCTGTAATTTATCCTCTCAAAGTCACTTTCCCCCATCTGTATAAGCAAAGGCGCCCCCATTGATATCTGTAAAGCCCTTGCTCCAATTATCCTTGCTATTTCATATTTTGAGAATTTTTGTTCTGTCATTTTACAATAATTTAACCAGCTCCTTATTTTTTTCTACTGCAAGGGAAATGATTTTATCAATTTCCTCTAGGCTTAGTGGCTTTTCACCGCCCTTTTGCAAGGCGCATATAGTGTCTCCGATAGAAGCAACTGTAAGCCTTGCCATTGCGACCCTTTCCTCTTCAGTTGTAGGGTCGACAAGCAGTTTATCCTTGATGTTTATAACTGTACACGATGTTGGTGCCTTTTTTAGTGGTAATTCCTTTGCATGTTTTGTATAGTCAACCTTGTCTCCATCCAAAGCCGGGAACTTTGCATTTTTTAAGGCTGCTACAGCTGCCAAGCATGCTGCATCAAATAAATTGCCAGAATCATTTATAGGATATATATCAACAAATACAATCCATACCTTCTCCCCTTTCTTTATGCAAAGCTTGCCAAAATCCACAAACCCAGATTCCCTGATGCATCTATCTACAACCCTTGACAGTTCTATTGCATCTATGTTTGGCGGGCCTGATTCAAATTCAGGGGATGCCATGGGTATTAGCTCCGCATTCACAATCAAAACACCTTCGTCAGGAGAATCAGGAAATGGCTCGCCAACTTCCATCTTAACACCAGCAATTACTTCTGTATCTCCTATCTTCACCATAACACTCCCTTCAGCAGATTTTGAGGAAATACCATACTCAATCTTTATAGGCCTGTATTCCTTGAAATCCCTTCCATCATCCCTCAATCCCTTTTGCACAAGATTTATTATATACTCATTCATTTTTTGCTTTGTACCTCTCCTTCAATGCCTTTATCTGCAGCTTATTTATTTGCTCGCATGCCTTTTTTGCAGACTTCAAAGCCTCGTAGAGCTCTTCTTTCTTTAGCTCCCCATCCATCTGCAACAAGGTTATTTTTCCCTCTCTTATTAAAAATGCAGTTGCAATATCCACTGCACCTTCATAATCCTCCTCTTCTTTTGTCAAATCAACTAGTATCTTGTCTCCAACCTTGCCAACAGCAATAGCAGCAACCATATCTTTCATCGGAATTCCTGCATCAGCCAAGGCCATTGCAGCAGCTGTTATTCCAGCACATCTTGTCCCAGAGTCTGTTTGTATAAGCTCTATAAAAACATCAATTACAGTATTGCCATAATTGCTCAAATCCAACACCGGCATTAAAGCCTTTTCCGTAACTAGCGATATTTCCTTAGACCTTCTGCTTGGCCCAGGTCTTACCCTATCTCCGCTTCCTGAAAAAGCCATCATATTGTAATTGCATCTTAACACCCCTTTCTCAGGATTTTGCAAAAATGCCGGGTACATTTGTCTTGGTCCATAAACAGCAGCATAAGCAATAGTTTTTCCTATCTTAAACATAGCGCTTCCATCAGCCCTTTTGACTATTCCTACTTTTGCCTCCATTTCCCTCAACTCATCAAATTTTCTTCCATCACTTCTTTTGTTGTATATCATTTTACTTGCACTCCTTTTCCAAAAAATCCTTTATAGTATCAGTAAGACCATCAACAGTGCTTTCTTCATCTATTTTTTTTATTGTTTTTGCCGCAATTAGCTCCTTTTTTGGGTCAGCTCCGGAAATCCATACTCTTCCATTCTGGCCAACAAGTATCCTGCAGTCTGTTTTTTCCTTAATCATTGATATCATGCTGCCCTGTTTTCCTATTACTCTTGGAACCTTTGATGGAATTATTTCTATTATTCTGCCTCCAATAAGTTTCCTTAATCCGGGCCCCCTCATACTTAGGTCTACTATCTTAGATCCTGTTACGAACGATATTTGGGCCATAATTATATCTCCAAAATTATAATAGTCAGCAAGATTAGTTTTTCTGCTGTCAATAAAATCAGGGCTTGCTTCCTTTAATCCAAGATTTGCCTCATAAGCCCACCTTATGTCAACCCTCCAGCCATTCAAACCAATATCAACAACCTTTCCTATGACAGCATCTCCTTTTTTAGGAATATAACGCCCTGTTAAAGGCACTAACTTTATCAGCCTTCCACTTACGTTAACAATACCAATTTCTGATGCTATAATTTTGTCTTCCTCCCTGAATGTCCCATTAGCAGGAAGAAAATCCATACCAACAGCCAATACCTCTCCAGGAATTATAATATCCTTGTCCTTTACTTTAAGTTCTCCCATTTTTTATCCCATTTTTTATTTTTTTAGTGAATTTTTCCATAGTTTTTATCAAATGCCTTTGTGCCAAGTAACTCCCCAAAGCAACGCCTAAGCCAGTAAATACCCCTGCAACTACCATGCCAGCATATAAATCAAATTTTTCTATTATCATTTTTTAGCCACTATTTTTGTTTCAACATTTCCATGCGTCATCTTGTTAAGCTCGTCAAAAAAATCCTGGGTTAAGCCAGCAGGAACCTCGACAACGGCAATAAGGTCTCCATTGTTCTGCCACTCATCCTTTAATATTCTGCCAAATTGTTTCAACAAGCCAAAAGATTTTCCACTAAATTGCATTGGTATTTTTATTGCTATCTCCCTTATCTCATATTTCAAAGGCAGTATCTCTCTTAATTTTTTGATTACATCTTGTGATTGTGCTTCTGCGCTCTTAAATGCATCTATGTTAACCTTTGCTTCTGCCATCGCATTTTCAATCCTTTGCGGAGGAAGTGGAAACCCTGTTCTTGCATCTATGGCATTCTTGTGTATTAATGCTATTATTTGTTTTCTTTTTTCCTCCCTTAATTTTTTTTGGTAATCTGCAGTCAACTGAACATCTCCTTGTGTTACAATAAACTTACAGATCTCATTCTTGTCTGTAGTTCCAAATATAGCTTGCAAATCCTTTTCTGGAGCATGCATGCCCTTTTTAACATCAGTAAAAACATCCCTTGTAACAACTACATCATCCAGTTCAGTCTCCTTTTCCTCCCTGAACAGCATTGCCTTTTCACAATCAACTAGTATTTCGAACACCTTTCCATCCCTCTTGTATCTGCTAATAACTGCCTCATCAATACTTACCATTTTATAAATACTTCTTTAAAGAACTTTGTTCAAGCCTTGTAAATTTTTTTTCTGAAGTCTTTATATAAATGCATTCTATCCTGCTTAAATCAAAATCCTTCCCAAGAACCTTTTTCAAAGACTTTATGCCAAGCATTATACCATCATCTATTATAAGGTTATCTTTGTATTCTTTTTCAAAAATTGCTTTAATCCTGTCTTCCGCTTCTCCAATAACTGCAACCTTATATTCAAAATATATTCCTGTAATGTCCGTTAGGAAAACCCTTGGTTCATTTTCATCAATGCCTGCAAATATTATACTTACTCCAAAAGGCCTTGCACCGCCATATTGCGTATAAGCTTGTTTGACATTGCACACATCCTTTACTAAGCTCTGCATATCTATAGGCTCGTCATATGTTATTTTATGCTGTTGTGATACAATTTGTGCCCTTTCTATAAGCACCCTTGCATCGCCTATAAGCCCAGAAGCTGTTGCTCCGATATGTTCATCAACCTGAAACACCTTTTCAATGGATTTTGAAATAACAAACTTTTCCAATACTCTCTTGTCAGCCATCAAAACAACGCCATCTTTACAAACCATCCCAATGGCTGATGTTCCCTGCCTTACAGTCTTTTTTGCATATTCAACCTGCAAAAGCCTTCCATCAGGGCTAAAAACAGTGCTTGCTCTATCATAACCCATCATCTGCATTTGTTGTTGATCTTGTTGCATTTTTCCTCCTTAATTGAAAAATCTTGCCTTGGCTTTTTTTAATATGCCTGATACACCTACAGTTCTCACAATAACATCAATATTGCTAATATTTTTAACCAAACTCATTCCAACTCTTGTTTCGTCAACGTAACTTCTGTTAACAGTTATTATCCCTTTATTGTTTTTCCATTCATCTAAAAATCTCAACCCAGCCTTAGCCATTCCTAGCTCTCCTATTAGCCATGAAATAGACTCCTTTATCCCTTTTTTTGCCATATTATAGTCCAAACCTCCCTTTGCTATCAATTCAAACACAATATACCTCTTTTTATCCCTTAAACTAGGCAATAGTCTCTTTAACTTCATCTTAAAATGAGAAAGCTACTCAACACTTCTTTCTCTCTCCAAAAATAGGTGTAATCATCTATATATAAATTTTTCTAAAAATAGTTTATTATTATAGAACCCTTAGAGATAAAACTAAAAATGAATGTTTTTTTAGAGTATCAAATCTTTGGAGAATTTTGATTCAAACAATATCTGCCCCATTTCTTTTGCATTATCTTCTGGCATACCAAAGCCATCTCTTAAATCTCTGGCTATTTTTCTAATCACTTTGAGTTTCCTACTTTCTGCTATAAGTTCTTTATTTTTTGCTATAGGTTTTATATTGCAATAAGACTTAAATCCTAATCCCATTATTTTCCCCAACTCTTTTTTAAATCTTTCAACTTGGTCATTATGGATATATAGAAAATTACTTCCCTTAACATTTGGGTATGATTCTGGGACGATAATAATCCTACTATTTGAATATGGCTTAAGTGGAATCATCGCATTGTCAGAAAACCATTTATATCCAAGCTTTGCTGCTATTTCTATTGATGATATGTCAAAATAATGATTTGGCGGAACATAAAATTCTGGCTCCTTTTTAAAGGCTTTTTTCAACAAGTCCTTTCCTTTTTTCATAAATTTTTCCTGCTACTCTATTGGAATATGCCCAAACCACAAACAATAATTTTCATGCCATGGGTCTATGCCATATACTTTACCTTTAGTTTCAAAATACTTAAAATATTTTATACATTTCTTGCATCTATGGTTTAATCCTTGTTGGCCTAGTATAGTTCCATCCTTGGATAATATCTCTTTTATTTTCTTTAGCAGATTATCTTTAATTTGTGGAATTTGATAAGGAGCAATAGAAATAGCAATTGGTCCTCTGTTTGCAAGTTTTTCAACTATACTAAAATGTTTCTCTTTAAAATTTTCCATGTGGATATTGATAAAGACCATTCTCCTTATATTGTACCCATTTTATTCTCATTTTCTAAAAATCAAAATTTGTGTATATCTAAGTTTATCTTTACTTCATTGTGAAAGGAATATAATTTTCTGTATAGGTCAATCTTATACTCCTCTATCCTGTCCCTTACAAGATATTTTTTATAGACCTTATTAACAAAACTCTTGTCAAGCCATTTATCAGAGGCATTTTCAAGAAGGTATGCTGAAAATTTCATTTCTATATCTCCCTTGTCCATTGTAATCTTTTTTCCTTCGCGCATAACCTCAGTCTTCTGCAAACCAGTTATAAAAAAAGTTACTTCAATAACATTAACAAAATAATCAGTTATTGGCTTTTTGCATTCCCAAGCTATCTCAATCTGTTTTCCCTCAGGCTTTACCTTCTCTGTGTACCTTAATTCCTTGAAATTTTTTGTTTCATCCCTGTAGCCATTGTAGTCAAGCCACCATTTCATCTTCCTGTATAAATCCCCGAGATTGAATATGCCTGACCATTTTAGCTTCAGTTCCTTGAGTACAATATTCTTCTCGCTCATTCTTTAATAACTCCAAGGATATCCTTTGTTAAATTGTAAAGCTCTGTTGTCTCGGCATTAAGCTTTGTATCATACACCTCTATAATCCTTCTCTTGATAACATAATTGTTGTACAGGAAAAACAAGAACTTCAAGAGCCTGCTTCTCTGCCAGGCCTTTCTATAGTCAAGCAAAACATCAGCCCAAAATGTAATCTTTGCAAACCCCTTCATAGCATTCCCTTCCTTGGCCAAATTTTCAAAAAAGAAGTTTACAGTTATGACAAACCTAGCATAATCATCAACATCCCTGGTAGCCTCCCACTTAAGCACAATCTCTTTTCCGCTTGCCTTGTCCTTTACTGTATGCTCCTTTTCCACAAATATATAATTATTATCCTTAAACCAGCTCTGCATCTTTTTATACAAATTATTGATGTCTATGATTCCTGTATGCCTTATCTGTATGCCCGCACTCGGAAATACCTTATACTTTTCAGATATCATTATGTAAAAATAAGGAAACTAATTAATAAACTTAACTATGGTGATAAACAATAATATTTATATAAGCCTTTGATGTAAGGGTGATATGTACATCTTGTATGCGCTCCTTACAGCAATAGCAACATTTATTGGTGGGTTTTTGCCGTTCCTCCCATTTTTTAAAAAGCTTGACTTTACATACTTGATAGGGTTTTCTGCTGGGGCCATGCTTTCAATAGCCTTTTTTGACATCTTCCCGCAAATTAGCTCGGAAAACACTATAGCTTTTGCCTTGGGTTTTTTCAGCATTTATGTTATTGAAAAATTTATTATAGTTCACAGCTGTAAGGAAGGAAAATGTGACGTTCATGTAGTTGGGTGGGCTGCGCTTATAGGAGTTGCAGCTGAAAGCCTTGCTGATGGGATAGCAATAGCAATCGGTTATATTATATCCCCTATTCTCGGCCTTGTAATTGCCCTTTCTGTTATGATTCATGAACTACCAAGGGGACTTACAACAACAATAATAATGAAGGTGTCTAAATACAGCTTTAATAAAATACTATTTGCCTTGGCTATAGATGGTGGCTTTACGATAATTGGTGCATTGCTTGCAGGAGTTGTTCCTAGCCATTTCTTTAAGCACATCCTTGCATTTGCGGCAGGGACATTTTTGTATATAGGTGCAACGGATTTGCTTCCAGAGGTTCATAAAAAATTCAATATAGCAGCAATCATTTCTGTGATCCTTGGAGCTTTGGCAATTGCCTTGTTAAGTATGCTTATAAAAATTTAGTTCCTAATATATCTCTTGCAATGACTAAACTGTTTTTTGCGCTCTTTGTGTCCATTCCTATAAATCTTGCAAAGGCTATAAGGTCAAGAGCATCCCTCATTTCATAAACATCAGTTGCAAAACTTCCCAAAATAACCCTTATCTTATACTTTCTGTAAAGCCTGATATTCTTGATGATTTTATTAAGTAATACTATTCTGTTCTTTTCGTTCAATATTCTGCTGAAGCTTATGCCTATTGCGACATTATTCTCCTTAGCCAATTTGCATAATACATGGTTCATGCCTGTATTCCCCTCATCCATCGGCTCTGGGTCCAAAAGGATTGTTGTATTTTTGCTTGTTACAGCCCTCCTATTTAATTCAGAATTGCCCCCCAATACAATAGGTTTCTTTTTATTGTTTTTTATACCACTGACAACATCGGATTTTTTAAGAAAAATTACATTCCCAAATCCAAGCCTCTTGGCAAGTTTATTTATTTCTTCAGACTTTTCTATAAATATTATGTCCGTGTACATGATATAGAAAGCATTTTCTTATTTATTAACTTATTTCTTGTATATAAATGCATAAAATTTATAAATAATTCAAATTCCTAAACCTATTATGAAAGCATCAAATGGTAAAATCCCAAAACACATTGGCATAATTCTTGATGGTAATCGACGTTTTGCAAAAAGATTGATGTTAAAACCTTATAAAGGGCATGAATGGGGGTACAAAAAAGTTGAAAAACTTCTGGATTGGTGCAAGGAGCTTAATATAAAAGAGCTAACCCTGTATACGTTTTCTGTGGAGAATTTTAACAGACCAAAAAAGGAGTTTAATTACCTGATGAAGCTTTTCAGAGAGGCCTTTAATGCCCTAAGAAAAGAAAAGAAAAAGATAAAGGACTTAAGAATTAATTTCATAGGAAGGCTAAAGATGTTTCCAAAAGACGTCCAAAAATCCATGTACAAGCTTATGGAAGAAACTAAAAAGCATAAAAAGTATATAATAAATTTTGCAATGGCTTATGGTGGAAGAGCCGAGATTATAGACGCAACAAGAAAAATAGCATCCTTGGTTAAAAAGGGCAAGCTAAGCATAAATAAAATAAACGAAAGTATATTTGAAAAGGGTTTATACTTAAAAAGTCAGCCTGATATGATAATAAGGACATCAGAGCAAAGGCTCAGCGGATTTTTGTTATGGCAGTCAGCTTACTCTGAAATAATATTCCTCCCAAACAAGTTATGGCCGGAATTCACTAAAAGGGATTTGGTTAAATGCATAGATGATTACAATAATAGGGAAAGAAGATTCGGAAAATAGTTATATAAGTCTTCGGATTAGAGGTATTAAATCATACCAGTCACCAACTTCAAATTTAGGAGTATAAGCCCTAATAAGCTCCTCTGCCTTTGTATCAGGATTTGAAAGCGCTTCAGGGCTAATTCCTTGTTTTAACAGTATTGAACAGGGTGTTTGCCCCTTATATTTCCCGCGCTTGAGTTTTATTGTGTTTATAATTCCAGCAGAATGCGCAGCTGCTATTCCCTCAAGCCTGTCATCAAGAACTATTGTTTTCTTTATATCAAGGGACATTTTTTTAATAGCTTCCCTGTATAAATAAGTTTTATTATTGTCTTCAGAAATAAATATATAATCATCAACTACAAAATAGGCTTTCTTGTCTCTTACAACAAAAAAGTCTAAAGTATTAAGCCTATCTAACTTCTCATATTGCTTGTCTCTCCTTCCAGAAGAAACAACACCAAGCCTGAAACCATTGTCTCTAAGATAGTTAAGCACATCAGCTACATGAGCCCTTGGCCTTAATAAAGAAAATTTTACATTATGATAAGCATCTACAGCTGGCCTTATTATCCTCTCAATATGATACTCCTTGCCGTAGCTCTCGCAAAGCCTATTAAAATGATCACTTGCATTTGAGTTGTTTTCCCTAATACTTTCCAATCTAGCCATTGCATCATCAAATTCAGCAGGCAAGCCATACTCAATCAGTTTATGTACAGCCTCCTTTAATGCTATTGGCAAAAAATCAGACGTAGCAAAAAGAGTATCGTCAATGTCAGTTAAAAACCCCCTATACTTAGCCATTATTAATCTGTAATTATAAATAAGAAAAAAATTTAAATCTTACTATGTAGGTTTTAAAACATCCTGCATCTTCAGTACAATATCACCCATATTCTTTATTATCATGCCATACATCTTTTCTATAACCAGCTCAAGCATTGATTCCTTTAATGGGCCGGTGCAGTAGTTAAGTGTCTTGTCCATATCACTTAAAAATTCTGAATTTAGCTTTTCCTTGGGAACACTGCAAACCATTGCCTTGCCCTTAAGCTTTTGTGCAACATCATAAGAAGCCTCTGTATCAAGCATCTTTACGTTTATTATGCAATTATCCCCCTTAGAGCCCCTTATCTCGTAAAGAAAGGTATTTCCCTGGTTGCTTGTTGTTAATTTTGTTAGTTTGCATTTAACTGCATTCTTGTCAAAGCACCTAGTATCTGTGCCGCAATTCTCAGATGAATAAAAATAAAGAACTATTAAAACAAATAAGATTATGGCTAAGTATATTATCACCTTTTTTTTATCAAACCAAAACTTCATTATTTATACTACCTATTTTCTATTTAAATATTTTACTATAGCAATTCCCTGTTTGTCAAAATTTCCACTTTTACATCATCTGAATTTACTTTTGAAGCAGCTGCTATAAGATATTTGATGTTAATGCGCTCTGCTGTCTTTGCCAATTCCCAGTCAACTACGCCATCTAAAACAATTGCATATACATTTCCTAGGCTCCTGATGGTATTTGTAACCTCATTTATTGGAACCTTGCCGAGTATTTTTAAGTCTTTATCAAGCAAGTAAGCTCCCCTTGTTCCTAAAAGCTTGTCCAGCATCTCCTTGAATATCAGTTTTTCCTTCTTTGGCAGTTCAACCTTTCTCGAATATTCCTGTCTTGCTTCAGGTCTTGCTTCAGCCCTTGCAATATCAGGCTTTATCTGCTCCATTGCTATTCTGCTTCTCAAGGCCTTGTGTATCTCCTTTTTTGTAAGCTCCTCAACCTCCTTGCCATCCGGTGCCTTTGTAACATAATCTAGTTCAGTGACTCCAACAAGTCCTTTTATTATGATATCCCCGCCCCTGTCTCCATCAACAAAAAGGGTAACCACCTTTTGCTTGCATAATTCCTTTACAGTTTCAGGAATGCTTGTTCCATTTAAGCCAATAACATTTTTTATCCCATGCTTGAGCAGGTTGAGAACATCAGCCCTTCCTTCAACAAGTATTATTTCTTCTGAAGAGTCTATGTCAGGACCAGCAGGCAATCTTTCCCCCCCATACTCAATAATCTCCATCATTCTAACGCTTTGCGCAACTTCATCTGTTATTTCCTGGCTGTCTGGAAGAACAGCCTCTGTAAGGTTCTTTAAAAGCTCTTTTGCTCTTTCAACAACATAATTCCTTTTGCTTATTCTTACATCCTCTATTTTTTCTACCTTTACTCTGGAATCGCAAGGCCCTATTCTCTGTATGGTCTCAAAAGCAGCAGCAATAATAGCAGTCTCAGCCTTATCCAAGCTGCTAGGTATTATAATGTATCCAGAACTCTTCCCGGATCTTGTTTCTATGTTTACTTCTATTCTTCCAATCCTTCCGCTTCTCTGCAGTTCCCTTAACTCCAGATCACTTCCGAGTAAACCCTCAGTCTGCCCAAAAATTGCTCCTATAACATCCGGCTTTTCCACTACACCATCTATCTGAATTGGAATATGAATGATATATTTGGCTACAACAGGACTTATCTTTCCCATTTTTATTCCCCCCTATCAAAATATCTTTTACCATCTTAACGCATAATATCAAATAGAACAAGATTACTAAATAAAACTATTTTAAAATATAAACAATAATTTATTGATACGATGATAATCCTGTCCTATATAATTTTATGAGTATATAGCCTGCGACACTAACTCCCAAGCTCATCGCCTGGCTTTGCCGTGCTCCATTGAGTATTCTCGTGGCAGGCAGATTTAAAGAAACACTTATTATATATAAATATTGTGATTTTTAAAAAATATGTTTACTTAAGCCTGTGCAGGTTCAAAAATGCCTTTATTTCATTATATAAGGAATAAGTATCATTTTTAACCTCTTCCTCATAGCCAGAAAACTTTTCCCTTGCAATTATTTTATCATATAAGGCCCTGAAAAATTTTATTAAAGGTCTATTTTCATATCTTTCCTCATAATCAATGTTGAGGGAGCTTTCAAATTTTAGTTCAACTGCCCCCTTTACGACCCTTCCGCTTTCTTCATAGTCCTTTATGCTTAAGGTAACTCTTATGTTTGCTTTAGTATACTCATCAAGACTTTTATTGGCATCAAACTTTATTTTTGTCGATAAGGCTTCTTGTTTTATATTTTCATATTCCCTTTCTAATAAGTCATATCTATTGTTCTTGAACCAATTCTTAAAAACCCTATATAAGCTAATGATATCAACAGCAGCCTTTTGTGAAAGAATTAATTCTCTTACAACATAATCGATTTCAGCCATAATATCCTTATAAAAAAGAACTTAATAAATCTTTCTAATATTAGTTTAGCCTTGTCATCTAAGCTAAGTGTTAAGGCTTCTTCTGTAAGCTCTGGAGTGATTGTTGTTATTGGTATTGTTTGTTATCACAACAACTCCTAAAGTACTAGCAACATTATTTATATCCAACATTTTTCCAGAAACTGAACCATTGAACGTATTGTTAGTTATAGTAACGTTACCGGCGAAAATCTTGATGTAGTTAGTATAGTTATTGAATATATTGTCTCTTTTTGCTTATCAAGTTCTTTTCATTTAGAATATGAAACCTTTTGTATTTTGGAGTTATTTTCGGTTTTAGCCTTGAAATTTTTCTTTTTACTGCCTTGCTCTTTATTAAAGTGAAAATAAACTTTGTTGCCCAATAAATTCCAAAAAATATCTCTTTCAATATCCAATAAACAGCTTTCACTATGTTATAAATTACTATCTTAAAAAACTTAAAGAATCCACTGCTTTTCCTTTTTCTAGCCATACTTGATTATAAACGCTCATATTTTTATATGCTTCTGTACAAGGGTCCTGGCAAAATATATAAACAGCAAAAATTTAAGTTTAATATGCCTTTAAAAGAGGAGAAAAAAAGGGTTGCATTGCTGAGAGTAAAGCAGCTGTTCAATGAGGCAGAAAAAGAATTCAAGAAGCATCCCGAAAGAAGCGATAGATATGTGCAGCTTGCAAGAAAGATAGCGATGAAGGTCAATTTAAAACTGCCAAAAGACCTAAAAAGAAAATTCTGCAGGCACTGCTATTCCTATTTAAAACCAAATGTCAATGTAAGGGTAAGAATAAGGAAAGGGAAAGTTATTTATTATTGCTTTAATTGTAAGAAGTATATGAGGTATGTATTATGACACACAGCCATTACAGAAAGAAGTTCAGATTTGTAAAAGAAATGTACTCTCTGCCGACTTCAATAAAACTGATAAGCCTTGTAATGTTCATTTACTATATTGGGTGGGGGATCGCTACTCCATACTTCCCATTGTTTCTTAAAGAAGTACTTGGAAGTTATACAGCAGTTGGATTGGTGACAGGGCTATTGCCTTTGTTTTCCATATTGGTTTATTTGTTCATCGGTCCTTTGTGCGACAGGGTTTCAAAGAGGAAAGTAGTAAGCCTAATGCTGTTGCTGTATCTGCCCTACAGCTTTGTGCTCCTTGGCCTGAAATCAATTATAAGCTTTGTTTATTTTAGGGTGTACCACGCATTCATTGCTACATCCCTATGGACAGCAAGCGATTCTTATTTAAGGGAGCATTCTTCAAAGGGAAAAGGCGCTGAGGCGATTGGCATGTATGATTCCTTTTATACATTTTCTTTGGTAATAGGGCCGATAATCGGGGCGTTTTTGTTTATGCTTTATGGGTATAATATATTTTATGCAATTTCAGCCTTTGCACTGCTTGCATTTTTTGTTTCTTTAAGGCTGCATGCAAAAAGAGGCAAGAGGCTATTTAGTGGAATAAGGGACATGTTGAGGGATCATTTTATAAAAAGGGAATTTTCCGACTTCATGGCTAACAAGGAGCTTGTAAGGATTTCCCTGTTTGTTTTCCTATTTTATTTGGGAACATCAATCATAGGAATGACTGTGCCATTGTTCTTAAGAAGCATAGACGTTGATTTTTTCCAGATAGGGTTGGCCATAGCATTGTTTAATGTTCCATGGGTCTTTGAGTCTTATTTTTCAACAGCCAAAAATAAAAGGAAAAATATTTTGCTTGGGATATTTTTTGCAATAGTTTTATTATTTACAATGTTTTTTGCAAAAGATCTTAGAACGATTGCTGTTATACTATTCCTTCTTGGCATGTGCAATGCTGCTGTACTGCCAATTATACAAGGAAGGATAACAGAGCTCATGCCAAAAAAGGAGATTGGAGAACTAGTGGGGGTAAACAACAGTATATGGAACATTGCAACTGGCTTTGGTCCATTGTTTGCAGGCATTTTTGCTGACAAGTTCGGGCTGCAGCCTTTATTTTTAGTTTTAGCCTTTTTGTTTTTAGCATTACTCCTAATAGCACATTCAAGCAAAAGTTTTTATTTTGAAAAATCTAAGCTTACGGATGGGGTGCAAAAGTTATGAATATAAACCTAAAGAAAAGAGCGATAAAGATTTTGGATGAGTCTGGAAGAGTTACTGTTGGTAGTTTGACAAGGGCAGCAAAGGTAAGCAAGGATGAAGCATTAAAAGTTCTTGAAGAGCTTAAGAACAAGGATGGTCTGTTGGTAATGGGGTATGGTGATGAGCTTGAAAGAACTTATATATTGGCCAAAAATCTAAAAATAGAGCAGAGGGATTTGCTAGAAGAGTTAATGGGATAAATTTTCTGCCAGGGCTTCAAGGGACTTTTCAGCTATTTCAGTAGACCTTCCTCTTATATCTGTTATTTCTATTTTTATTTTATTGCGCCCGTATTTTTCTTTTAATTTCAGCATTTTCTCATAAGCGCTTTTTGGACTTTCTGTTATAAAGAACATGTCTTTTTTAAAGTCAGTTCCAGGATGCTCAACATATAAGGATAGACTACGTCCTTGCTTTTCATATCAGCTCTTTTTGAACCTTGCAACAGTGTCTATCAAATCAACATGGCCCATGAACAAGGCCCTGCAGCAGTATCTTTCTAACCCTAGCTCATCTAAAACCTTTTTCCTTGGCTCTCCTTTGGCTACTCTCTCTTTGAAGGTTTCCCAGAGATGTGCAACAGGTTTTCCACAACTCCAGCATCTAATAGGAATAATCATTTTAATCACCACCAGCTGATTTATTGTTATTTGACATCCTTTTATATTTATCTGTAAGACTTTTGCCTGGCTTTCCTTGGCTTTGAATCATTTGGTTTTGATGCCTCTGCAAATCTAACATCACTAATGAGTAAATGCCTGTCATAATCCAAAAATGTTTTTTTTAGCTTTTTGTTGTGCATAACCAGGGCTCTTGCAATAGCCAATCTTGATGCTTCTGCCTGGGACTGCCAACCGCTTCCATTAACATTTACACTTATGTTAACCCCTTTTGCAATGTCCCCAGCCAAAATCAAGGGCTCCATTATTTTCATTCTTGCTAATTCAGGCTCATAAGCATCCAAAAGCATGGAGTTTATCCTTACAAAACCCTTGCCTTCCCTAAGCACAGCTCTTGCTATTGCTCTCTTTCTCTTTCCTGCTGCTACAATTGTTTTCATTTTTTATTTCTTAGCTGCTTTGATAGGTCTTCAAGGGTTATGAAATGGGGTATTTTTAGTCTTGATATTGAAATGTTATTAAATGTTTCTAATTTCTGATTTTTGTATTCATCGGGAACTCCAAGGTAGCACATTACTCTTTTAAAAGCCTTTCTGCCACGATCATTTTTGAAAGGTAGCATCCCGCGTATTGCCCTTCTAAGCATCCTGTCAGGCATTGTTGGGAAGTAAGGTCCTTTTAATGGGTCTCCTCTCTTTACCCTTTCCCTGTATTTTTTTATTACAATCTCTTTTTTTCCAGAGATGATTGCCTTTTCAGAGTTTACTATTGCTATATTCTCTCCTTCCAAGGCCTTTTTAGCAGCAAAGCTAGCCAGTCTTCCAAGAATCAAGTTAGTTGCATCTATAACCATCTTCAACCTCAAAGTTTTCCAAAATTATTTTATTTAGATATTCTTTAAGCACTTCCCTAAAACATGGGTCTTCAAACAATTTTCTTTTAGTTTTGTCAGTGTTTATAAAATTCTTGTCATTTGATATTATATTAATTTTCATTTTTGAATCATCTATCTTGTACGTAGTTATAATTGCAAAAAATCTTTTTTCTGGGTTATAGTTTATTAAGGTCCTGCTTCTGCCCCCATCATTAAGGTAAATATTTTTGCAGCAATATGGCAAAACAATCCTAATGTTGTCTGAATTAACTTCTTCTGCTAATTTATATAACTCCTTTGACGAATTTATAATACCAACCAAATTAATGAGTTCTTTACATTTATCCATTTTACAACAATTTTTTAAGCTCCCTTGTTGTTTTGTATGATTTTTCCCAGCCAAACTTTTGATTTTCTTTCAAAACATCTTTATCATTTGTTATTATGGTTGTATCTACAAAGCTACCTGGGGAAATTTTTATTTTTTTATAAATTATTCTTATAAACTTTTTTTGTTTGGCTTTATAAAATGTATTTTCAAAAGATTGATTATTTATTATTTTATCTATTATTTTGTCTACAGTAATATAGCTTCCCTGTCCTGTGTCATAATCTTGAGGTATCTTTATTCCTTTTTCAGAGGTTATTAATCCTTCTGCTTCAAATACAAGATAATATTTTTTAAATTTAAATTTTTTTAATATTTCCTTCAAGCTCATTTTAACCTATTATCCTTACCCTTCTTGCCTTTGGGTTTTCCCTTAGCAATTGTTGTATTGTTATCGCCTTTCCAATTTTGTTTATTTTTTCCTCTGCACTTTTTGAAAAGCTTAATGCTGCTACTGTAATCTTTTTTGTAAGCTGCCCATTGCTAAGAACCTTTCCAGGCACTAAAGCAATCTCATTTTCTCTTGCATATTTGTTTATTTTTGAAAGGTTTGCCTCTCTTCTCTGGCGCCTTGGTCTTTGGAGCTCATAAGCGATTCTTTTCCATAAATTAACCCTTTCCTTTCGGCCTGCCTTTTCTAGGGCTATTACAATCCTTTTTGTTATTGGGTTTGTTGGACCTGTTCTTTTTGCCATTTTGTACTGCGGGTGACAGGATTCGAACCTGCGTAGGCACTAAGCCACATGGTTTCTACCTTTGCCTTAGCCATGCCCGTTTGACCACTCCGGCACACCCGCTTACTGTGCCAGAGCTTTACTAATATTTAAGCCTTTTTCAATTTTGCTGCAAATTCATCAAGATTTTCATCAAACATATTTAATGCCTCTGTAAATATTTCTATTGGAGTGAGCTGCCCCCATGACTCTATGTAAAATATGTAATCTTTTTCAGAGCCTGTTACTTCTATTGCGCCACTAGGATCCGCCTCTTCGACACAAGCATTACATAGGGTGCAGTTAGTAATATTTTTTGCCCTAAGCACTTTGTCTTTTATTTCATATACATTAACAGGGCAGATATTAAGGCATTTTTCAGGATTTTTTAGGTTATTTGCTATTTTTATTTTAGGGTATCCTTTGTAATAAACAAGCCCCGGGCTGAATTTTGCATGAGCCTTTCCCTTACCAAGCACTGCAACAGCCTCAAGCTCAAGCTCCTGGTTCTTTAAAAGCTTTACAATAGGCATTTTTGAAAAAATAGGCTCGACCTTTGGATCCTGGCTTTTAAGATCAGAAGCATAAACAGTGCACGGGCCCTTGCAGTTAAGCTTTAGGTTAAGCTGGCACTTTGCACAGCCCTCGCCTTTGCACGTGCATTTTTCCTTAAGCTCATAGGACTTAAGGTCTGTCTTCAAAGGTATTAAGCCAAAGCGCAATGCCAATATCTCATCATAAAGCGCAGAGCTGTTTTTTGTGAAGCTTATATCATCTATAGCCATTACCGGAACTTCTGATGTCATAATTCTTCTAAGTGTATTTGCTATACTTGGGTTTATGTCTTTTAGAATAAAGTTTAGTTTTTCCTTACCTTTGTTTAAAATTTCAATTTCCATTATACTCTTCTGCCTCTCTTTCCTCCCTTCTTTCTGCAAGCATCTGTTGGTATTGGGGTAACATCTTCTATAGAGCCTATTTTAAGACCTGCCCTTGCCAAGGCTCTTATCGCTGCATTTGCTCCAGGGCCTGTAGAGCTTGGGCCATTGTGGCCGCCAGGTGCTCTTACCTTTATGTGGACAGCATTTATGCCATTTTCAAGAGCCCTTTCAGCTGCTATTTTTGCTGCCCCCATTGCTGCTGTTGGCGAACTCTCTAATCTGTGCGCCTTTGTAACCATGCCACCAGAGCCCTTGCTAATTGTTTCTGATCCAGTTATGTCTGTCACATGAATTATTGTATTATTGTAGCTTGAGTAGATATGAGCTACTCCCCATCTCAATTTTTCTGCCATTTTATTCCTTAGGCTCCTCTTTAACTGTTTCCTTTTTTTCTTCTTTTAAGCTTCTTTCAGAATGCTCTTGGCTTGAAAGCGAAGAGCTTGGGTTAAATGTTATTTTATCTTCCTCGTCTTTTTTAATTATGTAGGACGGAACATTTATTTTTTTCCCATTTACAAAAATATGGCCATGGGTTATGAACTGCCTTGCCTGCTTCATTGACCTTGCCAAGCCTAATCTGCACACAAAGCTCTGCAGCCTTCTGTTAAGTATGTTTTTAATACCAAAGTTAAGCACGTCTTCAGGCTTCGCATTTTCAGCAATTAAGTTCAACCTGTTTAAGCTTGAAATCATCTGCTTGCGCTCTATTTCTGTTTGCTTTCCTATGCCCTTGATAAGCCTTTTTGCTTGTCTTGTATATTTTTTCAGCTTTGATTCTGCTCTCCATATCTCTTTTTTGTTCTTTAAGCCGTATTCCTTAAGGATTTCCCTTTCTTTTTCTATCCTTTCCTTTTTCCATGGGTGAAACGGTGTTTTGTATTTCTTTTTTAATTTTCTTGGATCTCCCATTTTACTTCTCTTTCTTTTCTGTTTTAGATGCCTTTTGTGCTGCTAGGACTTTCTTTCTTTGTACTCCAAGGGCAGCTCCCTTTCTGAAGTGAGCCCTTGTCTTTTGCCCTCTTACAGGAAGCCCCATTGCATGGCGGATACCCCTGTAGGACTTTATTTTTTTAAGATTTTTTATGTCAAATTCTGTCCTTAAGCTTAGATCTGATGTAAGCAAATGAATGTCCTTGCCTGTATCAAGATCCTTTCTCCTGTTAAAAAGCCATGCAGGAATGCTGTATTTTGAAGGATTTTTTATTGCATCCTCTATTTTTGCAAGTTCCTCCTTTGTCAATATGCCTATCTTTTTTGCCTTGTCTATATTCACCACGTTGCACACTGCATTGGCAAAGCTGTAGCTTACACCTTTAACCTTGGTTAAGGCATTATAAAGCTGCTTATTGCCACCTAGGTCTGTATTTATCAGCCTTACAATGTGCTTTATTTTTTCCTCAGGCATATTTTTTACCATAATCATATGTTTAAAAAGCTTTTGATTCATGTTAAAATATTAGAAAGGTTTATAACTTTTTTGTAGCTGAATATTGCATGCAGAAAATTAATGGCATTGAGGTGATCAATACTGCAAGGCTTGATGAAAAGCATTTTATTGAATCTGCCAATGTATATTACGAGGCATGGCTGGATGTTCTTAGAAACGAGTTTAACATGCTGACAGACAAGCAGATAAAATATATTGTAATAAAGCAATTTAAAAAAAGGGCCGAGATATTTCCAGAAGGGCAGCTTTCTGCTTACCATGCTAGCTTAAACAAAATAATAGGCAACATAAGCTCGCTAAGGGTAGAAGCTGATTATGAATTCAGAGACTGGAATTTATTGACGGCACAAGGATACTTCGTTACGCATGATCCAAAAGGAAAAAGCCTTGTTTGCCCAGCTGTTAATACATCAAAGGAGCTACATAAGTATGGGATAAAGGGGATAGCAAAGCAGCTTGTTCTTGCAGCAAGGGCCATGGCTAAAGGATTTAAAGAGAATGGATTAGAGAAAATGTTTGTATTCACAAGGCCTTCTGGTTATAGGGATTACACAACAAAATACGGCAGTGCCTCAATTGAAAAATACCTGGAAACAAAAACCAATGGCCAGCCAAAAGAGTTTCCAGATCCGATTGATTTGCATCTTGGGCTAGGAGCCAAAATAGTAAGACCAGTTGAAAATGCAAGGCCTGCTGATAAGGCTTCTCTTGGCTATTGTGTTCTTATGCAGTATGAAATTTAGCTTCCAAC
Organism: Nanobdellota archaeon; assembly: GCA_040753775.1. Classification (GTDB taxonomy): domain Archaea; phylum Nanobdellota; class Nanobdellia; order SCGC-AAA011-G17; family JAFCDX01; genus JBFMDT01. The sequence continues at coordinate 25,225 of JBFMDT010000001.1, read as the reverse complement.
AAACAAGTTATATTTCTCTTTGCCTTCAAGCTCGTTAAGAATTCTTTTTATTACAATTTTCTCAGGGTCGGGCATGAGCTTAACTCTCTGTTTTATGTCCTCAAAACTCTTGAATTTTTCTTCTTCCCTTCTTGCTATTATCTCCTGCATGTGTTTTTTTCCAACTCCTGGCAGCAACTCAAGCTGGTGCACTCTTAAGTTTATAGGGGATGCATTGTTAAAGAAGTTGATAAAGCGCTGCTCATTTTTCTTCACAAGGTTTTCTATTATGTAACTAAGCTCTGTCTTTGCTGTTTCTGTTAATTCCGTTGAGTTAATTTTTCCTAGAATATGATGTATCTTGTCTCTTTTCCCTTCACCTATGTAAACTTCTTCATGGGCCTGAAGTGTCTGCTCTCGTTTTGGTACAAGCTCAAGCAGAATAAAATAATTTTTGCCTATGGCTTGCGCTATTGCAGTCTTCCTGTGCATTGGCCTTTTGTCGAAGGGATGGCCATGTGGAAGGTAATCCAGTACAATTACATATTCTTCTTTTGTGCTTGGCATTTTCTTTACTTGGCATTTTAATCTGCTTTTAGCGCTTCTAATATTTTTTGGAGGTCTTCCTGCTTCAAGGTTGTGCCTTCTCCTGAAAGTATAGTTCTTAAGCTATCAATGTCGCTTGGGGCTATGTCCACTATTTTTTTTATTTGCTTTTCCTTTAATCTCTGAATGCTTAATGAAATTATTTTTTCTATAGCCTCCTTTGCCTTTTTATCTTTCTTCTGCTGAACTGCTTCAATATAGTTGAGTGTTTTTGTGCCTTTCTCGCTTAGCTCTTTTCTTTTTTTGCTTAATATTTCCTTGACCTCAAGCATTGCAAGTGACTTTTCCGATAGTATTTTTATTTCTGGCATTTTGTTTTTTGCTGAAGCCTTTTCTAAAAGCCTCTTTTATAACCTCTTTAAGTGTATTGGGTGGGTTATTATTGTTTTTTCCTTGTTTTTGTCTTTGACAAGGATTTCATAACAACTGCCTCGCTTTGCCTTAACTGTCCCTGTCAGGCTATGAAACCTTGCGTGGTACATTGATTTTTGTATAGATGGCTCTGCAACAAGGCAAACCTTATCGCCTATGTTAAAGTTTTGAAAGTATTTTCTAAGGCTTATTTTTCCCTTTAAACGAATGTTCTTCTTTAATTTCTTCCTTGTTTTGCGCCTAGAGCCGCCTATTCTTTTCATTTTTAAATAAAAGGTAATTTATTTATAAATCTTTTGTCAGCCAAGCTTTTTGAGCAGATTATTAAGAACTTCTGACAAGGCAAAAAAGAGGTTGTCAGAACTTGCTTTTTCCTTTATTTCCTTATCATTAAGCTGGGCTGTCGCTTCTATGCTACTGCTGTTGCGACTTACTGTCAGCTTTTTAAGGTCTTTTATTTCAGAAATTTTTTTAGCATAATTTCCAACAATCTTCTTTACAACTATCAATGTTGCTGGCTCTGTGCTTTCAAATCCCTGCAAGCTTATGTTTCCGCCTAGTTCCATAATTAAGCTGATAATCAATTGTTTAAAAATCTTTCGTCGCCTTTTTAAATTTATGAAAATAGACTTTTAAGCCAGTTGATGAATCTTGTCCATAGGCTTTCAGGCTGCTCCACAGAAGGCTTTTCAATTTGCTTCTGCTCCCCTGCCTGCTCCTGTTTTTTTGGTATGTAATTATATTGCTCTATTGAACTGCCTTTTATGAGAAGGGTGTCAGAGGTAAAAAACTGTTTGTAGTTGTTATAATCTCTTACTATTTTTCCTAAATTCCTAAGCTCTTCATTTCCATAGGCAGTTACTATCAATATTGCATTATTATCTTGCTGGATTAATTCTAGCATCGCCTCTCCTTTATTTAATCCAGAATGGCAGTCGTTTGTTTCAAGCAGCTCTGCTGTTATCTTATTATTGCAGGGAGTTCCTATTACTATCAAATTTCCGTTGATTGCTTTTATTTCTGTGTCAAATAATGTCTTGGAAGTTCCTTTGTTAGTTGGCAATCCAAGAGCTATGTCCGTTGCAACAAGCGTGTTTGTCTGCACATTTCTGCTTCCTATGACCATTATGATGTTATTCAATAAGTTATCTTTTACAAATGGCTCTGGATAGTTGCTTAATGATGCGTAGGAGATAGCGGAAAAAAGAATTATGAAAATTAATATCTTTTTGAGCATATATTTAGCATGCCTAATTCCTATATAAATATAACTTCTTATTACTCTGCATTAATTTTACAAAGGTATATAAGCATATTCCGTACAAAAACAAATATGAAACTTATGATTTTTGGAATCGCATTAGCAATCCTTCTGTTGCTTGTAAGCGGTTGCGGAGAGCAGCAAATTCAAATTACTGACAGAGAATCTAAAATTCCTGTTGATGCAGTTAAAATAAACAACAATAAAAATATTTAAATACTATGCTGTTGTAAGTGTGATATGAAAAAAAGGATGAAGGTGGTAATTATCAGTTCTGTAATTGTATTTTTTATCCTGTTAATTATATTGTTTAATCTTATTAGCAGGGTTGACTTCAAGGACAAGATAGCTGTAATCTCTGTTGACAGACCAATAGGGGCAAGTGGAAGCTACTTTGAGGACAATAGCATGGACTCAAATACTTTAACCGGATTTATAAAAAGCGCTGATAAGAATGATAAAGTAAAAGGAATTATAATTGAGATAAACAGCCCTGGCGGAAGCGTTGTTGCATCAAAGGAGGTTGCTGATGCTGTCAAGGCTGTCAAGAAACCGAAGGTTGCATTGATAAGGGAAGTTGGAGCTTCTGGAGCATATTGGGTTGCAAGCGCTGCTGATGTTATTGTTGCTGATCCAATGAGCATAACAGGAAGCATTGGAGTTCTTGGAAGCTATCTTGAGTTCAGCAGGCTTTTTGAGGAATATGGAATAACATACCAAAGCATTACAGCAGGAAAGTACAAGGATGCAGGAAGCCCATACAAAAATCTGACTTATGATGAAAGAGCATTGCTGCAGAAAAAGCTTGATTTGATATATGATTTTTTTGTTACAGATTTGGCAAAAAACAGAAATATAAACAAGGAGAAAATGCTTAAGCTTGCGGATGGCTCTGTTTACCTTGGAATAGAAGCTAAAGAAAATGGGTTAGTGGATTACTTAGGAAATAAAGAAACAGCAATAGAAATAACAAAGAAAATGGCAAACATCACTGAAGCAGAATTAATTGAATACAAGAAAAGCAGGAACATTATTGACATACTTATGAGCAGGATTAGCGCTGGTTCTTTTTATTACTTAGGCAAGGGAATAGGAAGCGAATTAATAAAATTAAGCTCTGTTAAATTCGAAGCTTAGTTTTCAAGTAGCTTATTTCATTTTCTAGTGTTGTTTCGTCTCCATGGCCAGGAAGCGCTCTTGTTTTTAATGGAAGCTTAAATAATTTTTTTAATGAATTTTTGAGGTCATTTAAGTTAGAATCTGGAAGGTCTGCCCTGCCAACTCCTTCCTTGAATAAGGTATCTCCTGTAAATACCGTGTTTTCTTTTTCAAGGTAGAAGGAAGTTGAGCCTTTTGTATGCCCTGGCGTGAAAATAGCCTTAATTTTTATACTGTTAAAGTTTAGGGTTTGATTATTTTTAAGGAATCTATCTGGCTTAATGCTGAGGTAATGTAAATCCTTTTTGTTTATGTAAAGGAGGGCATTTGCTTTTTGCTTTAGAGTTGATAAACCTTCAATATGATCAAAATGGCCGTGTGTTAATAAAATTGCTTTCAGCTTTAGCTTGTTTTTTGTCAAGTAATTTAGGATAATTTCTGGCTCTTCGCAGTCTATTAAAATTGCTTCTTTATTTTTTGTTATTAAGTAAAGGTTTGTTTGTATAAGGCCGAGGGTGAATCTTTTAATTTTCATGATTATTTTATTATTTTAGTAAGATTTAAAAATAGCGGTTTATAATAAATTAAGGCAGACTTAGACCGGGTCGCTAGCCCTGACCTGTAACCAACAACGGGCTTTAGTTGGGGTTGAAGCTCATTGGACGGTATGGCATTATTTATCAGTCCTGGCTTGTACAATGAGGCTTTGTCCTGTAGAGCCAATGTTATGTGAACCATGTTAGGCTGGGAACAGAGCAACATTTATCATAATTATCTGGCGTTTATAGGGTAACGAAGCTAAGAAAGAGTTGGGGGTAGCTGGTAATTGGTGTTTATATCTACCTTTGGGCACGTCTGCCACTTTTAATAATTTTTGCAATCTTATTTATGTCGTATTTTCTGTCCGTGTTTACTACAAAAACTTTATGCTTATTTTCCAGGGCTTCTACCAAACAAATATCAAATATTTCTGCATCCAGATTAAGCCTTATTTTTTCCTTTGAATAGCCTTTTTTAATTAATCTTTTTTTCAGCTCTCTTAAATTGCATTTTGTAACAATGCATAAATCACTATATTTTGCTGGAATGTAATGGCTAAGATGAGAATCTATTACCAAACTGTTTTTACTTTTTTTAATTACAGATATCAGAACCTTTTTCAGTTTTCTTAAATCTATTATCCTGCTCTTGTACTTTTTATCGTAGCCTATTTGCAGCTTATATTTAGGAATTAATTTATTAATATCAATGTAATTAGCTTTTAATTTCTTGGTCAGTTTTTTTGCCAATGTAGTTTTTCCTGATGCTACAGAGCCAGTAATACAAATTACTTTCATATGCAATGTAAGAATGTCTAGCTTATAAAATTAATTATCTATTTCCAATTCAGCCATCTTTGATTTTTTAAAGTCCATTTAATTGTTTTTTCCAAAGACTGCTCAAATGTTTTTGGATATTCAAAACCCATAAACTTTAGCTTTGAGCCGTCTAAGCCGTAACGGAGGTCATGGCCCGGTCTTGAAGAATGAAAATCCACCATTTTATATTCTAGTGGCCTGCCAACAACCTGAGCGATGAACTGCGCCATTTCCAAATTATTAACCTCTTTTTCGCCAACTATATTATATTTTTCTCGAAATTCTGCGTGCTCAAGCAAAAACAAGATAGCATTGGCAACATTCCGGGCATGAATCCAATGCCGGCTTCCCGGTTTAGTTTTGGTTGAGTCCGAATGAATCGGAATAGTCTCGCCTTTGAGCACCGTCTTAATAACTTTCGGAATAAATTTTTCCGGATGTTGGCGCTCTCCAAAAACATTCATCGTATGAGTTATAAAAACCGGAAGTTTATAAGTATTACCATATGCCAAACATAATTCCTCGCCGCCAGCTTTAGTTGCAGAATAAGGATTGGTGGAATTATATCTGTCCCATTCTTTATAAAATATTCCTTCAGGAGCCGGTCCGAATACCTCATCGGTAGAAAAATAGATAAACCATTTCAAGTTTTTCTGAGTCTTGGCAAATTCTAACATTCTAAGAGTCCCCACTACGTTGGAAAAAACGAAAGGTTCGGGATCTTTAATTGAATTATCAACATGGGTTTCTGCACCAATATGCAAAATATAATTTACATTGTTTAGCTCTTTTTCCAAACCCTCTGAAAATCTTTCTGAAAAATCACTTACATATATCTGGACTCTCTTATTGTCAAAGACATTTATATCTCTCAACCTGTCAAAGCCATTGCTTGCATAAGTAAGCTTATCAATAACCTTAACATTCCAGTCTGTATTTTTTAGGATATGCTCAACAATATGGTGACCTATAAATCCACAACCACCAGTGACCAATACCTTTTTCATGAAACATCTTCCCTATAACTATTTAAAAATTTTGTTAACCAAAAGTCTAACTAATAACAGTCCCAACAAATCTTTTCCCTTTTATGTAATTTTCCAGATTTTTTAACTTATCTCCGTTGAGGATTGCTGTTTTTACCTTATGCTTTTTTATTATCCTTGCTGCATTTTGGTCAAGAACAAAATGCTGCCCTGCTCTATACTTTATCTTCATAGCCTTTTTGTAAAATTCATTAAAACTTATCTTCGGAATGAACTTGGCATCCTTAAACTCTCCTGGATTTTTTGTGTACAGGCCGTTTACATTTGTTAAATTAATAAAATCAGTTTTCAGGTAAGCAGCTAACTGAGCAGCTGTTCCGTCTGATGTGTTGTTTGGAACATACCTCAATGCACCTGCAAAAATTATGTTGTCTTTTTTGAGCATATTTTTTATTTCTTTTAGTGTTGTAGGAAGGTGTTGTGTACTATATTTACCAATAAACATCTCCATGAACCTTGCGTTAAGCCTCGTAACTGCAATCCCGATGAGGCTTTTTATTTTCTCGCTTACATTTTCATTTGCAAATGCATTTATGTAATTCCTTGCTGTTTTCCCCCCGCCAACCACAATTACAAACTTAGTTTTATTGCTTAGTCTGACAATTAACTTTCTGAAACTCTTAATAAACCTATAGTCTATCTCATTAGGAACTATCAAAGAACCCCCGAGGGATATTACAACAACTTTCATTACAATAAAAAAGAATAAGTAGTATATTAATTTTTCTTACTTCAGGTATTCTATACTTTTTATCCCTGAAATCAATTCATTTTTTGATATAACCATTATTAAGCTATGCCCTTTTATTCCATTAAAATCTGTTATTGGCAATCCAAACGAAACACATGCCTGATATTCGCCATTTTCAATAAGCTTTGTTTTAGCATTGCAATCTGCTACTTCTATTTCCTTTAAACCTATTTTTGGAAACCTAATTCTTGTTGTGCCATTCTTGCTTAGGTTTTTGATATAAAATTTATCATTTTCAACATATATATTTGCCTGCCTTCTTGATGTATAAGAAAGAAATGTTTTTATATCGCCAATGTCAACATTAGTTTTGCCTTTCACTCTTTCATAATCATCCAAAAATTTTTCAATCCCGCCAGCTATGTCTATATCATTGAATGCATTTTCACTGTTCCTGCCCACGATTATATTACCTCTTGTTGACATTCTTTTTTCTTCTTTTTCCATAAGTATTTTTAGAAGATCAAAAGAATAGCTTACCGGGATTATGTAATTATTTTTAAGTTCTAATCTTAGCATGCAGCTAAAAATATAGCTGTCATTTGAGACAAAGGCCCTTGTTCTGTCAGGCTGTTTGCTGTTCAATATCTCAACCTTTTCTTTTGGCAAATCATAAGAAAATATTGTTGCATAATACCTCAATTTTGTTGGGTATGTAATCTGTTTTGGTATGATATTTTTATGCTCATCTTCAATAACTATCTCTATTGAATCCAGTCCCCTAATCATAGTTTTTGAATCTGCCATGTTTTAAAAATAGATGCAGGGATATTTAAACCTTTCTATTTTTGTTATCAATAAGTAGTTAAATTAATCAGACATTAAGAGCTTATTATCCTTAATTCTTATCAGTCCAAGAATAGCTGCAGAATCAAGAAAGGCATGGGCATAGTTTATTGCGGCAAAGGCATTCAAGTAGTCTTTTTTCTGCTTGAAGTACAGGGCATCTTGGTAATAACAATTTGCTAATTCTATTAATTTCTTTGCACCCTTGCTTCTTATTTTTTTCTTGTTTACCTTTTTAAGCGCCTTTTCTGTCAGTTTTATGTATTTTTCAAGCCTGCTTCTTATTTTTTCCATAGCAATTTAAGGTTAATAAAGTATTTAAATATTAGCAGTAAGCTTGGGGTATGCAGAAAATAATATGCATAAAAACAGAGAAAAAACAGGAAATGATAGACATAACAAAAGAAGTTAATAGGGTAATAGAAGGATCTAATATTGCTAAGGGAATATGCAGTATTTATACGCAACATACCACTTCTTCCATTATTATTAATGAAAATTACGATTCAAATGTATGTGATGATATTTTGGCAGGCCTCTCTGAACTTTTTGACAAGAAGAAATGGAAGCATGACGCAGTTGACAATAATGCAGCTGCGCATATCAAGTCTGCAATCTTGGGCTGTTCTGTCAGCATCCCCATAAAGGACAAGAAGCTGCAGTTGGGGAAATGGCAGCAGATTATGCTTGTTGAATTTGATGGTCCAAGGGAAAGAAGCATAGTAGTGACAGTAGCATAGAAAGATTTATAATAAAAAGTAAATAATATAAATCATGAATAAAAGGATATTAATGGTTATAGCAAGGGAGAATTTCAGGGATGAAGAGCTGCTAGTCCCGAAGAGGCTGTTTCTAGAGAATAAGTATGAGGTTGAGGTTGCTTCTGATGGTGTTGAAAGGGCTAAAGGCATGCTTGGAGCAAAAACAGATGTCGATATTGACATAAGCGAGGTTGATGTAAGCGATTATAATGCTGTTGTTTTTGTTGGCGGCTCTGGGGTGGATGAGTCTAAGGTTTACGAAAATAGGGATTACTTGAATGTTGCAAAGGCAGCATCCTATAAGGGAAAAATAGTTGCTGCAATATGCTTAGCCAGCAAGGTATTAGCAAATGCAGGTTTGTTATCAGGAAGAAAAGCAAGCTGTTATGAATCAGCAATAAATTATATAAAAAGCAAGGGTGCAAATTATGTTGGAGAAAAGGTAGTTCAGGATGGAAGAATAATAACAGCCCCAAACCCAGGTTTTGCTAAGGAATTTGGAGAAAAAATAATAAAGGCATTAGCTTGACTTCACAATTTCATTAAGCCTCCTACATTTCTCTTCTACATCATCGACAAAGTTCACCTCTATCTTCTGCTCCCCGCCAGTAAGCTTTAGTATCAGAGAATCACCCTTAAAGAAATTTTTTGAGTAATTGACAGAAACAACATCCTTGTAGGGTATTGCCTGATAGTTTCCCTTTTCATAATACTCAATCTCATTGTTGTAAAAATATATTGTCTTTTTGTACAGATTAACATAAACCATCATTGCACCAATTACAATACTAACCAAGAACAATATCACAAATATTTTTATTGCAGCAGAAAGGATATTGTCCAGATTAATCCCAACCAGGAGCAGCACCTCCTTCAACACTGTCAATTCAACTGCTGTGCTTATTATGTACATAAATATCAAAATAAACAACACAACAGAAAAGGTATAGAGAAATATTTTTAGTAAATTTAAAAGCTGGGCCTTTGTTATATTTGGGTTTATTATTGCCTTCGGTATTTTTATGCCCTTGTTTTTTAAGCTGCTTTCTACTTCATTCAATGTTGCTTCATCATTCTTAAGCATAGGGGTGTCATATCCATTTCTTTGCAGCGTCTTTTTAAGCAGGCTGAATCTGTCAAACATATGAAGAGGTTATTTTAATTATTTATAATGCTTTTGCTTCTGCTATGTAAACATCTCTAGCCTTATTTATCTTTTTTAGCTTTTCAATTAATTTTGTTATTTTTTCCAAGCTGCTTAATTCCAGGATAAGTGTGCATTTTATAAGCTCCTTACCGATGGGCTTCGCTTTTGTTGTTTTAACATTCATCTTTTCTGAGGTTATGATATTCAAAATTTCCTTGATTATCCCGGGCCTTTCTATAGCCTCTATGCTTAACTCCACTAGGGAAGGCACATTTTGAACCCAGCTTATGCTTATCCTGTTGCTGTTGTCTTTTATGAACTCGCAATTTTGCTTATGCACCATCAATTTATTGCCCCTTTTTATCCCAATTATCTTATCGTTTGGAAGGGGTTTGCAGCACCCAGATATTTTTATTTCAAGGTTCTTTATACTAATGGAGGAGCTTATAAGGTTCTTGTACTCCTGCCTTTTTTCCTCTATTTTTGATATGCTCTTGATTGGTATATTCTGCTTTAATTTTATTGCCTTTTTTATTTTCTCTTTTGCCTTCTGCGTTTTTACAAACTTAAGCCATTCCCTTGATGGAGTTTTATTTTTAGATGTTATTATCCTTACTATGTCCCCGTTCTTCAGCTCTGTTTTTAGGGGCATGAATCTATTGTTTATTTCAGCACCAACAGCCTTATCCCCAACGCTGGTATGAACAGCGTATGCAAAATCAATTACAGATGAGCCGCTTGGCAGTTCAATTACATCCTTCTTCGGCGTAAAGATAAATATCTCATCCTCGAATAACTCAAGCTTGATGTCGTCTTTTGAATCGCGTTTCCATTCAAGTATTTGTTTTATCCAGGAGAGCTTTTTATCAAAATCCTCGGTGCTCGTTACTCCCTTGTACGCCCAATGAGCTGCTACCCCCTCCTCTGCTGTTTCATGCATTTCTTTTGTCCTTACCTGGAATTCTACTGGTTTGTTGGCTGGTCCAATTACGGTTGTATGCAAGGACTGATACATGTTGGATTTTGGTGTTGATATATAATCTCTTAGAGTCCCCGGTATAGCCTTCCATAAGTTGTGTATTAATCCAAGAATTATGTAACAATTTTCTATGCTGTTTGTAATTACCCTTAAGCCTAAGATGTCATAAATCTCCTCAAGCCTATTATTTTTCCTGATTGTTTTATTGTATATGCTGTAAGGGTGTTTTATTCTGCTGTAAATCACTGCTTTAATCTTATTTTTTCTTAACTCCCTTTTAAGCATGTTCTTGCTAAGCTTTATAATTTTCTTCCCATCTTTTGCTATTTCATTTATTCTCCTTTTTAATTTATTGAACTCCTTTGGATCAAGGTATTTTAGTGCAAGGTCCTCAAGCTCATTTTTTATGCTCCACATCCCCAAGCGATAAGCCAACGGAACATACACTTCAAGAACCTCTTTTGCTATCTTTTCCTGGTTGCTTTTGCTTAAGTATTTTAAGGTGCGCATGTTGTGGAGTCTATCAGCTAGTTTTACAAATATTACACGAATGTCCTTTATTGTAGCAACAAGGAATTTCTTAATATTTTCAGCCCTATAATTGGATGTTATTTTTTCTGTATTTGTTACCCCATCCACAATTAGTGCTATTTCACCCCCAAACTCCTTTCTTATCCTATCAATTGTCAGATTAGACATTTCTATTACATCATGAAGAAGGGCTACAGCAATTGTTTTGTCATCAAGCTTTAAGTTGGCAAGAATCATCGCAACATTCAAGGGGTGCTGTATATACGACTCATTGGAGATCCTTTTCTGGCCTTTGTGAACTTCTTTGGCAAATTCATAAGCCCTTTTAATAAGTGCTAAATCTGCCTTTTTATCATACTTTTCTACTCTTTTAATTATTTTTTGTATATTCATTTGCAAAGCATAGATTTAAAAATTTATATTTCTTTCTAAAACATGCCTTTTAAAAATCTTTCGTAAAATAGTTTAGGAGATGAAATGAGATACTTAAGGCAGATAATATTTGAGAAGCTTGGGGAAAGCAAACAAAGGTTACTAGAGCAAAGCACAGCAGTTGTTGTTGGTGTTGGAGCCATAGGGAGCATTTCTGCAGAGTTGTTAGCAAGGGCCGGGGTTAATTTAGTGTTAATAGACCGGGATATTGTTGAACTGAATAACCTGCAAAGGCAGAAACTGTTCACAGAGCATGATATAAACAAATCAAAGGCGATTGTTGCTAAAGAGAGGCTTAGCAGCATAAATAAAGATATTAACATAGAGGCTTATGTTGATGATCTAGATTACGAAAACATAAGCAGTTTAGCCAAAGGCAATATACTTCTGGACTGCACTGATAATTTCGAAACAAGATTTTTGATTAATGAGTATGCTGCAAAAAAAAGGATTCCATGGATATACTCTGCTGTTATTGGAAGCAGCGGAATGGTTATGAACATAGTCCCTGGAAAAACTGCCTGCTTTAGATGTGTTTTTAATGAGCCGACAGCCCTGCTTGGAACATGTGATACGGAAGGGATTTTAAACACTATTCCAAATGTTATTTCAGCAATGCAGGCTACAGAAGCAATAAAGCTCCTCACAAAACAACCCTATAGCAAAGAGCTTATTCATTACGACATATGGACTAACAAGCTGGTTAAGAACAAAGTAAACAGGCAGAAGGATTGTCCTGTGTGCAACAAGAAATTTGAATACCTAACTGGAGAAAAAAGAAGCGAACTTGTTAAGTACTGCGGGACAAATACTTACCAAATAAAATGCAGAAATAACCTGAATGAGCTTGAAAAAAGATTCACTAGGCTTGGTAGGGTGGTTAAGTCAGCCTATCATGTTAGTTTTGAGAACGTTATTGCTTTTAATGACAGGGTACTTGTAAAGGCCAACAGCAAAGAAGAAGCCAGGAGTATTTTTGACAGGTATTTAAAATGAAGGTTTATATTGAAAGAACAAATAAAAGTGTTAATGCAAATGCAAGAAGTATCAGAGAACTTTTGGAGAAACTAAACCTAAACCCAACTACTGTGCTAGTAAGCATTAATGGTGAGATTGTTACAGAGGACAAAAAATTAAATAGAAATGATAAAATAACTGTCCATTCTGTTATATCTGGTGGTTGACATGTGTAAGTTTTGCAAGACAAAGCCTGTAATTGAACTGATAAGCGGAAGAAGGCTGTGCAAGAGCTGTTTTATTAAGTATTTTGAAAAAAAGGTTATAAAAACAATTTCTAAATACAATTTGATAGGAAAAAATGACAATATTATTGTTGGTGTAAGTTCTGGAAAGGATTCTATGATTGCATTGAATATCTTGCATAAATTAAGTAGAGAAAGAAGGTACTTTAAAGTGAGTGCATTGGCCATAGACGAGGGGATTAAAGGTTATAGAAACTTAAAAAATTTAAAGAAATACTGCAAGGAAAATAAGATAAAATTAAGCATAGTAAGCTTCAAGGACGAGTTTGGGTATACGTTGGACAAGCTTATTAAGAAGTTCAAGTTCATGCCGTGTTCTGTTTGTGGAGTATTCAGGAGGTATATATTAAACAAGTATGCAAGGAAGCTTAAGGCTGATAAACTTGCAACAGGTCATAATTTGGATGATGAAGCGCAGAGCATCGTTATGAATTACTTCAGGGACAATCTTGAAACTTCAGCAAGGCTAGGACCAATAACTGGTATAATAAGAGACAAAAGATTTGTTCCAAGAATAAAGCCTTTGTATTTTTTGACAGAGAAAGAAACAGCCCTGTATGCCCTGCTTAAGAAGTATCCCATAAAATTCAGCGAATGCCCATATTCCCTAAGCACGTTCAGGGCTCATGTCAGAAATTTGTTGAACGATTTTGAGAGCAAGCACCCTGGAACAAAGTATTCAATAGTTAATTCTTTTTTAGAGATCTTGCTATTGCTGAAAGAAAAGTATAAAGAAAACATTGGCTCATGCAAACTCTGTAAGGAGCCAACATCATCTGAAATTTGCAAAGTCTGCGAATTAAAAAGAAAAATTAAGGTTACTTAGAGTACTTTCTTTTATAAAACCTTATTAACTGCTCTACTTCAGGAATCACTTTTAAATTGCCTATCCCTACTTTCAATCTTTTCTGGACATCCTGCAAAGTAACTGCTCCTTCTTTCACAGCCTTTTCTATGTCTTTGTCTGTTGTTTTCGTTGTTGGATCAATAATTCTGGCTCCTTCTGCAATTATTCTGTTAAATTGCTTTGTTCTTCTGAAATAATCATTTATCGCATCTCTTAGTGCTTTGTCTCCAAGAACAGAGCAATGATATTTTCTGGCAGGCAGTCCACCAAGCTTTTTTATTATATCCTGAGGCTTTATTTTAAGCGCCTTGTTTATTTTCATGCCTTTGACCATAATTGAAAGCATTGATGTAGATGAAATTGCACTCCCACAACCATAAGTTCTCCATTTCATATTCTTAATAACATCCTTTTTCCTGTCTACTTTTATCCAAACCTGCATGACATCTCCACACGCCACACTTCCGATATAACCAATACCATCAGCCTTGTACTTCTTTTCTTTGTCTTTGGTCAAAAAGTTTCTAGGATGTAAAAAATGCTCCTTTACTGTTCTTGAATAAAACCATCCTTTTGCTCCTGATTTAATATCATATTTTTTCATCTTTTCATCAACTTCCTTATTGTGCTCATTTTTACATTAACAGGAGAAATGCATCTTAAGTTCTCAACTAATTTCGGAAGAACATCGGCAACCTTATTTATGTCCTCCTTTGTTGTCTTTTTCCCAAGGCTGAATCTTATGCTTCCATGCGCAGCTTCATAAGGCAAGCCAATAGCTAGAATAACATGGCTTGGCTCAAGTTTTTCAGAAGCACACGCACTTCCTGTTGCTGCATAAATGCCATGTTCATTAAGCAAAAGCAATAAAGCCTCTCCTTCTATGTCAAGGAAGGTTACATTTACATTGTTAGGCAATCTTTTTTGGGGATGTCCATTCAATATAGTTTTCGGGATTTTCAACAGTTTTTCTATTAACTTATCCCTAAGCCTTTGCAATCTTTTTGATTCTTTATTTTTTTCTTTATCAGCAAGTTCTAAGGCCTTTGCAAACCCAACAATATAAGGAACATTTTCAGTGCCTGACCTTAAGCCAAACTCCTGGCCACCACCATGAATTAAAGGTTCTATTATAGTTCCTTTTCTTATGTAAAGCAAGCCTATGCCTTTAGGTCCATATATTTTTCCTGAATTTATTGTCATCAAATCTACATTAAGCCTATTTACATTTATGTCAAGAAAGCCTGTTGCCTGGCAAGCATCTGTATGAAAAAGAATATTATGCTTTCTTGCTACTCTACTTATTTCGCTTATCGGGTTTATTGTCCCAATTTCATTATTTGCATATATTATTGTTATTAAGATTGTATCTTTTTTTATGGCCTTTTCAACATCTTTAGAATTAACCATGCCATATTTATCAACATCAAGATAAGTTATATTAAACCCTTTTTCTTCAAGGTACTTGCATGTATTCAAGACAGCATGATGCTCGACCTTGCTTGTTATTATGTGCTTACCTTTGTTTTTCATGGCAAATGCAACACCCTTAATGGCAAGGTTTATACTTTCAGTTCCGCTTCCAGTGAATATAGCCTCTTTTGGAGAACAACCCGCTACCTTTGCAATTTTCTCCCTTGACGATTCAACAGCATTTTTTGCATTTAAGCCAATTGTGTTGAAGCTGCTTGGGTTTCCAAACTCCTTTGAAAAATATTTGTCCATAGCCCTCTTTACTTCAGGCCTTACATAAGTTGCTGCAGCATAATCAAGATAGATGCTCATTTTACAGTCCTATTCAGCTCCCTCAGCATCTTACCAACTGTTTTTTTATCCATACCGTGAGCCCTTGCACCCTGCTCTATTGTCTCAAAAGCAGCAACATAGCAGCCTACGCAATGCAGGCCATGCTTAAACATAATTCGGGCTGCTTTTGGGTATTTTTCAATTAATTTGTTTATGTTGGTTTTTTTGGTTACTTTCATTTTAGGCATACATCGCAATTTTTCGGAACTAGGCTGTATTGCTTATGAATTTTGCAAACCATTTTTTTGTTCCATATATGATTAAGCAAGTCATTCATTTCCTTGAACAGCCCTATCTTATTTTTAGATAAGTTCTTTGCTGCATTTTCTATTTTCAGCTTGGTTCTTTTATCAAAATTTATTTTTGCAGCCCTCTTGGAGTTTATGTAATAGCTTACTGCAGCCTCTGTTACACTAAGTCTTTTTGCTATGTCCTTCTGCTCCAAGCCTAAATTTTTCATGCATAAGGCCAATTCCCTCCTTATGGCTGGAAGAATGTACCAAACTTCAATTTCCTGCGGATGAACTAACTTTGGACTTATCGGATTAACCATAGTTAACAAATAAACTATAGTTAAGTATTTAAATCTTTCGCAGAATTAGTCAAACATGCTGAAGAGACCCTTGTTTTCTTCCGAACTTTCTTTTATTTTATATTCTCTGCGCTCTCGCGGCTTTTCAAAGTAATAGGACTTTTTGATTTCCTCTTCAGGCATTACTTTCTTAAACATTATCTTTTTGAAGTCCTTTATGTCATCTTCTGTTGCATGGCCAAAACTATACTTCGGAGATGGTATCTGCCCGTAATTCCTTATTTCAATTTCGGGCTCTCTTCTTGGGCTGTATTTAATCTCTTTTTTTACACTGCCTAGCTTGCTCCTTTGCCTTATTATCAGGCCTCCCCTGTATATTGTGTAAGTAAGAAGCCCAGCAAGTATAAAAATAAAGAAAATTCCAGGAATGTTATTTTTTATAAGAAAGTCCTCGCTTTTTAAGACAGCATTTCCAGTTACATCATAAACCCTGTCAAAAGCCTTTTCAACAAGATTTTTATCATTTGTTACAGCTATATTCTCAAATTGGTTGCCTGCTATGTTTATGCTGTAAGTCCCTGTATCAAAATATTTTGCCAGATCAAATTCTGTTTCTTCACCTATATCAAGCGAGACCCATTTGGTTGCTGTTTTTCCATTGCCGATAATGTCTACGCTGTTGAGGTATTTCACATTGCCTATGTTTTTTATTTTTGCAATCTGGCCATTTACTGCTGCTTGTATTGCCTCAAATTTCTTAACTGTGAAATCAAGGTTTGCATTTAAGCCCTCGGACGTTGCTAGTATAGTCCATTCTCCAGGGGATGCTGATTCTGCAAGCTTAAGGTTAAATGGGCTCTTTGTGGTTATGTTTTCCTTGGTTATTGTTTTGTATTTTGGATTAATCACCCTAAGGAAAGCTTCTTTTTCAAGTAAGTCATTAGCCTGGTCATAAAGATTGACTGTTATCACTGCTGTTTCTGATGGCAGGTATTCCTGTTTTTCTGTCAATAACTCCAGTTTTGTCGGAACAGGTATAACATTAAAACCAATGCTCTTTGTTCCTATATTCCTAAACTCATCCTCTGCATAGATACTTATTTCATGCTGGTTTGATTTAATATTTTTATCAAGTTTCAGGCTAAATGAAAAAGAGGTGCTGTTAAGGATGTAAGTCTTATTGTCTATAGTTAATTTTATATTTATTGTAGTTGGGGTTGATCCAAGTTTTTTTGTTACAGTCCCATTTATGTTAATTGTCTCTTCTGGTAAATATGAGTCTTTTGATAGAATGGCATTAACATAAAGTTCATTGTAAACAGCAAAGGCTAGTACATCTGTGAAGTACATTTCATTCCCACTTTGGTCTACTATTGATGCATCTACACTGTATTGCCCGGAGGGTATTGCAACAGCCTTGGTATTGTAAGTAAAATTATTGTTTAAATCAGCATTTTCTATTTTATAATTCATGCCATCCTTTTTTAGGTATATTGTAGCAGAGCCTGTTGTCCCAGAACCATCAAGCTTCTGTATGTTTCCTGTTATTGTTATATCATCGCCCAACTGAAATTCATTTTTATTTATTTCAAAATTTCCTTCAAGTCTTTTTGTTATAAGAAACTGGAAAGTTGATACTGTTTCTGTTGTATTAGTTATAAGGTTAATATATATGTTACAAGTGCCGTTCATTAAGCCCGGAATCTGAACCTGCTGGGAAAAGGCTGTCTCTTGGTTTATTTGTATTGTTTGCGCTGCTATTTGTATGCTTGTATTTTCGCAGTGTAAAATAAAGCTTAAAGTTCCATCTGTTGCATCCGAAATTACACTGCCCTCCAGGATCAGTTTGTCGCCTATGTTGTAGGTGTCCCTTAATTGAGAAGTAACAGACAGCTCAGCAGAAACAACAGGCAATATCAGCAACAGGAGAAGCATATACACCCTTTTTTTCATACAATTCTTTAGTAGTTATTATTTAAATAGTTTACTGAGAAAATTATTTAAGTAAGCTTTATTTTGGTTAAATATGCAAGATATGCTTTATAATATGCTGGTGGAGAAGAATGAAGTTACATGGCAGAGTCTTATTTATGAGTTAGTCAGAACAGGGCAGATGGACCCATGGGACATAGACATTGTATTATTGAGCAGAAGGTACCTAAAGGCATTGAGGGAGATGAAGGAGGCGAATTTTTTCATTTCAGGAAAGGTCATACTTGCAGCAGCCATATTGCTTAAAATAAAATCAAATAAATTATTGACAGAGCATATTGCCGGTTTCGATGCGCAGCTTTTCTCTACAGGAGAGACAGAGGAGCTAAGTAATTTTAATGAAGAAATGGAAAGAATCAAGCTGCTGGAAAACCCAAGGTTGACAATCAAAACGCCATTAGCAAGAAGGAAAAAGGTGGGCCTGAAGGATTTAATGGACGCTTTGCAGAAGGCATTGGAAGTTGACAAAAAAAGGACATTGAGAAGGTTGAGAGAGATAGAAACAACTGCCAATCTAAAAATCCCGGAAAAAAAGATTGACATAACAGAACTGATAAAGGAAGTTTATAGCAAGATAAAGTTATTTTTTACAAAGCAGAAGGAGCTTACATTTACGCAGTTGGTTAGCAGCGACAGAAGAGAGGACAAGATTTATACTTTCCTTCCTCTGTTGCATTTGGACAGCCAGCAAAAGATAATCTTAAGCCAGAGCAAGCATTTTGGCGAGATAAAGATACTGCTGCAAAAGATATGAAAAAATGAAATTTTATTATATCCCCTTTGAGCAATTCCAAAGAGACTATATTTCTCGCATTGGTTCTTGTAAACACCATGATAAAAGGTTTAAAGAGGGCTGGATTCCATGGCAGTGTGTACCATATGCCAAATCCATTAAAAGAGAAAAAAACGATAAATTAACAAAAAAGATTATAGAACTTTTGGAAGATCATAGAAAGATTATTTTTGAAGAGATAGGAAATCTAGCCCCAAGTGCTAAATTAATTGAAGCAATAGATTCCTTGGTGCTTGGGTTAGACCGGGATACTAAATTATTGCTTTATGACTACCATGGTTTCAATATATTAATGCTCGATAGGAAAGCTTATACAACTGATGGCGAGCTTATAAAACCTTATATACAGTTTTATTTTAGGGAATTAAATCAAAAAAGCTTGTTATAAAAAGATTTAAATAGGTATATTAGTTTTGTAATTTATGGAAAAAAATCTTAAGGTTATTATGCTTATATTATTTGCACTAAGCTTGATTCCAATGCTTAGTCCAATATTTTTGATTGGAGCTCTTGTTATTGCAATTATCTTATTGACTAGGGCAAGTAAACTGAAAAACTATTACATTGTAGAACTGGTTTGTGCTGGGCTTGGTCTGATACCTATATTCGGCTATATTTTTAGGATTATTGGGCTTATTACTAGTTTGTTGGTTTTAATTAAAAAATGAAAAGGCTGTATAAATCAAAAAATAATCGTATTTTGTGTGGGGTTTGTGGCGGCATTGGAGAATATCTTAATATTGATCCAACAGCCATAAGGGTTCTTTGGGTTATAGGGACTTTGCTTAGCATGGGTATTGGTATAATTGCCTATATTTTATGCTGCATTATTATACCTGAAAATCGTTAAAGTGAATTTATTTTGACTAATTTTTCCTTTCCAGTCTTCATGTCCTTTATCTTTACCTTCTTTTTTGAGAGCTCTTTAGGACCGACTATTACAACGTTTTTTGCATTAATCTTGTTTGCATAGTCCAACTGCTTGCTCAAATTTTTGCTACTAAAATTAATTTCCACATTGTATTTATTTCTTAATTTTTCAGCAATCCTTATGGCATCCTTTAAAAAAGACTTATCAATTATAGCAATGAAATAATCCAACTCGCTTGTTAGCATAGGCAGCTTATTTTTCTCATTTAAGAATAGCTTAAGCACAACATCGCCCATTCCAAATCCAACGCCTTGACATTTCTCCTTGCCAAAAATATCAGCCAAATTACCATACCTCCCACCGCCTGCAATTGCCCTTAACTTCATGGACCTGTCAAAAACCTCAAAGACAGTGGATGTATAATAATCCAGGCCGCGAACAACGGACAAGTCTAATTTACAGTAGTCAGTTACATTATAAAATTTTAGGTAGTTAAACAGCTCTTCTAATTCACTTGTATCAATATTATAACTTCCAAGAATTTTAACATTATTTATTTTTAATATTTTATTTAGCTCTTCTATTTGTTTGTTGTTTAATTTAAGTCTTTTCAGCTCTTTTTCAAATTCCTCTTTGCTTATTTTTAATTTTTTGTCAATAACTTTATAGACTTCCTTTGTATTTTTTATGTCTATTGCCCTGAGCAGATTATTTAGTATCTTTCTGTTGCTTATTCTTACATAGAAATCTCTTTTTGTAAATTTGAATTCCTGCATTATCCTTACTGCTGTTGCTATCAACTCTGCATCAGCAAGTATATTCTCTGTCCCTAAGATATCTAAATTTAATTGGTAAAAGGATCTCGCCCTGCCTTGCTGCTCTCTTTCATATCTAAAGCACTGCGGGATTGAGAACCACTTTATTGGCTTGATTATGTTCTTTTGGACAACCATTCTTGCTATGCTCGGGGTTATCTCTGGAATCAGTGCAAGTTTTCTTCCTGCCTTGTCTGTCAGAGTGTACAGCTGTTCTTTTATCTCTTCTCCTGACTTTGCTGTAAACAACTCCAATGGCTCAATTACAGGGCACTCTACTTCCTTGTAGCCATATCTTGATGCAACAGACCTCCAAGTGTTTACAATATAGTTCTGGATTAATTTTTCTTCTGGATAAAATTCTCGCATCCCTTTGTATGCCTGTAGGTTCATGCTAAACCCTTCCCTCAAACCTCAGTCTGTCTAAGTTGAGCATTTCTTCTACTGTTTTAACCTTGCTTCCGCATTCCTTTTTATTCTGCCAGTAATACCTGCATTTTCCCTTAAATTCTTTCCATCTTAAGCAATTTTCACATATTTCAGGTTTCATTTTTTATAAAAGGCGGCATGTGGGAATCGAACCCACGTTGTACGGGAACTGCAATTGACTTTCCACAGCCGTACGTTCTGCCACTAAACTAATGCCGCCATGTACACCTCCTTGAATTTATTAATATAATTGAGGTTCAGTTTATAAATATTTTTATAATTAGAACTAGATAAATCTTCAACCTGTGCCTGCTCCAGCACCGCCATGAATAAAATCACTTTTCATAATATAATTAAGAAATCTATTATATATAAACCTTTTTATTTAATTAACCCAAGGCTTTTGAATAATCTGTAGAAAAATGGCTCTTCTTTTGGCTGTTCTTTGTAAGGCCTGCCAATTAATTCTGCAGCAAGCCTTTTGTAGGCTATTGCTGCCTTGCTTTTTGGATGGGTGTGCACAACAGCGTCTTTTTTTATTAAAGCATGCCTGACGCTTTTGTCTTCCGGAATAACGCCTATAACCTTTTTGTCAAGCATTGTTTCTATGTTTTTTATAGACATGTCTGTTTTATCGCTCATTCTTGTCACAACAACACCTATAACATTCTTCCCGAATTTTTCAGCCAACTTAATGCTTTTCAAGGAGTCTGTGACTGATGGCAGCTCAGGGTTTGTAACAACAAGTACATCATCAACAGCGTTCAGTACAGCTAAAGTATTGTTGCCAAGTCCTGCTGGACTGTCAACAACACACAAATCTATTTCCTTTATGTCGCTAAAGATTTGCCCAATATTGTCAGGCTCTACTTTTTTCAAGTCGTCTATTGAAATGCTTCCAGGTATTACTTTCATTCCTGATGGATGCATGTATATTGCTTCGCTTATATGAGCCTTGCCTTTAAGTGCGTCATGAATTGTTACAGGAACAACAGGAACTCCTAAATGAAGGCCTATATTTGGTGTAGTTAGGTTCGCATCTATTGCAGCAACATTCTTGCCAAAGTTATTTATTGCAGCTGCTATGTTTATTGTCGATGTTGTCTTACCAACACCACCCTTCCCGCTTAATACGCCTAAAAACTGCGTCATACTTCAAATTCCCTGACAAACTTGACAAATTCCTTGGTTTTTTCAAAAAGCTCCTTTAGCCTTGCCATGTCAACCACGATTGAAGCGTCTTTTACAAGCAATGCAACATTTTTCCTGTATTCGTCCCTTCTTATGAATTCGCTCCTTTCAATCTTTCTGAGCATCATGTAAAGCGCAATATATTTTTTTACTTTGCCCTTTAATAATTTTTCTAACAGGCTTACTCTTGCCAATGGAGATCCAGGAATGCTTTTTATTTTGTTTTTTTTCTTTTCCTTTTCAAGAATTTCAATTATGCCAAAATCAAAGACGTTTGACAATCTATGAATTACATTTTTAATAACATCGCATGTCCTTGTATATTTCAGGCTAACGTAGATTAAGTGGTCCGCTCTTTTTATCTCTTCTTCAATGCTGTTTTCTATATAACGGCTGTCTATGTAATCTATCATTTTGTTATAGAATCCACTTTTGCAGAAAAATCTCTTACTTTTGAAACATAATTCTTGATGCTGTCTATTGTAAGTGTTTTTAGTTGGTAGTTCTGGGATGCTATAATAAATTTGTCGCCTTTTGTAAATTCCATTGGGCTTTTTTTGTGGGAGTTTATCACATTCCTTAATTCAAGTATAAGCCCTGCAAATTCCATGTTTATGTTATGTCTCTTAGCGCAGTCATTCTTAAAAACATCAAACCTTATTTCAAAGTCATTAACCAAAGGATCAATTCTCTTGTACAGCCTGTCATACTCTAATACAGTGTCCATTAAATTAGCTGCTGCTATATACAAGTTTTCTGTTATTGTTATGATAAGCTTCACCTCTTTTAATAATGGGTATGTTACATAAGCCAAGTGGTCAGCTGTTTGAAAGGCCCTTTTTGCTAATAAAGCATGCTCCTGGAATTTTTCCATTAATTATATATGGTATGGAAGTTTTTAAATTTTGTTGTTTGGCAGTAATAACTATCTTTTTTTATTTTTCAGTTCCAAGATGCTTTTGGCAAGATCCCCATTATTCTTTTCAAGCACAGCCTTTGCCAGCTCCTTGCTTACACCAGCCTGTCCTGCAACCATTTCAATGTCCTCACCAGATATTTTTGAAGCCTCTGTTATATTTCCTATGATTTGTATTGTTTCTTGGCCCATCATGTTGACCTTGCTTACACTTGGGTTATTTATTATCAAGTCCTTTTCGGGTGTCTTTATTATAACTTCTGATGCCTCTATCTTTTCTTCCTTTACCCCAAAGCGCCTCATGGCCTGCTCAATCATCTTTGGGTTGATTTTTGGCATCATTTTGCAAACTAAAACACCTTGTAAAGCACAAGTTCTATTATTATCACAAGAACTATAAATGCAATAACATAATGCGGCTTGAATTCCATCTTGCTCTTGTAATCTTCAAAGTACCTTACAAGCCCGCCACCGCTGCTTGGCAACCTTATTTTATCATCTGCCATAACTTAAGCAAGAATGCCTTAATATAAAAAGCTTTCTAAGGGCTATCTGGCTTGAATATCTCTTCTATTGTTTTTTCTAAAGCTATATCTTTCGCAAAATCTCTTTTTATTGATTCCAAGATAAATTTATGCCTTTCATCCTTTGACTTTGATAGACAATTTATTAAGTGTTCTATGCTGAAATTCTGTTCATTTATAATTGCTTCCAGAAATGGCTTAAATTTTTTAGAGTAATAAGATCTTAGCTTTTCCACAGAAGAACTATTTTGAGAACTGTAACCTAAGTTATTGTTTATTATAGAGTCAATTAAATTGTTATAGACATTATCATCATACATAATATTGTAAAGAACAACTTTTATTAAAACTTTTTTATGCTTGATAATATACTTTACATCATAGGCATGTTTGGTGGCATTTGCTGCTCGTTCTTGTTTATTCCAGAAGCAGCAATTACATCATCTATCCTTAATATAAGCTCTGTCACCTCTGATGCACTTTCAATTGCCTGTGTCTTTATTTTTAATGGCTCAATAACACCGGATTTCCAGGCATCCATGACTTTTCCAGAAAAAACATTTATTCCAGCCCATTTCTTGCCCTTGTCGTGCTCTCCCTTTAGCTCAGCTATTATGTCTATTGGGTCAAGACCTGCATTTTCAGCCAGGGTTCTTGGAATAATTTCGAGTGCATCTGCAAATGCTAGTATAGCTAATTGCTCCCTGCCGCTAAGGCTTGTTGCAAATTTTCTTATGTGCCTGCTTAATTCAACCTCAACAGAGCCAGCCCCTGCAACTATCCTTCCAATTTTTAAGCCTGCTGCTATGTCTCCTATTGCATCCTTCACAGCCCTCTCAACCTCTGCAACTACATGCTCTGTTCCTCCCTTTATCAAAATTGTTACAGCCCTTCCATTTTTGCAGTCCCTGACAAAGGTCATTTCTTCATCCCCAATCTTGGCCTCTTCAACAAGGCCGGCATAGCCCAAGTCCGAGCTTTTCAAATCATCCAAATTAGTTACTATCTTTGCCTTTGTAGCAAGTGCAAGTTGCCTTGTATCAGACTCGCTAACTCTTCTTACAGCATATATGCCCTTTTTGTACAAGTAGTGGTGGGCAATGTCATCTATGCCCTTCTGACAGAAAACAACATTTGCTCCGCTTTTGGCTATTTTTTCAACCATCTCTTTCAGTATTTTTTCTTCCTGGTCTATAAAAGCCTGAATCTGGTCAGGGCTTGTTATCGAGATTTTTGTGTCTGTTTCAGGGCTTTTTATCTCTATGGCAGAGTCTATCAAAAGAATCTTGGCATTTTTTACAGATGAGGGCATTCCGCTGTGGGCCTTGCCTTTGTCAAGAACAACACCCTGAATCAACTCAGAATCCTCTATGCCTCCGCCAACCTTCTTCTCTATTTTTATGTTGCTTGTGTCCAAGATTATTTTATTATTTTCTTTTTCTGTTATTTGTTTTACAGCCCTTACAATTAAGTCAGACAGCATCTCTTTTGCTGTTTCTGCTCCCTTTCCTGTCATGGCTGTAATTGCAATCTTCCTGAGCATGTCAATGTCATTTTCATTTATTTTTTCAGCCATCTGCTCTAATGTTTCATTGGCCCTTTCAGCAGCTATTCTGTAGCCCCTGATTATAACAGTTGGATGTATTTCCTGCTCAAGCAGTCTTTCTGCATTTTTTAAAAGCTCTCCTGCTATTATGACCGCCGTTGTTGTTCCATCTCCTACCTCATTCTCCTGAGTCTTGGCAACCTCAACAATCATCTTTGCAGCAGGATGTTCTATATGCATTTCCTCAAGTATTGTAACACCATCGTTTGTAACAATAATATCACCCATAGAATCAACAAGCATCTTGTCCATGCCTTTTGGCCCAAGAGTTGTCCTTACAGTTTCTGCAACTAGCTTGGCTGCCATTATATTGTTGCTCTGCGCATCTCTCCCCTTAGTTCTCTGCGTGTTTTCAGCAAGTATAAATATTGGCTGCTGGTTTTGTTGAGTCATTTTATTCTAAACCCCCTAGAAATGAAGGCTGTACAAGTAATCTACTTGTTTCAGGTTATATATAAACTTTATGATTTAGTT